>NZ_BQXL01000014.1:0-114278 GCF_030159015.1 Acidovorax sp. SUPP3434
CCAAGGGCATGAGCGCTGCTGAATTCACCCTCGGCACGGCGGCTGAATTCGATGCGTTCAAGCATCTGCCGTTTCCTTTTTCGGCCGAAGCCGACATGGAAATGGTCACCAATGGCAAGACCATGAAAACCGTCATGCACAAGCTCACGCCGAAGGCTGTTGCCACCGGCAAGGGCCAGTAAAGCCCCATTTCGTTCCCGGTGACGTATGCAAATAGTCCCAAGGTACTACGTGCAGTCAACGGATGACTACACCTTTCTACGCGCTGACGGAGAGGGTGGTGTCGATAGCACCCCGCTCATTGTCAACGCCACGCCGTTTTCGACCCCTGAGGCTGCGGTCGATGCGGTTCAGGACCACTGTGCAGGAGAGGCGGTGGTGTTTCGGACCTATGAGGTGGACCGGGCATAGCCATGGATGAATTTGTCTTCTTGTGGGCTTTTCTGTCCGCTCTTGCAGGGGTGATAGTGTTTTTTCTCTGCTTGATATTGCGGCGCATTCGTGAGGTCGAGCGAATGTAGCTTTCCATTTGGTCCCGGTCTCTTTTTTTGCCCTGACTGTTTAGTAAAACTAAACACAAGGGGCGGAAATTGATAGCTCGATACGTAGCGCGCTGCGTATCCGGCTGCAATTTCGCAGCGTTGTAAATCAAGGAAATCACATGTACGAAAACACTCTGGGCGTTGCCCGCAAGTTCGGCGCCAAGGTGGGCGCGAAGGCTGCTGCTGCTGGTGCGGCCCTGGCCCTGTCTGCTGGTTCCGCCCTGGCGGAAATCCCTGCTGAAAGCAAGACCGCCCTCGGCGGCATGAAGGCTGACGGCATGGAGATGGCCGGCATTGTGCTGGTTGCAATCATCGCCGTCTTCGCCATCAAGTTCCTCCGCAAGGGCCTCTGATGCTCGCGCTGATTACGCCAGTGCTGGCGGGCATGGGCTACAACGCGGTGGCCGTGTCAGCGCTGGTGTTGTCGGCGCGCGTGTGGCTCTTTTGCCATCGGTTCATGCGCAGGGGGTTGTGATGGCTTTCCAAGTCGGCACGGCCTGCTATCCGACCGCCAAACAGGCGGCTGAAGCGTCTGCGTCTGCGCAGGTTGGCGCTGTGGTCTCGCACGGTGGCACTGCCTATGTCATGGACATAGGTGGTGTTGCTGATGCGTCGATCACTTATCGGCTGCAGCCCGTTGCGGGCGGTGCGCCGCTGCAGATTGTCTCAACGTATACCGCTCAGCCGTGTGGCCTGCTGCAGATGCAGGACGGCTTGTACATGGGCTGGATGGTCGCTGGAGCCTGGATCGCAACCTATTCCGTCATGTTCCTGGCGCGCGTTTTCAGAGGGGAAGAAACAAATGACAACGCCTGATTTTTGGGCCGCATTTGCCGCAGTGCTCGGCATGGCTTGGATCGTATGCGTGCGCTGGTAGCCGCTGTCCTGTTGTGCTGCTGCGGCGCTGCTAATGCTGCATATGCGCAGTTGGCCAGCCCTCCTGGCTTTGCGGCCAGCCCTGCGGGCTTTACTTATGCTGCTGCAGCCAATGACGCTACATATGGCCGCGTGGTCTATCAGGCCGGCGGGCTCACTGCTAATGTAGGTGGGCAGACTACCCGCATGGCTGCGGCCTATCGATTGGCTGCTAATGCTCCCCGATTTGCTGCCGCTGCTATTTTTCTCAATCCTTATGTTCGCGCCGGTGTGGGCATTGCATCTCTGCTGATGGCTGCCAAGGTCTTTTGGGATGAGTACGACAAAAAATGGAAGCATCGCGTCGATGAGGATGAGGTAATTGTGCGGTGGGAGTACACCTTTCCCGGTGCTGGCCAAAACTTCCCAACGGCTACTGAAGCCTGTCGAGTTATTGTCGCCCGTCAGACTCCTCAGGGCGCGCATGTTGCGGCTTATTCGGTCAGTGGCACTAAGTGCACTGGCGGCTTTTCGTTCCCGTATGAATTCATCGGCCAACCCGCTGGCTATGTGTTTGGTGTTGAGTTCAACGGCATTGAGCGTGTGCAGAAGCCGTGCCCCGCTGGCTCCGTGCCTACAGATGCTGGATGTGTCGTCAAGGGCTCTCGTACTGACACTATTGAGTCTCCTGAGGACTTTGCGCAGAGGATCATTAATCCTAATTCTGAGCCTGGGTGGACCATGCCCGATTCGGTGCCTCTGGAACTTCCTCCTGGTACGCCTTTGCCTGTTGAGCAGCCATTCATTAACCCTGAGCCTGGACCATCACCTGCTCACCGGCCGTTGTTTGTGCCCACTGGTAACCCCGTACCTAATCCAAAGTATGACCCGTCTGCTGAGCTTGGGCCTAATAACTGGCCTTGGTTGCAGCCTGGTGTGCGTATCGTGCCAGCGCCTACGCCCGGGGCGCCTACCCGTGTGGATATGCAGCCTGTGGACCGTGCTATCCCTAATCCTGATGCTGATCCGGATTCTGACCCTGCGCCTGAGGACAAGCCAAAGCCTGAAGAGCAGCAGAGCCTCTGTGAGAAGCATCCGGACATCGTCGCGTGTCAGAAGCTCGGGGAGATAGAGGCGAAGGAGTTGCCCAATCGAACGGTGCCTGTGAAGCTTGAACGTGAGGAGGGCTTCGGTCCTTCCAATGGATCGTGTCCAGCGCCTCGGCATCTGTCCGCCATGGGGATGGACCTGGAATTCCGATGGGACTTGTTCTGCGATTTCGCTAGCGGGGTGCGCCCGCTCGTTGTCGGCTTTGCCTACTTGGCGGCAGTGCTGTCGTTCATGGGCTTGTCCCGGAAGGATTGACCATGGAAGGCATTGCTGAGTGGCTCGCGAAAATTTCGTGGCCCATCGTTTCGCGCGTCATGGTCGCCCTCGGTTTTGGCTACACAACCTATGAGGGTGCGAGTACGGCTGTTTCCACTGCCATGAATGCCGCCAAAGCGGCCATGGCTGGATTCGGCGGCGAGGTGCTGCAGCTCATTGCCATGTGTGGCTTCTTCGATGCCATGGCGATCACCAGTGGCGGCATTGTGTCCGGCTTGGCCTGGATGGCCATGAAGCGCTTCGCGCTCCAAACGACTGGCGGCAACGCCGGGGGTGGCTGATGCTTACCCTTATCACTGGCGCGCCTGGGACTGGAAAGTCCGCTGCCCTCGTTTCCATGCTCGCCGACGTCGCCAAGGGGCGCCAGCTGTTTGTCAACGGCATCCCTGACCTCAAGATTGAGCATGAGGAGCTTGCTGAGCCTGAGCGATGGCATGAGCTCGTGCCTGACGGTGCGGTCATCGTCATTGATGAGGTCCAGCGGGTGTGGCGTCCTCGAGGTCCTGGGGTCAAGGTGCCTGACCACGTCGCCAAGCTGGAAACGCATCGGCATCGTGGGCTCGATTTCTACATCATCACGCAAGGCCCGAATCTCATTGATTCGAACGTGCGGGCCCTGGTGGGCCGGCATGTACACCTCCGTGAGTTGGGCATCCTGGGCCGCTGGTGGTACGAATGGCCTGAGTGTGCGGACAACTGCCGGACGGCGTGGAAAAACGCCCCAATCAAAAAGCGCTACCGATTGCCTAAGCATGTTTTCGGGCAGTACAAAAGCGCTTCCGTGCACATCAAGCCGATTCGCTCTGTGCCTTGGATGCTGGCTGTGGCGGTGCTTGCGCTCGTCGGCGTAGTCGTTATGACCTGGCGCGTTTATGGCTCCATTTCGGCCAAGGTAAATCCGCCTGCGCCTGCCCCTGCTCCTGTGGTCGCCGCTGCTGGTCCGGCTGCAGTGGTGCCTCAGGCGCAGTCAGTGGGTGCCGCTGTGGCGATGGTGCAGCCGTTGCCTGATGAGCGCGTGGATTTCATTCCTCGCCTGTCTGATCGCCCTTGGACTGCTCCTGCATATGACCACCTGCGAAAGGTCGTCGTGATGCCTGTCATCACTGGCGCTATGTGTATTGATGGCGTCTGCAAGTGTTATGCGGGCGCTGCTCGATTGCTCGATGTGAGTAGTGAGGCTTGCAACCAGTGGCGTATAGACAGGCCGTTCAATCCTTACGTCCAGTCCGTTCCCGTCGATATTGCTTCGCGGAATACGTCGTCTGAACCGGATCAAAAGCAGCCTGTTCCTGGCTCGTCCTGAGTCGTAGTAGCGGTTTGCGCCTGCTTTTGTATTTGGTCCACGCATAGCCTAGCAGTGCACCTGCTACCGCTGCTCCTATTAGCCATGTCGTGGTCTGCATGCAGCTGAGTTTATCTTGCTCATTGTCCGCGTTCAAAGGCTTTTGTCGCTTTGTCGCCAGCGCCCTTTTTAGGGCGTTTTTCTTTGGATCGCACCGGTGTTATTGCCGTAAAGATTCGACGTTTCGTTCCCGGTTACGAACATATAGGAGGTTTGATGCAGCAGCGGGGTAGGTTGGTTGGGTACGCTCGTGTCTCCACGCGAGATCAGGAAACTCGGTTGCAGTTGGATGCTTTGTCTAGGGCTGGCGTGCAACATGTTTTTCAGGAGAAGGCCAGTGGTGTTAGTCATCGCCCAGTGCTGCGTGAGTGTTTGGCGTCCATGCGTGAGGGTGATGTATTTGTGTTTTGGCGGTTGGATCGTGTGGCGCGCTCGCTGATCGATTTGTTGGCGATCCATGATGATTTGCGTTCCCGTGGCGTGGCTCTTCGGTCGTTAACTGAGCCTTTTGATACCACCACCCCGTGGGGGGTGTGTGCTTTTCAGACTTTGGGTGCGTTTGCGCAGTTGGAACGGTCCACCATAAGGGAGCGCGTTGTAGCTGGGCAGGTTGCTCACATATCGCGCGGTGGTAGGCATGGGCGCCCGGCTACTCTTTCTGCTGAGGATGAAGTCCGCGTTGTTGCCATGTGGGTTGCCGGTGAAAGTAACAAAGCCCGCATTGCGCGGGCTTTTGGGGTCGGGCGGCATGTCGTTGATCGTGTTGTTCGGTTACATGAAAACCCTTCGGATTCGCGGTATGGCCCTCGCAGGCCTGTGCTGGGGCCTTTGCTTCAGGCTGCGGTAAAGTAATAATTTGACCACAGTTCCCGCAGCGCCCTGGCACCCTTTGGCCCCTCGTAGCGCACCTTTTCCCACAAACGGATATCCATCCAAAGCGAATGAAATTCCAGCCCGACCGCTCCGAAACGCAGACCATCAGCGCCTACGGCCCCGGCTGGATCGGCGTGGACGGCGAAAAGCTCACGACGAGCGTGATCCTCGGCTCGCGCGGGCTCCGCCAGGCGTGGGACTGCACGCGCTTCGAAGACCTGACGCCGGCGCACTTCGCGCAACTGGCCGGGCTCGATGCGGAACTCATCCTCTTCGGCAGCGGCACGCGCAACCGCTTTCCGCCGCCCGCCTGGCTGCAGCCGCTGATGGCCAAGCGCATGGGGCTGGAGACCATGGACACCCCGGCGGCCTGCCGCACCTACAACATCCTGGCGGGCGAGGGGCGCAACGTGGTCGCCGCCCTGCTGCTGGAGCCTTGACCGCCAGTTGTGTACTT
Source organism: Acidovorax sp. SUPP3434 (assembly GCF_030159015.1). NCBI lineage: Bacteria > Pseudomonadati > Pseudomonadota > Betaproteobacteria > Burkholderiales > Comamonadaceae > Acidovorax > Acidovorax sp. SUPP3434. Next base: position 5,456 of record NZ_BQXL01000014.1, read on the forward strand.
TGGTTACAGACTGCAGGGCCTGAAAGAGTGCGAAAGAGTCCGTTTCAAGGTAAAATCTCCGGTTGCGGTCGGGGGCCCTCCAAGAGCAATAACACACCGCTCCCCCGGCTTTTCAACGACTTTCATCCTGAGAGATTGAGTGCCATGGCGATCGTTGTCAACAAACCCCTACCTGAATTTGAAGCCAACGCGACCGGGGGGATCAAGGTCTCCAATACCTCGCATCTTGGCCAGGTTCTGATTCTGTACTTCTATCCCAAGGACAACACCCCTGGCTGCACCACCGAAGCCATGCAGTTCCGCGACAAGTACAAAGATTTCGTCAAGGCCGGCGCAGCCGTCTTCGGCGTGTCGCGCGACAACATGAAGTCGCACGACGACTTCAAGGAAAAGCTCGAACTCCCGTTCGAACTGATTGCCGACACCGAAGAAAAAATGTGCCACATGTTCGGCGTGGTCAAGAACAAGATCATGTACGGCAAGAAGGTCAAGGGCATCGAACGCAGCACCTTCCTGGTCGGCCCCGACGGCATCCTCGCCCACGAATGGCGGGGCCTCAAGGTGCCGGGCCATGTGGACGAAGTGCTCAAGGCCGTGAAGTCCATCAAGGCCCTCAAGAAAGCTGCCTGAAGCCGGCTGCGGCAGGCTGCCGCGGCCCGTCATGGGGAGCATGCATAATGGGTCGATGCTGCTGAGAAACGCAACGCCCTCCCCTCACCCAAAAGCCGCCTTGGCCTCCAGGCGGCTTTTTGCTTTCTGAACATCCCATCGAGGCCATTGCACCATGCCCCTGCCCCCCGCCCCCACCCGGCGCGCCGCGCTGCTTTCTCCGGATGCTTACCACCAGACCGCGGCCCGTGCGGACCTGACCGCCGTTGACGAACCGGTCGAAGCCTTCGAATCCGCCAACCCTCCCGCCACCCGTTCCACCCGCAAGCCCGCGCGTACGGCCCCGTCCGCCCGCGATGCGGCACCCCGCACTGAAAGCACTGCCGCGCGTGCACCCGCGCCAGTGGCCAGCGAGGCACCGCTGCAACCCGAGCAGCGCGCGCCGTCGCGCCGCCGCGCCGCACCGGCCCCTGCGCCGGTGCAGGCCCGTGAGCCCGCCCTGGCTGAGCCGGTGCAGGCACGCACCGCCGCGCCCGAGCCCGCACCAGCCTCCACTGCGGCACCCAGCGCGCGCAGCCGCAAGGTGCGCAGCAACGGCCCCAAGAAGATGTTCGTGCTGGACACCAACGTGCTGCTGCACGACCCGACCAGCCTCTTCCGATTCGAGGAACACGACATCTTCCTGCCGATGATCGTGCTCGAAGAACTGGACGGCCACAAGAAAGGCATGACCGAGGTCGCCCGCAACGGACGCCAGGCCAGCCGCACGCTCGACGCCCTGGCCGCCGCGCAGGGCGCCGACATCGCGCGCGGGCTCAAGCTCGACTCCACCGGCCAGCGCGCGGCCGGCGGCTGCCTGTATTTTCAGACGGCGCCGCTCGACTACAGCCTGCCCACCAGCCTGCCCCAGGGCAAGGCCGACAACCAGATCCTCGGCGTCGTCGAAGCGCTGCGCAAGCTGCATGCCCCGCGCGAAGTGGTGCTGGTGTCCAAGGACATCAACATGCGCGTCAAGGCGCGCGCGCTCGGCCTGAACGCCGAGGACTACCAGAACGACAAGACGCTCGAAGACGGCGACCTGCTGTATTCCGGCCTGCTCGCGCTGCCGGCCGACTTCTGGATCAAGACCGGCAAGAACGTGGAAAGCTGGCAGAGCGGCGTGCACACGTACTACCGCATCGGCGGACCGATCGTGCCGCAGCTCATGATCAACCAGTTCGTGTACTTCGAGGCGCCCGGCGAGCCCAGCCTGTTCGCCCGCGTGACCGAGATCCGCGACCGCACGGCGGTGCTGCAGACGCTCAAGGACTACGGCTCGGCCAAGAACGCCATCTGGGGCGTGAACACCCGCAACCGCGAGCAGAACTTCGCCATGAACCTGCTCATGGACCCCGAGGTGGACTTCGTCACCCTCACCGGCACGGCCGGCACCGGCAAGACGCTGATGGCGCTGGCCGCCGGCCTCACGCAGGTGCTGGACGAGCGCCGCTACACAGAGATCATCATGACCCGCGCCACGGTGAGCGTGGGCGAGGACATCGGTTTCCTGCCCGGCACCGAAGAGGAAAAGATGGGCCCGTGGATGGGCGCGCTGGACGACAACCTGGAATTTTTGGCCAAGGGCGACGGCGGCAACGCCGGCGAATGGGGCCGCGCGGCCACCAACGAGCTGATCCGCAGCCGCATCAAGATCAAGAGCATGAACTTCATGCGCGGGCGCACGTTCCTCAACAAGTACGTGATCATCGACGAGGCGCAGAACCTGACGCCCAAGCAGATGAAGACGCTCATCACGCGGGCGGGCCCGGGCACCAAGATCATCTGCATGGGCAACCTGGCGCAGATCGACACGCCGTACCTGACCGAAGGCTCCTCCGGCCTGACCTACGCGGTGGACCGCTTCAAGGGCTGGCCGCACAGCGGCCACATCACCCTGGCGCGCGGCGAGCGCTCACGCCTGGCGGACTTCGCCAGCGAAGTGCTGTGAGCGGGAGCACCCGGTAATGGCCGTGGGATGGATGACCGCGCTGAAGCTGGTGCCCTGGGGCGACGTGATCGAGGCGACGCCCCAGATCCTGCAGGCCGCCCGGCGGCTGCTGGGCCAGACGCAGAAAGGGCCGGCAGCCACCGCCGCCGCGCCCCTGCCCAACGGCACGGAGGACGGCCTGGCCGCGCTGCGCCAGCGGGTGCAGGCGCTGGAGGCCGAGCAGCAGGCGTCGGCCGTGCTGATCGGCTCGCTCGCCGAGCAGAACGCCCAGCTCGTGCGCGCGGTGGATGCGCTGCGGGTGCGCAGCCAGCGCCTGACGATCGCCGTGGCACTGACCGGCGTCGCCACCGTGGGGCTGCTGGCCTGGGCACTGGGCGGCAGCTGACCGGGACTGCACCGCATTCCGGTCGCTTGCTATTTAATTGATAGCAATACGCCCTAGAAAGATATGTGCTGGAGGCCTTTTTGACCCCAGGCGCCTAGAAATCGTCGCCGGAGCCCATGGCGAGGTTTTCGAAGCGCGTCTGGTTCTTCTGGAAGAACAGCTTCACCGTGCCGGTGGGGCCGTTCCGTTGCTTGCCGATGATGACCTCGGCCACGTTCGGCTCCTTGCTGTCCTTGTTGTAGTAGTCGTCGCGGTAGATGAACATGATGATGTCGGCATCCTGCTCGATGGCGCCGGATTCGCGCAGGTCGGACATCATCGGCCGCTTGTCGGTGCGCTGCTCCACCGAGCGGTTGAGCTGCGACAGCGCGATCACCGGGCACTGCAGTTCCTTGGCCAGCATCTTCAGGCCCCGGGAGATCTCGCCCAGTTCGGTAGCACGGTTGTCCGAACTGGACGAGCCCGAGCCGCTCATGAGCTGAAGGTAGTCGACCACGATCAGCCCCAGCTTGCCGCACTGGCGCGCCAGCCGGCGCGCGTTGGCGCGCAGCTCGCTGGGCGTGAGGCCCGGCGTCTCGTCGATGTGCAGCGACACCGTGCGCAGGCGCTCGATGGCCTCGGTCAGCCGCGGCCATTCTTCGTCGGTCAGCTTGCCGGTGCGCAGGTTGCCCTGGTTCACGCGACCGATGGAGCCCACGATCCGCACCGCCAGCTGCGCCGCGCCCATTTCCATCGAGAAGATGGCCACGGGCAGGCCTTCGTTGAGCGCCACGTGCTCGGCGATGTTCACGGCGAACGAGGTCTTGCCCATGGACGGCCGCGCCGCCAGCACCACCATGTCGCCTGCCTGCAAGCCCGACGTCATGCGGTCCAGGTCGGCGAAACCCGTGGGTACGCCCGTGACGTCCACGGGGTTGTCGGCCATTTCCTGGACGCGGTCCAGCAGGTCCACCACCAGCGTGTCCAGCGACTGGAAGCCCTGCTTCATGCGCGAGCCCTCTTCGCCGATGGCGAAGATCTTCTGCTCGGCCTCGTCCAGGATGCGCTCGACCGGCTTGCCCTTGGGGTTGAAGGCGTTGGTGGCGATCTCGTCGCTGGCCGTGACCAGCTTGCGCAGGATCGACCGCTCCCGCACGATCTCCGCATAGCGCCGGATGTTGCTCGCGCTCGGCACGTACTGCGCCAAGCTGTTGAGGTAGGCCAGCCCGCCGATCTCCTCCGCCTTGCCCAGCCCCTGCAGCCGCTCGTACACCGTGATCACGTCGGCGGGCTTGCTGGCGTTCACCATGGCGCCGATGGCCGAATAGATGAGCTGGTGCTCGTGCCGGTAGAAATCGCCGTCCACCAGCAGGTCGCCCACCCGGTCCCAGGCCATGTTGTCGAGCAGCAGGCCGCCCAGCACGCTGGACTCGGCCTCCAGGGAATGCGGCGGCACGCGCAGCTGGGCGACTTCGCGGTCCGGCGCCGGAGCGAAATCCTCGTCGATGGAAAGGGACTCGAGGGTCATGGCAAAAGGTCCTCTCGCGGCGGGCGCGGTGGGTTACCGTCAGGCAGATGGGAAGACTGGGATGACAAGTCTGTGGACAAGCTGTTCACAGGCGGTGGGTGACCGGTGCATGGAACAGCAGGCCAGAAACGCGAAAGCCGCCCGAGGGCGGCTTCGCGATCGATGCCAGAGGCAGCGCTTTTTCGTTAAGCGGTTTCGCCGTAGACCGACACGGTCACGTCCACCACCACGTCGGTGTGCAGGGCCACGCTCACCGTGTTGTCGCCGACGACCTTGATCGGGCCGTTGGGCAGGCGGATCTGCGACTTCACGACCTTGTAGCCTTGCTTGTTCAGCTCTTCAGCGATGTCGTGGTTGGTCACGGAACCGAACAGGCGGCCGTCCACGCCGGCCTTTTGCGTCAGCTTGATGGTCGTGCCACCGAGCTTTTCGCCTTGGGCCTGGGACTCGGCCAGCTTCGCAGCGGCGGCCTTTTCGAGTTCGGCGCGCTTGGCTTCGAACTCGGCCTTGGCGGATTCGGTGGCGCGGCGTGCGCGGCCCGAAGGAATCAGGAAGTTGCGGGCGTAGCCGTCTTTGACCTTGACGATTTCGCCGAGGTTGCCGAGGTTCACAACCTTGTCGAGCAGGATGATTTGCATGACTGTTGCTCCTTAGATCTTGTGCTGGTCGCTGTAAGGCACCAGGGCCAGGAAGCGCGCGCGCTTGATGGCGGTGTTCAGCTGACGCTGGTAGATGGCGCGCGTGCCGGTCAGGCGTGCGGGGATGATCTTGCCGTTTTCGGCGATGAAGTCACGCAGCGTGTCGACATCCTTGTAGTCGATCTCTTCCACACCGGCGACGGTGAAGCGGCAAAAGCGCTTGCGCTTGAACAGCAGCGACTGGGTGTTGCGCTTCGGGCGCTTGTCTTTGTTGAACTTCTTGAACGTGGCCATTTTCGGACCTCTTGAAAATTAATCTTGTTGAATATCCTGGATGTGGAACACCAGCCCCTTGCCGTTGCGCGACGTCGCCAGAAACCCCCGGAAGATCCAGAGGCTGCCGAGCGCCTGTCTTGCCAGCCGCTCTGCGAGCGTGCCGAAGGCAATGGCCTTCACGACCGCCTTGACCTCGCGCTGTGCACCGGCTTCCTGCTGCTGAGACCCGTGTTCGAGCTTCAGATCCAGGGCCGGCAGGCCAGCGGGCGTGTAGCGCAGGGCCTGAGCCTCGGCGATACAGGCGGTGAGGACAACGTGGTTTTCCACTCCTCCAGTCGATGGATCAGCGCTCGCCCGAAGCGGCGAACTCGGCCTGGCTGGCCTTGCGGGCTTCTTCGCGCTCGACGGTCTTCATCATCGAGGAAGGACCCGTGTCGGCCTTCTTCTTTTGAACCGTCAGGTGGCGCAGCACGGCGTCGTTGAACTTGAAGGCATGCTCCAGTTCAGCCATCACGGCCTGGTCGGCTTCGATGTTCACGCACAGGTAGTGGGCCTTGGCCAGCTTGTTGATCAGGTACGCCAGTTGACGGCGGCCCCAGTCTTCCACGCGGTGCACCTTGCCGCCGCCGGCGACGATCATGCCCTTGTAGCGCTCCAGCATGGCTGGAACTTGTTCGCTTTGATCCGGATGGATCAACAAAATGATTTCGTAGTGACGCATGCAAACTCCTTGTGGATGAAACCACCCGCTGCGTCTAGAAGCGGTGTGGCAAGGCAAAGCCGGCGATTATAGCCTCAAGGCCGGTCGCTTGTACACTCACGCCGGCCGAGACCGACGCCAGCCCGACGCATCTGCGTGCAAACGTCGCCTTTTCGCTTGAAATCCGCCGCGTGGCACCCATTTGCCGCGCGTACCGTTCACTTTCAGAAGAAATCGACATGTCCGATCAAAACAATCCAGCCACCGCCTCTCATGGGGACGCCTCCCCCTCTCCTGAAGAAGTCGAAGCCGCGATGGCGGCACATGCCTCCGATGAACTGGGCCGCCTGCAGGGCGAACTGGCCGAGCTGAAGGCCAAGAGCGCCGATCTCGCCGACCAATTCCTGCGCGCCAAGGCCGAGGCCGAGAACGCCCGCCGCCGCGCCGAGGAGGAAATCTCCAAGGCCCGCAAGTTCGGCATCGAGAGCTTCGCGGAAAGCATGCTCCCCGTGGCCGACAGCCTGGCCGCGGCCCTGGCCATCAAGGACGCCACGATCGAACAGCTGCGCGAAGGCTCGGACGCCACGCTGCGCCAGCTCACCTCCGCACTGGAGCGCAACAAGGTGCTGGCCATCAACCCCAATGCGGGCGACAAGTTCGACCCGCACCAGCACCAGGCCATCAGCATGGTGCCGGCCGACCAGGAGCCCAACACGGTGGTGTCCGTGTTGCAAAAAGGCTACGTGATCGCCGAGCGCGTGCTGCGCCCGGCCCTGGTCACGGTGTCCGCGCCCAAGTAAGCACCCGCCGACCCAAAGAAAAACTGACGGCGACGGCTTGAAGCCGGCCAAGTTATCCACAAGTTATCGGCATCCAAATCTTTTTCAAAATCTCGGAGAACAACATGGGAAAAATCATCGGTATCGACCTGGGCACCACCAACAGCTGCGTGTCCATCATGGAAGGCAACACCACGCGGGTGATTGAGAACTCGGAAGGCGCGCGCACCACGCCCTCCATCGTGGCGTACCAGGAAGACGGCGAAGTGCTGGTCGGCGCCTCGGCCAAGCGCCAGGCCGTCACCAACCCGCAGAACACGCTGTATGCGATCAAGCGGCTGATCGGCCGCAAGTTCACCGAAAAGGAAGTGCAAAAGGACATCGACCTGATGCCCTACAAGATCACGGCGGCCGACAACGGCGACGCCTGGGTCGAAGTGCGCGGCAACAAGATCTCGGCCCAGCAGGTCAGCGCCGACATCCTGCGCAAGATGAAGAAGACTGCCGAGGACTACCTGGGCGAAGCGGTGACGGAAGCCGTCATCACGGTGCCCGCGTACTTCAACGACGCCCAGCGCCAGGCCACCAAGGACGCCGGCCGCATCGCGGGCCTGGACGTCAAGCGCATCATCAACGAGCCCACGGCTGCGGCCCTGGCCTTCGGCCTGGACAAGCAGGAAAAGGGCGACCGCAAGATCGCCGTGTATGACCTGGGCGGCGGCACGTTCGACGTGTCCATCATCGAGATCGCCGACGTCGATGGCGAAAAGCAGTTCGAAGTGCTGTCCACCAACGGCGACACGTTCCTGGGCGGCGAAGACTTCGACCAGCGCATCATCGACTACATCATTTCCGAGTTCAAGAAGGACCAGGGCGTCGATCTGTCCAAGGACGTGCTGGCCCTGCAGCGCCTGAAGGAAGCCGCCGAGAAGGCCAAGATCGAGCTGTCCAACAGCGCGCAGACCGACATCAACCTGCCCTACATCACGGCGGACGCCTCGGGCCCGAAGCACCTGAACATCAAGCTCACGCGTGCCAAGCTCGAAGCGCTGGTGGAAGAGCTGATCGAACGCACGATCGCCCCCTGCCGCACGGCCATCAAGGACGCCGGCATCAGCGTGTCGGACATCCATGACGTGATCCTGGTCGGCGGCATGACCCGCATGCCCAAGGTGCAGGACAAGGTCAAGGAGTTCTTCGGCAAGGACCCGCGCAAGGACGTGAACCCGGACGAGGCCGTGGCCGTGGGCGCCGCCATCCAGGGCCAGGTGCTGTCGGGCGACCGCAAGGACGTGCTGCTGCTGGACGTGACGCCGCTGTCGCTGGGCATCGAGACGCTGGGCGGCGTGATGACCAAGATGATCAGCAAGAACACCACGATCCCGACGAAGTTCGCGCAGACCTTCTCGACCGCCGACGACAACCAGCCGGCCGTGACGATCAAGGTGTTCCAGGGCGAACGCGAACTGGCCAGCGCCAACAAGCTGCTGGGCGAGTTCAACCTGGAAGGCATTCCGCCGGCAGGCCGCGGCGTGCCGCAGATCGAGGTGAGCTTCGACATCGATGCCAACGGCATCCTGCACGTGGGCGCCAAGGACAAGGGCACGGGCAAGGAAAACAAGATCACCATCAAGGCGAACTCGGGCCTGTCCGAGGAAGAGATCCAGAAGATGGTGAAGGACGCCGAACTGAACGCGGCCGACGACAAGAAGAAGCTGGAACTGGTCCAGGCGCGCAACCAGGGCGAAGCCGCCGTGCACAGCGTGACCAAGAGCCTGGGCGAGCACGGCGACAAGCTCGATGCGGCCGAGAAGGAGCAGATCGAGTCGGCCGTGAAGGCCCTGGAAGACGCGCTCAAGGGCGAGGACAAGGCCGCCATCGACGAGAAGACGACCGCGCTGATGACCGCCAGCCAGAAGCTGGGCGAGAAGATGTACGCCGAAGCGCAGGCCGCCCAGGCCGCGGCAGCAGGTGGCACGGAAGGTGCAGCGCCCCAGGGCGGTGCCTCGTCCTCCGCCGGCGCAGCACCGCACGACGACAACGTGGTGGACGCTGAAGTGAAGGAAGTGAAGAAAGGCTGAGCGCGCTCGCGTGCCCGACTAGCCGCCGCGCCGGGCCCTGCACAGGGGCCAGCGCGGCGTTCCTGTTCCAACCGAGCTCGGAAAGACCATGTCCAAGAGAGACTTTTACGAAGTTCTGGGCGTTCCAAAGAACGCCTCGGACGAAGAGATCAAGAAGGCTTATCGCAAGCTCGCGATGAAGCACCACCCTGACCGCAACCAGGGTGACGCGGCCAAGCCTGCCGAAGAGCGGTTCAAGGAAGCCAAAGAGGCTTATGAAATGCTCTCCGATCCGCAGAAGCGGGCCGCCTACGACCAGTACGGCCACGCGGGCGTGGACCCGAACATGCGCGGCCCCGGCGGCGCGGGTGCGGAAGGTTTCGGTGGTTTTGCCGAGGCCTTCGGCGACATCTTCGGCGACATGTTCGGCCAGGGCGGCGCGCGCGGGCGCGGCCAGGGCGGGCGCCAGGTCTATCGCGGCAACGACCTGAGCTACGCGATGGAGGTCACCCTCGAAGAGGCGGCCAAGGGCAAGGACGCGCAGATCCGCATTCCCTCGTGGGAATCGTGCGAGACCTGCCACGGCAGCGGCGCCAAGCCGGGCACCAGCGCCAAGACCTGCACCACCTGTGCCGGTGCCGGCACGGTGCAGATGCGCCAGGGCTTCTTCAGCGTGCAGCAGACCTGCCCGCACTGCCGCGGCACGGGCAAGATCATTCCCGAGCCCTGCACCACGTGCCACGGCCAGGGCAAGGTCAAGAAGCAGAAGACGCTGGAAGTGAAGATCCCCGCCGGCATCGACGACGGCATGCGCATCCGCAGCACCGGCAACGGCGAGCCGGGCACCAACGGCGGCCCGCCGGGGGACCTGTACATCGAGATCCGCCTGAAGAAGCACGACATCTTCGAGCGCGACGGCGACGACCTGCATTGCCAGGTGCCGGTGAGCTTCATCACGGCCGCGCTGGGCGGCGAGATCGAAGTGCCCACGCTGCAGGGCAAGGCGGCCATCGACATTCCCGAAGGCACCCAGGCCGGCAAGCAGTTCCGCCTGCGCGGCAAGGGCATCAAGGGCGTGCGGGCCAGCTACCCCGGCGACCTTTACTGCCACATCGCGGTGGAAACGCCCGTCAAGCTGACCGAGCACCAGCGCAAGCTGCTGCGCGAGCTGGAGGAGTCGCTCAAGAAAGGCGGCGCCAAGCACTCGCCCAGCGGCGAAAGCTGGACCGACCGATTGAAGAACCTGTTCAGCTGATCGCGGCAGGCTGGTGCTTTCAATGCCAACGGCGCCCCAGGGCGCCGTTTTTTTGCGCGAATCGGCAGCAAAGCCATCGCATACCACGATGGCTGGAGGTGTTTTCATGGGAGAAAATACGCCAACTCTCTGATTACGAGAATTCTCCAACCCCGATGAAAAGCTCCGAGCGCAGTTTTGCGCGCCGAATCGATCTCACCTCGCTGCAGCTCTTCGTGGCTGTTTGCGAGCTGGGAAGCATCGGCCGCGCGGCGGAGCGGGAGTTCATCGCCGCATCGGCCGTCAGCAAGCGGCTGTCCGATCTCGAAACGGCAGTGGACACCGCGCTCCTGTACCGGCACAGCCGCGGCGTCACCCTCACGCCCGCTGGCGAAAGCCTGCTGCACCACGCCCGCACCGTGCTGTTCGGGCTGGAGCGCATGCAGGGCGAACTGAGCGAATATGCCGACGGTGTGCGCGGCCATGTGCGCATGCACGCCAACATCTCGGCCATCGTGCAGTTCCTGCCGGAGGACCTGGGGGCTTTCGCCCGCGCGCACAGCCAGGTCAAGATCGACCTGCAGGAACACCTCAGCCCCGACGTGCTGCAGGCGGTGCGCGAAGGCGCGGCCGACCTGGGGCTGTGCCACACCGGGGCCACCGCCGAGCCCGAGGGCCTGCAAAGCCGTCCGTACCGCAGCGACCGCCTGGTGCTCGTTGTGCCGCAAGGGCATGTCTTGTCACGGCATTCTGCTATCAAATTTGAAGCATTGCTCGACTGCGACATCGTCGGCCTGCAGGCCAACAGCAGCATCAGCCTGGCCATGCACCAGGCAGCCGCGCAGGCCGGGCGACCGCTGCGCCAGCGCATCCAGGTCACCGGCTTGGACGCCATGTGCCGCATGATCGACAACGGCCTGGGCGTGGGCCTGCTGCCGGACCGGGCCTTCGCGCTCATGCGGGGCGTAGGCCGGCTGCAATCCGTCGCGCTCGACGAACCCTGGAGCCAGCGCGAATTGCGCCTGGTGGCGCGCGACTTCGACACCCTGCCAGTCACGGCCCGGCTCCTGGTCGAACACTTGGTGCCACCTACCCCGCCCGAGCCTTCCTAAAATCATCCACCCCACCTGAAACCCACCAAAGAGACCGCCATGGGACGCACCCTGTACGACAAGATCTGGGACGAGCACATCGTCCACGCCGAAGAAGACGGCACGGCCATCCTCTACATCGACCGCCATCTGGTGCACGAAGTGACCAGCCCGCAGGCGTTCGAGGGCCTGCGCCAGGCCGGCCGCAAGGTCTGGCGCGTCAGCTCCATCGTCGCCACGGCGGACCACAACACGCCCACCACCGGCTGGGACCGGGGCTACGACGGCATCACCGACCCGATCAGCAAGGAGCAGATCACCACGCTCGACAAGAACATCGCCGAGGTCGGCGCGGCGGCGTTCTTCCCGTTCATGAGCAAGCGCCAGGGCATCGTCCACGTGATCGGCCCCGAGAACGGCGCCACGCTGCCCGGCATGACGGTGGTGTGCGGCGACAGCCACACCAGCACGCACGGCGCATTCGGCGCGCTGGCGCACGGCATCGGCACCAGCGAGGTGGAGCACGTCATGGCCACGCAGACCCTGCTGGCCAAGAAGGCCAAGAACATGCTCATCCGCGTGGACGGCCAGGTCGCGCCCGGCGTGACGGCCAAGGACATCGTGCTGGCCATCATCGGCAAGATCGGCACGGCGGGCGGCACGGGCTACACCATCGAGTTCGGCGGCCCGGCGATCCGCGCCCTCAGCATCGAAGGCCGCATGACGGTCTGCAACATGGCCATCGAGGCGGGCGCGCGCGCTGGCCTGGTGGCGGTGGACGACAAGACCATCGACTACGTGAAGGGCCGGCCGCTGTCGCCCTCGGGCGTGGAATGGGACCAGGCGGTGGCCTACTGGAAGACACTGCAGTCGGATGCCGACGCGCACTTCGACACGGTGGTCACGCTGAACGCCGCGGACATCGTGCCGCAGATCACCTGGGGCACCTCGCCCGAGATGGTGCTGGGCGTGGATGCCCGCGTGCCCGATCCCGACAAGGAAAAGGACGCCAACAAGCGCGGCGCCATGGAGCGCGCGCTCACCTACATGAACCTGGAGCCCGGCAAGGCGCTGAACGACATCTTCGTGGACAAGGTGTTCATCGGCTCGTGCACCAACAGCCGTATCGAGGACATGCGCGAAGCCGCTGCCGTGGTCAAGAAGCTGGGCCAGAAGGTCGCCAAGAACATCAAGCTGGCCATGGTGGTGCCCGGCTCCGGCCTGGTGAAGGAGCAGGCCGAGCGCGAAGGCCTGCACGAGATCTTCAAGGCCGCGGGCTTCGAATGGCGCGAGCCCGGCTGCTCGATGTGCCTGGCCATGAACGCCGACCGCCTGGAGCCCGGCGAGCGCTGCGCCTCCACCAGCAACCGCAACTTCGAAGGCCGCCAGGGCGCGGGCGGACGCACCCACCTGGTCTCGCCGGCCATGGCCGCCGCGGCCGCCGTGCACGGCCACTTCGTGGACGTGCGCCAGTTCGCCTGAGCGCCACGGCTGCATTCCATTCACCCCAAGGACACTTGCCGTGAACAAGACCGCCACCCTTCTCACCCTGGCCCTGGCTTGCCTGCTGGCCGGCTGCAACACCGTCAAGGGCATGGGCCAGGACGTGCAACGCGCGGGCAGCGCCATCGAACGGGCCGCCAAATGACCGGCCGCGCCACACCCCAGACCTCCAGAAAGGACCGCCGCATGAAAGCCGTATGGCCCCTCTTCGCCGCCTGGCTCCTGGGCGGTTGTGCCACGGCCCTGGCGGCCGACCGCGCCTGCGTGATCGAAGGCAACGTGCCCGTCGCCGGCAAAACCGTGGCGGTGAAGGACTGCATGGAGTTCACCGCCGGCATTCCGGCCGAGCAGCTCAAGGCGAGCTGCAACGGCCTGGCGCAGACCTCGGCCCAGCTCGGGGGCAAGGCAGGCAAGGTGACCTTCCTCGCGCAGTGCCCCCGGCCCGCCAGTGGCGCGTGCAAGGGGCTGATGGGCCAGCCGCTGGACGCCTACTACTACAACCTGTCGCCCGAAGCCGTGCAGGAAAAACGCAAGGCCTGCGAAACATCCACCGCCGCCATCAAGGGCGGCACCTGGAGCAACGGGCAGTAACGCACCGCTGCCTTCGAGCCCTCTTCCGGACACACACCATGCAGAAATTCACTCTCCACCAAGGCCTCGTGGCCCCCATGGACCGCGAGAACGTCGATACCGACGCCATCATTCCGAAGCAGTTCCTCAAGTCGATCAAGAAGACCGGCTTCGGCGTGAACCTGTTCGACGAATGGCGCTACCTGGACCACGGCGAGCCGGGCCAGGACCCGGCGAGCCGCAAGCCCAACCCGGACTTCGTGCTCAACCAGCCCCGCTACGCCGGCGCGTCCATCCTGCTGGCGCGCAAGAATTTCGGCTGCGGATCGAGCCGAGAGCACGCGCCCTGGGCGCTGGACCAATACGGCTTTCGCGCCGTGATCGCGCCGAGCTTCGCGGACATCTTCTTCAACAACTGCTTCAAGAACGGCCTGCTGCCCATCGTGCTGCCCGAGGCCACCGTGGCGCAGCTGTTCGATGAGGTGCACGCCTTTCCCGGCTACCAGCTCACCATCGATCTGGAGCGCCAGGTGATCGTGCGCCAGAACCGCGGCGAGGTCGTGGGCGAAGAGATTCCGTTCGAAGTGAACGCCTTTCGCAAGTACTGCCTGCTCAACGGGTTCGACGACATCGGCCTGACCCTGCGGCAGTCCGACAAGATCAAGGTGTTCGAGGCCCAGCGCCTGGCCACCAAGCCCTGGCTGGCCCACACCATGGCGGGTTGATCTGCCTGCCGGCAGCCAAACATCAAGCATCCAATCGGCCCGCAGTGCAATAAGTACTAGGGCATATCGCTATCAAAAGAGAAGCAATTACATGAAAATCGCAGTTTTGCCGGGTGACGGCATCGGCACGGAAATCGTGGCAGAGGCCGTCAAGGTGCTGGACGTGCTGGGCCTTCCGTTCGAGATGGAGTCCGCCCTGGTCGGCGGCGCCGCGTACGAGGCCCATGGCCACCCGCTGCCCGAAGCCACGCTGAAGCTGGCGCAGGACGCCGACGCCGTGCTGTTCGGCGCCGTCGGCGACTGGAAGTACGACAAGCTCGACCGCCCCCTGCGCCCCGAGCAGGCCATCCTGGGCCTGCGCAAGCACCTGGGGCTGTTCGCCAACTTCCGCCCGGCCATCTGCTACGAGCAGCTGGTGGGCGCTTCGAGCCTCAAGCCCGAGCTGATCTCGGGTCTCGACATCCTCATCATCCGCGAGCTGACGGGCGACATCTACTTCGGCCAGCCGCGCGGCCGGCGCACGGCCGTGGACGGCCATTTCCCCGGCGCCGAAGAGGCCTTCGACACCATGCGCTACTCCAAGCCGGAGATCGAGCGCATCGCCCACGTGGCGTTCCAGGCCGCGCGCAAGCGCAGCAAGAAGGTCACCAGCGTGGACAAGGCCAACGTGCTGGAAACCTTCCAGTTCTGGAAGGACGTGGTCACCGAAGTGGGCCAGCAGTACCCCGACGTGGAACTGCAGCACATGTACGTGGACAACGCGGCCATGCAGCTGGTGAAGGCGCCCAAGGCCTTCGACGTGGTGGTCACCGGCAACATGTTCGGCGACATTCTGTCGGACGAGGCTTCCATGCTCACCGGCTCCATTGGCATGCTGCCCTCGGCCAGCCTCAACAGCAAGAACCAGGGCCTGTACGAGCCCAGCCATGGCAGCGCGCCCGACATCGCCGGCAAGGGCGTGGCCAATCCGCTGGCCACCATCCTGAGCGCCGCGATGATGCTGCGCTTCAGCCTGAACCAGGAAGCGGCCGCCCAGCGCATCGAAGCGGCCGTGCAGAACGTGCTGGCCCAAGGCCTGCGCACGCCGGACATCTGGAGCGAAGGCACCACGAAGGTGGGCACGGCGCAGATGGGCGACGCCGTGGTGAAGGCCCTGGGCTGACCGCTGCAGCCCGGCACGCGCTGAAGCGGGCCGCTCCTGCCAAAAGGGGTGGCCCGCCAGCCACCCTTTTTTATGGGCCCATGCGTTGGCGATCGCTGGTATCAGCGCGCGTCGGGCGCGGCCGATGCCGCGCGAACGAAGGACCGGCGACGCACCCAGAAGGCCAGCGCCCCCACCGGCGCGGAGATGGTGAGGATGAGCGGAGCCTGGGGCCCCACCTTCACAAAGCCCGCCCCCAGCAGCTGCAGGCTCAACCACTGCGCGGACCATGCGCCCGTGGTCCAGTCCAGATGGCACTGCACCACGCCCACCGCCACCCCGGCACACCAGAGCCACTTGCGCTTCGGGATCGGCGTGCGGACGCAGACCCACAGCGTATAGACGATCCCGAGCGGAATGCCGATCGCGAGCGCGAGGAACAGGTAGTGGCCCGGCGTTTTGCCTTCCAGCGAAAAGCGGTGGGTGGCGGCCAGGGACTGCGACGCCGGCGTCACCTGCAGTGCATTGAAGACGACCGCGCCGTCGCGCTGCTCCAGCATGGCAGAGACGACCAGCAAGGACTGCGGATACTCGTACTCGAGCGTGAGGTGGTGGAAGGTGGCGGAATCGGTCTTCAGAACCTGAACGCCCACCGCCTCGGCGGATTGGGGCGGTCCCGGGGGGATCAATGCCGCCATCCGGCCCAGGTTCTGCCGCAGATCGGCGGTGCGCAACCGGGGCGCCAGCTGGGCCTCGATGGCCGGAAAATCCTGGCGGGCCAGTTCATCGACGGCATCGCGAACCCTCTGCGTCTCCTGCGGCGCGATCGATGCCGGGCTGTCCTGTGAGGCATTGCAGCCGCTCAACAGAGCGGCCAGGGCAAGAAAGGCGGTGGCGACGATGCGCATGCGGTGAGGGACCTTTGACGTGGAAAAAAAAGGCCGGATGTTAAACAACACCTCCCGCCGCCCCTCAAAAAAAACAGCACCGTCGGCAAAAGGCCTTCCGCTACAATCGCCGCCTATGTTTGCCGCCCGCCCGTTCACCCTGCTGAACACTGCACCCGCCGCCCTGGCCGGTGGGGCCGCGCGCGCAACCACCACCAAAACCACGACCATTAAGGGCTGATCCAGCCTGGTTCGTCGTGCGCCCTTCCTGGCCAGACGAGCCAGGCGAAAAGTCCCGGTCGGGTACTGTTTCTTAAACTGAATAGGGGCGTTGAAATGAGCAAGTTGGTAGGTTTGGTCGGCTGGCGCGGCATGGTCGGCTCCGTATTGATGGACCGCATGCAGGCCGAAGGCGATTTCGGTCTCATCGAGCCCGTGTTCTTCTCCACGTCGAACGCAGGCGGCAAGGCCCCGGCGCAGGCCAAGAACGAAACCACGCTCCAGGACGCCTTCGACATCAACGCCCTCAAGCGCTGCGACATCATCCTGACCGCCCAGGGCGGCGACTACACCACCGAAGTATTTCCCAAGCTGCGCGACGCCGGCTGGAACGGCCACTGGATCGACGCCGCTTCCACGCTGCGCATGAAGGAAGACGCGGTCATCGTGCTGGACCCGGTCAACCTGCCCGTGATTCAGGATGCCCTGGCCAAAGGCGGCAAGAACTGGATCGGCGGCAACTGCACCGTGAGTTGCATGCTGATGGGCGTGGGTGCGCTGTACAAGGCCGGCCTGGTCGAGTGGATGAGCACGCAGACCTACCAGGCAGCCAGCGGCGGCGGCGCCCAGCACATGCGCGAACTGCTGACGCAATACGGCACGCTGAACGCGGAAGTGCGCTCGCTCCTGGACGATCCCAAGAGCGCCATCCTGGAAATCGACCGCAAGGTCATCGCCAAGCAGCGCAGCCTGTCGGACGCGGAAACCGCCAACTTTGGCGTGCCCCTGGGCGGCAGCCTGATCCCCTGGATCGACAAGGACCTGGGCAACGGCATGTCCAAGGAAGAGTGGAAGGGCATGGCCGAGACGAACAAGATCATGGGCCAGGGCGAAGGCTTCGACACGCCCGCGGTGCCTGTGGACGGTTTTTGTGTGCGGGTGGGCGCCATGCGCTGCCACAGCCAGGCCCTGACCTTCAAGCTGAAGAAGCACGTGCCCGTGGCCGACATCGAGGCCATGATCGCCGCCGACAACGAGTGGGTGAAGGTCGTGCCCAACACGCGCGAAGCCACCTTGAAGGACCTGACCCCCGTGGCCGTGACCGGCACCATGACGATTCCCGTGGGCCGCATCCGCCAGATGGCGATGGGGCCGGAATACATCGGCGCGTTCACCATCGGCGACCAACTGCTGTGGGGTGCCGCCGAACCGCTGCGCCGCATGTTGCGCATCCTGCTGGCCGAATGACGCGGCGGGCGCTGACACCGAACCGGTGTCAGCGCGTTTAAGCACCAACGTTTTGTTACTGCTCGTTGTCCTTTGACAACATTGCTGCGGTGCACATTGCCCTTCTGAAAGGCGCCCAAAGGTTGCGCCTTGGCTCAGCTTGTCAGTGCAAAACATTGATGCTATTGTGCTTTTTACACATTTTCACGCTTACGCGCGGAACCAAAACTGCCTGAATCTGGCACCTTGCCAGACCGCACAATCCTCTTTTGTTGATGGCACACATGCATCGTTGGAAACTCTCAATCCTGGCCGCCGCGGCCGTCATGTCGGCCGGCCTGTATGCCACCGATGCGAATGCTCTCGCCCTGGGCCGCCTTACCGTGCAGTCCGCCCTTGGCGAGCCCCTGCGCGCTGAGATCGAGCTGCCGCAGATCACTGCCGCCGAAGCGGATTCGCTGCGGGCAGCCCCCGCGTCCCCTCAGGTGTTCCGCGCCCAGGGGATGGAAGTGTCTCCCGCGCTGAACAGCCTGCGCGTGCAACTGCAGCGCCGCAGCGATGGCTCGATGGTGCTGCAACTCACCAGTGACCGCCCCATCAACGACCCCTTCGTCGATCTGGTGCTGGATGCCACCTGGAACTCCGGCCAGATCGTGCGCAGCTACACCATGCTGTTCGACCCGCCGGCCCTGCGCCGTGCGCCGGCCACCGTGACCGCATCGCCTCAGGTGACGGCGCCGTCCGCCCCGGCCGCTGCACCGGCCCCGCGCACGCCCCGGACTGCCGAGTCGGCGCCGTCCCAAGCGGCAGCCACCGCCACACCACGCCCGGCGCCAGCCCCTACGCCCCGCCCTGCCGCAGCGCCGGCCCCGGCGGGTGCCGCCGGCTCGGTCACCGTGCAGGCCGGCGATACCGCGGGCCGCCTGGCCGCCGCCAACCGCCCCGCTGGCGTGTCGCTCGACCAGATGCTCGTGGCGATGATGCGTTCCAACCCCGACGCCTTCATCCGTGGCAACGTGAACCGGCTGAAATCGGGCGCGGTGCTGCAACTGCCCGATGAAACCCAGGCACGGGCCACTCCCCCCGGCGAGGCACGTCAGATCATTGCCGCGCAAAGCCGCGACTTCAACGAATTCCGCCGCCGCCTGGCCGGTGCCGCACCCTCCGCCGAGGTGGCCGCCGCCGAGCGTTCGGCCAGCGGCAAGGTCCAGACCCAGGTCGAGGACCGCAAGCCCGCCACGGCCGCGCCAGACAAGCTCACCCTGTCCAAGGGCGCCGTACAAGGCCAGAAGGCTGCTGAAGACCAGGTGGCCAAGGACAAGCAGGCCAGCGCCGCATCGGCGCGCATGGCCGAGCTGTCGAAGAACATCTCCGATCTGAACAAGCTCGGAACCGCCTCCGCGCCGGTGTCCACGGGCTCCGGCAGCGCGCCGTCAGCCGCCGCCAGCGCCGCCACGGGCGCAGCCGTGGCCACGGGCGCCGTGGTACCGCCCGCTGCGGCGCCCGCGCCACAAGCCCCCGCCAGCGTGGCCAGCGCCCCTGCGGCCCCCGCTGCTGCCGTGACGCCCGCCAGCACGGCGGCAACCCCGGCATCCAGCGTGGCGAGTGCCGAGCCAGCCCCGCCCGTGGTGGCAGCCCCAGCGCCCGCACCGGCGCCAGCGCCCGTTGCCGTGCCCGCCCCAGCCCCCGACACGGAGGAGCCAGGCTTCTTCTCCAACCTGTTCGACGACCCCATGCTGCCGCTGGCCGGCGGTGCCTTGCTGGCATTGCTGCTGGGCTATGGCGTCTACCGCACGGTCCAGAACCGCCGCAACCAGCATGCGGTGGACAGTTCTTTCATGGAAAGCAAGCTGCAGCCGGATTCGTTCTTCGGCGCCAGCGGCGGCCAGCGCGTGGACACGGCCAGCAGCCAGTTGAGCACCGGCTCTTCGATGGCCTATTCGCCCAGCCAGCTCGATGCCGGCGGCGATGTCGATCCCGTGGCCGAAGCCGACGTGTATCTGGCCTATGGCCGCGACCTGCAGGCCGAAGAGATCCTCAAGGAGGCAGTGCGCCACAACCCGGACCGCACCTCGGTCCACGTCAAGCTGGGCGAGATCTATGCCAAGCGCCAGGACCGCAAGGCGCTGGAAGCCGTGGCGCAGGACGTCTTCCGGCTGACCGATGGCCAAGGCCCCGACTGGGCCCGCGTGTCCGAACTGGGCCGCGAACTCGATCCCGAGAACCCGCTGTACCAACCCGGCGGCCGCCCTGGCGTGGTCCTGGACGACGACGGCCCCAACACCGGCAATGGCTTTGCCAGCACCTTCACGGACGGCCGTCCGCAGATGGCCGGCGCCACCAGCGCGGCCTTGCCACCCGATCTGGACCTCGACCTCGATCTGGCGGACGACGCCCTGACCGAAGCGCCGCCCGCGCCACCTGCCGCACCGGGTGCCTTCGCCGCTGCGGCCGCCGCTGCCGGTGCTATGGCCGCCGCGCCGGCCTGGGCTCCCGCACCGACGCCCGCTCCCGCTGTTTCGGAGCCTCCCGCACTGGACACGGGGGCCCTGGACCTGCCCGAACCGTCGTGGGACAAGCCGGTGGCCACCGCGGCCGCCCCGCTGTCGCCGCCTCCGGACACCGCCGATCTGGAATTCCCGACCGACCTGCGGCTGATGGATTCCGCTCCGGCACCGCTGTCGTCCGCCGAGGCCGCTCCGTCGGGCCCGGCGCCGCTCGAATTCGACCTCGGAGCGCTGTCGCTGGACCTGGACACACCTGCCGGCAATACCAGTCCATCCGCCAGCCCGGCCGTGCAGGATCTGCCGCAAGCGACCCCGCCCCTGCCCGACGATCCGCTGGCGACCAAGCTCGCCCTGGCGGAAGAATTCAACGCCATCGGCGACAGCGAAGGCGCACGCACCCTGATCGAAGAAGTCATTGCCGAATCGTCCGGCGCGCTCAAGACACGGGCGCAACGCCTGCTGTCCGAACTGGGCTGATGCACGGCACCAGCGCAGCCACGCTCCCTGCCGCACCGGGACGCCATCCATGAGGATGGCGCTCGGCGTCAGCTACAACGGGCAGGGCTATAACGGCTGGCAAAGCCAGTCTTCCGGCAGAACCATCCAAGACCACCTGGAAGCGGCCCTCGGCCGCTTTGCCACGCAACCCGTGTCCACCATCTGCGCTGGCCGCACCGATGCGGGCGTGCACGGGCTCATGCAGGTGGTCCATTTCGATACGCCGCTCGACCGCACGCCGTTTTCCTGGGTGCGCGGCACCAACACCTTCCTGCCTGCCGACATCGCCGTGCAATGGGCGCACCCGGTGCCGGAGACGTTCCATGCGCGTTTTTGCGCCACGTCCCGCCGCTACGCCTATGTGCTGCTGCAGTCGCCCGTGCGCCCCAGCGTGGACAGCGCGCGCGTGGGCTGGGTGTTCCATCCACTGGACGGCAACGCCATGCGCGAGGCTGCCGCCCACCTGCTCGGAGAGCACGACTTCACCTCGTTCCGGGCATCGGCCTGCCAGGCCAAATCGCCCATCAAGACCTTGCAGCGCATCACGATCACGCGGCGGGGCCCCGCCGAAAGCGATGCCGGCCCGCCGGCCAACGCACCGCCGCACGACTGGCAGCCCTGCTACTGGCGATTCGAGTTCGAGGGAAACGCGTTCCTGCACCACATGATCCGCAACATCATGGGCTGCCTGGTCGCGATCGGGCAGGGAAATCAGCCCGCCGGCTGGATGCAGGAGGTGTTGCTGGCCCGCTCGCGCGATGCGGCCGCGCCCACGTTTTCGCCAGACGGGCTGTACTTTCAGGGACCGCTCTACGATGCCTCATGGGGTCTGCCCCTGCGCACCGCTGCGTATGATTGGCTTCCATGAGCCGCTCCCAGCCCGCCAGCCCTCCGCCTGTCCCTATCCCTCCCCACCACCGCACCCGCGTCAAGATCTGCGGCCTCACCCGCGAGGACGATGTGGATGCGGCCGTGGCGGCTGGCGCCGATGCGGTGGGGTTCGTGCTCTACGCCGCCAGTCCAAGGGGAATCACGCCGCAACGGGCCGCAGCCCTGGCCCGCAGACTGCCTCCGTTCGTAACGCCGGTGCTGTTGTTCGTGAATGCACCCGCTACAGAAGTGATAGCAGCCTGCACAATGATTCCGTCGGCAACGGTCCAATTCCATGGGGATGAATCACCCCAAGACTGCTGGGCGGCCACGGCGGATGGAGCCAGGCCGTTCCTGCGGGCGGCACGCATTCCCCTTGGCGACGGTGCGGCGCGGTTCGACCTCGTACAATTCGCGGCAACCCACTCCCGCGCCCAGGCCATCCTGCTCGACGCCCATGTCGAAGGTTATGGCGGTGGCGGCAAGGCATTCAATTGGTCACTTCTACCTCCAAGCGTCGGCTCTCACCTCGTTTTGTCTGGTGGACTCACGCCTGCAAACGTGACCGATGGCATCTTGCAGGTGCGGCCGCGCGGCCTGTCGCTCGCGGTTGACGTCAGTTCCGGCGTGGAAGCCGATGGCCCCGACGGCAAGCCGTTGAGGGGCATCAAGGACGCCGGCAAGATCCAACGCTTCATCGCCGCCGTGCAGGCGGCCGATGCGCAATTTGCAAAGATTCATTGATGCTTTCCTACCAGCAACCCGACGCCGCCGGCCATTTCGGCCCCTATGGCGGTAGTTTCGCGAGCGAAACGCTCACCCATGCCCTGACCGAACTGCGCGAGGCCTATGCCCGCTACCAGAACGATCCGGAGTTCCTGGCCGAATTCCATTCGGAACTGAAGCACTTCGTGGGTCGCCCCTCCCCGGTCTACCACGCGGCGCGCATGAGCCGCGAGATGGGCGGCGCGCAGATCTACCTCAAGCGCGAAGACCTCAACCACACCGGCGCCCACAAGATCAACAACGTAATCGGCCAGGCGATGCTCGCCCGGCGCATGGGCAAGCCGCGCATCATCGCCGAGACGGGCGCAGGCCAGCACGGCGTCGCCACGGCCACCATCTGCGCGCGCTACGGCCTCGAATGCGTGGTGTACATGGGCTCGGAGGACGTCAAGCGCCAGAGCCCCAATGTGTACCGCATGAAGCTGCTGGGCGCGACCGTCGTGCCCGTCGATTCGGGCAGCAGGACGCTCAAGGACGCGCTGAACGAAGCCATGCGCGACTGGGTGGCCCATGTGGACGACACCTTCTACATCATCGGCACGGTGGCGGGCCCGCACCCCTACCCCATGATGGTCCGCGATTTCCAGAGCGTGATCGGCACCGAGTGCCTGGAACAGATGCCGGCCATGCTGGCCGAGCAGAAGGCCAGCACCCAGCAGCCCGACGCGGTGATCGCCTGCGTGGGCGGCGGCAGCAATGCCATGGGCATCTTCCACCCCTACATTCCCCATGAAAAGACACGCCTGATCGGCGTGGAAGCCGCCGGCGAGGGGCTGGACAGCGGCAAGCACTCGGCCTCGCTGCAGCGCGGGAGCTCGGGCGTGCTGCACGGCAACCGCACGTTCATCCTGCAGGACGAGAACGGCCAGATCACCGAAACGCACAGCATCAGCGCAGGCCTGGACTACCCCGGCGTCGGGCCCGAGCACGCGTGGCTGCAGGAAATCGGTCGTGCCGAATACGTCGGCATCACCGATGCCGAGGCGCTGGCCGCCTTCCATTACCTGTGCCGCACCGAAGGCATCATTCCAGCGCTGGAATCCAGTCATGCCGTGGCCTATGCCATGAAACTGGCCAAGACCATGCCAACGGATCAGTCCAT
Organism: Acidovorax sp. SUPP3434; assembly: GCF_030159015.1. Lineage (NCBI taxonomy): Bacteria > Pseudomonadati > Pseudomonadota > Betaproteobacteria > Burkholderiales > Comamonadaceae > Acidovorax > Acidovorax sp. SUPP3434. Next base: position 28,757 of record NZ_BQXL01000014.1, read on the forward strand.
CCTGGTGAACCTTTCGGGCCGTGGGGACAAGGACATCGGCACCGTCGCCGACCTATCGGGGGCCGATGTGTACGACCGGCCCTCCATGCGCGGCCTCGGGGTCAAGGGAGGGCCTGCCGCATGAGCTCGCCGCGCAACCGCATCGCGAATACCTTCGCAGAACTGCAGGCCAAGGGGCGCAAGGCGCTCATTCCCTATGTGACCGCCGGCTTTCCGTTCGCCGACATCACGCCGGCGCTCATGCACGGCATGGTCGAGGCCGGGGCCGACGTGATCGAACTGGGCGTGCCCTTCTCCGACCCCATGGCCGACGGCCCGGTGATCCAGAAGGCCGGGGAAAAGGCGCTCTCGCTGGGCGTGGGCATGCTGCAGGTCCTGGGCCATGTGCGCGATTTCCGCCAGCGCAACGACAAGACGCCCGTCGTGCTGATGGGCTACGCCAACCCGGTGGAGCGCTACGACCAGATCCACGGCACAGGGGCCTTCGTGCGCGATGCCGCCGATGCGGGCGTGGACGGCGTGCTCATCGTCGACTACCCGCCCGAGGAAAGCGAAGCGTTCGCCGCCAGCCTGCGCGAGCGCGGCATGGACCTGATCTTCCTGCTGGCACCCACCAGCACCGAAGAGCGTATGCAGCAGGTCGCGCGCGTGGCCAGCGGCTACGTGTACTACGTGTCCCTCAAGGGCGTGACCGGCTCGGGCGCTCTCGACACCACCGCCGTCGAGGCCATGCTGCCCGTCATCCGCCGCCATGTGCACATTCCCGTGGGCGTGGGCTTCGGCATCCGCGATGCGGCCACGGCCCAGGCCATCGGGCGCGTGGCCGATGCCGTGGTCATCGGCAGCCGCATCATCCAGTTGCTGGAAGACCAGCCGCATGAAAAGGTGGTGCCGGTCACCATCGACTTCCTGCGGGGAGTGCGCAAGGCGCTGGACGCATAATTGCAGCCCCGCGCGCCCGGTCCGTGGCGCGCCGGCTGAGACTTGAAGCGAAGAGGAAACCGATATGTCCTGGCTCGAAAAACTTCTGCCCTCCAAAATCCAGCAGACCGACCCGACCGAGCGCCGCCAGGTGCCGGAAGGCCTGTGGATCAAGTGCCCGAGCTGCGAGACGGTGCTGTACAAGACCGATCTGGAGCAGAACCAGAACGTCTGCCCGCACTGCAGCCACCACCATCGCATCAATGCCCGCCCCCGGCTGAATGCGTTCCTGGACGCCGAAGGCCGCTATGAAATCGGCCAGGAAGTGCTGCCGGTCGATGCGCTGAAGTTCAAGGACAGCCGCAAGTACCCCGACCGCCTGAAGGAAGCCCTGGAAAACACCGGGGAAACCGATGCGCTCATCGTGATGGGCGGCTCGGTGCGCAGCATCAACATCGTGGTGGCGTGCTTCGAGTTCGACTTCATGGGCGGCAGCATGGGCAGCGTGGTGGGCGAGCGCTTCGTGCGTGGCGTGGAAACCGCCATCGAGCAGAAGGTACCCTTCCTGTGCTTCACCGCCACGGGCGGCGCGCGCATGCAGGAAGGCCTGCTCTCGCTGATGCAGATGGCCAAGACCAATGCGGCCCTCACCCGGCTGGCCAAGAAGGGCCTGCCCTACATCAGCGTGCTGACCGACCCGACGATGGGCGGCGTCTCGGCCGGCTTTGCCTTCGTGGGCGACATCGTGATCGCAGAGCCCAAGGCACTGATCGGCTTTGCCGGACCGCGTGTGATCGAATCGACCGTGCGCGTGACGCTGCCGGAAGGCTTCCAGCGCGCTGAATTCCTGCAGACCAAGGGCGCGGTGGACTTCATCTGCGACCGCCGCGAACTGCGGGGCACCGTGGCCAAGAGCCTGGCGATGCTGCAGCGCCTGCCGGCAGATTCGGTGGCCTGATCGTCCATACGCTTCGGCCGCTACCAAAACAATAGCCGCCACCGCTGACTGGATCAGCGGTGGCGGCTATTTTTTATGGCGGGCCAATTCCGCTGCCGGCCCCTACCGCAGCACCCATCCCTGTACGTTGCCCACCACGATCAGGCACACCTGCAGCAACACCAGCACCACCAGCGGCGACAGATCCACCCCGCCGAGGAGCGGCACCACACGCCGCACGGGGCGCAGCAACGGCTCGCACAAGCGGGCAATCACGTCGGCAAGGGGTGAGCGCGTCTGCACCCATGAGAGCACGGCATAGACGATCAACAGGCCGATCAGCCCGTAGATCGCCGCGCGCACCAGACCGAACACGGCCAACCAGAGCAGCAGCATCAGGCCCGGGCCGGCGCCCAGCAGCAGCCACAGCAACAGGTACTGCACCAGCTGGATCAAAATCGCTGCTACCAAGCTGGCCCAATCCCAGCGCCCCGTGGCAGGCACGATCCTGCGCAGGGGCAGGACCAGCCAGTCGCTCAGCGCGAAAACCAGTTGCCCGATAGGGTTGCCAAAAGGCACGCGCTGCAGCTGCATGTAAAGCCGCAGCAGGCAAGCCCCGGCAAGCAGGCCGCCCACCACGTCCAGCAGGAAAGAAGCGATCTGGTAAAGCATGAAACCTCGTAATGTGGAGAATCTGGGGCGATGGTGCGAAGGGTTCCGCCGTGGGATGATAGCGGGCCAACCCGCCTGCCCATGACCTTCGTGCCCCCACCTTCCGAGCCGCCATTGCCGCCGCTCACGCTGACCTCCCTGCCGCTCTTTCCGCTGGGGACCGTGCTGTACCCGGGCGGGATGCTCTCGCTTCGCGTCTTCGAGGTGCGCTATCTCGACATGGTGCGCAAATGCCAGCAGGCGGGCGCACCGTTCGGTGTCGTTGCGCTGACGAGCGGCCAGGAAGTGCGCCAGGCAGGTGCAGCGCCCGAGCAGTTCCACGATGCCGGAACGCTCGCGAACATTGCGGAGATCGACACGTCGCACCCTGGCCTCATCGTTCTGCGAGCCGAGGGCTCGGCCCGCTTTCGCATCGTGCGCCGCCACCTGCTGCCGCACGGGCTGTGGCTGGCCGACATCGAGCAGATGCCCCCGGATGTGCCGCTCCCCGTCCCGGAGGACCTGCGCAACACGGCCGCCGCGCTCGAGCAGGTGCTCGCACGCCTGCGCCACCGGGGTGCGGACGACCCCTCCAGCCTCCCCGACCCCACCCCCGAGCAACTGGACGACTGCGGTTGGGTCGCCAATCGCTGGTGCGAACTGCTCCCCGTGCCGCTGGACCTGAAGCAGCAGCTCATGCAACTCGACAGCCCGCTGCTGCGCCTGGAACTCGTGGGAGACGTGCTGGAGCGCACGGGCATCGCGCCGTGAACACGAAGGGCGCAGAGGCCCGGCCTGGCGCGCCCCTGCCGTGAAGGTCCTGCAGATCATCACCAAGGGCGAGGTCGGGGGCGCGCAGAGCCATGTGCTCACCCTCTGCCGGGAACTTGCCTGCCAGGGCGTTGCGGTCCAGGTGGCCATCGGCGGCGCCGAGCCGCATCCGCCACTGGCCAATGCCCTGGAGGCTTCGCACCTCGCGGTGCATCGCGTCCCCGCGCTGGGCAATGCGCTCAACCCGGTGCACGTGGTGCGCGCCGCCTGGGCCCTGCGGGGCATCGTGCTCGAACAATCTCCGGATCTGCTCCATGCCCACAGTGCGATGGCCGGCGTCGTAGCCCGGTTGGCCGGTGCACTGACCCGCACCCCCGTGATCTACACCGTGCACGGCTTCGCCTTCAAGGCGGGACATCCCTGGAAGCGCCGCACAGTGGCCCTTGCCATGGAGTGGCTGCTGGCCCCGCTGACCCGGCGCATGATTTGTGTCTCGGACCATGAGCGCCGGCTGGCGCTCGTGTTACCGCTGCCTTCGCGGCGGGTGTCCGTCATCCACAACGGCGTCGAGGATGTGGCAGTCCCAGGCAACAGCGCAGCATCGACCGCCGAAGCGGCGCCGACGATCGCGATGGTTGCCCGCATGGCCCCGCCCAAGCGCCCGGACATCCTGCTGCACGCACTTGCCCAGTTGCGTGGCGCCCTGGGGCACGAAGTCCCCGCCACCTTTTTCGGCGGCGGCCCCGAGCTGGCAGCCCACCGCGCACTGGCCCATCGATTGGGCCTGCAAGCGGTGCGCTTCACCGGCGATGTGGATGATGTTGCGGCCCAACTGGCCCAGCACGCCATCTTCGTGCTGGCATCGGATCACGAAGGCCTGCCCATTTCGCTGATCGAGGCGATGCGTGCGGGCATGGCCATCGTGGCCAGCGATTTGCCGGGCATTCGCGAATTGCTGCCGGAGTCGGCTCATGCGCGCCTGGTGGCGCCCGATCCCGCAGCATGGGCCACGGCGTTGCGGCAACTGATAGAGTCGCCAGCACTGCGCGCCCGCATGGGCGCGGCAGCACGGCAACGCTACGAGCAGCACTACACCGCAAAGCGCATGGCTCTGGCCGTGCGCTCGGTCTACGCCGCGGCGACTTCGCGCACCCACTGACGATTCCATGAACAGCATTCCACGCCGCGAACTCGGCTCCTCCACGGCGCACCGACAGGGTGCCGTGCTGCGCTGGGCGCTGGGTGGCACCTTGATTCTGATGGTGAGCTATCTGGCGGGGCTCGGCCTGGAGCGGTACGACTGGGTGACCTACCAGTTTCCGCAGACGGTGCTGTGGTGCGCCATTCCGTATGCCATGACCGCCCACTGGCTCTACAACGGCGCCTATCTGCCCCAGTTCGAGGGACGCCGCTTTCTCTTCGTGGCGACCGCAGCCCCCTACCTTGCCGCCCCGCTGGGTTTCGCCTTGCTGCAGCAGCCCTATTCCCGCGGCGCCGTTCTTCTCGTGTACCTGCTCTCGTCGGCATGGTTCCTGGTCGGCCATTGGCGCAACCGGCGGCACCAGGTGCTGTCCCTGGCCTATCTGGACGATACCGTGCCCCTGCGCCTTCGGGAGCTGCTGGGCGATATGGCCCAAGCCAGCCAGCAACACATCGCGCTGCTACCCTGGACGCCCCTGGAAGAATCCGGCACGGACACCGGCACAACCCACGCCACTCCCCAATGGGCCGGCGTGGTGCTGGATCGCCATGCCCCCTCGAGCGCCGCACGCGAGCGATGGATCAGCGATTTGCGCCTGCAGCATGTGCGGCTCTACAGCGTGGAGGCCGTGGCCGAACTGCTGAGCGGCCGCAAAATACTGCCCAACCAACAGACCCAGGACCTGTGGACCCTGGACGGCAACCCGGCCTACGACACCTTCAAGCGGCTGACCGACCTGCTCCTCACGCTGGCAGGGCTGCCGGTGTGGCTGCCGCTGTGCCTGGCCGCCGGCCTGGCGGTGAAACTGGACTCGCCAGGGCCCATGCTTTTTTCCCAAATCCGCGTCGGCCGCAATGGCCGTGCGTTCCGCATCTGGAAGCTGCGCAGCATGCGCCATGCCGGCGACGACCGCACAGCGCGCTTTGCCCAGCCCAACGACGACCGGGTGACCTCCGTGGGCCGATTCATCCGCCGCACCCGTTTGGACGAACTGCCCCAGCTATGGAATGTGCTGAAGGGCGAGATGAGCCTGATCGGTCCGAGACCAGAGCAAACGGAGTTCGTGCGCGTGTTCGCCGACCGGATTCCCGCATACCCCTACCGCCACCTCGTGCGCCCCGGACTGACGGGCTGGGCCCAGGTCCAGCAGGGCTACGCCGACAGCGAGGAGCAGACCGCCATCAAGCTCAGCTATGACCTCTATTACGTGGCGCACTACTCCGTGGCCCTGGACTTGCTGATTGCGTACAAGACGCTGCGCATCGTGGCGGGCGGATTTGGCTCGCGTTAGGGGCCGCAGCGTGTCACGGAAGGGCGCGAGCAGAGCGGCGCGCACGCGCCACCAGCACATCGGCGCCCAAAGGTCGCCATTGCATCAAGCGGTGCAATATCCGCCCCTTGATGCTGCCAGGTGCGCTGACCGAGCAGCCCCGCAGTTCAATCACTTGCAATCCAGCATCCGCCAATACCTTTTGAAGGGTGTAGGGAGACAGCCACGCACGGTGGTCGGTATTGATGCGCTCAATGCCTCTGGCCGTGTGCACGATGTTGCGCAAGGACAGCCCGTTCGGCGCCGAGACGATGAATTCCGCCGCAGGAAACAATGCCGACAGCCGAGCCAGAAATGCCGAAGGGTCCGCCAGATGTTCAATGACGTCAGGCACCATCACCAAGTCGATGGGCAGCGATTGCAAAATGCCGGCAGCTTCGGGATCGTGGATGTCCAGGGCATACAGCTTTTCGAATCCCAACTGCCTCGCCGCCTCCACCGCGGCTGCATTGATGTCGATGCCATAGCATTCGCGTGCGGACCGGCTCAGACGCGCATGCAGCCAATGCCCTGCGGCAACACGCGAGGCAATCAAAGGCTGATGATCGGCAAAACCGACGTGCAATACCGACCGATCAATGCACCATCGCTCCAGAAGATCTCCACGGGAACGCACGTCGAAGGCGATATCGGGCCGATAGCTGTAATCATCATCAAACTCATCGCCGGACAGGTATTTGGAAATCTCCATGGCCGCATTATCCCCACCCGACCGTAGCGAACTGCAGGTCTGCATGATCCAGGGCGCCACAGGTGCCGGCGGCGTGGCCACGGTCGTCAAAAGCTTGGCAAACGGATTGATGCAACAAGGTTGCCATGTCGGGCAATGCGCAAGCTCACCATCCGAATGGCGATTGCTGCTGTCTGTGGCCAGGCGCAGCGACGTGCTGTTGGCCACGCACAATTTTCGCGAGGCCTACGTGGCATGCGCAATCGGCGCTTTGCTTCGCAAACCGGTCGTAGTTTGGTTTCATGGCCCATTGAGCGAAGTGCTGGCACAAGCGCGGGCAGGGTTCGCCAAGCGCCTCTGGCTGCGCTGGTTCTACCGGTGTGCGGCCTACTTCGTGTTCGTATCTGCGTCGTCCAGTCAATCCTTTGCGCAGTTCATGCAAGGGACTGCGTTCAGATCCAAGGGCCTCACGGTGATACCTAACGCACTTCCGCCCATAGCACACCCGAAAGCCCCCCTGCCACCCAAGCTGGATGGGATCGTTCGCATCGGCTATGTCGGCCGCCTGTCGCCAGAAAAGAATCCACACCTGCTGATCGGCATGCTGCGCGCCCTGCCGTCACGATTTCAGCTCACCGTGGTGGGGGATGGGCCCTTGCGCAGTGATCTGGAGGCCGCCTCCGCTGATCTTGCGCAGGCCAACCGCATCCGTTTCTTGGGTCACCGATCCGACATCGCAGCCTTCTACGGAACGCAGGATCTCACGGTGCTGACCTCGCTCTACGAAGGCTGTGCCATGGCAGTGCTGGAATCGCTGCAGGCCGGTGTGCCTTGTGTTGCGGTGCCGATTCCCAGCCTGCAGGAAATGCTGCAGGAACACGCGCCCTATCTTTTGGCGGAAACCAGCACGGCGGCAGCGCTGGCCCATGCCGTGGAAGCCACATTGCAGCACCCGGCTGCTGAGTTGGTGCAAGACCTCCAGAAGGTAATGGGCCACTACCAGTACTCCGATTTTTTGCAGCGCTGGCACACCTTGTTGAAAAGCACGGTAGCTGCATGCTGATCCATTTCATCCATCCCGGAAGGGCCTATCTGCCGGAATTGGCGGCCTACCAGAGCTTCTTGCAATCCAGGGGCCATGGTGCGCTCATCCACACCAGCGCCGAAGAGGTGCCCATGCAAGCCGCCGTGCTGTGGTGGATGTGCGGTGCCGTACCTGGCAACGCCACAGGCAGGCATGCGAGTGCCTGGCATGTGCATGAATACGCTTCGGCTTCGGTGCCGCCAGCCGCCTGGGTGAAAGACAAGGTCAAGTCATGGCGACAACCGCGGCCGCACTACCGGATCTTTCAGAATGCCTGGGTGAAGGACCGCATGGGGTTTTCCGACGCCGTGCCTTATGAATACCGGGACATGGGGGTTTCTCCGGAATTTCTGGACGCAAGCGCTTTGCCTCGCGCACCAAGTTTCGACTTCGTCTATCTGGGCGACATGCAACGCCTGGCAGGCTTTCGCCCTCTGCTACAGGGGCTGGAGGAGGCAGGGCGCAGCCTTTTACTGATTGGCGATGTTCCCGAAGGGTTGCGGGAGTGGCTGCATGACCGCTCTTTCGCCACGATGGCAGGGCGCGTTGCGCACGCCAAGGTACCGGCACTGCTGATCCAGGCCCGCTACGGGCTCAATCTCGTTCCGGGCCGCGCACCGTACCACCAGCAAACCTCCACGAAGCTGTTGGAGTACTGCGCCGTTGGGCTGCCAATCATCTCCACCGATTACCCCTGGGTACGCGAGTTCGAAAAAAGCGCGGGCGCCCGCTTCATCTACTTGCCCAGGGACGCAACGGTAGGTCAGTACGCACGACTACTGGGCCCCGAGCTGGACGGTCGGTCCCACACTGCACCCGCTGTGCGACAACTCACTTGGCAAGACCTTCTGGAAGGCATGCATATCTGGAAGTACCTGGGCTTGCAGCGATGAGTTCCATGGTCGTCACGTCCCGCATCGCCGTTGCCAGCGCTGCCTCACTGGCAGCGCAGGCGCTGTTCGGGCTTCTCATGCTGCGCCTGTTTTCCCCTTCGGACGTGGGCGCGTTCACCGTGGTGAGCCAAATCAGCTTCTTCTGGATGACCCTGGCCCTGGCCCAAAGCCCGCTGAGCTTTCTCGCCAACATTCACATTCCGCCAGCGCAGGCGCTGCGTCAAGCATTGAGGTCGAGCCTGTGGCGCTGGCTCCTGCTGTTGCCTGTGGCTGCAATGGCAGTCTGGGTGGCAAAGCTGCCTTCCTTCGTTCCATTCATGGCCTGGGCAACAGCCATGGCACTGCTGCAAATGGGCTGGTACATGGCGCAACCCTGGGCCTTGCGAATGGCTTCCGCGCGCACTGCTGCGCTGGCCCGCGCGGTACCACCGGTCATCGCCGTCCTGATCGCGACCGCCATGGGGATTTTCTGGGCGGGCAATGGCTCGGCCGGCTTGCTGATTGCCGCTACTTGCAGTTACGGCATCGGCGCCCTTTGGCTCACGCACCGTGCAGACAGCCGTCCCACTTTGGAGTCGCCACCCACCGGCGTGGCGGCCAAGGCAGCCACCACGCAACTCGACGATCGCAGTGCAGGTTTGCGTCTGGCTCACACGGTGGCGGATGCCATCGCTGGCACTGCCGTTCTCTTGGTGTGGCAACGCGCGTACGGGCTGGCGGAGGCCAGCTATCTTGCCGTGCTGCTGCGGCTGCTTGGGCTTTTTCCGGCCGTGGTCTATGCGGCGTGGCCCCAGGTGCTTCTCTCACGCGGGCAGCAAAAAAGGAAACTGTCCCTGTGGATGGGCCTCGGAGGCGCTGGATGCGCCGCATTGGCCGGATTGATGGCCATCGGAGCTCTGCGGTCCGGCTGGTTCGCTTCCTCATGGCAAGGATTGGAGGATTACATAGCGCCGCTGGTCATCTGGCAATGCACTGCCTGCCTGTTTGCAGCGCACGGTCATATGCCCTTTCAGCGCGGCTTGGCGCGGCCGTTTTCGTGGGCGACCATCGGCTTCAACGCGCTGCAACTGGGCGTGCTGATGCTGCCTTTGGCGCTGCACTCCGTCGGCCCGACGACGCATGTCTGGTGGCTTGCAGGGACCTCGGCGCTCGGATTGCTGGCCTTGACGGTTTGGATCGCGGGCAAAAAACTAAAATAGGCTGTTTCAGCTTGCCCATGGCGCATTCCGCCAATGCCTACGCACTCCTATGCTTCCCCCAAATAACGCTCCGGCAACCCCTACGCCTCCTTCCGACGACAACCAGCTCATCGCCGAGCGCCGCGAAAAACTCAAGGCCCTGCGGGAGGCCCAGGCAGCAGGCAAGGGCGTGGCGTTTCCCAACGATTTCAAGCCTGCCCACCATGTGGCGGACCTGCAGGCGCAGTACGCCGAAAGCGCGGCGGATGCACTCGAGGCGAGCCCTGTCACCGTGAGCGTCGCTGGCCGAATGATGCTCAAGCGCGTGATGGGCAAGGCCAGTTTCGCCACCGTGCAGGACGGCTCGCTGGGCACGACGGGAGGCCGCCTGCAGCTGTATGTCACGCGCGATGCGCTGGGTGAAGAGCTGTACGCCGCCTTCAAGCACTGGGACCTGGGCGACATCGTGGGTGCGGAAGGCACGCTCATGAAGACCAAGACCGGCGAGCTGTCGATCAAGGTCACCACGCTGCGCCTGCTCACCAAGAGCCTTCGGCCCATGCCTGACAAGTTCCACGGCGTGGCCGACCAGGAGGTGAAGTACCGCCAGCGCTACGTGGACCTGATGACCGATGAGACCGCGCGCAGCCGTTTCATCGCCCGCAGCAAGGCCGTGAGCGGTCTGCGCGAATTCATGGTGCAGCACGGCTTCCTGGAAGTGGAAACGCCCATGCTGCACCCGATTCCCGGCGGCGCGAATGCCAAGCCGTTCGTCACCCACCACAACGCGCTGGAGCAGGAGATGTACCTGCGCATCGCGCCCGAGCTATATCTGAAGCGTCTGGTGGTGGGCGGCTTCGAGCGGGTGTTCGAGATCAACCGCAACTTCCGCAACGAAGGCATCTCGGTGCGCCACAACCCCGAGTTCACCATGATGGAGTTCTACGCGGCTTACTGGAACTACCGCGACCTTATGGACTTCACCGAGCAGCTGGTGCGCGATGCGGCCATGAAGGCGGCCGGCACGCTGCAGCTGACCTACGGCGGCCGCGAGGTGGACCTTTCCCAGCCGTTCCAGCGGCTGACCATCCGCGAGGCGATCTTCCAGTACACCGAAGCCGGCGCCCATGTGGATGATGCCGCCTGGCTCGTCAGCGCCCTCAAGAAGCTGGGCCTGAACGAAGAGAAGAACCAGCTGTCCAAGCGCACGCTGGCCAGCCTGCAGGTGCTGTACTTCGAAGAAACGGTGGAAGACAAGCTCTGGCAGCCCACCTTCATCATGGAGCACCCGACCGAGATCAGCCCCCTGGCCCGGGCCAACGACACGCGCCCGGAAGTGACCGAGCGTTTCGAGCTCTACATCACCGGCCGCGAGTTCGGCAACGGTTTTTCCGAGCTGAACGACGCCGAGGACCAGGCCGCGCGTTTTCAGGCGCAGGTCGCGGCCAAAGATGGTGGCGACGACGAGGCCATGTTCTTCGACCACGACTTCGTCCGGGCGCTTGAGTACGGCATGCCTCCCACGGGTGGTTGCGGTATCGGCATCGATCGGTTGATGATGTTGCTTACCGACAGCCCCAGCATCCGCGACGTGATCCTGTTCCCCGCCCTGCGCCGCGAACATTGATCGGCTGAGGACTGCGGCCTTCGGGGCCGAAAGGCCTGCACCTGCCTCCAGGAAAGGGACCGTGATGACCACCACCCATCCCACCCCGCTGCCCCCCAGTGGGAGCCGCATCGAGGACACCATGCCCTTCACCGTGCTGGTCGTGGAGGATCAGGCCTCCCTGCGCGCGGTGCTCGTGGCGGAACTGCGCCATGCCGGCGTGGTCGATGTGCTGGAGGCCGCGTCGGGCGACAAGGCGCTCGACCTGTTCCAGCTGCACCGGCCGGACCTGGTGCTGCTGGACATCCGCCTGTCGGACCACAACGACGGCTATTGGGTCGCGCAGCAGATGCGCGAGGCCGAACCCGGGGGCTGGACGCCCATCATCTTTCTCTCCGGCCTGGACGGCGACCTGGACGTGTGGCGCGGCATCGAGTCGGGAGGCGACGACTACCTGGTCAAACCGGTCAAGCCGATCGTCCTCGTTGCCAAGCTTCGCGCCATGCGGCGGCTGCTGGACATGCGCCGCCGGCTGGTGTCGCTGTCGCAGGAGCTGCACCTGGCCAACCAGCGGCTCAATGAGATGGTCGAGGTGGATGCCCTGACCGGGCTGGTGAACCGCCGCGGCCTGGACCGCATCCTGCACAACGAGATCGCCGCGGCGCGGCGGGAGGGCGAGCCGCTCACCCTGATGCTGTGCGACCTGGACCATTTCAAGCGCTACAACGATTCCGCCGGCCACCTGCAGGGCGATGCCTGCCTGAAGGACGTGAGCCGCCTGCTGCGCGACGTGTGCACGCGCCCGCGGGATGTGGCTGCGCGCTATGGCGGCGAGGAGTTCGCCCTCATCCTGCCCGGCACGCCCCGCTCCGGCGCGATGACCTTTGCACGGGCGCTGGGCAAGCTGCTGTCCGTGCGCGCCCTGCCCCACCCCAATTCGCCGCTCGGACCGACGCTCACGCTGTCCGGCGGCATCACCACCTGCATTCCTGACGAAGGCACCAGCGCGGAGGCCATGCTGATGCGCGCGGACCAGGCGCTTTATGCCGCCAAGGCCCAGGGACGCGCCCGTTTTTTCAGCTTCGAGATGCAGATGGACACCGTCGAGCAGCTGCGCGGCTGACAGGAGACCTTTTGCCGAACGACTGGACCTTCATGCTGCGCCTGCAACCTTACCTGCCCGACTGGATCCAGGACTGGCTCGACATCATCGTGCCGGGCCTGCAGATCCTCTTGATCCTGATCGTCGCCGTGGTGCTGCAGCGCACGCTGCGAAGGCTGGTGGGGCGTGCCGGCCACCATTACCAGTGGCCCATCGAGATGATGGTGCCGATCAACGGCCTGCTGCGCTGGATCATCATGGGCAGCGCGCTGCTGCTCGTGCTGGAGCGCCTGGGTGTCTCCGCCACCGTGCTGTGGACCGCCTTCACCGGATTCGCCACCGTGGGTGCCGTGGCCTTCTTCGCCGCGTGGAGCGTGCTGTCCAACCTGTTCTGCGCGCTGCTCATCTTCACCGTGGGCCCGTTCCGCCTGGGCGACTACATCGAGGTGCTGGACACGGCGGAAAAGCCCGGCGCCAAGGGGCGCGTGATCGACATCAACCTGCTCTACACCACCCTGGAAGACTTCGACACGGGGCCGGACGGCGCACTGCTGCAGATTCCCAATACCCTGATCTTCCAGCGCGTGGTGCGGCGTTGGAAGGGCGGGCCTCCGCGCAGGGCGGATGCCGCGCCGGAAGATGCTGCCTCAGCCGAGGCCTCTTCCAGCCTGGAAACGGCCTGACCCTGCGAGGCAGGCTGATGGCGCACGCACGGCCGCAGCCTTTTTTTAGCCCGGCACGCGCCACCCACTGTCTATTCAGGTTTCGCCGTGCCTGCGCCCCTCAGGCCGATGGGCCGGTTCCGGCCCGTGTCCATGCTGCGCTGGCGCTGGCGCCGCCGAGGCATGGGGCGGCTGCACGGCGACGGGTCGGGGTGCGGCCGGCTCGTGCGGCATCGCAGGCGTGGGCCGCTGCATGGCGGGTGGCGGCATGCTGTGAGTGGCACGTTCCGCCGCGCCCTGAGCCGGCCCTTGCGGCGCCATATGCTGAACATGCTCGGGCCTCGGCACGGCCCGCTGTGCCTGTGCCTGTGCACCGGGGCCGGCACCCATCTGCAAGCGCGGATTCTCCCGGTGGGGCTCCCGGCTCGAAGCGCCCGGCATCGCCCCTGGTGCGGTCATCGCGTGCAGCGCCATCCCTTCCGGCCTGTTGGACGGCAACGCCACCTCGCGGTGCGGCTGTGCTGCCCCGGGCACTGCCCGCGAGTCTGCAGCATGGGCCTGCATTGGGGGTTGGCCAGGAACGCTGGGCAGCACTGCCTGCGGGGCGTGCACACGCTCCTCCGCGCGCCCGGCGTTCTGGAATTCACGCGCCCCCTGGGGTCGCTGCGGAGGCACCATGGCCTGGGCCTGCGGCGATGGCACCACGGCAGACTGGCCTGGCGGCACAAGATGCCGGTCCTGGCCCGGAGCGTGCGGCAGCATGGCCGCCTGCGCCATGGCATGGTGGTCGCGGTCTGGCGGGACACGCGATGCCATCGGATTCATGGCCGGCATCGGAGCGGCCGGCGCTGCGGGCATCGCGGCCGCCACGGCCGCAGGACGGCCGCCATCCGGTGCACGCTCGTAGATGTTGTTCACGGTGACGCGGTTGTGGATGTTTTCCACCACCGTGCGGGATTGCGAGATGTAGGTGTTGCCCCGGTACACCACGGCGGGACGCACCACCGGCGGCGGCGGCAAGGGCGCGCCCTGGACCCAGGCCGCGCGCTCCGGTGGCCGACCCCAGTTGACGCCCCAGGCATCCCAGCCCCAGTGGTGGTGGTGCGATGCGACCGCGCCCACCAGCACGCCGGCGCCGAAGGCCAGCGCGCCCACAGTCACGGGGTCGGGCCCCACGGCCACCCCCGACGAATAGACCGGTGCGGCCGCGGCCCAGCGATAGCTCGAGTACAGCGGCACGGGCGTGCCATAGACCACCTGCGGGTCATAGCGCGGCACGTACACCGCCTGGACGTCGGCCGGTTCAATGGAGATGTAGGTGGGTGGCGGAACCACCACCGTGGGCCCGCTATACAAGGGCACGGGTTGCTGCAGGTCCGCCGGCGGCGGCGGGCTCGGCGGCGCGGCTGTGACGGTCGCCACGCGCAGGTGCGACGAGCTTTTGAGCGTGCCCGCCTTGCTGGCGCGCGAGCGCATGACCTGGATGGCGTTCATCACATCCGTCGGGTCGTTGTAGTACGCCTTGCCCAGCGCCACCGTCCAGGGCAGGTTGGAGGCCATCTGCTCCAGCACGTTCGGGAAGGCCGTCAGCGATTTGATGCTCGGGTCCCACGGTTGCTGGTCCACCGCATCCGTCAGCGCGGCGGCCTTCAGCGACGGGTTTTGCCCCAGCCAGGTTTCCGCGGCCGTGACCTGCTCGGGGTAGGTCGCACCGGCCAGCACCTGCGCCACCAGCTTGTCCGGATACAGCGCGATGGGTGCGACCATCTGGTAGAGCGCATCCGCGCTGGGCGGCGTGTAGCGGACGGCAACGGGCGCGGCCTCCGGCGCCGGTGCAGCCACGGGCACTGCAGCGGCGGATGGTGCGGGCGGCGGCACCCGCGGAGAAGAGTTCTGGCGATTGCAGGCGGTCAGGGCGCAAACGGCGATGAGCGACAGCGCCATGCCGCGCGATGCGCGCCGCAGGCCCGCAGCGCGGAGGGGTCTGGGTGCGGTCGCTGCCGGTTGGAGCGGCGAGGCGGCGTGGGTTTGGGAAGCACGGGGGTCTGCAAGGGGCGCCATGGTTTTTCTCCTGAACCATCCACCGTGGGCCGGTGCGAAAACCCGGTCCGGCGTGCGTCGGCACCTCGTCGGCAGATGGTCTCTTCAGAACGGCACGTTATGCCTCGCGTTGACCGCCAGTTGTAGGCCAATGTTCGTCACGCGCTGTCGGCCCTCGCCCTGGTCCCAGTCACTGCGAAGGCTGGAAACAGCATTTTTCGCAGTTAACGGCAGTGCGGGAGGCGACTTTTCACTTTGAAAGCACCCAGCCAGCCACCGAACGCAGCGGTGGGCCGAACAACGATTGGTTACCAATGCGCCGAGAAAGCCGCCCCGCTCATGGCAACAGTTCGAGCGCCTGCAGATAGGCGGGCTGCAGCATCAGTTCGTCCCACGGCTGGGGCAGCGTTTCCGGCAGCAGCGCCACGCGGCGGGATTCGCTGTCGGGGCTGGCATGCCAGCGGCCATCATCACGGGCCTGCTGCAATCCCGCCAGCAGTTCGTCCAGCGCTTCGCCTTGGCGGTCGCCCTCGCCCACGAGGCTCTGGTTGCACAGCAGCACCAGGTCGCAGCCCGCATCGAGTGCCGCCACGGCCGCATCGGTGTAGCTCACCGTCTGGCCATCGATGCGGCGTGCGCCTTCCATGCTCAGGTCGTCGCTGAAGACCGCCCCGTCGAAACGCAGTTGCTGGCGCAGGATGTCCTGCAGCCAGCGCCGCGAAAAACCCGCCGGCCGGCTGTCCACCTTGGGGTAGATCACGTGGGCGGGCATCACGCTGGTAAGCGTGCTCGACAGCCAGGGGTACGGCGCCGCGTCGTCCGCCAGCAGGGCTTTCAGGCTGCGCGGGTCCACGGGAATGTCCGTGTGCGAATCGGCGCGCACAAAGCCATGCCCCGGAAAATGCTTGCCGCAATTGGCCATGCCCGCCTGCAGAAGGCCGTGCATGAGGCTCTTGGCCAGCAGGGCCACCACGCGTGGATCGCGGTGGAAGGCCCGGTCGCCGATCACGCTGCTGCGGGAAACACCAAGCCGCTGCACGCGTTCCGCGCTGCCTCGGGGCGCCTCATCGGACCAGTCGAGGTCCAGTACCGGCGTGAAGCTGAAGTCCACGCCGCACGACCGCAGCTCGCTGCCCAGCACGTAGCCGGCGGCGGTCGCCGCATTGGTGGCGCGCAGCGCGCCGCTGCCCGGCACGGCCTTGGCGCCCCGGCCGTCGCCCTGCATCCACAGCTCGCCGAACGCCCGCATGGGCGGCAGCTGGGTGAAACCATCGCTGCGAAAGCGCTGCACGCGGCCGCCTTCGTGGTCCACGCAGATCAGCAGATCGTCCCGCACGGCCTTGATGGCGCTGGTGAGCGCCAGCAACTGCGCGCGATCCTGCCAGTTGCGCGTGAACAGGATCACGCCGCCGGTGAGCGGGTGGGCCAGGCGGCGGCGGTCCGCCGCGGTGAGTTCGGTGCCGGCAACGTCGAGGATGAGGGGGGCGTGTTCGAAAGTCATGGCCAGGGGTTCACTCACTTTTTAATAGCAATCCAGGCAATACCGCATTGCGGTGGGGCCTTATTTCTTTTCGACCACGCAAAAGCTCGCCGCGTAGTCGGATTCGTCGGTCACGCTCAGGTGGCACTGCAGGCCCTGGGCCTCGAACCATTCCTTGAGCGCGCCGTGCAGCACGATCACCGGCTGCCCGCTGGGCAGCTTGGCCACCTCGCAGTGCCGCCAGGTCATGGGCATGCGCATCCCCATGCCGATGGCCTTGCTGAAAGCCTCCTTGGCCGAGAACCGGGTGGCGAGGTAGCGCACGCCGCGTTCGGGCCAGCGCGCGCCGCGCTCGCGCCAGGTGGACAGCTCACCCTCGGCCAGCACCTTCTCGGCGAAGCGGTCGCCGTGGCGCTCCAGGCTGGCGCGGATGCGGCGGATGTCGCAGATGTCGGTGCCGATGCCGTAGATCATGTTTCAGGGTCCAATCTGCCTCCAAGGCATGAAAATCGCCGGCATATTGCTATTAAATCAGGAGCGATTTGCCGCCATGCCTTCGTCGATGCAGCGCTGGTAGGCCTGCACCGTGGCGGCATAGCCCAATTCCAGCGCATCGGCGATGAGCGCGTGGCCGATGGACACCTCCAGCAATCCGGGCACGCCCTGCACGAAGGCGGCCAGGTTGTCGCGGTTCAGGTCGTGCCCGGCGTTCACGCCCAGGCCGGCATCCAGGGCGGCCTGGGCGGCCGCGCGGTACCGCTCCAGTTCGGCCACCTGGCGCCCGGTGCCCCAGGCGGCGGCATAGGGCTCGGTGTACAGCTCCACGCGGTCGGCGCCCACGGCGCGGGCGGCGGCCATCTGGGCGGGCAGCGGGTCCATGAACAGGCTCACGCGCACGCCCAGTCGGCGGCATTCGGCGATCAGCGGCGCCAGACGCTCGGCATCCTGCGGAAAGCTCCAGCCGTGGTCGCTGGTGAACTGGTCTTCGCTGTCGGGCACGAAGGTGGCCTGCTGCGGCCGCACCTCGCGGATGAAATCCATGAGGTTCTGCGACGGGTTGCCCTCGATGTTGAATTCGCGGTCGGGCCAGTCCTTCATCAGCGCGGCCAGGTCGTGCACGTCGCCCGCGCGGATGTGGCGCTCGTCCGGCCGCGGATGCACCGTGATGCCCTGGGCGCCCGCCTGCAGGCACAGCAGCGAAGCGCGCGTGACGCTGGGAATGCCCAGGTGGCGCGTGTTGCGCACCAGGGCCACCTTGTTGACGTTGACCGACAGGGCGGTGCGGGCGGGAGCGGCGGAGGAAAGAGTCATAGCGATTGCAGGTCCATCATGAGCTGGCGCGTGCGCAGCACCGGGCTGCCGCAATGGTATTGCAGCAGCGTGCGCAACTGGGGTTTGAGTTCGGCCGCCATCGGCGTGCCGGCCTGGGCGATCACGCGCAGCGTGGCGGTGTAGCTCGCACCCTCGCCCGCCTCCAGCGCGCGCTGCAGCGCCAGCCACTGCGCGCCGGCCAGCGTGGCCCGGTCGGTGGCCGTCGCGGCGCGCAGCCCAGCCTCGGGCACCAGCGTGTACCGGGTGGGTGGCTGCAAGGGCGACAGCGTGACCGTTTCGGCCCCCAGGCTGGGCAGCAGTCCGATCTCGCGCAGCAGCAGCAGTTCGAAGCTGCGCAGCACGGGTTCGAGCGCATCGCCGTGCTCGCTGCCGAGCACCCGCACCACGCCGGCATAGGCGTCGAACAGGGGCGCATGGGCATCCTCGCGGGCCATCAGGCGCATCAGCAGTTCGTTGAGGTACAGACCCGACAGCAACGCATCGCCCGTGGGCATGACGTGCCCGCCCACCCACTCCGCGCCCTTGAGCGCATGGATCTCGCCCTGTCCATCGCCCGACAGGGTGTAGTTGACCCGCAGTGGTTGCAGCGGCAGCAGCACGGGGCGAAAGTTGGAGGTGGGCTTCTTGGCGCCCTTGGCGACCAGCGCGACCCGGCCATGGTGCCGGGTGAACACGTCCAGGATCAGGCTGGACTCGCTCCAGTCGTAGCGGTGCAGCACATAGGCGGGTTCGTCGGCAATACGGCGCACAGCCATGGTTTGCTATTCTTTCAATAGCGACCAGTGCTTGATGGACAAGCGCTGGATGAGGGTTTTCTTTGGGTCGGGCACCCGGCACACGGGTGCGCCGAGCCCCGGGGTGGCCCACGGCGCCGAGGCCGCCGAAGCAGCGCAGGGTCGATTCACTCGTAGCCGAACGAGCGCACGCGCGCTTCGTCGTCGGCCCAGCCGGAACGCACCTTGACCCAGATCTCGATGAACACCTTGGCGTCCATGAGCTTTTCCAGCTCCTGCCGCGCTTCGGTGCCAATGCGCTTGAGGCGCTCGCCCTTCTCCCCGATCACCATGGCTTTGTGGCCGTCGCGCTCCACCACGATGGTGGCGGCGATGCGGATCATGCGGCTCTTGGTCTTGCCCTTTTCTTCCTCGAACTTGTCGATGACGACGGTCGAGGTGTAGGGCAACTCGTCCCCCGTGAAGCGGAACAGCTTCTCGCGCACCGTCTCCGAGGCCAGGAACTTCTCGCTGCGGTCGGTCAGCTCGTCCTCGGCATACCACCAGGCCTGCTCGGGCAGGTACTTGGCGCAGATGCCGAACAGGCGCTTGATATCGCCCTTGTTCTTGGCCGACATGGGCACGAACTCGGCGAACGGATGGCGCTCCTGCATGCCCTTGAGCCACGGCGCGATTTCCGCGCGGCGGTGCACCGTATCGAGCTTGTTGGCGATCAGCAGCGTGGGGATGCCGGGCTTGAACAGCGACAGCACTTTGGCATCGGCCAGCGTGAAGCTGCCGGCCTCGACCACGAAAAGAATCAGGTCCACATCGCCGATGGCGCCCATCACCGTCTTGTTGAGCGACTTGTTGAGCGCCGTGCTGTGCTTGGTCTGGAAGCCCGGCGTGTCGACGAACACGAACTGCGTCTGCTCCATCGTGCGGATGCCGGTGATCCGGTGGCGCGTGGTCTGCGCCTTGCGCGAGGTGATGCTGATCTTCTGCCCCACCAGCGCATTGAGCAGCGTGGACTTGCCCACATTGGGCTTGCCCACGATGGCGATCAGACCGCAACGCTGGCCGGTGGCATCCGCCGGGGCGCTGGCCGGCTTGGCGGCTGCCAGCATCGCTTCCAGGTCATCTTGGCCGCCAGCGCTAGATTCATCTGCGCCACCAGCTACATTTTTTGTAGCATCTTCATTCATGGATTCTTCGCTTTCAATAGGACCAGCATGGCCGCTGCCGCGGCCTGCTCGCCTGCCCGGCGTGAGCCGCCGATGCCGCGCTCGGTCAGGCCCAGTTCGGAGATTTCGCACTCCACATCGAAGGTCTGGCGGTGTGCAGCCCCCACCGTACCCACCACCCGGTACTGCGGCAACTTCATTTTGCGACCCTGCAGCCACTCCTGCAACGCGGTTTTGGGGTCCTTGGCGGCCGCCTCCATCTGCGGGTTGATCTCCACCCCCTGGAAGAGCCGGTGCACCAGGGCCTCGGCCTGCAGGTACCCGGCATCGAGGTACACCGCGCCGATGAGCGCCTCCAGCGCGTCGGCCAGGATGGATGGCCGCAGCTTGCCGCCCGATTTGGCCTCGCCCTCGCCCAGGCGCAGCACGTCGGGCAGCTTCAGGCGCAATGCCAGTTCATGGAGGGTCTCCTGCCGGACCAGGTTGGCGCGCACACGGGACAGATCGCCTTCGGGCAGATCGCGCAGGCGCTGGTACAGCAGGCTGGACACCGCCAGGCTGAGGACGGAATCGCCCAGAAATTCCAGGCGCTCGTTATGGTCGGCGGAAAAGCTGCGGTGCGTGATGGCGCGCTGCAGCAGCGAAGGATCGGAGAAAGCATGCTGCAGGCGGTCCTGCAATGCGGAAAGGCTGGGTTGCACCGACTACTTGGTCTGTTCTTGGAATCGATACACGAGATAGGCCGGGCCGGCCAGAGCGATCTCGCGCGAGTAGCTGAAAGACACGACGATCTTCTCGTTGCGCTTGGTCACCTCGAGGTCCTTGCCCTGGACCGAGCTGATGTTGTCGATCGACGCGGCACGGTCGAAGATGGCTCGCACGTCCGGCACCGAACTGCCTTCCCGCGCGGCCTTGTTGGCGGCCTTGCTGATGGCCTGGTACTCCAGGAAGATCGGCACCGACTGCCCGCCGATGGCAAAGGCGGCCACGGCCAGCAAGCCGATGAAAATCAGTCCGATGAACGACAGGCCGCGTTGGCGCGCGCGGCTGGCGGTACGGTGCAGTGCCATGGTGATCTACCCCTCTTTGGTATTGGCGGTGGTGAAACGTGCGAAGCCGGTGCTCAGCGGAACGGGCCGATGCGCTTGAGGTTGCCGAAATTCATCCAGACGAAGAAGGCCTTGCCCACGATGTTGGCGTCCGGCACGAAGCCCCAGTAGCGCGAATCCAGGGAGTTGTCCCGGTTGTCGCCCATCATGAAATACTGGCCCTCGGGCACCTTGCACACCACCCCTTCGACGCTGTAGCGGCAGTTCTGGCGGTTCGCGAAATCGCTGGCGCCCTGGACGAAGGCCGGCACGTCGGGGTTGTTGATCATGCGGTGGCGGTGGTCGCCCAACTGCTCTTCGAACTGCTTGAAGTAGCGCATCGTGTCTTCGTCGAAGAAGTCCGGCACGGCGGAGGTTTCCACAACCTGCCCATTCACCGTGAGGCGCTTGTTCAGGTAGGCCACTTCGTCGCCGGGCACGCCCACCACGCGCTTGATGTAGTCCATGCTGGGCTGGGGCGGGTAGCGGAACACCATTACATCGCCGCGCTGGGGCGCGTTGCCCTGCGTGAGCTTGGTGTTGATGACGGGCAGGCGGATGCCGTAGGTGAACTTGTTCACCAGGATCAGGTCGCCCACCAGCAGCGTGGGAATCATCGAGCCCGAGGGAATCTTGAACGGCTCGAACAGGAACGAGCGCAGCAGGAATACCACGGCGATCACCGGGAACAGTCCGGCGGTCCAGTCCAGCCACCAGGGTTGCATCAGGATGCGGTCCTTGGCCTCCTGCACGTCGCCGTCCACCTTCTGGATGCCCATGCGGTCCAGTTCGGCGCGCCGCTGCGCCGCCGCATCTTCGATCGCCTGGGCCGCCCTGCGGCGGCGTGGCAGGAAGACCAGCCGCTCGGCCAACCAATAGGCGCCCGTCACCACGGTGGCCAGGAACAGCAGCAGGGCGAAGTTGCCTTCGATGGCCCCCATGTACCAGGCCCCGACATAGGCCACGAAGGCGGCGAGGATGACGGAGGTCACGTATTGCATGGCCTGCATCTCAGTCTTCCACCTGCAAAATGGCCAGGAACGCTTCCTGGGGCACTTCCACCGAACCGATCTGCTTCATGCGTTTCTTGCCTGCTTTTTGTTTCTCGAGAAGCTTGCGCTTGCGGCTGATGTCGCCGCCGTAGCATTTTGCCAGCACGTTTTTGCGCAGCGCCTTGATGGTTTCGCGCGCGATGATGTTCGCGCCGATGGCCGCCTGGATGGCCACGTCGTACATCTGGCGGCTGATGATCTCGCGCATCTTGGCCACCACGGCCCGGCCGCGGTACTGCGACTGCGAGCGGTGCACGATGATGGACAGCGCATCGACCTTCTCGCCGTTGAGCAGGATGTCCACCTTCACCACGTCGGACGCGCGGTACTCCTTGAACTCGTAGTCCATCGACGCATAGCCGCGCGACACCGACTTGAGCTTGTCGAAGAAGTCCAGCACGATCTCGCCCAGCGGCATCTCGTAGGTCAGCATGACCTGGCGGCCGTGGTAGGCCATGTTCATCTGCACGCCGCGCTTCTGGTTGGCCAGCGTCATCACCGGGCCGACGTAATCTTGCGGCATGTAGAGGTGCACAGTCACGATGGGCTCGCGCACCTCCTCCAGGCGGCCCTGGTCGGGCATCTTGGAGGGATTCTCGACCATCACCACTTCGCCGTCGGCCTTCACCACCTGGTAGACCACGCTGGGCGCGGTCGTGATCAGGTCCTGGTCGAACTCGCGCTCCAGGCGTTCCTGCACGATTTCCATGTGCAACAGGCCCAGGAAGCCGCAGCGAAAGCCGAAGCCCAGCGCCTGGCTGACTTCGGGCTCGTAGTGCAAGGAGGCGTCGTTGAGCTTGAGCTTTTCCAGCGCGTCGCGCAGCGAGTCGTACTCGCTCGCTTCAGTCGGGTACAGGCCGGCAAACACCTGGGGCTGGATTTCCTTGAACCCCGGCAGCGCTTCGGTCGCCGGACCGGCATTGTTGGGCAGCTTCTTTTCCAGCGTGATGGTGTCGCCCACCTTGGCGGCCTGCAGTTCCTTGATGCCGGCAATGATGTAGCCCACCTGGCCGGCGTCGAGCGAGTTGCGCGATTCGTTCGCGGGCGTGAACACACCCAGGTTGTCGGCGTTGTACACCGCGCCGCTGGCCATCATCTTGAAGCGCTCGCCCTTCAGCAGGCGGCCATCGACCACGCGCACCAGCATCACGACGCCGACGTACGGATCGAACCAACTGTCGATGATCATCGCGCGCAGCGGGCCATCGGCCTGGCCGCGCGGCGCCGGCACCTTGGCCACAATGGCTTCGAGAATCTCGTCGATGCCCATGCCCGTCTTGGCAGAGCAGGGAATCGCATCGGTCGCATCGATGCCGATCACGTCCTCGACTTCGGCCTTCGCGTTGTCGGGATCGGCGTTCGGCAGATCCATCTTGTTCAGCACGGGCACCACTTCCACGCCGAGGTCCAGCGCGGTGTAGCAGTTGGCCACGGTCTGGGCTTCCACGCCCTGCGACGCATCGACGACCAGCAGCGCACCTTCGCAGGCCGAGAGCGAGCGCGAGACTTCATACGAGAAGTCCACGTGGCCCGGCGTGTCGATCAGA
The DNA here is from genome assembly GCF_030159015.1 of Acidovorax sp. SUPP3434. Classification (NCBI taxonomy): domain Bacteria; kingdom Pseudomonadati; phylum Pseudomonadota; class Betaproteobacteria; order Burkholderiales; family Comamonadaceae; genus Acidovorax; species Acidovorax sp. SUPP3434. Next base: position 52,199 of record NZ_BQXL01000014.1, read on the forward strand.
TTGAGGTTGTAGATCTGGCCGTCTTTGGCCTTGTATTGCAGCGCCGCAGTCTGCGCCTTGATGGTTATCCCACGCTCTTTTTCGATGTCCATCGAGTCGAGCACCTGGGCTTCCATATCACGCTCGGCAAGCCCGCCACAGCGCTGAATCAAGCGATCCGCCAAGGTCGATTTGCCGTGGTCGATGTGCGCAATGATGGAAAAATTTCTGATGTGGTTCATCAAGGGAAAGCGACAAGTGATTGAATTAAAACGGAGCGCACAAGAAAAAAGGGCGCGTCAAATGGTGACGCGCCCTGAACCAACAATCATTTGGCAACTGCGATGGTTGGAACTTCATTGTAGGCAAAAAGGCCGAGAGGGAAAGTCCGCCCGACAAGGTTCAGAGGGCGTTGCCGCCTTGCAACGCGTATTTTATACACAGCTTATTCACAAAACGCTTTCGACTTCCGGAATAACTTGTGGGCACGCTGTGGATCACCTGTGCATGGTTCGAGACCATCCCACATGGTGGCGCAGAATTGAATCGATATGCAATTAAGCCAGGAAAAGCAGTCGCCATTCTATCGAAAACGATCAATGGAAATGCCGCGCAAACGTTGAGGGACCGAACCGGATTTCTGCGCAAAGGCCCCAAACCCCACTTTGGGATGGGGCTTTGTGCAGCCACCGGTCAACGTGCCGGACGGATCAAGGCGTATTGGGCCCATTCGCCGCGGCGGAACAGCACGTTGATGGGCTTGCTCTTGTCCGCCTTGGCCAGGGCCGCCTCGAAGTCCTTCAGGTTGGCCACTTCAATATTGGCGATGGAAAGAATCACGTCGCCTTCGCGCAGGCCGGCACGCGCGGCCGAATCTGTGGCCGCGTTGACACGCAGCCCACCCTTGAGCTTCAGCTCCTTTTTCTGGGCGTCGGTCAGCTCGGCAACCGCCAGGCCCAGTTGCTGGGCGGCTGGAGACGGCTTGGGTTTTGCGCTTTCACGCTCGCTGCCTTTGCTCGCCACCGGCTTGTCGTCCGGCTCGATCTCGGCCACGGTGATGGAGAGATCCTTGCTGGCACCGCGGCGAAACACCGTCACCGTGCTCTTGTTGCCCGGCTTGGTATTGCCCACCAGGCGCGGCAGATCGGCGGTTTTTTCGATGGTCTTGCCGTCGAACTTCGTGATGATGTCACCCGCCTCCACGCCCGCCTTGTCGGCAGGAGACCCCGCCTCCACCCCACTCACGAGCGCCCCCTGGGGCTTGCCCAGACCGATCGACTCGGCCACATCCTTGGTGACCTGGCCGATCTGCACGCCGATGCGCCCGCGCGTCACGCGACCCGTGGCGCGCAACTGGTCGCTGACCCGAATGGCCTCATCCATCGGAATGGCGAAGGAGATCCCCATGAAGCCGCCCGAGCGAGAGTAGATCTGGCTGTTGATGCCAACGACCTCGCCACGCATGTTGATCAGCGGTCCGCCGGAGTTGCCCGGGTTGATCGCGACGTCCGTCTGGATGAAGGGCAGGTAATCGCCCGTGTCGCGCTGCTTGGCGCTGACGATGCCCGCAGTCACAGAGTTTTCAAGTCCGAAGGGCGAGCCGATCGCCATGACCCATTCACCGACCCGCAGCCGGTTGAGATCGCCCACCTTGACGGCCGGCAATCCGGTGGCATCGATCTTGACCACAGCCACGTCCGTGCGCTTATCGGCGCCCACGATCTTGGCTTTGAACTCGCGCTTGTCGGTCAGGGTGACGATGACCTCGTCCGCGCCCTCCACCACGTGCGCGTTGGTCATCACATAGCCGTCTTGCGTGAGGATGAAGCCAGAGCCCACGCCGCGTGGCTGCTCTTCCTCGGGCTGTGCCCGGGGGCGCTGCTGGCGCTGCGCATTGGGCGGCACGGGCACGCCGAAGCGGCGGAAGAACTCGAGCATCTCCTCGTCCATGGCGTTCGGGCCGGCACGCTCCGCGGCCTTTTCCAGCATGCGGATGTTGACCACCGACGGCCCGACCTGATCCACCAGGTCCGTGAAATCCGGCAAACCCCGGACCGTGGGCGGCGGCGTTTGCGCCAACACACTGACGGGCACAGCCGCGGAGGCAGCGGTCAATGCCATCGCGACGGCCACCGCGCACGATTGCAGATTTTTCCAGTTCGTCGTCATCGGCATCATCGTTCTTTCAAAATTCAGAGGAGACATCGGGAGCAGCAAAAGAACTTCGTATTGCAAGCTTCACATTTGGTTCCCGCAACACCACCGTCAGCAGTTCATGCATCCGCCCCCGTGGGGCGGCTTGGGCAGCGGAGTCACCACTCAACGGGCGTATTCCAGTTGCTCGGCCACCAGCCGCAAGGTTTCCTGCGGCACCTCGCCCACCGCCGTGAGCCACATGTTGCCTGAAACGCGTTGCGCCAGGGTCTGGGTAGCCCCCATGCTGCCCGCGCTCGGGCCGGCAGCATGGCGGGAGGCGTCGTAACGCTCCAGGAAGAGCGAGACCGTCGCCAGTCCATCCGAGAGCAGGCAATGCAAGGGAAGGCCCGACTGCGCAGCAGACGCATCCTCTTGCTTGTAGCAATCCCCAGGGGTGAACCCACCCACCGGCGCACGCAGGCGCCAACCTTCGGCTTGTGCCGTGGTCTTGCGCATGGCAACCGTGACCACACGGAAATCGCGCACGTCATCCATCATGCCGACGAGGCGCGCAAATGGCACCGTGTTATCCAGCTCCAGCTGAGAAAACGCCGCCTGCTCCAGCACACGTCCCCGCAGGTCGAGGGTCTGCAGCTTCAATATCAAGCCCGAGGCTTCGGCCACCCACATGCGGTAACCGAATCGCAGCCCATCCTTGGGTCGCAGCCAGGCTACTTCGCTTTCGTGGCCCGCAACGCGTTCACGTCCCAATGTCAGCACCGTGTAGTGCGCATCCAGTCCGCGATCAGCCGTTTCAGGCAACCGCGGGAACAAGCTGGGCATGTCGCGGCGATCCTCGCGCACCATGCGTGCCTGGGGCAAGAAGGTACGGACGAGCCCCTCTCGACGATAGACCACGCGGGGAGACCCGTTCAATGCCTCGATGCGCTCGATCTGATCGTTTCCGTCAGCCGCATGCCAGATGCGAGAGCTGACCATGGCGCCCGATGCGGACAACACCACGAAAGTACCGCTGTAACTGTGCTCGCGGGAGGCGCGATGGATACGCTCCAGCCATCCGGAAATGGAGCGTGTGTCGCCAGGCACCGCGGCATTGGATGCAGCAACGACAGGCGACGACCCGGCCAGCGCATAGCCCGAAGCGGCCATGAGCAGCATCCACGCCAGAGCGTGGCGCATCGAAGCCATCTTGCTCAGGTAGCCCGCCAAGGAAGCACGAACACCTCTGACTCGAGGCTGGTGAGCGGCGTACAAGGGGCCTTCTTGGCCTGTCTTCACGATCTCAGCGCGCCGGAGCCTCGAAGGTGGCATTGCGCAGGAAACCTGCCGGCATTTGCAGCGCCGACGTATTGCCAAACTGTTTGTGCGCAGCCAGCAACTCGTCCAGCCGCGGATCGCGGATCATGACCTGCGGTGCACCGCCCCCTTCCGTTGCGTCTGCCACCGCCACGGCTGCAGGAGCGGCGGTCACGGGCACAGCGGAAGCCATCTGCGCACTTTCGGCGCCGGACTGAATACCTGTCATGGCCGTCCATCCAATCGCCCCAACGGCGGCGAGCGAAGCAAAACCCGCAGCCATTTTCCAGCGAAACACGGAGGCATTGGCTGCCACGGCAGGCGTCACGACCTCCGCGACAGCTCCTTGAACGACGGCACTGGCCACCAACGGAGGGCGCTGAATGCCTTCCGCTTCGATCTGGCTGCGAAGCCGATCCACCAGTGAGGAATTCACCGGACGCGCCAACTCGGAAGAGCGAAGCACGTCGCCGATCAGGTGATACATCTGCCACGTTTCGGAGCCGTCCGCATGGCTGCTGGCGTAGTCCACCGCTTGACCAAACTCCTGGCCTCGCAACTGTCCATCCGCGAGGGCAGACAAATGTTCACGCATTTTCAGATCGTCATTCATGGTCGTTCCCCAGCCATCACGTTTTGCTTCACTGCTCTGCCATTCACACCGCGTTACCAGCGCTTGCCCGACTGCTTCTCCAACAAAGGGCGGACACGGGCCGATATGGCTTCCCGCGCTCGAAAGATACGGGAACGTACGGTGCCGATGGGGCAATCCATGGCAGCCGCAATCTCCTCATAGGTCAACCCTTCGATCTCACGCAATGTCACCGCCTGGCGCAAGTCTTCAGGCAGCGCATCCATTGCAGCATTCACCGCCACCGCGATTTCCTGAGCGGCAAGCACCGTCTCGGGCGTTTCGTCGGTGGTTAGTTCATGACCCAGTCGGGAAGTTTCATCGTCGTCATCACTTCCTCGCAAGGCATTTTCCGAGATGACGGGATTGCGCTTCATGTCGACCAGCGCCTTCTTGGCGGTGTTGACCGCGATCCGATAGAGCCAGGTATAGAACTGCGCCTCTCCCCGGAATTGGTGCAGTGCACGATAAGCCCGGATGAAAGTTTCTTGGGCAATGTCCTGCACGAGATCCGAGTCGCGGACCATGCGGCCAATGAGCCGTTCGATGCGCCGCTGGTACTTGATCACCAGCAGTTCATATGCCTTCTGATCACCCGCAACCGTGCGCTCCACAAGCTGAAGGTCACTGTCGGCAGAAGGCGGGGGCATGGAAGCAGTCATGAAAAAGGGCTCACGCGTCGCCGCGCCGGACAGAGAACATGCCGTCGGCACGGGGCTCTGGCTTGGGGCGCGAATATACCGCACGGCGTAGCGCTGCCCAGGCCTCCCGTGGCCCCACACGCTCGAGGCACAGCCAGCGAGTTCGGCCATCAACGCCATGCAGTTGCAGCAAGAGAAAGGACTGGAAATCCGCATGGACGACCAATTCACCTGCAACCGGTACTCCTGCACCTTGATTCAACGACCAATGCAAGCCATCCCAGTACAGGACACCTTCAGGTAGACGGAACCAAAAGCGCCATGCCAGCCCGGCAGACGTGATCCAAAGGACGAAAAACACAGCGCTTCGAAACAGGCCCCTCCCAGCAGAATGCGTGATCCACACCGCAAAGGCACCAAGACCTGCAAACAGCACACCCGCAATGAACCAGCCCAACCGGCGGCTCCTCGCCACCTCATAGCGGGTCGCTGGGGCATGAAAGGACTTGGCCGAGCGGGTCATCAACACGCCCATGCCATCACAGGTGACCAACTGGCGCCGCGCAGCGGTCTGACCACCCCGTCAAACGCGCTTGAAAACCAGCGTGCCGTTGGTGCCGCCAAAACCAAAATTGTTCTTCACCGCGATGTTCATCTTCATATCGCGGGCGACATTGGCGCAGTAGTCCAGGTCGCATTCCGGGTCTTGCTCGAAGAGGTTGATGGTCGGGGGCGCCTTCTGGTCACGCAACGCCATCACGGTGAACACGCTTTCGATCCCACCTGCACCGCCCAGCAAATGGCCGGTCATCGACTTCGTCGAGCTGATCACCGTCTTTTTGGCATGCTCGCCCAAAGCGGCCTTGATCGCATGGGTTTCGTTCAAATCGCCCAATGGCGTGGAAGTGCCGTGGGCATTGAGGTAATCCACATCCTCGGCGTTGACGCCGGCATTGCGCAGCGCGGCCTGCATGGCACGGCGAGGGCCGTCCATGTTGGGCGCCGTCATGTGCCCTGCATCGGCGCTCATGCCATAGCCGGACAGTTCCGCGTAGATCTTGGCGCCGCGGGCTTTGGCATGCTCGTACTCTTCCAGCACCAGCACCCCGGCCCCCTCGCCCAATACGAAGCCATCGCGGCCTTTGTCCCATGGGCGGGAGGCAGTCTTTGGATCATCGTTGCGAGTGGACAAGGCGCGCATGGCCGCAAAACCACCCACACCCAGGGGCGAAACCGTGGCTTCCGTGCCGCCGGCGACCACCACATCGGCGTCGCCATACTCGATCTTGCGCGCCGCCTCGCCGATGCAATGCAGGCCCGTTGTACACGCCGTCACCACGGAAAGGTTCGGGCCCTTGAAGCCAAAGCGCATCGATACATGCCCTGCCACCATATTGATGATGGATGCGGGAACGAAAAAAGGCGTGATCCGGCGGGGACCCCGGCTTTCCAGTTCTGCATGGGTGTTTTCGATCAGCGGCAAACCACCGATCCCGGATCCGATGATGCAACCGATGCGCGTCGCCAGTTCTTCGTCCAGCGCCTCGCCGGTTGGAAGGCCGGCATCCCGCACCGCCTCATCCGCCGCAGCGATGCCGTAATGGATGAAGGTATCCATCGTGCGTGCATCCTTGGCGCTCATGTAGGCGCCAAGATCGAATCCCTTGACCTCGCCCGCGATCTTGCAGGCAAAGTTCGAAGCGTCGAACTTGGTGATGAGGTCAATGCCGGATTGACCGGCCAGGATGTTGGCCCAGGCATCTGCCACCGTGTTTCCGACGGGGGTGATGCAACCCAGGCCGGTCACGACGACGCGACGACGGCTCATGCGCTAAGACTTTCTACGGATCTGTCTGAACTGAAGGCGCTCAGGCCTTCTGATGGGTATTGGCGTAGTCGATGGCGTTTTGCACCGTGGTGATCTTCTCTGCGTCTTCGTCAGGAATCTCGATGCCGAACTCGTCTTCCAGCGCCATCACCAGCTCCACCGTGTCCAGCGAGTCAGCGCCGAGGTCGGCCACGAAAGCCTTTTCGTTGGTGACTTGCGATTCTTCAACGCCGAGTTGTTCGGCAATGATCTTTTTGACACGTGCTTCGATATCGCTCATGGTTTCCCTTTGAGGGTTGTGAATGAATCCGCGATTCTAGCTGCTTCGGGATCAGTCCCCTACCAGCCCGCCGTCGCGATGAATCGGCGCTAACTTTGCTCAATTACATGTACATGCCGCCATTGACATGCAACTCCTGGCCCGTGACATAACCTGCCTCTGCCGATGCCAGATAGGCGACCGCATGGGCAATGTCTTCCGGGCGGCCCATGTGGCCCACTGGAATCTGCGATTGCAGCGATTGCTGCTGCTCGGCCGGGAGTTGCGCGGTCATGTCGGTCGCGATGAAACCAGGAGCCACGCAGTTCACCGTGATGCCCCGACTGGCCAGTTCACGGGCAAGGGCACGCGCCATGCCTGCCACGCCCGCCTTCGCCGCCACATAGTTGGCTTGGCCTGGATTGCCTGCCGAACCCACCACGCTGGTGATGTTGATGATGCGGCCGAAGCGCTGTTTCATCATGGGTCGAATGACGGCGCGGCTCACCTGGAACACGGCCTTCAGATTGGTGTCGATGACCGCATCCCAATCGTCGTCCTTCATGCGCATGGACAACGTGTCGCGGGTGATGCCAGCATTGTTCACCAGCACATGCAAACCGCCGTGCTGCTTCACGATGGTGTCGATCAACGCATCGACAGCCGCCACATCCGTGACGTTCAGATTCACACCCTGACCGCCGCCGGACGATAAGGCCTGAGAGATACGCTGAGCGCCCTCATCCGTCGTCGCGGTACCGATCACCAAATAACCACGGGCCGCCAACACGGTCGCGATGGCAGCGCCGATACCGCGCGATGCGCCAGTGACCAGCGCTACCTGGGGCTTTTCATTCAACGAAGGGGTATCGCTCATGCCAACAATGCTCGTGTTTCGGCCAGCGAGGCCGGGTCATAAATAGAAGCAGCAACCAGTTCGGGGTCGATGCGCTTCGCCAAGCCCGCCAGCACCTTGCCAGGGCCGCACTCCACCAGATGCGTCACGCCGCGGGCTTTGAGCGCCTGCACGCACTCCACCCAGCGCACCGGACCGAAGGCCTGACGGTACAGCGCATCACGGATGCCATCCGCCTCCTCCCGGACCGCGACATCCACATTGTTGACGACTGGAATCTGCGGGGCCGCCAAGGACAGGGCCGACAGGGCCTCCCGCAATTTCTCGGCCGCCGGCTTCATCAGGCTGGAGTGAAAAGGAGCGGATACCGGCAAGGGCAACGCACGCTTGGCGCCAGATGCCTTCAACAGTTCGCACGCCTTGTCGACGCCGGCTTTCGTGCCCGCAATCACGGTCTGGATGGGGTCATTGAAATTCACGGCCTCCACCACTTCGCCGCCATCCGCACCGAAGGATGCCGCCGCCGCAGCGCAACCTTCGATCACTTTGTGCGCATCCATGCCCAGAATGGCAGCCATCGCACCCACGCCGACGGGAACCGCTTCCTGCATGGCGGCAGCACGCAGACGCACGAGCGGCGCGGCCTGCGCCAGCGTCAGCACCCCTGCAGCCACCAACGCCGAATATTCGCCGAGCGAGTGGCCGGCCACCGCAGCCGGGACGTCGCCGCCCTCCGAGATCCACGCACGCCACGCGGCCACGCCAGCGACGAGCATGACCGGCTGGGTGTTGGTCGTCAGCGAAAGCGCTTCTTTCGGGCCCTCATGAATCAAGCGTGCGATGTCTTCGCCCAGGGCGTCGGAAGCCTCCTGGAGGGTTTGCGCCACCACAGGGTGGTCACCCCATGCATCCAGCATGCCGACCGACTGGGAGCCCTGGCCAGGAAAAACAAATGCAAAAGATTTTTTGGTCGTCATAAACGAATGGTCAAAACCGCCTTCACCGCTTAATTTTTCAGCGTTTCAAGCTACAGCTTCAGGAGCACCGCACCCCATGTAAAACCGCCTCCCACGCCCTCCAGAAGCAACGTCTGTCCGGGCTTGGCCTGGCCGGTGCGAACCGCATGATCGAGTGCCAGGGGAATCGACGCCGCCGAAGTGTTGCCATGTTGGTCTACGGTGACGACCACCTTGTCCATCGACAGGCCCAGCTTCTTCGCCGTACTTTGCATGATGCGGATGTTGGCCTGGTGAGGGATCAGCCAGTCCACGTCCGCATCGGTCAGGCCGGCCTTCTCCAGGGCAGCACGGGCTGCTTTTTCCAGCACACCCACAGCCAGCTTGAAAACGGCCTGGCCATCCATCTTGAGCAATGGGTCACCCAGAATCTGCCCGCCATAGACGTTGCCCGGCACACACAGAATGCCCACATGCCGGCCATCGGCATGCAGATCGCTCGACAGGATGCCAGGAGTTTCCGACGCTTCCAGTACCACGGCGCCTGCGCCGTCACCAAACAGCACGCAGGTGGTGCGGTCATCAAAATCGAGGATGCGACTGAACACCTCCGCACCCACGACGAGGGCGCGGCGGGCGCTGCCGGACTGGATCATGGCATCTGCCACGGTCAGCGCATACACGAAACCACTGCAGACGGCCTGCACATCGAAAGCCGGGCATCCATTGGCCCCCAGCTTGTTTTGCAAAATGCAGGCGGTCGAAGGGAAAACCATGTCCGGCGTGGACGTGGCGACGATGATCAGATCGATGTCCTGCGGCTGAACCCCTGCCGCCTCCAGCGCATTGCGAGAAGCCTCCAGCCCCAGATCGCTGCTGCAGACATCGCGCTCCGCGAAGTGGCGGGCCCGGATGCCGGTGCGCTCGACGATCCACTCGTCCGATGTTTCCACACCGCGCTGAGCCAACTCAGCCACGAGGTCGGCATTGGTCAGACGACGAGGAGGAAGGCTGCTGCCAGTGCCTGTGATGCGGGAGTAGCGTCTCATCAATATGGGGACCCGACGGCGGTATTGACAGGCTGGGCATCCGATGGCGCCAGCAAGGGCGCAGCATGCGCCACCCGCGTCCGGACGCGGTCGAGCAGGTTGTTGCGGGCTGCATCATACGCCCGGTTCAAAGCCTGCTCGAAAGCCATGGCGTCCGCCGATCCATGACTCTTGAACACCAATCCGCGCAGCCCGAGCAATGCCGCTCCGTTGTAGCGACGGTGATCCATTCGCTTCATAAGTGCAGATAGCACCGGATAGGCCACAACTGCCGCCAGTTTGGTAAAGATATTGCGCTTGAACTCCTGCTTGAGTCCGCCGACGATCATGGAGGCCACACCTTCGCTGGCCTTGAGCGCCACATTCCCCACAAAACCGTCACAAACCACGATATCGACCGTGCCCTTGAAAATGTCGTTGCCTTCTACATTGCCAAAAAAGCGAAGATCACCAGAATTACCCACCGTACGCAACAGTTCACCTGCTTTTTTGATCACTTCACTGCCCTTGATGGCTTCCTCGCCAATGTTCAGCAGGCCGACGGTGGGCTCCGAGCCCTCTTGAAGCGCAGACACCAGCGCCGACCCCATCACTGCAAATTGCAGCAGATGCTCGGCACTGCAATCCACGTTGGCGCCCAAGTCCAGCACGGTCGTGGCACCACCCTTGGCATTGGGTATCTGGGTCGCAATCGCGGGGCGGTCGATTCCGTCCAGGGTTTTGAGGAGATAGCGAGCGATGGCCATCAAAGCGCCCGTGTTGCCCGCAGAAATGGCGGCTTGCGCGGCCCCATCCTTGACCTGCTGAATTGCAACGCGCATGGAAGAATCCTTTTTACGGCGCAAGGCAATCTCCACCGGATCATCCATGGTGACGACTTCGCTGGCAGGCGTGACAGCGGCCCGATCGTGCTTGAAGTCCTTGAGGCTTTCAGGTTGGCCGACAAGGAGCAAACGGGCTTCGGGATGGTTTTCTAGGAACTGGCGGCACGCCGCTAGCGTGACGCGGGGGCCGTGATCGCCCCCCATGCAGTCAACAGCCAGTGTGATCATGGGCGACTTGTCCGACCGCAGAAAACGACCGGAAATGAAAATACAGCGAACAAAACAAAGGCCCGCGCTACCAATTTCGTAGCAGCGGGCCTTGGCGCGCGAGTTAAATCAGGCTTCAGACTTGTTCTTCAGCACTTGGCGGCCACGGTAGAAACCGTTGGGGCTGATGTGGTGGCGCAGATGGGCTTCGCCGGTGGTGGGCTCGACAGCCGTGCCAGGCACGTTGAGAGCATTGTGCGAACGGTGCATGCCGCGCTTGGAAGGGGATTTTTTGTTTTGCTGAACAGCCATGGTGGCTCCTGAGTCTTGAAGGGTTGGTAAAAACGCGATCAGCCCATAAAGACACGAGGGGATTCGCGCGAAGCCCTCGATTATAGCCCAAACGGTTTTCAGTCTTCCGCTTTGTCTTTTCGCAAGGCTGCCAGTGCCGCGAAAGGGTTGGGCTTTTGCGCGCTGGCCTCTTCGAAATCCTCGTCGCTGGATTCCATCGGCACCGGGGCCGGGCATTCGTCGTGCCGCGGTACAAGGGGCAATGCCATGAGCAACTCGTCTTCGATCAACTCCCGCAGATTGAACTCGCGGCTCAAAGCCAGCAGATCTTCATCGCTCTCGTCGTCCAGCGCTTCCGCCGTGGCTTCATCCGCCACGAAGCGGAACTCACGCTGCACCTGAAGCGGCACATCCACCGACCCGAGGCAGCGCTGGCACGTCATGGGAAGCGCTGCGTTCACCGTGAGCCGCAGCCAGATCTGTCCGCCGATGCCATGCGTGCTGCGCACTTCGCCGTCGACCTGCCAATCCACCATGAGATCGGGGTGCAGGCCTTTGGCTTCCTGGGCCAAGCGTTCGTACTTCAAAAGGGAGTCATGGCCGGACAGGTGACCGCCCCCCTGCGCGAAGGCTTTGACATCGAGGCGATGAGGGGAGAATTCCTTGGTCATGGCGGCAGTGTAAGAGAATCAGCGCATGCCTCAATCCCCTTCCCTGCCCCGCCGTCTGGTGCTGGGCTCGACCTCCCGTTATCGGGCCGAACTGCTCTCCCGCCTGCGCCTGCCTTTCGATGTCGCAGCGCCCGATGTCGACGAAACGCCCCACGCCGGCGAGGCGCCCAGCACCCTCGCCTTGCGGTTGGCCATGGCCAAGGCCCGCGCCGTCTCTGCAGCCCACCCTGACGCCGTGGTGATAGGCTCCGATCAAGTAGCGGATCTCTTGGGACAACCGCTGGGCAAGCCCGGCACGCACGAGAAAGCGGTTGCCCAACTGCAACAGATGCGTGGCCACAGCGTCGTGTTCCAGACCGCGGTGGCGGTTGTCTGCGCCGCCGCGGGGTTTGAAAAGGTGGAGTTGGCACCGGTGGAAGTTCGCTTCCGCGACCTGTCCGATGCGGAGATCGAGCGCTACCTGCGCGCCGAGCAACCGTACGACTGCGCCGGCAGTGCCAAAAGCGAAGGATTGGGCATCAGCCTGCTCGACAGCATCCAAAGCGATGACCCGACAGCGCTGATCGGCCTGCCGCTGATCCGAACCTGCCGCATGTTGCGCGCCGCTGGAATGGAACTGCCATGACAGCCGCATCGACCGGCACGCTCTACCTGGTGCCCGCGCCGCTCGACTTCGGCTGCGACACCCAAACCCCCCTGGACCAATCCCTGCCTGCCGCGACATTGCAGGCGGCGTCGCAAATCACCCACTGGATCTGCGAGAACGCCAAGAGCACCCGCGCCTACCTCAAGCGCGTCGATGCGCTGTTCCCCCTGAAGCTGCCGCTGCAGTCGCAGCAGATCGACGAGTTGCCGCGCGAAGTGCACAAGAAAGGCGACCATGGTGCAGACGGCCATGTGACCTTTGATGCCCGCACGTTGCTGGCGCCCGCTTTGGCAGGCAACGACATGGGCCTGGTGAGCGAGGCGGGCATGCCTGCGGTGGCGGACCCTGGCAGCTCGGTGGTGCGTGCCGCACACGATTGCGGGCTGAGGGTGGTGCCACTGGTGGGCCCCGTGTCGCTCTTGTTGGCGCTGGCGTCGAGCGGTCTCAATGGACAGGGTTTTTCTTTTGCAGGCTATCTGCCGCAGGATTCGGCCCAGCGCACCCAGCGCATCCGCGAACTGGAAGCCCTGGCGCTCAAGCAAGGGCAAACGCAACTGTTCATCGAGACCCCGTACCGCAACACCGCGCTGTGGCAGGCCCTGGTGCAAACCTTGCAGCCCAATACCCGGCTGGCGATTGCCAGCGGGCTCACACTGCCGCAGGCGCGCACGGCAAGCCGGCTCGTGCGCCAATGGCGACAGCAAATTGAAGTGCCCGATAACCGGATACCGGCCGTCTTTGCCATCGGGCGTTAGGCCCGATCAACAGATCTCAGGGATTCCAACCGCTGATCCGGACCACCGGGCACCGAGCCCGGGCCGGCGGCAGCCCCCCCCCCGGATGGCGAGCCCTCAGCGGATGGCCGGTGCGCCCTTGATGGCCTGCACGGCCGTCTGGCCCATGGCAGCGCCGAATTTCTTGACCAGCCGCTCGGCAACGTTGTCGCGGCGGGTGTAGTCGATGATGTCTTCCGCCTTGACGACCTCGCGTGCCACATAGTCGAGGTTGCCCAGGTGGTCGGCCAACCCCATCTCCACCGCCTGCTGGCCGGTCCAGAACAGACCGCTGAAGGTGTCCGCCGTGGGCTTGAGCCGATCGCCGCGCCCTTCCTTGACCACATGAATGAACTGCTGGTGGATCTGGTCCAGCATGGCCTGCGCATAGGCACGCTGCTTTTCGGTCTGCGGGCTGAACGGGTCGAGGAAGCCCTTGTTCTCGCCCGCCGTCAGCAGGCGACGCTCCACGCCCAGCTTTTCCATCGTGCCGGTGAAGCCGAAGCCATCCATCAGCACGCCGATGCTGCCGACGATGCTGGCCTTGTCCACGTAGATCTCGTCGGCGGCGGCGGCGATGTAATAGGCGGCCGATGCGCAGGTTTCCTCCACCACGGCATAGACGGGCTTGTTGTACTTGGCCTTCAGGCGAATGATCTCGTCATTGATGATGCCGGCCTGCACCGGGCTGCCGCCCGGCGAGTTGATGAGCAGCACCACGGCCTGCGATCCGGAGTCTTCGAAGGCACTGCGCATGGCCGCCACCACGAACTCGGCGCTGGCTTCGGCCCCCGCGGCGATCTCACCCTTGATGTCCACCACCGCCGTGTGGGGCGTGCTCTTGCTCGTGCTGGTAGCGTCGCGCGCCAGCAACACCCAGGCCACGGCAATCAGGAAGACCAGCCACGCCAACCGGGTAAAAATGCGCCAGCGGCGTGCGGAGCGCTGCTCGGACAAGGTCGCGAACACCAGCTTTTCCAACACGTCACGCTCCCAGCCTGGCATCTTCGCAGGGTCTTTTGCTTCTTTTTCAGTAGCAGTCTGTGCCCACAGATCGGGCGCTGGCGGGGGAGTCTGCCCAGAACCAAAAGGTTCGGGCCGGGTCGGTTCGGTCATTTGTCAGAATTCGACAGGTTGCAAGTGGGGTTCAGTATGCCAGCGCACTACGCCCTGGCCTTCGGAGAGTTGGATCTTCACCAGGCCCCCGCGGCACGGGCCACCCGCGCAAGCGCCCGTATCGGGCCGATAGGCGGCGCCGTGCGTGGCGCACAGCAGCCACTGGCCGGTGTCGTCGAAGAAGCGGTCCGGCTGGTAATCCATCTCCATCGGCACGTGCGTGCACCGGTTCAGATAGGCATGCGGCCGGCCTTCGAAGCGCACGGCAAAGGCGCGGCAGGCTTGGCCGGCATACAGGACGTCGAAGGCAACGGCCTGTCCCCCGTCCACCAGATCGGCGCTGGGGCAAAGGTCGATGGGTTGCGAGGAAGAGGCCATGGCAATTACCGGCGATGGGCTGTAGCATGCAGCGGCCAGCGTCAGGCGTGCCGCAAAAGCCAGGCGTGCAGTTCCGGCACGGAATGCATCACGGCCAGGGGTTGGAGACTTTCGAACTCACCGGGCTCGTGCGCTCCGTAGCTCACCCCCACACTGGAGCACCCGGCCGACAGGGCCATCTGCAGGTCGTGGGTGGTGTCGCCAATCATCAACACGCGCTCCGGCGCCACATCGAACTCGGCCATCAACTCCTGGAGCATGAGCGGGTGTGGCTTGCCGGCGGTTTCGTCGGCCGTGCGGGAACCATCGAACATGCCCCGCAGCGCCACCGTGTGCAGCACCTCGTCCAAGCCGCGCCGGCTCTTGCCGGTCGCCACCGCCAGCAGGTGGCCCCGGGCGCGCAGGTCTTCCAGCATGGGCAATACGCCGGAAAACAGGCTCAGATCGTCCTGGTGCTTGAGGTAGTGGTAGCGGTAGCGGTTGCCCAGTTCGGCGTGTTTTTCCGGTGGCACATCGGGTGCAGCGTGGGTCAGCGCCTGCATGAGGCCCATGCCGATCACCCAGGCCGCGGCCTGATCGGTCGGCACCGTGCCGCCGACGTCGCGCACGGAGTCCTGAATGCAGCGCACGATGATGGCGGTGGAGTCGTAGAGGGTGCCGTCCCAATCGAAAGCGATGAGGTCGAAGCGGCGGCGTGGGGTCGTGGGCATGGTCTTCAGGCAGTGGCGGCGGTGAATTGCGCCAGGTCAGGCGGCAACTCTGCGCGCAGTTCGATGCGCTCGCCGTGGGAGGGATGGGAGAACTGTAACCGCCACGCATGCAGGAACATGCGCTTGAGGCCATGCTTGTGCAGCCGCTTGTTGAGTTCGAAGTCGCCGTATTTGTCGTCGCCCGCGATCGCATGGCCCTGGCTGGCCAGGTGCACGCGGATCTGGTGGGTGCGACCGGTCTTGATGGTGACTTCCAGCAGGCTCATGGCCGGCAGTCCCTCGGCCGCGCGCGCCGGCAGGTGACTGCGCACTTTCACGAGGGTGATGGAGCGCATGCCGTCCGGGTCTTCCGGCGTGGTCACCCGCACCCGCCGCTCACCATCGGCCTGCAGATACTTGTGCAAGGGCGTGTCGATCACTTTCTTGTTGGCCGCCCAGGTGCCGGGCACCAGGGCCAGGTAGGTCTTGCCGGTCTCCCGCTCCCGGAACTGGTCCTGCAGGTGCGTGAGCGCGGAACGCTTCTTGGCCACGAGGAGGATGCCCGAGGTTTCCCGGTCCAGCCGGTGCACGAGTTCCAGGAACTTCGCCTGGGGACGGGCCTGCCGCAACTGCTCGATGACGCCGAAGCTCACGCCGCTGCCGCCGTGCACCGCCACGCCCGCGGGCTTGTCGATGGCGATCAGGTGGTCGTCCTCCAGCAGGATGGGGAATTCGCGGGCCGGCGCCGGGCGCTCGGCCTTCTCGGCCACCTTGTCCGAGATGCGCACGGGCGGCAGGCGCACCTGATCGCCCGTGGCGACCCGGGTGTCCGCGCTGGCGCGGCCCTTGTTGATGCGCACTTCTCCGCTGCGGATGATGCGGTACACGTGCGTTTTGGGGACGCCCTTCAGATGGCGTATCAGAAAGTTATCGAGCCTTTGGCCGGCAGAGTCCTCGTCGACTTCGACGATGCGGGCTGCAGCGGGGGCGGGGTTTGGGGCACGGTCCGTCGCCGGTTTGCCCCCTATAATGTGTTTCACCTGCGCGATGTTCTGTAAGTGGTTGATTTGTCTGGAGTTTAGTCCACGCAACCTTGCAAGCCGCGCAGGCAGGTCGATGCCAACGGGTGTCGTGTGCGCAGATTGCAGGCCAGATGCCTGTGGTGGCTCCCACGCCGCGCGGCCGGCTGACAAATTGAAACACCGAAACCGGAATCCCCAGTCCGCAGGCCGCCCAACAGGCAGGTTCTGCGGGCGGATCAAAGCGAAAACATGTGGGCATTGTTGGCATGGATTGTGACCCTTTGGCGAAGGCGCCTGCCTTCGGCATGGGCTCCGCAATCGCCGGCATCGCCCGTGCAGCCCGCGCCATCAGCCAAGTCTTTCATGGCAACGCTGCACACATTTCCCCTCGCCCCCATCCACGCGCCCCCGCCACGACTGCGAAGCTAGTGCTTCGCAGCCGCGTGGCATTGCGGCAATTCCCTTCGTTTCAACGCGTCGGCCCTGGCATCCATGGCTCCTGAAGAGCCTGTGTCATTGGTTTGAATGGTCGGGACGCGCGCCGATGCAGCTTTTTCGCTGCGCGCCGCCCGGCCGACAACGAAAAGGAATCCCATCATGAAGCGGATGCTCATCAACGCCACGCAGCCCGAAGAACGCCGCCTGGCCATCGTCGACGGCCAGAAGCTGCTCGACTACGAAATCGAGATCGAAGGGCGCGAGCAGCGCAAGGGCAACATCTACAAGGCCGTCGTCACCCGCGTCGAGCCCTCGCTGGAAGCCTGCTTCGTCGACTACGGCGAAGACCGCCACGGCTTCCTGCCCTTCAAGGAAATCTCCCGCCAGTACTTCGCCGAAGGCGTCTCGGTCAGCCAGGCGCGCATCAACGACGTGATCCGCGAAGGCCAGGAACTGCTGGTGCAGGTCGAGAAGGAAGAGCGCGGCAACAAGGGCGCAGCCCTGACCACCTTCGTGTCGCTGGCCGGCCGCTATGTGGTGCTGATGCCCAACAACCCGCGCGGTGGCGGCGTGTCGCGCCGCATCGAGGGCGAAGACCGGGCCGAGCTCAAGGAGGCGATGGACCAGCTCGAATACCCCAAGGGCATGAGCATCATCGCGCGCACCGCCGGCATCGGCCGCACGGCGCCCGAACTGCAGTGGGACCTGAACTACCTGCTCAAGCTCTGGACCGCCATCGACGGCGCGGCCAAGGGGGGCAAGGGCGCCTTCCTGATCTACCAAGAGTCGAGCCTGGTGATCCGCGCGATCCGTGACTATTTCAACGGCGATATCGGCGACATCCTCATCGACACGGACGACATCTACGAGCAGGCGCACCAGTTCATGGCGCACGTGATGCCCGAGCATGCCGGCAAGGTCAAGCGCTACCGCGACGACGCCGCGCTGTTCAGCCGCTTCCAGATCGAGCACCAGATCGAGTCGGCCTACGCGCGCACCGTGACCCTGCCCTCCGGCGGCGCCATCGTGATCGACCACACCGAAGCGCTGGTGAGCGTGGACGTGAATTCCGCCCGCGCCATCAAGGGCGGCGACATCGAGGAAACCGCCACCCGCACCAACCTAGAGGCCGCCGACGAAGTGGCCCGCCAGATGCGCCTGCGCGACCTGGGCGGCCTGATCGTGATCGACTTCATCGACATGGAAGAGTCGAAGAACCGCCGCGAAGTGGAAAACCGGCTGCGCGACGCCCTGCGCCAGGACCGCGCCCGCGTGCAGTTCGGCACGATCAGCAAGTTCGGCCTGATGGAGATGAGCCGCCAGCGCCTCAAGCCCGCGCTGAGCGAAGGCTCCTCCATCCCCTGCCCCCGTTGCGGCGGCTCGGGCCACATCCGCGACACCGAATCGTCGGCGCTGCAGATCCTGCGGATCATCCAGGAAGAGTCCATGAAGGACAACACGGCCGCCGTGCACTGCCAGGTGCCGGTGGAAGTGGCCTCGTTCCTGCTCAACGAAAAGCGCCCCGAGATCGCCAAGATCGAACTCAAGCAGCGCGTGACCGTGCTGATGGTGCCCAACAAGACCCTGGAGACGCCGAACTACAAGCTCGAGCGCCTCAAGCACGACGACCCGCGCCTGGACCACATCGACGCCAGCTACAAGCTCGTCGAAGAAGTGGAAGACCCCACCGCCGTCACGCGCCGCTCGCAGGAGCCCACCAACAAGCAGACCCCGGTGATCAAGGGCGTGCTGCCCGACGCGCCGGCGCCGATCGCCGAGCCCCGCCCGGAAGGCGCGGCCCGCAATCCGTCGCACAGCCGGCCCGCGGCAGCGGCAGCCGCTGCGGCTGCGGCGGCCACCCCGGCTCCGGCACCCGCGCCGGCCGTGGCGCCCGCGCCCCAGGAGCAAGGGTTCTTCGCATGGCTCAAGAGCCTGTTCGGTTTCGGCGAGCCCCCACGTGCCCCGGCCCCCGTGGCCGCGCCGGCACCGGCCCCGGTGGCCGAACCCGCACGGGAAGGCCGGCGTGAAGGCCGTGGCGGCGAACGCGGCCGCCGCGGTGAGCGCAACGGCAGCGACCGCAATGGCTCGCGCGACGGCCAACGGGAAGGCAATGGCGAAGGCCGTGGCCGCCGCGATGGCCGTGACGGTCGTGCGGAGCGCCCGGAGGGCGAAGCCCCACGCAACGGGAACGGCAATGGCCGCGGACCCCGCGACGGCGAAGCACGTGGCGGCCGGGAAGGCCGCGAGGGCCGTCCGGAAGGCGAACCCCGCAATGGCGGGCGCGAGCCCCGTGAAGGCCGCGAACCCCGCGAGCCACGCGAAGGCCGCGGACGCGGCCGGGACGGCGAGCCCCGCCAAACCCCGCTGAACGCCGAAACCGGCGCAGCGCTGCCTGCGACCGCTTCGGTCACCCTGGACGGTGCCGGCGAACCCGTGGAAGCCGCACGCAGCGAGCGTGGCCCCCGCCGCGAACGTGGCGAGCGCGGTGGCCGCGGCGAGCGTGGCGGGCGTGGTGAACGCGCTCCCCGCGTCGACGAGGCCGCCGGCGCAGGCCAGGGCCCCGTGGCGGACTTCGTGGACACGTCCCCCATGGCGTCCCTGCCCGACCTGGACCTGACCGGCAACGACGCCGCCCCGGCCGCCCCCGCCGCCGGAGGCGATGAGCGCCGTGAACGCCGGTCGCGCGACCGTTACGGCCGTGATCGCCGCGAGCGCGGCGAGCGGGCTCCGCGTGAAAACGGTGCGGAGCAGGAGCAGCCTGCCGGCAACCTGATGGACTTCGATGTCAGCGCGACGGCCCCTGCCGACAGCGCGCCCGCCGAAGCCTCGCAGGAACCCGCACGCCGCAGCTACTTCAACGCGTCCGCTGCCGCCGCGCCACAGGCCCACGAGCCCGTCGCCGCACCAGCCACCGATGCGCCCGTGGAATCGGCGGTACCCAGCGCGCCTGCCTTGGAGCCGGTGGCCCCTGCGCCGGTCGCCCCGCGTCCCGTGTCGGCACCCGCTCCGGTCGCGGCCCCGGTCGCGCCGATGGCGTCCACGGCGGCCCCAGTGGCTCCGGTGGCGCCAACGCCCGTGCCGGCCCCCGTGGTGCAGCCTGCTGCCGCCGCTCCAGCCCAAGCCGCAGCCCCTGCCCAGCCCAATGGCGCCATGCCGCGGGTCCAGGCATTCACCCTGCCGGTGGACGAGCTGAACCAGGTCGCCCAGACATCGGGCCTGCAGTGGGTCAACTCCGATGCGGAGAAGATCGCCGCCGCGCAGGCCGCCATCGCGGCCGAACCGCGCCCGGTCCACGTGCCGCGCGAACGCCCCCCGGTGGTGGCGATCGATGAAGGCCCGCTGGTGCTGGTGGAAACGCGCCGCGACCTGCGCGACCTGACGCTGCCGTTCGAGCAGCCGCCCGCCGCCTGATGCGGCGCCGCCGGCGCGCGGTGCAATGCCCGGGCCGGTTGTCGTCTTTGCCGGAAAGCCCGCTGCCGGGCTTTCCGCTTCCCCTCCGAGGTCACCGGACCATCGCGACTCCCATGCTGTTCCTGCTGTCTCCCGCCAAATCCCTGGACTACGACACGCCCCTGCCCGATGGCGTTGGGCACACGCTGCCGCAGTTCGTCTCTCAGTCCACCCGGCTCATCGAAGTGCTGCGGCAGAAGTCGCCGCAGGACGTTGCCGCCCTGATGGGCATCAGCGATCCGCTGGCCGCGCTGAACGTGGCGCGGTATGCCGCATGGCGGCCGAAGTTCACCGCGGCAAATGCGCGCCAGGCCGTGCTGGCCTTCAACGGCGATGTGTACGAAGGCCTGCAGGCCCGCTCGCTCACGCTGGCCGAGCTGGACTGGGCCCAGCGCCATGTCGCCATTCTGAGCGGCCTGTACGGCGTGCTGCGCCCGCTGGACCGCATGCAGCCCTACCGCCTGGAAATGGGCACCCGGCTCGCCACCGATGCGGGCGCCAACCTGTACCAGTTCTGGGGGGCGTCGATTGCGGAGCACCTCAACCGGCAACTGGCGGCCGACGCCACGCCGGTGGTCGTCAACCTGGCGTCGCAGGAATACTTCAAGTCGGTGGACCGCAAGGTGCTGAAGGCGCGCGTCATCGAGTGCGTGTTCGAGGACTGGAAAGGCGGGGCTTACAAGATCATCAGCTTCCACGCCAAGCGGGCGCGCGGGCTCATGGCGCGCCATGCCATCCGGCACCAGGTGGCCACACCGCGCCAGCTCGAGGGTTTTGACCTGGAAGGCTATGCTTTCGCCAGTGCCGCCTCCACGCCGGAGCGGCTCGTGTTCCGCCGCAAGGCCGCCTGAGGGCGGATGGCCCCGCGCCTCCCGGCCCCGACGATCGACTGGATTCCTCTTCCCGAAACGCCAACGCCACTGACGCCCACCACGCCATGCCCGCACGTTCCCGCCAGACCACCTCCTCCGCCCCGGCCGATGCCCCCTCCCAGTCCGTGACGCCGGAGCTGCGCGAATGGATCATCGCGCAGGCCCAGGCCGGTTTTCAGGCGCCGGTGGTGCTCCAGTCCATGCTCGACGCGGGCTGGCGGGAAGACGTGGCCGCGCACGCCATGGAGCATGTGCTTCGCGACCACCTGGAAGCGCTGGCGGTGCAGCAGGGGCAGCCTCCTGCCTCGCGCGTGCCCGAACCGGCCGTGGGCGAATCGCCGCTCTTCATCGACGTGGGCGACCGCCAGGTCGAAGTGCTCATGTCCATGGCCCAGCCCCGCGTGGTGCTGTTCGGCAACCTGCTCTCGCCCGAGGAGTGCGAAGCGCTGGTGGCCGAAGCCGAGCCGCGCATGGCGCGCTCGCTCACCGTGGCCACGCGCACGGGCGGCGAAGAGGTAAACGACGACCGCACGAGCGACGGCATGTTCTTCCAGATCGGCGAGAACGCGGTGGTGCGCCTCCTGGAAGAGCGCATCGCCAAGCTGGTGAACTGGCCGCTGGAAAACGGCGAAGGCCTGCAGGTGCTGCACTACCGCCCGGGCGCGGAATACAAGCCCCACTACGACTACTTCGACCCTGCCGAGCCCGGCACGCCGACCATCCTGCGCCGCGGCGGGCAGCGGGTGGCCACGCTGGTGATCTACCTGAACAACCCGGACAAGGGCGGCGGCACCACCTTCCCCGACGTGCACCTGGAGATCGCGCCGCGCCAGGGCAACGCGGTGTTCTTCAGCTACGAACGCCCCCACCCGTCCACGCGCACACTGCACGGCGGCGCGCCGGTGATCGCCGGCGAGAAGTGGATCGCCACCAAATGGCTGCGCGAACGAAAATTCGAATGAAATCGGCTTGATGCCCTAGTTCTCATTGCCTCCATAGCTATTAAATCAATAGCAAACAGAAACACGGAGTTCCATGAACACCCCCGAACAATCGCAGCTGGGTCGCGCATCCGCCTATGCGGACCAGTACGACGCCGCCCTGCTCTTTCCGATCCCCCGGGCCGGCAAGCGGGCGGAGATCGGCATCGGCGACACGCCGCCCTTCTTCGGCGCCGACCTGTGGACGGCGTTCGAGCTGTCCTGGCTCAACCCACGCGGCAAGCCGCAGGTGGCGATCGCCCATGTGACGGTGCCGTGCGAGACGCCGAACATCGTCGAGAGCAAGTCGTTCAAGCTCTACCTGAACAGCTTCAACAACACGCGCTTCGCGGATGCCGCCGAGGTGCAGGCCCGCATTCGCGCCGACGTGAGCGAAGCCGTCTGGCGCGGGGCGCCCCACGCAGGCACGGTGGGCGTGAAGCTGCTGCAGCCCGAGCTGTTCGACCGCGAGCCCGTGCAGGAACTGGACGGCCTGCTGCTCGACCGCCTGGACGTGGAATGCATGCAGTACACGCCGGCCCCCGAGCTGCTGTCGGCCAACCATGCCGAGACGCCGGTGACCGAGGCGCTCACGAGCCACCTTCTGAAAAGCAACTGCCTGGTGACCGGCCAACCGGACTGGGGCAGCGTGCGCATCCACTACAGCGGCCCGCAGATCGACCAGGCCGGGCTGCTGCAGTACCTAGTGAGCTTTCGCAACCACAACGAATTCCACGAGCAATGCGTGGAGCGCATCTTCATGGACGTGTGGACGCGCTGCAAGCCGATCAAGCTGTCGGTGTATGCGCGCTACACGCGCCGCGGCGGGCTGGACATCAACCCGCTGCGCACCAGCCACCCGCAAGCCCTGCCGCCCAACGTGCGCACGGCGCGCCAGTAAGAGGGCCAACAGAATCCTGGTGGCGCCGTTGCCGCAGCGCTGCGCCTCAGTTGCTGGCGCGGCGCAGCAGGCTCACGCGCTCGGCGATGGCGTCGATGTCGAGCCCGTCTTCCACGCGCGCCAGGTACGTCTCCAGGTCGGCCACGGCCAATGCCGTGTCGCCCCGCTCCGCATGGGCCAGGCCCCGGTCCCGCCACTCGCCCCAGGCGTCGGGCAGCAGCACGATGAGCCTGTCCTGCACGGCCACCAGCCGCGCCCAGTCCTTTTGCGAGCGGTGGATCTCCTTGAGGTTGCGCAGCATGCGCGCGATCACGTCGCGCGGCGGCGCCGCCTGCAGGTACAGGCCCAGCGGAATATCGTAGTCGTCCACCAGGCCGCTGCTGCGGTGCCGGTAGGGTTCGAGCCGCTCGGACAGCTCTTCTCGCGACAGCGACTGGCCCGTGGTCGGGTCCATCACCACCTGCCCTTTGGGCAACAGCACCTTGATCATGAAGTGCCCGGGAAACGAGACGCCGCGCGCATGCAGGTCCAGCCCCTGGGCCAGTTCCATCCACACCAGCGCCAGCGAAATCGGAATGCCCCGCCGCGTGCGCAGCACGGCATTGAGGTAGCTGTTCTCGGGGTCGTAGTAATCGTTGACGTTGCCCGCGAAGCCCAGGTCGCCGAAGAAGAACTGGTTGAGCGAGCGCAGGCGCTGCAGCGACGACGCATCGGCGGGCAACCGACGGCGCAGCCGCGCGAGCAACTGGTCCACGTCGCCGAGCAGCTGCTGCACGTCCAGCTCGGGGTACTCGTCCTGCGCGATGGACGCCGCCGCCTCCAGCAGGGGAAACTGGTCGTCGCTGCGCACCAGCGTGGCGAAGTACTCCAGCGGAGTGGGAAGGGAATAGCTCAGGGCCATTGGAGAGTTGTAAGGGGCGTGCCGGGCCGCGTCAAGCGGGGTTCCGAAGGGACAAAACCCGGCGCGAAGGCGGTCAGCGGCGCAGCAGTTCGCGCAGCTTGAGGCCCGCTGCCCAGAGCGCCCCGAAATACAGCAGCGCCGCGCCGCCCATCAGCAGGGCCAGGAGCCCGGCGCGCTGCCCCTCGTGCGCCCGCAGGGCCAGCCAGTCGAAATGGCGCGATCCCCACATCAGCAGCACCGCCAGCAGGGCGCTGGCGGCCACCACCTGCAGCGCCAGCCGGGCCCATCCGGGCTGGGGCTGGTAGGTGCCACGCCGCAGCAGGCCGATCAGCAGCCACAGCGCATTGATCAGGGCTCCGAGGCCGATGGACAGCGCAAGGCCCGCATGGTCGATCAGCGGCACCAGCGCGGCGTTCAGGAGCTGCGTGACCACCAGCACCACAATGGCGATGCGCACCGGCGTGCGGATGTCCTGGCTGGCGTAGTAGCCGGGCGCCAGCACCTTGATGGCCACCAGGCCCAGCAGCCCCGCGCCGTACCCGGCCAGGGCCAGCGCGATCTGGCCGACGTCGCTGTCCTGCAGCGCGCCGTGGTGGAACAGCGTGGCCACCAGGGGCTCGGCAAAGGTGAGCAGGCCCACCGCGCACGGCACGGACAGCACCACGACGATGCGCAGCCCCCAGTCGAGCATGGACGAGTAGCGGGCGGCATCGCCGGCCGCCTTGGCGGCCGCCAGCTGCGGCGTCAGCACCACGCCCAGCGCCACGCCCAGCAGCGAGGTGGGAAACTCCATGAGCCGGTCGGCATAGAACAGCCAGGTCACGCTGCCCGGCGCGAGGTACGAGGCGATCTGCGTGTTGATCATGAGCGAGATCTGCGCCACGCCCACCCCCAGCAACGCCGGGCCCATCAAGGCGAGGATGCGGCGAACGCCCGGATCGCGCCACGCCGTGCGAATGGCCCCGGGAGTGAGGCCGATGCGCGGCAGCAGGCCCAACCGGAACAGCGCCGGCAGTTGCACCGCCAGTTGCGTGATGCCGCCCAGCATCACGCCGCCGGCCATGGCATAGATGGGCTCGATGCCGCGCGCAGCCAGCTGCGGCGCGCCCAGCCAGGCGGCGGCGATCATGCAGACGTTGAGCAGCACCGGCGTGGCCGCCGGCACGGCAAAGCGCTTCCAGGTGTTGAGCACGCCGGCCGAAAGCGCCACCAACGACATGAAGCCGATGTAGGGGAACATCCAGCGCGTCATGACCACGGCAGCATCGAACCCGCCGGCGCTCTGGCGCAGGCCGCTGGCAAGCAGCCACACCAGCAGCGGCGCCCCCAGCACGCCCAGCACGCAGGTCAGCAGCAGCACCCAGAACAGCACCGTCGCCACGCTGGCGATGAGCCGGCGCGTGGCCTCGTCGCCGTGCTGGGCCTTGTGCGCCGCGAGCACGGGCACGAAGGCCTGGCTGAAGGCCCCTTCGGCGAACAGCCGGCGAAACAGGTTGGGAATGCGGAAAGCGACGTTGAAGGCGTCGGTGAGCGCGTTGGCCCCGAACAGCGAGGCCATCAGCAGATCGCGCACCAGGCCCGTCACGCGGGAGGCCAGGGTCAGCAGGGAAACGGTGGAGGCGGCTTTGAACAGGGACACGGCCGCGAGTGTATGCGCTGCGCTGCGGCCGGCGCAGGTCCGCGGAATGCCTGCCCCTCGGACCTCGCCGAAGGGGACCGCCCGCCTGCGCCGAAGCGGCCCTGCGGCCCCGCCCAAATCGCTGGGCTATAATCGCGGGCTTTGCTGACATCATCCTCAGACACTTAAGGAAAATTTACCATGGCATCTGCCAAGCCCAAGAAAAAGAACCCCCGTCTCGCCTCCGGCCGCAAGCGCGTCCGCCAGGACGTCAAGCTGAACGCCGCGAACACCTCGCTGCGCTCCAAGTACCGTACCGCGGTCAAGAATGTCGAGAAGGCCGTCCTGGCCGGCGACAAGACCAAGGCCACCGAACTGTTTGCGAAGATGCAAGCCGTTGTCGACACCATCGCCGACAAGGGCATCTTCCACAAGAACAAGGCCGCTCGCGACAAGAGCCGCCTGTCCGCCAAGGTGAAAACCCTGGCCCTGGCCGCCTGACCTTTCAGGCAAACAGCCCGGACGGCCCTGCCGTCCGCCGTTTGTAACGGGTGCGCTGTCAGCAAAACGAAAGAACCGCCTTCGGGCGGTTTTTTTGTGCCCGAAACAGGGCCAACCCAATATCCATGCGGGTTTGCGGCCGGTGAGCCCGATTTTCACCGGCCGATTTCGTGAAACTTTGATGTTTGTCAGGGTATTTACCTAATGGGACAATTCCCGATGTCAGGGAGCTTCAATTTTTGATAAGCGTGAAAGCCTGCCGAGTCCGCGCAGGCTTTTTCAATTGCAATCAGTCCAACCAAATCTATGAAAAAGTCGATCAAAGCGTTGTTCGGCGCCGTTGTGGTGCTGATCCTTGCGGCCGTCCTGTTCCTGTACTGGCCGCTCTTTCCCCGCTCCGTTCCTCCTGCCGAGAACGACCAGCCCGTCGACGTCGTGATGGTGGGCGCGGGCGTGATGAGCGCCACGCTCGCCACCTACCTGCAGGAGCTGCAGCCGGACTGGAAGATCGAGGTGTTCGAGCGCCTGGACGGCGTGGCGCTGGAAAGCTCCAATGGCTGGAACAACGCGGGCACGGGCCACTCGGGCTTCGCGGAACTGAACTACACGCCCGAGCTGCCCGATGGCACGATCGAGACCAAGCGCGCCGTCGGCATCGCCGAGCAGTTCGAGGTGTCGCGCCAGTTCTGGGCGCACCAGATCGGCCGCGGCAACATGCAGTCGCCCGAAACCTTCGTGAACCCCACGCCGCACATGAGCTTCGTCTGGGGTGACGAAAACATCGAATACCTGCGCAAGCGCCGCGAGGCCCTGATCAAGAACCCCCTGTTCTACGGCATGGAGTACTCGGAAGACCAGGCGCAGATCCAGAAGTGGGCGCCCCTGATGATCGAAGGACGCGACCCCAAGCAGAAGGTGGCCGCCACCTTCATGCCCCTGGGCACCGACGTCAACTACGGCGCCGTGACCAGCCAGTTGGTCCAGGGCCTGCGCAAGAGCCCCAACTTCCAGCTGCACCTGCAAAACGAAGTGCGCGCGCTGCGCCAGAACGACGACAAGACCTGGAACGTGACCGTGGCCCACCTGGGCGACGGCGGCAAGGAACGGACCGTCAAGGCCAAGTTCGTCTTCGTGGGCGCCGGTGGCGCCGCGCTGCAGCTGCTGCAGGCCTCGGGCATTCCCGAATCGAAGGACTATGCGGGCTTTCCAGTCGGTGGCCAGTTCCTGTCCATCGAGAACGCCGCCCTGACCGCCCGCCACACGGTGAAGGCTTACGGCAAGGCCGCCACGGGCTCGCCCCCGATGTCGGTGCCCCACCTGGACGCCCGCAACATGGACGGCCAGCCCGTCGTGCTGTTCGGACCGTTCGCGCTGGCCACCAGCAAGTTCCTCAAGCAGGGCTCCTGGTTCGACCTGTTTTCGTCCGTCACGCACGACAACCTGGTGGGCATGCTGCGCGTGGGCATCCACAACCTGGACCTGGTCAAGTACCTGCTGCAACAGGCCGAGCTGACCGATGACGACCGCCAGCGCGCGCTGCAGGATTACTTCCCGAACGCCAAGCGCGAAGACTGGAAGCTCATCACCGCGGGCCAGCGCGTTCAGGTCATCAAGCGCGACCCCAAGGAGGGCGCGGTGCTGCAGTTCGGCACTGAGATCGTGTCCGACAAGGACGGCACCATCGCCGCCCTGATGGGCGCATCGCCCGGTGCCTCCACCGCCCCGCACATCATGCTGAACCTGATGGCCAAGGCCTTCCCCCAGCAGATGACGGACACCGGCTGGAAGGCGCGCCTGAAGGAGATCATTCCTTCCTACGGCCGCAAGCTCAATGAAGACCCTGCCCTGACCAACGAGATCCGCCGCATGACCAGCAGCGCCCTGCACCTGCCCTACCTGGACGTGCCGGCCACCCTGGGCAAGACGGCGGCGACGCCGGCCGGCGCGGCGCCCGCGCAGCCCAAGGCGCCGGAGGCCGCAGGCCCCAGGACGAACAAGGAAATGCAGGCGCTCTGACGCCGGCGCCCCACTTGCGCGGCTGCGGCCGCGCCTGATCGCCCCGTTACTGCGACGCTGCAGTGCGGGGCTTTTTCCATGGCGGCGCAGGCCATCTGCGGTGGGTCGGCTCGGATTGGGTCGGGCGTCGAAAGCGCGGATCGCAAGGCGCTCCCCAGCCCGCCTTCCGACGCCCATGAAAAAAGACCCCGAAGGGGCCTTTGAAATTTTTTTCGGCCGCCCCTGACGCCGGGGCGCTGCGACATGGCGCCGTCAGCCTTTTCGGGCGGTGTCAGGCGCCTGGTCGGGCAGAAGGCAGGCCTCGGCCACCTGCAACTGGTTGTCGCGCGCGAAATTCATGACGAAATCCCAGGCCATGGGTTCGTGGCCCTGCAGGTCACGGTGCACGATCACGCACTTGATGCCATTGAGCGTGGTGGGCACGCACCAGGGCGAATAGCTCAGGTGGCTGCCGGGACGGGCGCCACCGGGGCGGAACTGGCTCATCACCCCCGCCAGGCGCTCCGCCCAATCGCTGGGGCGGAAGGTTTTCCCGTCGAGGGTGATGCCCTGGATGAAAACTTCTTTGGAGGTGGGGGAAACCATCAGGATCGGGGGTCGTTGGGGGGAAGTCGCCGCAGGATCGCCGCATGGCGCGCCACAGGCCGGCATTCTAACTCTTATATAAGAGCTAACCCATCCAAAGACCCCTGGATCGGCGCTGGACGGCGCATGGCTGTGATGCGCAATCGTCAACAGCCATGCAAAGCCCTGCCCCTAGAATCGTGCTTCGTTTTGCCGGCCACGAGCCGGCTCAGCCCCCTCCCCCTTTCGCACTGCCCTTCTCTGGAGATTTCCGCATGACCGCTTCCGCCCCGGCCGCCTCGCCCCACGTGATGAACACCTACGGCCGCCTGCCGATCGCGCTGGAACGTGGCCAGGGCGTGCGCGTATGGGACGTGGACGGCAAGCAATATATCGACGCGCTCGGCGGCATCGCGGTCAACACGGTGGGCCACAACCACCCCAAGCTGGTGCCCGCGCTGCAGGAGCAGATCGCCAAGCTGATCCACAGCTCCAACTACTACCACGTGCCCCTGCAGGAGCAACTGGCCGCCCAGCTGGTGGAGCGCTCGGGCATGACCAACGTCTTCTTCTGCAACTCGGGCCTCGAAGCCAACGAAGCCGCGCTGAAGCTGGCCCGCAAGTTCGGCCACGACAAGGGCATCGACAAGCCCGTGGTCGTGGTCTATGAAAAAGCCTTCCACGGCCGCTCGATCGCCACGCTGTCGGCCACCGGCAACCCCAAGGTGCAGGCCGGGTTCGGCCCGTTGGTGGAGGGCTTCATCCGCGTGCCGATGAACGACATCGACGCCATCCGGCAGGCCACCGAAGGCAACCCGAACGTGGTGGCCGTGTTCTTCGAGACCATCCAGGGCGAAGGCGGCGTGAACCCCATGCGCATCGACTACCTGCAGCAGTTGCGCAAGCTCTGCGACGAGCGCGACTGGCTCATGATGATCGACGAGGTGCAGTGCGGCATGGGCCGCACCGGCAAGTGGTTCGCTCACCAGTGGGCCGGCATCGTGCCGGACGTGATGCCCCTGGCCAAAGGCCTGGGCTCGGGCGTGCCGATCGGCGCCGTCGTGGCCGGCCCCAAGGCCGCGAATATCTTCGCACCCGGCAACCACGGCACCACCTTCGGCGGCAACCCGCTGGCCATGCGCGCCGGCGTGGAAACCATCCGCATCATGGAAGAGGACGGCCTGCTGCAGAACGCCGCCGTCGTGGGCGCGCACCTGAAGGCCGCGCTGGAGCGCGAGCTGGGCGGCCTGCCCGGCGTGAAGGAAATCCGCGGCCAGGGCCTGATGCTCGGCGTGGAACTGACCAAGCCCTGCGGCGCGCTGGTCGGCCGCGCGGCCGAAGCCGGCCTGCTGCTGTCCGTGACGGCCGACACCGTGATCCGCATGGTGCCGTCGCTCATCCTCACCCAGGCCGAGGCCGACGAAATCGTGGCCCTGCTGGTTCCCCTGGTCAAGGCGCTGCTCGCCGAATGAACGTTCCGTTATGAAGCATTACCTGCAATTCAACGATCTCACCGCCGACGAGTACGCCTACCTGTTCAGCCGCGCGGCCGTCATCAAGGGCAAATTCAAGAGCTACGAGAAGCACCACCCGCTGACCGACCGCACGCTGGCCATGATCTTCGAGAAGGCCAGCACGCGCACCCGCGTGAGCTTCGAGGCCGGCATGTACCAATTGGGCGGCAGCGTGGTGCACCTGACCACGGGCGACAGCCAACTGGGCCGCGCCGAGCCCATCGAGGACAGCGCGAAGGTCATCAGCCGCATGGTGGACCTGGTGATGATCCGCACCTATGAGCAGACCAAGATCGAGGCCTTCGCCGCCCACTCCCGCGTGCCGGTCATCAACGGGCTGACGAACGAGTTCCACCCTTGCCAGATCCTCGCGGACATCTTCACGTACATCGAGCACCGCGGCACCATCCGGGGCAAGACCGTGGCCTGGGTGGGCGATGGCAACAACATGGCCAACACCTGGCTACAGGCGGCCGAGCTGCTGGGCTTCACCGTCCACGTGAGCACGCCGCGCGGCTACGAGATCAATGAGAAATTGGCCCTCGGCGCAAATGGTTCTAGGGCAGATAGCTATAAGTTTTATAGCAATCCACTCGAAGCCTGTGCCGGCGCCGACCTGGTGACCACCGACGTGTGGACCAGCATGGGCTACGAGGCCGAGAACGAAGAGCGCAAGAAGGCCTTTGCCGACTGGTGCGTCGATGCCGAAATGATGGCGGCGGCCAAGCCGGACGCCCTGTTCATGCACTGCCTGCCCGCCCACCGCGGCGAGGAAGTCGAGGCCGACGTCATCGACGGCCCGCAGTCCGTGGTGTGGGACGAGGCCGAAAACCGCATGCATGCGCAGAAGGCACTCATGGAATACCTGCTGCTCGGCCGCATCACCAGCTGATCGCCGAAATCGCCACGTCCTCCTCCGCCCCAGCCGCCGCCGCATGAAGCCCAGCCAAGGTGAACTGCTGGTGCGCTGGCAGGCCCTGGGCGCCGCGCTGGAGCGTGCCGGCCCCGCATGGGCCGCCGAGGGCCGACGCCTGCTGCGCCACTGGAGCCGCTGGCCCCGCGCCTACCACGACACCCGCCACCTGCACGCCTGCCTCCTGCACCTGGAGGCCGTGCAGGCTGCCCAGCCGACGGCGCTCCAGCAGCCGCACGCGGTCGAGCTGGCCCTGTGGTTCCACGACGCGATCTACTGGCCCTGGAGCGGACACAACGAAGAACGCAGCGCGCAATGGGCGCGTCGGTTCCTGCTGGCCCAGCGGTTGCCCGAGGGCCTGGTGCAGACGGTGGAGCGCCACATCATGGACACGCGCCACAACCCCGATGCGCCACTGGAGGGCGACGCGTGCTGGGTGGTGGACATCGATCTCGCCGTGCTGGGCGCCCCGCCCGAGGTGTATGGCGAATTCGAGCGCAACGTGCGGCGCGAATACCGGTTCGTGCGCTGGCCGCGCTACGTGGCGGGGCGCACCGCGGTGCTGCGGTCGTTCATGGATCGGCCACACGTCTACGCGACCCCCTGGTTCAGGGCGCAACGCGAAGCGCAGGCACGTGCCAATCTCCAGCAGGCCGTTGCGGCGCTGGGGCGGGGTGTGCTGTTCGGCGAATGATTTTTCGAACAGCGTCTGGCGCCACCGAACCCGACAGGAGAACCGCCGAATGAGAGCCGAAACATCCAGGGCCATACGGCAATGACCATCAAGCACTTCCTGGCTTCGGCCCTTTTTGCAGGCGCAGGCATCGCTTCGTTCGCCTCCCCGACGAGCGATTTCGACAAGACGCTCCAGCCCAAGAAATACCGCCTCGGCCCGATCAAGTCAGTCGTGGTGCAGGACCGCACTGCCAAGGGTTTCGGCGCGGAGGCCGACTGCGGGCACCTGGCGATCGACGAGAAAAGGGTGCGTTTCTTTTTGGCGAATGCCCGGTTCCGCAGCGAGTATCCATACAGCCAGGAACTGCAGACCGGCGATTGCAACGCACAGGCCAGGGTGATATTCCAGGATGGCCGAATCGCCAAAGTCTCCATCGACAACTGGACGGGGTGGGGCGCGATCACGGCCCGGGGAGCGACCTACTTTATGCGGTGCGAAGCCTGCACCGACATCCTGGAAAGCAGCTTTCCATTCGATGCCCGAAAGCCGGCCCGGCCCTGAGCCGGTCCGGAGATCGAACGCACCAGAGCATTCCTTCGAATGGCTTGCCAGAAAAGCGCACCGGACCGGGGCTGCCATCACCATCACGCCATGACCATTTGCCTGCCGCAACGCTTGCATCACGCAAAAATCGCAGCCTTCATTTCGATGCCTGCATTGGCGATTGCCTGCAACGTTGCAACGGCAGCGCCACAGGCCACGACCACCCGCTGTGGCTGGTTCGATCAGCCGACACCCGGAAATGCAACGCTCGTGGACAAAGCGGGGGAATGGACGGTGGGAATGCAGGGAGGCCACCAAGCCGAAGGTGACTGGCCCGTGTTTCCCAAAAACAGGTGGGTGGCAACCGGATCGGGCAGCGCAGGATACGGTTGCGCGTGCCTCGAAAGCAGCACGCGCGCCGATACGAAGGAAGTGACCCGAATCGTCTCGTGGCGTGCGTTGCCCCTGAAGACCTGCCGACGCGACAAGGCGCTGATGGGAAAGGAGCCGGAAAACCCTCTGCGCCAGCCATGAAACATGGGGGGCGTTCCGCCGATGCCCGCCCTACTTCGGCACCGAAGAACGGCTGCCCGGCATCTGCACGACCTGCTCCTGGCCCACCGCACCGCCGCCCGTTCCGCAGCCGCCCGAATCGCAGCTGCTGCAGCCCCCGCAACTGCTTGACTGCGCCAACGCCGGGTGCACGCGGTCCAGGCGGGCGCGCCAGCGGGCGGGCATCCACTTCCACACCATGTAGGCCACGGCGAGGGCGACGATCACGCCGACGATGATTTCCTGGGCCATGGGCTCAGCCTCCTCCCAGCGCCAGGGCCAGGCGATACGTGATGAAGCTGGCGGCGTACGCCAGCGCGAACAGGTAGCCGGTCATCAGCAGCGGATAGCGCCAGCTGTTGGTCTCGCGGCGCACGGCGGCGATGGTCGAGATGCACTGCGGCGCGAAGACAAACCACGCCAGCAGCGACAGCGCCGTGGCCAGCGACCAGCTCTGGGCGATCAGCGGGCCCAGTTGGGTGGCCACTTCCTCGCCGGTGGCCGAGAGGGCATACACGGTGCCCAGCGCCCCCACCGCCACTTCGCGCGCGGCCATCCCGGGCACCAGGGCGATGGCGATCTGCCAGTTGAAGCCGATCGGCGCCACCAGCACCTCCAGCACGCTGCCGATGCGGCCGGCGAAGCTGTACTGGATGGCCGCGCCCGTGGCACCCTCGGGCGGCGCGGGGTAGGTGGAGAGGAACCACAGCAGGATGGTGACGGCCAGGATGATGCCGCCCACGCGGCGGATGAAGATCAGCGCGCGCTCGTACAGGCCCTGTGCCAGGCTGCGCACGCTGGGCCAGCGGTAGGCGGGCAGTTCCATCAGCAGCGGCGCGTGGCCGGCGCCCCGGCGCGCGAGGCGGGCGACCGCCGCCACGGCCATGGCGCTCACGATGCCGCCGAAGTACAGCGCGAACAGCACCAGCCCCTGCAGGTTGAACACGCCGCCCACGGTCTGCTCGGGGATGAACGCGCCGATGAGCAGCGCATACACCGGCAGGCGCGCGGAGCAGGTCATGAGGGGCGCGATCATGATGGTGACCAGGCGGTCGCGCCAGTGGGTGATCGAGCGCGTGGCCATCACGCCCGGCACGGCGCAGGCAAAGCTCGACAGCAGCGGAATGAACGACCGCCCCGACAGTCCCACCGTGCCCATGACGCGGTCGAGCAGGAAGGCCGCGCGCGGCAGGTAGCCGGAGTCTTCCAGTGCCAGGATGAAGAAGAACAGGATCAAAATTTGCGGCAGGAACACCAGCACCCCGCCCGCGCCCGCCAGGATGCCGTCGGTGAGCAGGCTGCGCAGCACGCCATCGGCCATGTGCGCATTGATCCAGCCCGACAGCCCGTCCACGCCGGCCTTGATGGCGTCCATGGGCATCGCGGCCCAGCTGAAAACGGCCTGGAACATGAGGAACAGCGTCACGGCCAGCAGCAGCAGGCCCCACACCGGGTGGAGCACCACGGCATCGATGCGGTCGTCGTTGCGCAGGCTGACCGCGGGCTCGCGCACGGCGGCGGCCATGATGCGGCGCACCTCCTGGTGCAGCTGCAGCACCTGGGCGCGCAGGTCCACGCCCGCCGCCCGGTGCACGGACGCCGTGCCCGCCAGTGCCTGCGGCGCCTGGGTGTCGAGCCACTGCAGCAACTCCTGCGCGCCGTCGCTGCGCACGCCCACGGTGGACAGCACCGGCATGCCGAGTTCGCGCGAGAGGGCCGCGCGGTCGATCTCGATGCGCTGGCGCGCCGCCATGTCGCTCATGTTGAGCACCAGCACCATCGGCAGCCCCAGCGCGCGGGCCTCCAGCACCAGGCGCAGGTTCAGGCGCAGGTGGGTGGCATCGGTCACGCAGACCAGCAGGTCGGGCACGGCCTCGCCGGGCCGCTCGCCCGTGACGATGTCGCGGGTGACGGCTTCGTCGGCGCTGTGGGCGTTCAGGCTGTAGGCGCCGGGCAGGTCCAGCACGCGCACGCGGCGGCCGCTGGCGGTGTGCAGCAGGCCTTCCTTGCGCTCGACGGTCACGCCGGCGTAGTTGGCGACCTTCTGGCGGGCGCCCGTGAGCAGGTTGAACAGCGCGGTCTTGCCGCAGTTGGGATTGCCCAGCAGCGCGATGCGCAGGGGCGACGCAACGGCCCCGCTCATGCGGGCGCTCCGGCCTGCACCTGCACCAGCGCGGCCTCGTGGCGGCGCAGAGCGAAGGTGGCCTGGCCCACGCGCACGGCCAGGGGGTCGCCGCCGGGGAAGCCGCTGGCCACCACGCGCACGGGCTCGCCGGGCAGGAAACCGATTTCCATGAGGCGCTGGATCACCGCGCGCTCCTGTTCGTTACGGGCCGGCTGCAGCGCGGTCACATGGGCGTCGACGCGGCGGGGCAGCCGGTCCAGGCCCGTGGCAGCAGGCAGGGCGATGCCAGGGGCCAGCGCGGGGCCCGAAGATTCTTCAGTCATCTTCATCGGATTGTTATGAATGAGTTTAGTTCTCATTTTAGGCCGCATCCTTTCGGCCGGCTTGAGGCGCATCAGCCCGGATGCGATGCGCTGCCGGGCCAGCCCGTGCACGAGAGCCCGCACAATGCCGGTTTTGCCCCGACGTGCACCGCCTTGCCATGACCCATCCCTGCCTGAGTTGCGGCGCGTGCTGCGCGAGTTTCCGTGTCGATTTCTCGGTGCATGAATCGCAGGAGACGGGCGGCAGCGTGCCGCAGGGCCTGGTGGTGGAAGTGACCGACCAGTTGCGCCGCATGCGAGGCACCGACCATGCGTCGCCGCGCTGCGCCGCGCTCACCGGCACCGTCGGCGTGCGCGCCGCCTGCGGCATCTACGAATGGCGGCCCTCGCCCTGCCGAGAGTTCGAGGCGGGCAGCGATGTCTGCCGCCGCGCACGCCAGCGCCATGGCTTGGCGGCGTTGCCGGACAGCGCGATCTACTGACTGGGGATGGATCGCAGCGGCCGCGGCGCAGGCCGCCGGTGCTACGCCGGCACGGGCAGGCCGCCGACCTGGCCCTTGAACTCCTGCAGCGAAAAATACGAGTGCATGTGCCGCACGCCCGGCAGGCGGTGCAGGCGGCGCTGCAGCAGCTCGGAATAGGCGTCCAGGTCCTTCGCGACCACGACGAGCATGAAGTCCTCGGGGCCCGAGATGCCGTGGAACATGACCACCTCGGGGATGGCGCACACCGCCTCCTCGAAGGCCTGGGACGAGATCTCGGTCTGGTGGTCGATGCCCACCATCACGAACGCCATCACCCCGAAACCCAGCGCGCGCCGGTTGAGGCCCGCGTGGTAGCCGCTGATGACGCCGTCGTCCTCCAACCGCTTCACCCGGCGCCAGCAAGGCGACTGGGACAGGTGCGCCATCTGCGCCAGTTCGCCCGAGGTGAGCCGGGCGTTGCCCTGCAGGGCTTCGAGCAATTGCTTGTCGGTGCGATCGAGGGAGGCGGCCTGCATGATTTGTTCTGTTTTCGGATTTAAAAGAATGGATTATTCAATTTTTACCGATGCAAAGGATAACCCCTTGGGAAATCACCCCCGATGCGCATAGCATGCGCGCCATGAACACGAATTCACCCCGGCTGTGGGACATTTCGGCGCCGGTGCATGCCGCCACGCCAGTCTTCCCCGGCGACACGGCCTACACGCAGCAGTGGTGCGCAACCATCGGGCCCGGCTGCCCGGTGAACGTGAGCGCCATCACGCTGTCGCCCCATGTCGGCTCGCATGCCGATGCCCCGCTGCACTACGACCCGGACGGTGCCTCCATCGGCGAGGTGCCGCTGGACGCCTTCATCGGCCCCTGCCGCGTGATCCATGCCATCGGCGCGGGGCCGCTCATCGAATGGGCGCACTTGGCCCACGCCATGCAGGACCTTCCGCCGCGGGTGCTGGTGCGCACCTACGAGCGCATGCCGGTCGATCGCTGGGACGGGGCCCTGGCCGCCTACGCGCCCGGCACCATCGAGCGGCTGGCGGATCTGGGCGTGGTGATGGTGGGCATCGACACCGCCAGCATCGACCCGGCCGACAGCAAGACGCTGGACAGCCACCAGGTGATCCGCCGCCGCGGCCTGCGGGTGCTGGAGAACCTGGTGCTCGACGAGGTGCCGGAGGGCGACTACGAACTCATCGCCCTGCCCTTGAAGCTGACCACGGCCGACGCCTCGCCGGTCAGGGCCATATTGCGCCCATGCCGTTGATTTCATTGCCCTGATTGCTATTATTTTTGATTAACCCGAGCTTCTCATGACGACCTTGCAAGACTGCCGCGCACTCGATGCGCAGGACCCCCTGGCCCCGCTGCGCGCGCACTTCGACCTTCCCCCCGGCGTCATCTATCTGGACGGCAATTCGCTCGGCGTGCTGCCCCAAGCCACGGCGGCCCGTGTGGCCGACGTGGTGACGCGCGAGTGGGGCACGGACCTGATCCGTTCGTGGAACACGGCCAGCTGGTTCGACCTGCCCCAGCGCCTGGGCAACCAGCTCGCGCCGTTCATCGGCGCCGGTGCCGATGAGGTGGTGTGCACCGACAGCACGTCCATCAACCTTTACAAGGTGCTGAGCGCGGCACTCAACATCGCCCGTGAAGAGAGCCCGGGCCGCCGGCGCGTGGTGAGCGAGCGCAGCAACTTCCCCACCGACCTCTACATCGCCGAGGGGCTGTGCAAGGAGCGCGGCCTGGAACTGGTGCTGGTGGAGCCCGAGGAGATCACCGCCTCGCTCACCGGCGAGGTGGCGGTGCTGATGCTCACCCACGTGAACTACCGCACCGGCGCCATGCACGACATGGCGGCCCTGACGGCGGCGGCGCATGCGGCCGGCATCCTCACGGTGTGGGACCTGGCGCACAGCGCCGGCGCGGTGCCGGTCGACCTGCAGGGCGCCGATGCCGACTTTTCCATCGGCTGCGGCTACAAGTATCTGAACGGCGGCCCCGGTGCCCCGGCCTTCGTGTGGGTGCACCCGCGCCATGCCGACCGTTTCTGGCAGCCCCTGTCCGGCTGGTGGGGCCATGCGGCGCCGTTCCAGTTCACGCCCGGCTACCAGCCCGCGCCCGGCATCACGCGCTACCTGTGCGGCACCCAGCCCATCATCAGCCTGTCGGCCCTGCAATGCGGCCTGGACGTGTTCGATGCCGCGCAGCCGCTGGGCGGCATGGCCGCGCTGCGCGCCAAATCGCTGGCGCTGACGGACCTGTTCATCCAGCTGGTGCAAGCGCGTTGCGGCGGCCACGGCCTGGGCCTGGCGACCCCGCGCGAACACGCCCGGCGCGGCTCGCAGGTGTGCCTCACGCGGGACGAAGGCCAGGGCCTTCACGGCCAGGGCAGCGGGGCTTATGCGATCGTGCAGGCGCTCATCGCGCGCGGGGTGATCGGCGACTTCCGCAAGGGCGACGGCGGCCAGGGCCCGCACAAGGACATCCTGCGCTTCGGCTTCACGCCGCTGTACATCGGCTTCGAAGACGTGTGGAATGCGGTGGAGCACCTGCGCCAGGTGCTCGACGGCGCCGAGTGGCAGCGCGCCGAGTTCAACCAGATCAACGCGGTGACCTGAGCCATGTGCCCCCATTCCCAATCCCCCGCGCCCGCCGGCAGCGAAGCGACCACCGGCAAGCCCGAATCCATCGTGCACGAAGAGCGGGCCCAGCTCGACTTCAGCCAGAGCATGAGCTACGGCGACTATTTATCGCTCGATGCCATCCTCACCGCGCAGAACCCCCGCTCGCCGGCGCACGATGAAATGCTGTTCATCGTGCAGCACCAGACCAGCGAGCTGTGGATGAAGCTCATGCTGCACGAGCTGCGCGCGGCCATCGCGCTGGTGGCGCAGGACGAGCTGCAGCCGGCCTTCAAGATGCTGGCGCGCGTGTCCAAGATCATGGAGCAGCTGGTGCACGCATGGGACGTGCTGGCCACCATGACGCCGCCCGAGTACAGCGCCATGCGGCCCTACCTGGGCAGCTCCAGCGGGTTCCAGAGCTACCAGTACCGCAGCATCGAATTCGCGCTGGGCAACAAGAACCGCGCCATGCTCCGCCCGCACGAGCACCGGGCCGACCTGCTGGCCCAGGTGCAGGCCGCCTACGAGGCGCCCTCGCTCTACGACGAGGCCCTGCGCCTGCTGGCGCGCCGCGGCATTCCGGTGCCGGACAGCCACACGGCCCGCGACTGGACCCAGCCCTACGAGGAAAGCGATGCCGTGGAGCAGGCCTGGCTGGTGGTGTACCGCAACCCGCGGCAGCATTGGGACCTGTACCAGCTGGGCGAAGAACTGACCGACCTGGAAGACGCCTTCCGGCTCTGGCGCTTTCGCCACGTGACCACGGTGGAGCGCGTGATCGGCTTCAAGCGCGGCACCGGCGGCACGGGCGGCGTGAGCTACCTGCGCAAGATGCTGGACGTGGTGCTGTTCCCCGAGATCTGGAAGCTGCGCACCGACCTTTGAAACCAAGCGGTGGCAGGCCCCGAAGGGCCGCCCCCGCGGCTCACACCGGCGCCACGACCCCGGTGCCCGCGAAGTGCCCGCCGGCGTTGGCCAGGAACTGGTTCACACTGGCCTGCACGGCCTCGGGCGACCAGCCTGCCACGTGCGGCGTGAGCAGCACGTTGTCCAGCCCGATCAGCGCCTCGGGCGGGTGCGGCTCGCTTTCGTAGACATCGAGCCCCGCGCCGGCGATGCCGCCCACGCGCAGGGCCGAGGCCAGCGCCTCGGTGTCCACCACGCTGCCCCGGGCGATGTTCACCAGGTAGCCCAGCGGGCCCAGCGCCTGCAGCACCTCGGCATTGACGGCATGGCGCGTGGCCGCGCCGCCCGGCGTGGCGCACACCAGCACGTCGCACCATTTCGCCAGTTCCAGCAGGCTGCCGAAGTACTCGTAGGCCACGCCGTCGCGCGGCTTGCGGTTGTGGTAACCCACGGCCATGTCGAAGCCCGAGGCGCGGCGCGCGATCTTCTGGCCGATGGTGCCCAGGCCGAAGATGCCCAGGCGCTTGCCCGACACGTTGGGCGGCAGGCCGATGGCGTCGCGCCACACGCCTTCGCGGCACAGGCGGTCGAGCGGGCGCAGGCCGCGCACCGCGCCGATCAGCAGGCCGAAGGCGTGGTCGGCTACGCAGTCGTCGTTGGTTCCGGCGCCCGAGGCCACCACGATGCCGCGCGCGCGGGCAGCGGCCAGGTCCACGTTCTCATAGCCGGCACCCAGCACGCAGATGAGTTCCAGCGCCGGCATGGCCTCGATCTCCTGGGCGCTCAGGCCCAGCGAGCCGATGGTGAGCACCGCCCGGAAACGCCCGCCCTGGGTGACGATGGCCGCGGTGCGGTCCGCCGCCGTGGGGGCGTAGTGCAGGTCGTAAAGGGCCGCAATCTGGGCCTGGCTCTGCGGGGACAGGTGGTTGAGAACAAGCAGGGGAATGCGAGGACTGGACACGACAGGATGCTTCCATATTGATAGCTGAACGGGCAGGCGGATCAAGCGCTGCCGCCCCATTTTGCGCCAATCGACCGGGGCGCGCCACCGGGTTGCGTCACCCCCGGCGCGCGCGGCCGATCATTCCCTCACGGTGACGGTGCTGTAGCCCGCGCTCGACGTGATCTCCGATTCCGAGAACGGCAGGCGCAGCCACTGCTTGGCCCCGTAGGCCCGGGTGTAGTCGCCGTTGCGGCTGGAGGCCGGATCGTCCGACAGCGAATAGGTGAGGAACGTGTGCGCCTCCACCCCGCCGGCCGGAAAACCCACCACCTGCATGTAGCTGTTGCCGTGCGGCTGCCCGTCCATGCTGTAGCCGCCCTGCTCGATCGGGTTTTCCGAGCAGTTGATGGTGAAGTAGCCCGGATCGCCGCAGCCGCCGTAAAGCGCGATCTTGCTGCCGCCGCGCGTGGCGAACAGCACGTCGCCGCGCGGCGCATCCAGCGCGAAGCCGCTGCGCTGCACGCTCAGCACGGCGGCACCGAAGGCCTGCCGCAGCGCATCGGCAGCGCTGGCGCGCAGCTCGCGCGGCGTGTTCAGCGGGTCGGCGGCGCTGAACGGCACGGCATAGAGCTGAGCGGCCGGCACCTTCACGCGGTTCCAGAACTCGTCCCACACATGCGAGCCCCGCGCCGTGGCGTTGCCGGTGTTGTTCCAGGCGCGCAGCGTGGCGCAGGCGGCGGCCACGTCCACCGTCCGGCCCTCGGCCGCGACCGTGATCTGGGGCGCCACGCAGACCAGGGAGAGGGCCTGCTCCTTGAAGCGCTCGGCGCTGAACACCCGGCTGTCGAGCACCATCTGCCGCACGATGGCGCTGGTGGCCTGCTGGCCGGCGTAGGCATCGGTTCCGGCCAGGCGCTCCAGCGCCATGGTGTGGCCCATGCGCGTGCGCAGGCTCTGCGCCTGCGTTCCGGCCGGGCCGAAGATCGCCGGAAAGCCCGTGAGCGGCGCCTTGGCGTTGGCCAGCCAGTAGCTGTCGTTCATGTTGCCCACGTAATCGTCGCGCAGCAGGCTGGGCATGCGCGAGGCGCCGATGGTGCCCTTTTGCGCCGAGTCGCTGTCGGTCTGCCAGTCGCAGGCGCTGCGCGAGCCGTCGAAGAACGGCACGTTGGGCAGGGCCGCCGCCATCGCCTTGCCGAAGCCGGTGGTGCAGGTGGCCACCTGCTCGGTCGACACGTTGGGCACGGCGCCGATGTCGGCATACCAGGCGCGCGGGTTGCCGCGCCCCACGGCCACGGTGTTGACCCAGGGAATGGCCGATTCCTGCTTCTGGATGGCGATGAACTCGTCCAGCGAGGCCGCCTGGTTCCAGCGCATCCAGTTGCGGAAAGTGCGGAAGTTCTCGCCGTTGACGTCGCGCATGGCGAAGGCCGTGGTCTGGCTCCAGGCCAGCGCCGGGTTGAGGCCGCCCAGGTTCACCACGGGCCCGTACTCGGTCTTGTAGAGGGTGCGCGTGACATCGGTGAGCGCGCCGGAGGCGCCGCGCACCTGCACGGTGATGGGGGTGGCCGCCATCTTCACCGCCTTGCCATCGCGCACGTAGGTCGTGCGGTCGCCATCGGCCAGCTGCAGCTGGAAGACGCCGAAACGCCGCGCGGTGGAGACGGTGTGGCTCCAGGCCACGTTGTCGTTGAAGCCGATCAGCACCACCGGCACGCCCAGGAACGACGCGCCGCTCACGTTCAGCTCGCCGGGAATGGTCAGGTGGGCCTGGTAGAACCGGTCCGGCCCCTTCCAGTACCAGTGCGGGTTGCCGAAGAGCAGGCCGCTCGACCCGCCGGTGGCGGCGGTGCCGAAGCCGTACATGTTGCTGCCGATGCCCGCGGTTCCGCCCACCTGCAGCCGGGGCGGCTGCGTGCGTGCGGGATCGAACTGCGCCACCTTCTGGGGGGATGGCGACGCGGGCATGGCGGTCCCGGCCGTCGTGCTGGCGGCCGCACTGGGCAGCGTGGCATTCGCCAGCGGCGCCACGAAGTTGCTATAGCCCCCGGCCAGATTGGCCGCATACATTCGCCGCCAGATGTCCCGCGCGGTGACGGGCTGCACCCATGCCGCCGTGCGGCAGGCCGCATGGGCGGTGCCGCCGGACTGGGCCTCGCGCAGGTAGCGGTTGTAGCCGGCGGCAAAGCCGGCCACCATCTTGCGCAGGTTGTCGGGCTGGGCCGCCACCATGGCGTCCACCACGTCGCTGGAGATCACGTGGCGGTGGAAGAAATCGGAGTCGAGATTGCGCGGACGGTCGATGGTGCTTTCGTACACCAGCAGCGCATCGCCCCCGAAGTAGCGCGAGCGCTCGCCGCGGTAGGTCACGAACGAATCGGCCATGGTGCACAGGTTGTCCTGCGCCTGCGCATAGCCGTATCCGAAGCCCGCATTGCCCCAGTTGGAGGCCTTGATATGCGGCACGCCCATGGCCGTGCGCCGGATCTCCGCGCTGTAGCGGCCGTTGTCGCCGCCTTCGCCGCCGCCCCCGCCACAGGCAGCCAGCGCCGACAGCGCCAACACGGAAAGCGGCAGGCTGCCGCGCCAAAATCTCTCTCT
Source organism: Acidovorax sp. SUPP3434 (assembly GCF_030159015.1). Lineage (NCBI taxonomy): Bacteria > Pseudomonadati > Pseudomonadota > Betaproteobacteria > Burkholderiales > Comamonadaceae > Acidovorax > Acidovorax sp. SUPP3434. Next base: position 94,908 of record NZ_BQXL01000014.1, read on the forward strand.
CATGGCCTTGTCTCCTTGGGATGAGCCGCCTTTTGGATGCGGCGAACGGGCCCCAAGGATAAGCGCAGTGCGTACAGTGCTGTACGCATCCCCTGCCGGCGACAGGGGCGTCAGTAGTCCTGCTCGACGCTTTGCTGAAAGCACACCTTCAGCCGGTGCTCCCAGTCGTGCTTGTCGGCCTCGGGCACGAAGCTCGCCTCGAAGCTGTTGAAGGCCAGCTGGTAGGCGTGGCGCGCCGTGAGCTGCGGATCGGCCGCGAACAGCTGCGTGAAGTTGTCGTTGATGTAGCCGCCGAAGTACGCTGGGTCGTCCGAGTTCACCGTGGCCGCCAGCCCGGCATCGAGCAATTGGCGCAGGTTGTGGTCGGCCAGGTCGGGGAACACGCACAGCTTCTGGTTGGACAGCGGGCACACCGTGAGCGCGATGCGCTCCTGCGCCAGCCGCTGCATCAGCGCCGGATCGTGCACGGCCTGCACGCCGTGGTCGATGCGCTCGGCCTTCAGCACGTCGAGCGCGCTCCAGATGTACGCCGGCGGTCCCTCCTCGCCTGCATGCGCCACGCGCCGCAGACCCAGTTCGGCGCAGCGCGCGAACACGCGCGCGAACTTCTCCGGCGGGTGCCCGACTTCGCTGCTGTCCAGCCCCACGCCGATGAAATGCGCGCGCAGCGGCAGCGCCGCCTCCAGCGTGGCCAGGGCGTCTTCCTCGCTCAGGTGGCGCAGGAAACACAGGATGAGAGCGGACGAAATTCCCAGCGTCTGGCGCGCATCGGTGCAGGCCCGGTGCAGGCCGTGGATCACGGTCTCCATCGGCACGCCGCGCGCCGTGTGCGTCTGCGGATCGAAGAAGATTTCGGCATGCACCACGTTGTCGGCCGCGGCGCGCTGCAGGTACGCCCAGGCCATGTCGTAGAAGTCCTGCTCTTTCAGCAGCACGCTGGCGCCGGCGTAGTAGATGTCGAGAAAGCTCTGCAGGTCGGTGAACGCGTAGGCATCGCGCAGGGCCTGCACGCTCGCGTACGGCAGTGGCACGCCGTTGCGCTGCGCCAGGGCGAAGATCAGCTCGGGTTCAAGCGAGCCTTCGATGTGGATGTGCAGCTCCGCCTTGGGCATGCTGCGCAGCAGCGCGGGCAGGCGCTGGGCGGGAATGGGGGGGACCTTGAACATCGGCGGACTCCAAAAAGGGATGCCGCGCGCCCGATCGGGGCGGCGGTAGGCCAATGATGCCTTGTCCGCGGCCCGCCGCCATCGGCGCCTGCCCCGGGCCAGGCAGGCCGCGCCAGGCCGGTACGCGCGCCGGCCTGGATTCGCTGCGGGATCGCTTACTTCTTGTCGCCGCCGGGCACGGTGCCTTCGACGCCCTTCACGTAGAAGTTCACGCCGCCCAGGAACTTGTCGTCGGCCACCGCGTCCTTCGCCAGCACTTCCTTGCCGGTGTTGTCGGCGATCGGGCCCTTCCAGATCGAGAAGCTGCCATCCTTGAGGCCGGCCTTCACCTGCTCGACCTTGGCCTTGGTGTCGGCGGGCACGTCCTCGGCGATGGAGACGAGATTGATCGCGCCTTCCTTCACGCCCCACCAGCTCTGGCCGGTCGTCCAGGTGCCGCCCAGCGCATCCTTGGTGGCCTTGATGTAGTAAGGGCCCCAGTTGATCACGGCCGAGGCCAGGTGGGCCTTCGGACCGTATGCGGTCATGTCGGAATCCCAGCCAAAGGCGCGCTTGCCTTTTTCCTGCGCGGTCTTGAGCACGGCGGGCGAGTCGGTGTTCTGGAACAGCACGTCGGCGCCACCGTTGATGAGCGACGTGGCGGCCTCGGTTTCCTTCGGGGGGCTGAACCATTCGTTCACCCACACCACCTTGGTCTTGATCTTGGGATTGACCGACTGCGCGCCCAGCGTGAAGCTGTTGATGTTGCGGATCACCTCGGGGATCGGCACCGAGCCCACGACGCCCAGCGTGTTGGTCTGCGTCATGGCGCCGGCGATCACGCCGGCCATGTAGGCGCCCTCATAGGTGCGGCTGTCATAGGTGCGCACGTTCTCGGCCGTCTTGTAGCCGGTGGCGTGCTCGAACTTCACGTCCTTGAAGTCGGGGGCGATCTTCTGGATCGACTCCATGTACCCGAACGTGGTGCCGAAGATCAGCTTGTTGCCCTGCGAGGCCATGTCGCGCAGCACGCGCTCGGCGTCGGCCGACTCGGGCACGCTCTCCACGAAGCTGGTCTGCACCTTGTCGCCGAACTCCTTCTCGATCGCCTTGCGGCCGTTGTCGTGCGCGAAGGACCAGCCGCCGTCGCCCACCGGGCCCACGTAGGCGAACGCGATCTTCAAAGGCTCGGCCTTCGCGGCGGGCGCGGACGCAGCGGGCGCCGGAGCGGCGGCCGGCGCTGGCGCGGGCTCGTCTTTCTTGCCGCAGCCGGCCAGGGCGGCGGCGGCCACGGCGGAAAGCGCGGCCACCTTGAGCAGCGAGCGTTTGTGCAGATCGGTCATGTCGGTTCCTTCGAGGAAAAAAGTAAGGGGAAAGGCAACGAAAAAATAAATTATCGGGGGCCCGTGCAGCACCGCGCGGGCCGTGCGGGTCACGACCCGGGATGGAACGGCTTGCCGAGCGAGGCCGGCATGTTCACGCGGATCCAGGCCGGGTTGCGCGAGATCAGCGCCAGCACCACGATGGTGGCCACGTAGGGCAGCATGCTCAGCAGCTGGCTGGCCACCTGCACGCCCGTGGCCTGCAGGTGGAACTGCAGCATGGTCACGCCGCCGAACAGGTAGGCACCAAGCAACACCCGTGCCGGCCGCCAGGTGGCGAAGGTGGTGAGGGCCAGCGCGATCCAGCCGCGGCCGGCCACCATGCCCTCCACCCACAGCGGCGTATAGACCGTGGAGATGTACGCGCCCGACAGCCCGCAAAGCGCCCCCCCGGCCACCACGGCCGCCAGGCGGATGCGCCGCACCGGGTAGCCCAGCGCATGGGCCGACTCGGGCGACTCGCCCACCGAGCGCAGCACCAGGCCGGCGCGCGAGCGGTACAGGAACCACACCAGCCCTGCCACCAGCGCCATGGTGAGGTACACGAGGGGGTGCTGGCGGAACAGCGCAGGCCCGACGATGGGCAGGTCGCCCAGCCCGGGCACGGCGTACTTGGGCAGCTCCGGCAGCTTGGCCTGCACGTAGCGGATGCCCGCGAAGGCGGAAAAGCCCACCCCGAACAGGCTCAGCGCCAGGCCCGTGGCGTACTGGTTGGTGTTGAGCCAGATCACCAGCACGCCGAAGATGGCCGCCAGGAACGCCCCCGCCGCCATGCCGGCCGCGAAGCCCAGCCAGGTGTTGCCCGTGTGCACCACAGTGGCGAAGCCCGCGATGGCCGCGCAGAGCATCATGCCCTCGGCCCCCAGGTTGACGATGCCGGCCTTCTCGTTGATGAGCAGGCCCAGGGCGGCGATGGCCAGCACGGTGCCCGCGCTCAGCGTGGCGCCTAGAAGCAGTGCGTACGATTCCATTTAAGCGGCCCTCCCCTGGGACCCAACCCACCGCACGCGGTAGGCGATGAGCGTGTCGCACGCCAGCAGCGTGAACAGCAGCAGGCCCTGGAACACGCCCGTGAGCGACTTGGGCAGGCCCAGGCGCGACTGCGCCAGCTCGCCGCCGATGTAGAACATGCTCATCAGCACCGCCGAGAACACCATGCCCACCGGGTGCAGCCGCCCCACGAACGCCACGATGATGGCCGCGAAGCCGTAGCCCGCCGGCACGTAGGGCGTGAGCTGGCCGATGGGCCCCGCCACCTCCAGCGCGCCCGCCAGGCCCGCCGCGCCGCCCGAGATGAGCAGCGCCGTCCACAGCGCGCGGCGCGAGGAAAAGCCCGCGTAGCGCGCCGCCGCCGGGGCCAGGCCGCCCACCTGCTGCGCAAAGCCCGCCCGCGTGCGGAACAGGAACACCCACAGCGCCGCGGCGCCGGCCAGCGCCAGCAGCAGGCCGATGGACACGCGCGAGCCCTGCATGAGCCGCGGGATCTGCGTCACGCGCTCGAAGGTCTTGGTCTGCGGGAAGTTGTAGCCCATGGGGTCCTTCCACGGCCCGTAGACCAGGTAGCCCAGCACCAGCGTGGCCACGTAGACCAGCATCAGGCTCACGAGGATCTCGTTGGCGTTGAACCGGTCGCGCAGCAGCGCCGTGATGCCGGCCCAGGCCATGCCGCCCAGCACGCCGGCCAGCAGGATGGCGGGCACGATCCACGGGCCCGTGGTCTGGTCGGCCAGCAGCGCGATGCCGCCGGCCGCGACGGCGCCGATCACAAACTGCCCCTCGGCGCCGATGTTCCACACGTTGGAGCGAAAGCACACCGCCAAGCCCAGCGCGATCAGCAGCAGCGGCGTGGCCTTGACCATCAGCTCGCCGATGGCGTACTGGTTCTTGACGGGCTCCCAGAAGAACACCTGCAGCCCGCGCACCGGGTCCTTGCCCAGCGCCGCGAACAGCGCCAGCCCGATCAGCACGGTGACGGCCAGCGCCAGCACCGGCGAGCCGTAGGTCCACCAGCGCGAGGCCTGGGGTCGGGCTTCAAGCTTGAGCATGGGCCGCCTCCGTTTGCGCGCGCGCCGCTTCGGCCCGGGCGAGGTGCGACTGCACGTCGGCATGCCAGAGCCCGCTCATCCATTCGCCGATGCGCTCCACCGTGGCCTCGGCGCGCGGCACCGAGGGCGACAGACGCCCCTTGGCCACCACGTGCAGGCGGTCGCAGATTTCGAACAGCTCGTCCAGCTCCTCGCTGAGCACCAGCACGGCGCAGCCGGCATCGCGCAGCGCCAGGATCTCGCCGCGGATCTGCGCGGCCGCGCCCACGTCCACGCCCCAGGTCGGCTGCGAGACGATGAGCAGGCGCGGGTTGGCATCGATCTCGCGGCCCACGATGAACTTCTGCAGGTTGCCGCCCGACAGCGACCGCGCGGCCGCATGGGGCCCGCCCGCCTTCACGTGGAAGCGTTCGATGATGGCGCGGGCATGCGCCTGCAGCGCGCCGGTGCGGATCCAGCCGCCCGGCCCCACGCAGTTGCTGCGCGTGAGCAGCAGGTTGTGCGCCAGGCCCATGGTGGGCACGGCCCCGCGGCCCAGCCGCTCCTCGGGCACGAAATGCAGGCCCAGCGCGCGGCGGCGGCGCGGGTTCATGCGCCCGGCGGCCTGGCCGGCCACCTGCACCATCGCGGGCTGGGCGCGCGTGTCCTCGCCCGACAAGGCATAGAGCAATTCCTTCTGGCCGTTGCCGGAGACGCCGGCGATGCCCAGCACCTCGCCCGCCCGCACCTCGAAGCCGAGGTCGATGAGATCGACGCCGAACGGGTCCATGCGCGGCAGCGACAGGCCCTGCACGCGCAGCACCGTCTCGCCCAGGTGCGCGGGGCGGTGGGTGAGCGCCGGCGGCTCGGCACCGATCATCAGGCGCGACAGCGAGGCGTTCGACTCTTCGGCCGGGTTGCACACGCCCGTCACCTTGCCGCCGCGCAGCACCGTGCAGGCGGTGCACAGCGCGCGGATCTCGTGCAGCTTGTGGCTGATGTAGAGGATGCTGCAGCCCTGGCTGGCGAGCTGGCGCAGCACCACGAAGAGCTTTTCGACCGCCTGGGGCGTGAGCACCGACGTGGGCTCGTCCAGGATCAGCAGCTGCGGCTGGGTGAGCAGCGCCCGGATGATCTCCACACGCTGCATCTCGCCCACGCTCAGGGTGTGCACGGGGCGCAGCGGGTCGATGTCCAGCCCGTACTCGGCCGCGGTGGCGGCGATGCGGCGCGTGACCTCGACCAGCTGCAGCCGCTTGTCCAGGCCCAGCCACACGTTCTCGGCCACGGTGAGGGTGTCGAACAGGCTGAAATGCTGGAACACCATGGCGATGCCCAGCGCTCTCGCCTCCTGCGGATTGCGCACCGCCACCGGCTGGCCGTTGAAGTGCAGGGTGCCCTCGTCGGGCTTGACCGCGCCGTAGATGATCTTCATCAGCGTGGACTTGCCTGCGCCGTTCTCGCCCAGCACGGCGTGGATCTCGCCGGGCTGCACCGTGAGGGACACGCCGCTGTTGGCCACCACGGCCGGATAGCGCTTCGTGATGCCCGCCAGCTGCAGGCGCGGCACCGGCGCCGCGGCGGCGGGGGAGGTGTGGGAGGAATTCATGCGGGCGATTGTCTCTTGATTTTCAAAGGGGGTTGGGCACGAAACCGGAATGCTGCGCACGTCCTTCATGCGTTGGCCGCTATGCTTTTCGTAGCGATGCTGCCACGGTGCGCACGCTGTCGCGCAGCCACATGGCGGCGGCCGAATGGTGGGTGCGGGCATGCCACAGCTGGTAGTACATCAGGCGCGGGAAGGGCACCGGGCACGGCAGCACGGTGAGCGGCAGGCGGTCGGTGAAGCGTTCGCAGAACTGCCGCCCCGTGGTGAGCACCAGCAGGCTGGCGGCGACCATCTCCGGGATCAGGCTGAAATGGGCGCAGCGCGCGGTCACGCGGCGCTGCAGGCCCAGGGAGTCGAGGTGCGCGTCGATCACGCCGCGCGCGCCGGGGTGCGTGGGAGTGGGGGCGATGTGCTCGGCGGCCAGCCACTCGTCCGTGTCCCAGCCGCGGCGCACCGCGGGGTGCGCGGGGCTCACGAGGCAGACCACCTCGTCGCCGAAAAGCCGCCCCATGTGCAGGTCGTCGGGTGGCTGGGGCCAGTTGCCGATGACCACGTCCACCTCGCCCTGCGCCAGGTGCGCGTGGTAGTGCGCGTCCGCCGACAGCGGCAGCACCTCGACCGGGCACAGCGGAGCCTCGGCCTTGAGGCGGGCCACCAGGCGCGGCAGGAAGAGCGGGTCCAGGTAGTCGCTCGCGGCGATGCGGAAGGTGCGTGTGGCGGTGCGCGCGTCGAACCCGCGCGCATCGGAGAACAGCGCCTCGGCCGACCGCAGGATGGCGCCCGCCGGCTCCACCATGCGCAGCGCGGCATCGGTGGGCAGCATGGCCGCGCCCGAGCGCACCAGCAGCGGATCGCCCGCCAGGTCGCGCAGGCGGCGCAGCGCCGCCGACACGGCCGGCTGGTGCATGCCCAGCCGCACGGCGGCCCGCGATACGCTGCGTTCAGTCAACACGGTGTGCAAGACCCTTATGAGATGGAGGTCTATCTTGTCGAAAAGGGCTTGGTCTCTCATAAGGGTGGGGGCATTCCAGCCATACGCCAACGCGTATGGCACGCCGGGCCTGCCGGTGGCGAGCGAGGGCGCAGTGAAGAAGGCAAGGGGACATCGCACTGTAGCGCCGAGGCCGCGAGACCGCGAGCCAGGCAACTACCGAGGCGGCGGCGCGGGTGGTCAGATCTCGTCGATGGCCGTCGAACGCGCGGCGCCCGGCTGCGGCGCCGGGTCGAGCGAGAAGCGGTCGCCGGTCGTCACATAGAAGCTCGCGCCGAACCGCCCCACCGGCTGGTAGTCCTGCAGCCGCACGCGCCAGCGCTCGGTGTCCACCAGGCCCTCGCGCGCGCCCAGCCACTGCACGCGGCCGATGAAGACGTAGCGGCTGGCCGTTTCCATGGTTTCGTGCAGCACGCATTCGAACGCCACGGGGGCCTCGGCGATGCGCGGCGGGGCCACGCTGCGCGACGGCACCGGCGTGAGGCCGGCATGCACCAGTTCGCTCTCGTGCGGCGGCAGCGCGTCGCCGCAGGCATGCATGCGCTGGGCCATGGCCTCGTCGGCGATGTGCACCACGAATTCGCCGGTGCGCAGGATGTTGGCGGCCGTGTCCTTGAGGTGGCCACCCTGCAGCCGGTTGATGCTCACCATCAGCACCGGCGGGTCCTCGCCCAGCATGTTGAACATGCTGAACGGCGCGGCGTTCACCGTGCCGTCCTCCCCGAGGGTGGTGATGAGCGCGATCGGGCGCGGCACGATCAGGCTGGCCATCAGCTTGTAGCGCTCGTAGGCGCCGAGTTGCGAGAAATCGATGTCCATCCGGTGTCCTTGGGGTCTGCGGCCTGCCACCTTGGCGTGGCGCCACGAAGGGACGCAGCATCCGTGCCAGGCGAAGGCAGCAAGCGGGGCCAAAGCAACGGCCGGCGTTCCGGGCATGGCGCCCGGCGCATGGCCGTTATACGCTCGCCCATATGCGCCGCCACCCCCGGGCCCCTACCCTGTCCCGACATGGCGCGCACACTGGCCCCAACGACCGAACCCTGCACCGCACAACGCATGACCACCTCCCGCCCGCTGCGATTCATCCGCCGGGGCCAGCCCGTGACGCTGGCCCATGTCCCCCCCGACCGCACCCTGCTGGAGGTGCTGCGCGAAGACCTGGGCCACACCGGCACCAAGGAAGGCTGCGGCGAGGGCGACTGCGGCGCCTGCACCGTGGTGCTGGGCGAGGCCGTGGACGGCCGCGTGCGCTACCGGGCCGTGAACAGCTGCATCCGCTTGGCCCACTCCATCGACGGCATGGCGCTGTGGACGGTGGAAGACCTGGACCAGGACCCGCTGGTCCAGCCCGCGCCGCCCGCCGCCGCGTCCTCCAGCGGCGCCCCCTCCAGCGCGCCGGGCCTGCACCCCGCCCAGGAAGCCATGGTGCAGTGCCACGGTTCGCAGTGCGGCTTCTGCACGCCGGGCTTCGTGATGAGCCTGTTCGGCATGTACCAGAACCGCGTGTGCCAGGGCCGCGCGGTCACGCGCGAACAGGCCGTGCACGACCTGTCGGGCAACCTGTGCCGCTGCACCGGCTACCGCCCCATCCTGGACGCGGCCGAGCGGATGGCCGCCCTGCCCCGCATGCAGGTGGACGAAGCGCAACTGCTGCCGCAGCTGGCCACCCTGGCCAAACCGGCATCCGCGCCCAACGACGCCTACCTGGCCCCGGACACGCTGGCCGAACTGCTGGCCGCGCGCGCCGCGCACCCCACCGCTCAGGTGGTGGCCGGCGCCACCGACGTGGGCCTGTGGATCACCAAGCAGCACCGCCAGTTCGCGCAGATGCTCGACGTCACGCGGGCGCAGGAGCTGCGCCGCATCGGCACGCAGGGCGGGCGGCTGTCCATCGGCGCGGCCGTGCCGCTGGCCGACGCGTTCGATGCGCTGCAGGCCCGCTGGCCCGTGCTGCACCGCTTCGCCGCGCGCTTCGCCGGACTGCCCGTGCGCAACTCCGGCACGCTGGGCGGCAACGTGGCCAACGGCTCGCCGATCGGCGACTCCATGCCCCTGCTGATCGCGCTGGGCGCCAGCGTGGTGCTGGCCAGCCTGCGCGGCGAACGCACGCTGGCGCTGGAAGACCTGTACACCGGCTATCGCCAGAACGTGATGGCGCCGGACGAGCTGCTCGTGCGCGTCGAGGTGCCGCTGCCCGCGCCGGGCGAATCGCTGGCGGCCTACAAGGTGTCCAAGCGCTTCGACGACGACATTTCCGCCGTGTGCCTGGTGCTGAACCTCGACATCGCCGACGGCCGGGTGCGGCGCGCCCGCATCGGCGCGGGCGGGGTCGCCGCCACGCCCGCGCGGGCCCGGCAGACCGAGGCCGCACTTGCCGGCCAGCCCTGGACAATGGAGACAGTGGAGCGCGCCGCGGCCGCCCTGCAGGCCGAGTTCCAGCCCATTTCCGACATGCGGGCGAGCGGCGAATACCGCCGTGCCGTCCTCGCGGGGCTGCTCCGCCGCTTCTGGCTGGAGCGCCAGGGGCCGCAGGCCGTTCCCCTGCCCATTCCCGTCTTGCTGGAGCAACTGCGCCCGGAGGCCCTCGCATGAAACGGCACGACGACGCCCCTTTGAGCCGCGACGCCGAAGACGACCCCGTGGCCATCGCCGCCAACGCGGCTGGGGCCGCCGGCCCGCAAACGCCTCAGGCCCGCCCGCCCGAGGGCGCGCCCGCGCCGGCCCGCGCCATGGGCCGATCGCACCCACACGAAAGCGCGCGCGCCCAGGTGGCGGGCAGCGCCCATTACATCGACGACCTGCCCGAGGTGAAGGGCACGCTGTATGCCGCGCCCATCCTCTCGCCCGTGGCGCACGGGCGCCTGAACGGGGTGGACACCCGCGCGGCGCTGGCCCTGCCCGGCGTGCACGGCGTGATGCTCAGCGCCGACGTGCCGGGCGACAAGCTGCTGGCCGCCTTCGCGCACGACGAGCCCGTGTTCGCCATCGACACCGTGCAGCACGTGGGCCAGGTGATCGGCCTGGTGGTGGCCGATTCGGTCATGCAGGCCCGCCGCGCCGCGCGCGCCGTGGTGCCGGACATCACCCCCCTGCCCGCGGTGCTGACCGTGCACGAGGCGCTGGCCGCCGAAAGCTACGTGCTGCCGCCCGTCTTCGTGCGCCGCGGCGACGCCGACGCGGGCCTGGGCCGCGCGGCGCACCGGCTGCAGGGCCGCTTCGAGGTCGGCGGGCAGGAGCATTTCTACCTGGAGGGCCAGATCGCCTACGCGCTGCCGCTGGAGCAGCGGCAGTGGTGGATCCACTCCAGCACCCAGCACCCGGGCGAGGTGCAGCATTGGGTGGCGCACGCCCTGGGCCTGGAGAACCACGCGGTGCGCGTGGAATGCCGGCGCCTGGGCGGGGGCTTCGGCGGCAAGGAAACACAGGCCGGCCACCTGGCCGTGTGGGCGGCGGTGGCAGCAAACCAATTCGGCCGCCCGGTCAAGCTGCGGCTGGACCGGGACGAGGACTTCATGGTGACGGGCAAGCGCCACCCGTTCGCCTATGAATACGACGTGGGCTTCGACGGCACGGGCCGCATCACGGGCCTGCGGCTGCGCATGGCGGCCAACTGCGGCTTCTCGGCCGACCTGTCGGGCCCCGTGGCCGACCGCGCCGTGTTCCACAGCGACAACGCGTACTTCCTGGAAAACGTCGAAATCGCCTCGTACCGCTGCAAGACGAATACGCAGAGCCACACGGCCTTTCGCGGCTTCGGCGGGCCGCAGGGCGTGATCGCCATCGAGGCCATCCTGGGCGACATCGCGCGGGCCCTGGGGTGCGATGGGCTCGCGGTGCGCATGCGCAATCTGTACGGCACCACCGACCGCAACGTCACCCACTACCAGATGCCGGTGGAGGACAACATCCTCCACGATCTGCTACCAAAATTAGAGCAATCCAGCCAATATAAACGCCGGCATGAGGCCATTTTGGCCTGGAATTCCGCGAGCCCCGTGCTCAAGCGCGGGCTGGCGATCACGCCGGTGAAGTTCGGCATCAGCTTCACCGCCACGCTGTTCAACCAGGCCGGCGCGCTGGTGCACGTGTACACCGACGGCAGCGTGCAGGTGAACCACGGCGGCACCGAGATGGGTCAGGGCCTGCACACCAAGGTGGCGCAGATCGTGGCCGACGAGCTGGGCGTGCCGCTGGCGCGCGTGCTGGTGACCGCCAGCGATACCAGCAAGGTGCCCAACGCCAGTGCCACGGCCGCATCGAGCGGCACCGACCTGAACGGCCGCGCTGCCCAGTTCGCCGCGCGCCACGTGCGCGACAACCTCGCCGCCTTCGTGTGCGGCCTGGACCACTGCGGCGCCGGCGAGGTGCAATTCGCCGGCGGGCAGGTCATCACGCCCCACGCCGTGCGCAACTGGGGCGACGTGGTGAAGGAGGCCTATGCCAACCGCATCCAGCTGTGGAGCGACGGCTTTTACCGCACGCCCAAGATCCACTACGACAAGGCCACGCTCACCGGCCGGCCGTTCTACTACTTCGCCTACGGCGCGGCCTGCACCGAGGTGGCCATCGACACGCTCACCGGAGAGAGCCGCGTGCTGGCCGTGGACATCCTGCACGACGTGGGCCGCAGCATCAACCCGGCCATCGACATCGGCCAGATCGAGGGCGGCTTCGTGCAGGGCATGGGCTGGCTCACGACCGAGCAGCTGGTGTGGAACGACCAGGGCCGGCTCACCACCCACGCGCCCAGCACCTACAAGATCCCGGCCACGGGCGACATCCCCGAGCGCTTCACCGTGGCGCTGTGGCACGAGGCCAACCGGGAGGACAACGTGGGCGGCAGCAAGGCCGTGGGCGAGCCGCCGTTCATGCTGGCCATCAGCGTGTACGAGGCCCTGCGCAACGCGATTGCCGCAGCGCGCCCGGCTGAGGCGGCCCGGCAGCCGGTCACGCTGACCGCGCCCGCCACGGCCGAGAACGTGCTCCGGGCGCTGGGCGGGATGGACGGGCCGGCGGGCGCTCAGAAGCGGTAGGTGGCCGAGACGAACGCGTTGCGCCCCTGCCCCGGCGTGATCCAGCGGCTCACGTGCAGGTGGCTCGACACGAAGTAGTGCTGGTCGAACAGGTTGCGCACCGTCGCCTGGACCTCGACGCTCTGGCCGTTGGCCAGCTTCGCCGTCCAGGTCTGGCTCAGGTCGAAGCGCGCGTAGCCCGGCAGCACCGTGGTGTTGGCCTCGTCGGCGAAGCGCCGGCTTTGCAGGTACAGGCCCGCGCCCGTCTTCCACTGCGCATTCCAGGCGTACTGCGCCCAAAGCGTGGCCGCATGCCGGGCCACGTTGGGCACGGACATGCCGCCGTACACGGGGTTCTGCAGGTACTTCGCATGGGTGAAGGCATAGGTGGCGGCCACGGTCACCCGGTCCGTCACCTGGCCGGACAGCGACGCCTCGATGCCCTGCGACCGCGCGCTGCCGGCCGTGGTGAAGTCGAAGTTGTTCAGCGGCGTGCTCAGGTCGGACGCGATCATGTTCTTCTGATCGAGGCGGTACACCGCCAGGTCGCTGACGACCGCGCCGCCCCGCCACAGCGATTTCCAGCCGGCTTCGACCTGCGCCGAACGGCGCGAGGGCAGGGACTGGTTCGACGACGAAGCCACCTGGTTGGGCGAGGTGCCGGTGGACACGTTGGCATAGACCGTGTCGGTCTCCGACAGCCGGCGCAGCACCGCCAGCTTCGGGTTCCAGCGCGACTCCTCCACGGGCAGCACGCCGGCCGTGCCGTACAGGAAGCGCTGGCGCGTGAAGCGCAGGCCCGCCACCACCGACCAGGCGCCGAAGTCGATCTGGTCCTGGGCGGACGCCGACACGGATTCGAGATCCTGCGTCGTCAGGCTCTGCGCCAGCACCGTCCCGGCCGGGGGCGCGGTCACCCGGCCATACACCGGGTCGAACACGTTGATGGCCGGGCTGGTCGAGGCCGGCACCGACAGCGCGGGCTGGTTCAGCACCTCCTTGTAGTAGTCCGCCCCGAAGTACAGCTGGTGCGTCACCGCGCCGGTGCCCTGCGTGCTGGAAAGCGCGGTCGAGAACGAGTCGATGCGGCGCTCGGTGCCCGGCTCCCAGGCCGAGACCCGGGCATAGGTGCCGGCGGGCTGGCCCGCCAGCGGCGAGCCGTTCAGCAGGTTCTTGATGGAGGTCGAATGCGCCTCCAGGTGCGTGAAATCGGCCGACCAGCGCGTGTGGGCCGACAGCGCGACATCGCCGTGCAGGTCGTAGATGCGGTTGTTGGTGGTCGAGTCGCCGAAGGGCTCGCCAAGCTGCCGGTCCCGTGGCACGGCGACCGGCCGGCCGCCCAGGGCGGGAAGTCCGTAGTCCGGCTGGTAGGTCTGGTTGGTGGCCTCCACGTTGGCACGCAGGTGGTAGCGGTTGCCATCGCTTTGGGCCAGGCCCAGCTTGATGCCGTCGAGGCGGTCTTCCACATGCCGCCATTGGCTGGCCTGGGACCGCGTGGCCGTCACGCGGGCGGCCAGTTCGTTCTCGGCCGACAACACGCGGTTCAGGTCGATGGATGCCTCCAGCGCGCCGTGCGCCCCCGCGCCGAGCGAGGCGCTGCCGAAGTTCGCCAGCTGCGGCTGGCGCGTCACGAGGTTGACGGTGCCGCCCGGTTCGCTGCGCACGCCGAGGGCCGCGCCGGGTCCCCGCAGCACGTCGACGCTTTCCACGAACGCCGGGGTGTAGGGGTAGTTGGACAGCCGCACGCCGTCGCGCAGCACGCGGTTGGAGCCGGTGCCGCTGTCGGTCACCGCGCCGCGCAGGATGAAGAACTGCGTGTGCGACCCGTTGAAGCCCGAGTCGGCCTGCGCGCCGGGCACGTTGCGCAGCGCGTCCTGCAAGGTGGTGCCGCCTTGCTGGCGGACCAGCTCGCCAGGCACGGTGGTGACGGAAAACGGCGTGTCCAGCGACGATCCCGCCGTGCCGGTGGCGAGGCGGGAACTGCGCTGCGCCGCCGGTGTGGCCGGCGCCGTGACGGTGACGGCAGGCAGCGCCGGGCTGCGTTCGGCCGCCGGGTCCGCAGGGGTGGGCGTCTGGGCGGTGGCGGCCAGGGACAGCCAGGCCAGGGCCATCCCCAGCGCGACGGGCCGTGCAATGGTTGGGTGCATAAAAAAAGCTCTCTGTGGCGCCCCATCGGGCGCCGCTGATCGGTGCGAAAAACATCGCATCGCGTGGCCTGCCGTGGTGGCCGGCCCGCGCTGCGAAATCGGAGGGCGGATCAGGAAAGCGGCGGCGGCCCGCGGGCCGGAAGCGGCGCCGCGGTGGCCGCGGCGATGCGCGCGGCCGCAATGGATTGCACCGCGCGCGACAGCGGCAGCACGACCGGCAGGGCGACCGCCGGCGGCTGCGCCGGGGGCGCGGCCAGCAGGCACAGCGGGCAGTCCCAGTGCGCCAGGCCCGCAGGCTGCGCGCCCTCATCGGCATGCACGACGGCCTTCACCGTTCCGACGCCGGTGCAGACCCACTCGACCACCTGGGGGTGCACGATGGGCGAGGCCACCGCCACGCCCAGCGACAGCACGAACCACGCCATGACCCAGCGCACGCGGGCTTGCCAACACGCCAGCCCGCCGTGGACAGCAAGGGGGTTGCGCAGCGGGCGATGGGGTTGGGGCACGGGGCGATTATCGGCAAACCGACGGGGCAAGAGCGAAGCATCCGGCGATGGGGCGGCGGCAGGGCGCGGTGGCCGCTGCGGCACATCCCGCCTTCACGCCGCGCGCACCTGCGCGCGCCCACCCCGCACCGAGCGCACCTCGACCCGGTCGCGGCCCGCGCGCTTGGCCTCATAGCACGCCATGTCGGCCGCATGGAGCACCGCGGTCACGTCGTACACGCCGCTGTCCAGCGGCACGAGGCCGATGCTCACGCCCAGCGTGTAGCTGCGGCCCTGGTATGAGGGCTCCCACGCCCGCACGGCGGCGCACAGCTGCTCGGCGATGGCCAGCCCGCGTCCCAGCGGGCAGCCGGGCAGCACCACGGCGAACTCGTCGCCACCCAGCCGAGCCGCCCAGCCCACCGACCGCACCTGGGTCTCGATGAGGCGGCCCACGTGGCGCAGCACGTCGTCGCCTGCGTCGTGCCCGGCGATGGCGTTGACCACGGTGAAATGGTCCAGGTCCAGGAACAGCACCACGCCCTCGCCCGCCTCCCCGCCCGGGTGCGCCTGCACCGTATCGGGGCGGGCCGCGCGGTCGGCCAGCAGCGCATGCAGGCGCTGGCTGAATGCGTCGCGGTTGGCCAGCTGCGTGAGGGCGTCGAGCCCGCCCGCCCAGTTCTCGCGGCGGCGGGCCTCGCGCGCGGCGGTGAGGTCCTCCAGCATCCAGACCGTGCCCGCATCGCCCAGGGCGTCCCGCACCGAGCGACCCAGCACGCGGGCCCACACCGCGCTGCCGTCCTGGCGCAGGAAGCACACGTCGCCATCGAAGGTTCCGTGTGCCGAGAACTCCGCCCGCACACGCCGCTTGAGGTGCTCGTACTCGGCATCGCTCACGTAGAGCGCGCGGGCCAGCCGCCCCTGCAGTTGCGCCGGCTCGTAGCCCAGCATGCGGCCGGCCTGCAGGCTCACGACCTGCAGGTTCTCACCGCGCGTGATGATGATGCCGGTGGGTGCGTGGTCCAGGATGGACTGCAACTGCCCCCGCAGCAGCCCCATCTGCGACTGCGTGCTGGTGCGCTCGTCGAGCAGGCCGCGGCAGGCCGCCACCAGCCCGTCCACCTCGCCGGCGCCCTGCGGCCAGGGCATGTCTTCATAGGCGCCGGGCGCGCGGGCGCCCAGGTGCGCGGCGCGGTGGCACAGCCGGGCCAGGGGTTGCGCCAGCCAGGCCATGCAGGCCACGGCCAGCAATGCGGCCGCGCCGATCAGGGCGGCCGCCAGCCAGGCGGCCCGGCGCTGCGCGCCCTCCAGCGGCACGAGCAGGGCCTGCGCATCGTTCACGCGCGCCACGGTCCACTGCGTCATGGGCATGCCGGCCAGGCTGACCACATGGCCCGGCAGCCGCTCGGTGAAGCCGCGCCCCATGACCGGCTGATCCTTGTCGCCCGACCGCGCGAACACCTGCGACAGGCCGGCCTCGTCGCGCACGCTGCCCATCACCCGCGCGGGATCGGGGTGCGACAGGATGGTGCCGTCGCGCGTGAAGACGATGAGCCGGGATTCCTTGCGCGCCGGCAGTGACATCGAGGGCGGCAGCAGCCCCTGCGACTGCAGGCGCAGCACGCCCGAGACGGCGCCCACCACCGTGCCCTCGTCCCGGTGCAGCGGGATCGTGAACATCACGCGCGCCTCGCTTGGCCGCCCGCCGATCAGGCCCGACACCAGCGGCTTGCCTTCCAGCATGGTGCGGCGCAGGCTGTCGCGCTCGGCCGGATCGAGGCTGGAGCCGCTGTCCAGGCGGCCGTATTGCAGGTTGATGGCCACGGTGCCGTCCTGCCGAACCACCTGCATGGCATCGAAGAAACGCACCGCCGGCAGGCCCTGCTGCAGCAGCCACCCGAGGGACGACGGCGAGTCGAGCATGACCGGCTGGATGCCCTCGGCCACGGTGCTGAGCACCTTCTGGCTCTGCTCGATCTTGCTGGCCAGCAGCCGCGCGACCACTTCGACCTCGTCGGTCTGCTGGCTCACGAGGCGGCGCATGGCCTCCTCGCCGGCCGCGCGCGACACGGTCCAGGCGGCCATCGCCCCGGCGAACACCACCGCCAGCACGGCCACCAGCATCAGGCGCTGCACGAGGCGGCCCGGCAGCAGCCAGCCGGGCGTGTCGCCCGCCGCGTCCTGCTCCGCCTCGAGCGCCTCGTGCGAGGGCGGCGTCATCGGCGCTCCGTGGACGAAGCACCTCTGGCAAAGGGGCGGCGAAAGGCGCAGGGCATGCTGTCAGGCGGAATGTGCAATGGGGTGCGAACGAATATACGCAGCCCCCTGCGGGCGCGGGTTGGGTGGAACCCTCGGTCGGTCCGGGGGAAACCCTGAGCCCTTTCGCACCGCCGTGCCATGGCCGCGCTGCCCGATCGGCCGCGCGTTGCAGCCACCCCACCCCGCTCCTTGCCAGGGCGGCCGAACGCGCTTCAGCCGACCCCGGCCACCACCTGCAGCGCGCCGGGCCGTGGCAGATTGAGCACATTGCCCGTGCCCGAAATGAGCCCGTGGTCGCGCAGGTGGCGCAGCACGCGCGACAGGGTTTCCGGCGCGATGCCCAGCTGCGCGGCGATGAGCCGCTTGCGCTGGTTTAGCGTCACGCGCATCGTGCCCGCATCGTCTTGCTGGGCGTGCCGCAGCAGCCACTGGGCGCAACGCGCCTCGGCGTCCTGCGCGAGCCGGCTCACGGCCAGCTCGGTCTGCTGGCAGTAGCCCCGCGCCATGTCGTACACCAGAGCCCGGGCGGGCGACGGCAGCGATTCGAAGCCGGACCGGAAGGCCTCCAGCGGCATGCGGCGCAGCAGCACGCGCGTGTCCGCCACCATGTCCACCATGCACGCCTGGCCGAGCAGCGCGGGGGCGGCATCGAGCCAGCACGGCCCCTCCACCGCACCCAACTGGTGCCGAAGCAGCCCATCCTCGCGCACCCCGAGCAGCACACGGCCGCTGTCCAGGTACAGCACGCTGGCCGGACGCTGGTGGCGCTCGCGCAGCACCTCGCCGGCAGGGGCCTCGGTCTTGGTCGGCGCGGGGGTGGAAGAAGAGGGAAACATAGAGCCGCCACTGTGACCGCAGCACCGCCGCGCGGTGTTGAGCAAAGTCAAATGCGGTGCGCTCTGGCCGCAGCCGCCGCGCCCGGATGCCACGAGCGCCGCATGCCCCCACAGGCCGAATGGTGAAGGCACGGTCCTTGCTTGGAGCCCTTTGCAAATTGACACGTTTTTCCTGGCCCGTTGAAAGGCCCGTGTGCACCGCCGAGCCATCGGCACCTTCCCTTCCCCCTTTTCCCTTTCGCAGGAGTCGTATGAAAAAGAATTGGATCGCGCTGGGTGCAGCGCTGCTTTGTTCCGCCGGGGCACAGGCCCAAAGCTCCGTGCAGCTCACCGGCCTGGCCGACGTGTTCGCCGGGTCCATCAAGATGGCCGGCGATGCGGGCCGCAAGTCGGTCGTGGACAGCGGCGGCCTCACGACCTCGTGGTTCGGCTTCAAGGGCACGGAAGACCTCGGCGGCGGACTGAAGGCCAACTTCCAGCTGACCTCGTTCATCAAGGTGGACACCGGCTCGCAGGGGCGCTTCGCCAACGACACGTTCTTCTCGCGCGATGCCAACGTCAGCCTGTCGGGCGACTTCGGCTCGGTGATGCTGGGCCGCTGGATGGCGCCCAACTTCCTGCCCTCGGTGGTGGGCAATCCGTTCGGCGATTCGTTCACCTTCTCGCCGCTGATCCTGCACATGAACGTGCCGCTGTTCAACGGCACCGGCTGGGGTGCGACCACGCCGTCCGACACGGGCTGGAGCAACCAGATCGTCTACAGCACGCCGAAATTCGGCGGCTTCTCGGCCAACATTCAGTACCAGTTCGGCGAGCAGCCGGGCGACAACGGCAAGAAGAACTTCGGCGCGAACTTCTTCTACTTCGGCGGCCCCGTGACGCTGACGGGCTTCTACGAGCGCGACCAGATCAGCAACCCCGCCGTTCCCAATGCCTATCTGGGCACGAAGAAGACCGACTGGATGCTGCTGGGCGCCTACGACTTCGGCCTGGTCAAGCCCTTCGTGAGCTACGGCGAGGCCAAGGCCGACAACACCACCAACAAGGCCAAGACGGTGCAGCTGGGCGCCTCGGTGCCGGTCGGGCCGGCCGGCAAGGTGCTGGTGGAGTGGGTCAAGACCGAGATGACGCAGACCGACATCGACCGCAAGACCTTCACGCTGGGCTACGACCACTTCCTGTCCAAGCGCACCGACGTGTACGCCATGCTCATGAACGACCGCATCACGGCGCAGACGAAGGGCAACAGCTTCGGCGTGGGCATCCGCCACCGCTTCTGATCGCCGCACGGCGCGCAGGGCGCGCCCAAAGAAAAAGCGCGGGAGTCGCCTCCCGCGCTTTTTTTATGGATGTGACCCGTCCTGAATGAGGTTGACACCTTTCTGTTCATCAGAAAGGAAAGTCAAGTGGATCAATGGGTTAAGAGAACGCAGAAGGACTACACACTGGCCTTTAAGCTGGCGGTGGTGGATCAGGTA
>NZ_BQXL01000015.1:0-113572 GCF_030159015.1 Acidovorax sp. SUPP3434
TACCTGATCCACCACCGCCAGCTTAAAGGCCAGTGTGTAGTCCTTCTGCGTTCTCTTAACCCATTGATCCACTTGACTTTCCTTTCTGATGAACAGAAAGGTGTCAACCTCATTCAGGACGGGTCAGCCATTAAATAAAAGCCGGCTAGTGCCGGCTTTTCCTTTTGGTGCCTACAAGCGGCCTTGCAATAAACGTGACAGTGTCATCGCAGGAACTTGGCGAGCCTCTCACTTTCCGTGTCAACCGACAACGTCAAACGTCGATATTCCCCGCCCGCAACGCATTCGTCTCGATGAAATCCCGCCGCGGCTCCACCTCGTCGCCCATCAGCATGGTGAACACCCGGTCCGCCTCGATCGCATCGTCGATCTGTACGCGCAGCAGGCGGCGCACTTCGGGGTCCATGGTGGTTTCCCAGAGCTGCTCGGGGTTCATTTCGCCCAGGCCCTTGTAGCGCTGGCGGCTGGTGGTGCGTTCGGCCTCGGAGATGAGCCAGGCCATGGCCTGGCGGAAGTCGGCCACTTTTTCTTCCTTCTGCTTCTCGCCTTCGCCGCGCAGGGCCTTGGCGCCCTCGCCGACCAGGCCGCGGAAGGTGCTGGCGGCTTCGGCCAGGGCGGCGTAGTCGGCGCCGTGCACGAAGTCCTGGGTGATCAGGCTGCTCTTGACGTTGCCGTGGTGGCGGCGGCTGATGCGCAGGATGGGCTTGTCGGTGCGCACGTCGAATTCGCCGGCCACTTCTGCGGGGATGCCGTTGGTGGTCAGCTCGCGCAGCTTGGCCTGCAGGTGCACGGCGCTGGCTTCGGCGTCGGCCACGGTGTCCAGGTTCAGGCTCACGCCGTCGGCGATGGCGCGCAGGGCCTCCTTGTCCATGAAGGCGGACAGGCGGTGGATGACGGCTTCGGCCAGTTGGTGCTTTTGCGCCAGGGCGGTGAGGGTGTCGCCGGTCAGGGTCTGCGGGCTGGCGCCGCCGGTGGTCACGCTGGCGTCCTTGAGCGCGATGCGCAGCAGGAAGGTGTCGAGCGCGGGGGCGTCCTTCAGGTACAGCTCTTCCTTGCCGGCCTTGACCTTGTACAGCGGCGGCTGCGCGATATAGATGTGGCCGCGCTCGACCAGCTCGGGCATCTGGCGGTAGAAGAAGGTCAGCAGCAGGGTGCGGATGTGGGCGCCGTCCACGTCGGCGTCGGTCATGATGATGATGCGGTGGTAGCGCAGCTTGGCGGCGTCGAAGTCGTCCACGCCGCTCTTGCCGGATTCGACCGCAGCCTTGCCGATGCCGGTGCCCAGGGCGGTGATGAGCGTGACGATTTCATTGCTGGTCAGCAGCTTTTCGTAACGCGCCTTTTCCACGTTCAGGATCTTGCCGCGCAGCGGCAAAATGGCCTGGAACTTGCGGTCGCGGCCCTGCTTGGCGGAGCCACCGGCGGAGTCGCCCTCGACGATGTAGATCTCGCACAGCGCGGGGTCTTTTTCCTGGCAGTCGGCCAGCTTGCCGGGCAGGCCCATGCCGTCCAGCACACCCTTGCGGCGCGTCATTTCGCGCGCCTTGCGGGCGGCTTCGCGGGCACGGGCGGCCTCGATGATCTTGCCGCACAGGATCTTGGCGTCGTTGGGGCGCTCTTCCAGGTAGTCGGTCAGCGTCTTGGCGACGATGTCCTCCACCGGCGCGCGCACTTCGCTGGACACCAGCTTGTCCTTGGTCTGGCTGCTGAACTTGGGCTCGGGCACCTTCACGCTCAGCACGCAGCACAGGCCTTCGCGCATGTCGTCGCCGCTCACCTCGACCTTGGCCTTCTTGGCCAGTTCGTGCGCATCGATGTACTTGCCGATGACGCGGGTCATGGCGGCGCGCAGGCCGGTCAGGTGGGTGCCGCCGTCGCGCTGCGGGATGTTGTTGGTGAAGCACAGCACCTGCTCGCTGTAGCCGTCGTTCCACTGCATGGCCACCTCGACGCCGATCTCGGTGCCGGGAATGCCGCCGTAGGTTTCGGCCGGGCGCGCGCCCGTGGCGTAGAACGCGGTGGGGTGCAGCACCTTCTTGTTGGCGTTGATGAAGCCGACGAAGCCCTTCACGCCGCCGGCGCCGGAGAAGTCGTCTTCCTTGCCGGTGCGCTCGTCCTTCAAGCGGATGCGCACGCCGTTGTTCAGGAACGAGAGCTCGCGCAGGCGCTTGGCCAGGATCTCGTAGTGGAAGTCGTTGTTCTCTTTGAAGATCTCGGTGTCGGGCAGGAAGTGCACCTCGGTGCCGCGCTTGTCGGTGTCGCCGATGACCTTCATGGGCGAGATCTCGACGCCGTTCACGGTCTCGATGATGCGGTTCTGCACGAAGCCCTGGCTGAACTCGAGCACGTGCACCTTGCCCTCGCGGCGCACCGTCAGGCGCAGCATCTTGCTGAGCGCGTTCACGCAGGAGACGCCCACGCCGTGCAGGCCGCCCGAGACCTTGTAGCTGTTCTGGTTGAACTTGCCGCCGGCGTGCAGTTCGGTCAGCGCGATCTCGGAGGCCGAGCGCTTGGGCTCGTGCTTGTCGTCCATCTTCACGCCGGTGGGAATGCCGCGGCCGTTGTCGGTCACGCTGATGGAGTTGTCCGAGTGGATGGTGACGACGATGTCGTCGCAATGCCCTGCGAGCGCCTCGTCGATGGAGTTGTCCACCACTTCGAAGACGAGGTGGTGCAGGCCCGTGCCATCGGACGTGTCGCCGATGTACATGCCGGGGCGCTTGCGCACGGCCTCCAGGCCTTCCAGGATCTGGATCGCGCCTTCGCCGTAGCCTTCGCTGGCGCCCGCCTGCTGGGTGTCGATCTTGGTGAAGGGCTGCGCTTCGCCCGCGCCGTCGGAGGAAGGCTCGGGCAGGGTGTTCTCAGCGGTCATGGATGGCCTTGGGGTCCGTGGAAACCGGGGGGTTTCCTGAATTTTCAATAAGGGTCAAATCGGCCTCCAGCGCATATTCTTCTAGGGCATGTAGCTACAAAAAGCATAGCACTCACCCCCGGCGCTGGAAGACGGGTGCGTCAGATGCGCATGGGCATCACGACGTACTTGAAGGTTTCGTTCTCGGGGATGGTCAGCAGCGCCGAGCTGTTGCCGTCCGACAGCTCCACCTTCACCATGTCCTGGCCCATGTTGGCCAGGGCGTCGATGAGGTAGGTGACGTTGAAGCCGATCTCGATGGTGTCGCCGCCGTAGTCGATGTCGAGTTCGTCCACCGCCTCTTCCTGCTCGGCGTTGTTGGATGCCACGCGCAGGGTGCCGGGCTCCAGGTTCAGGCGCACGCCCTTGAACTTGTCGCTGGTCATGATGGCGGTGCGCTGCAGGCTGGCCAGTAGCGGGGCGCGGCCCAGGGTCACGCTGTTCTTGTGGTTCTTGGGGATCACGCGGTTGTAGTCGGGGAACTTGCCCTCGACCAGCTTCGTGACGAACTCCATGCCGCCGAACGTGAACTTCGCCTGGTTGTTGGCGAACTGCATCTCGATGTGCGGCTGGTTCTCGCCGCCCGCATCCGACAGCAGGCGCTGCAGTTCCAGCACGGTCTTGCGCGGCAGGATGACTTCCTGCTTGGGCACTTCGACGTCCAGCGTGGCGCTGGCGAAGGCCAGGCGGTGGCCGTCGGTGGCGACCAGGCTCAGCTGCTGGCCTTCGGCCACGAACAGAATGCCGTTCAGGTAGTAGCGGATGTCCTGCACCGCCATGGCGAACGACACCTGGCCCAGCAGGTCCTTGAGCACCTTCTGCGGCACGCTGAAGGCGGGGCCGAAGGCGGCCGATTCCTGCACCAGGGGAAAGTCCTCGGCCGGCAGCGACTGCAGCGTGAAGCGGCTCTTGCCGCCCTTGAGGATCAGCTTGGACTGGCTCGACTCCAGGCTCACGGTCTGGTCGCCAGGCATGGTCTTCAGGATGTCGATCAGCTTGCGCGCGCCCACCGTGGTGGTGAAGTCGCCCGTGTCGCCGCCCAGCTCAGCGGTGGTGCGGATCTGGATCTCCAGGTCGCTCGTGGTCAGCTGCAGCGCGTTGCCCGTCTTGCGGATCAGCACGTTCGCCAGGATGGGCAGGGTGTGCCGGCGCTCGACGATGCCGGACACCGATTGCAGAACCGCGAGAACCTTGTCTTGTGTTGCCTTCAGGACAATCATGTCGTCAACCTTTGGTGGTTTTGGGAAACGTGCCAGGACGGCGGCATGGGCCATGCCCCCTCATGCCGTCCAGCACGCCATTTTGCCCGTGAACCGGGCGCGCTCCGTGGGGGTGCGGGGCCACTTCGGCATCAACCCTTGAGCGTCTGCTCCAGCACGTGCAGCTGCTGGTTCAGTTCGGTGAGCTGCTGGCGCTCGCCGGCGATCTTGCGCACCGCGTGCAGCACCGTGGTGTGGTCGCGCCCGCCGAACAGTTCGCCGATCTCGGGCAGGCTCTTTTGCGTGAGTTCCTTGGCCAGGTACATGGCGATCTGGCGCGGCCGGGCGATGCTGGCGGGGCGCTTCTTGCTGTACATGTCGGCGACCTTGATCTTGTAGTAGTCGGCCACCGTCTTCTGGATGTTTTCCACCGAGATCTGCCGGTTCTGGATCGACAGCAGGTCGCGCAGCGCCTCGCGGGCGAGCTGGATGGAGACTTCCTTCTGGTTGAAGCGCGAGTACGCCAGGATCTTGCGCAGCGCGCCTTCCAGTTCGCGCACGTTGCTGCGCACGTTCTTGGCGACGAAGAAGGCCACTTCTTCGGGCATGTCAGCGCTTTCGGCGCGGGCCTTGTTGATCAGGATGGCCACGCGCATTTCCAGCTCGGGCGGCTCGATGGTCACCGTGAGGCCGGAGTCGAAGCGCGAGACGAGCCGCTCGTGGATGTTGGCCAGGCCCTTCGGGTAGGTGTCCGAGGTCATCACGATGTGGCTCTTCTTGGCCAGCAGCGCCTCGAACGCGTTGAAAAACTCTTCCTGCGTGCGGTCTTTATTCGCGAAGAACTGCACGTCATCGATCAGCAGCAGATCGAGGGAGTGGTAATGCTCCTTGAACTCGTCGAACGTGCGCCGCTGGTACGCCTTAACCACATCCGACACGAACTGCTCGGCATGGATGTAGAGAACTTTGGCGTCGGGCTTGTCGGCCAGCAGCTTGTTGCCCACCGCATGCACCAGATGGGTCTTGCCCAGGCCGACGCCGCCATAGATGAAAAGCGGGTTGTACAGGTGGCCGGGCGAGCCCGCCACGTGCATGGCCGCCGAGCGCGCCATGCGGTTGGCCGTGCCCTCCACCAGCGTCTCGAACGTGAGCGCGGCGTTCAAACGCGAGCGGAAGGCACCAGCAACCGGCTCGTCGCTGGGCGCCGCGGCGGGCGTGGGCTCGGACGACACCACCTGGCCCGTCGGCGTGGATCGCACGTAAGTACGGGCAACGGTCTCACGCTGAGCGAGCGCTAACTCAAGCGACACCGGCTGGCCGTAGAGGCCTTCCAGCAGGGCTGCGATGCGGCCGGCGTATTGCGCACGGATCCAGTCGAGCTTGAAGCGGTTGGCCACCAACAGGGTGACCTTGGAGAAGTCGGGAGCGACCTGGGCGGTGAGCGGCTTGATCCAGGTGTTGAACTGCTGCTCCGGCAGGTCTTGCGCAAGCTGCTCGACGCAGGCTTGCCACAGTCCTTGTCCGGCATCGGCGCCTGGGTCGTTGTCGGGGCTGCGGGAAGGTTCCTCGGTCATTGATGGCGGTTCTTGTTGTGGATAGGAGGAACGATTCAGGGCCGCGGATTGTACCTTTTCAAAGGGTTATCCACAACCTCGGCCAGGGCGCCCACGGCGCGCGCCACCCGCGCCGCAAACCCCCTGCGCTGCCGCCTCGCCATTGCCACGCCGGCACAAGCCTGCAATAATCGCCGGTTTCCCTGAATGCGTTCAGGGCAATAACGCCCGGGCCAAGCGCTTTGATCTTGATCGAAGTGCCGCATCCGGAGGGCCTGGAACCCGCATCTTGCGAGTTGCGCCCGGAACCTAACCCTCAAGGACATTGACCATGAAACGTACTTACCAGCCTTCCAAGACGCGCCGTGCGCGCACCCACGGTTTCCTCGTGCGCATGAAGACGCGCGGCGGCCGTGCCGTCATCAACGCACGCCGCGCCAAGGGCCGCAAGCGCCTGGCCGTCTAAGGCCGCCACGGCACTCGGCCCGGTTCCGGGCGGGAACCCTCCCATGCAACGGCTGAAAACCCGTCCGCAGTTCCAGGCCTCGATGGCCGGGGGAACGGTCTCCCGCACCGCACACTTCGCACTGCACCGACTGGGGCTCGCTCCCACCGGCGCAGCGGCCGCATCGCCTCCCGCACCTCCCACAGGGCCCGGCCCCTTGCCTCATGCGCAAGGGCCGCAGGCCCTGTTTGGCATGGCCGAGCCGCCCGGCGTCTGGATGGGCGCCATGGTGCCCAAGCGCTGGGCCCGCCGCGCGGTCACCCGCAACACCATCAAGCGGCAGATCCATGCCGTGGCCGCCTCGTTCGAGTCCCAGTTGCCGCAGGCCGCGCACGTGGTGCGCCTGCGGGCGACGTTCGACCGCAAGCAGTTCACCAGTGCCACGTCCGATGTCCTCAAGCAGGCGGTTCGCGCCGAACTGCTGCAGCTGTTCGGCTACGCCGTGCGGCGCAGCAGCGGCGCTGCCACCGCCACTGGGGCACCGACGGCGGCGACCCCCCAGCCCGCCCCGGCGCCTGTGTCATGATGCGCGCGCTGCTGATGGCGCTGGTGCGTGGCTACCGGCTGGTGCTGAGCCCCTGGCTCGGATCGGCCTGCCGTTTCGAGCCCACGTGTTCGGCCTATTCGCTGCAGGCACTTGAACGCCATGGCGCCGCGGCCGGAACTTATCTGACGCTGCACCGTCTGGCACGGTGCCAGCCCTGGTGCGATGGAGGGCATGATCCGGTGCCTGATGAACTGCCCCGCGCACTGCGGCTGTTCTCGCGCCTGTCTCCTTCCACCTCCTCCACCCCCTCCTCACCGAAGAAGTCTTCATGAACGACATTCGCCGCACCATCCTGTGGGTGATATTTGGCTTTTCCATGGTTCTGCTATGGGACAAGTGGCAAGTGCACAACGGCCACAAGGCCACCTTCTTCCCCGGTGCAACGCCTGCCGCCGTGGCGCCCGCGTCTTCGGCGCCAGCTGCCTCGGGCACCGCCGGCGCTTCCACCGTGCCGGCCCCCACGGCCGCGGCGGCGCCCGCGAATGCGCAGCAGGTGCCGGGCGGCGTGCCGCAGCCGGCAGCGGCGGCACAGCGCCAGCGCGTCACCTTGACCAGCGACGTGCTGCGCCTGACCTTCGACAGCGAAGGCGGCTCGCTCACGCATGGCGAACTGCTCAAGTACCCCGACATGGCCGACAAGTCCAAGCCGTTCATGCTGCTGGACGAAAGCGCGCAGCGCGTGTACGTGGCGCAGACCGGCCTGATCGGCGGCGCTTACCCCACGCACAAGACGGCGATGTCGGTGGTGGCCGGCAACCGCGACCTGCAGGACGGCCAGAACGAGATCAGCGTGCGCTTCGAATCCGCCGACCTGGGCGGCGTGAAGCTGGCCAAGACCTGGAGCGTGAAGCGCGGCGCCTACGACGTGGCCGTGAAGCACGAGATCGTGAACACCGGCACCGCGCCCGTGTCGCCCCAGCTGTACCTGCAGCTGGTGCGCGACGGCAACAAGCCGCCGGGCGAGTCGTCGTTCTATTCGACCTTCACCGGCCCAGCGGTCTATACCGAAGCCAAGAAGTACCACAAGGTCGAATTCAAGGACATCGAGAACGGCAAGGCCGAAATCGACAAGTCCTCCACCAACGGCTACGTGGCCATGGTGCAGCATTACTTCGCCAGCGCCTGGCTGCTGGGCAACGACGTGCAGCGCGACCTGTTCGTGCGCAAGGTGGACACCAACCTGTACTCGGTCGGCATGATCACCCCGGTCGGCGAGATCGCACCGGGGCAGTCCAAGACGGTGGACGCGCGCCTGTTCGCCGGCCCGCAGGTCGAGACGATGCTGGAATCGCTCACCCCCGGCCTGGAACTGGTGAAGGACTACGGCTGGCTCACCATCCTGGCCAAGCCCCTGTACTGGCTGCTCGACCAGCTGCACAAGGTGCTGAACAACTGGGGCTGGTCCATCGTGGCGCTGGTGTTCCTGCTGAAGATCGCGTTCTACTGGCTCAATGCGAAGGCGTACGCCAGCATGGCCAAGATGAAGGCCATCAACCCCAAGATCATGGAGATGCGCGAGCGCCTGAAGGACAAGCCGCAGCAGATGCAGCAGGAGATGATGCGCATCTACCGCGAGGAGAAGGTCAACCCGATGGGCGGCTGCTTCCCCATCATGATCCAGATCCCCGTGTTCATCGCGCTCTACTGGGTGCTGCTGTCCAGCGTGGAAATGCGCAACGCGCCGTGGATCGGCTGGATCAAGGACCTGTCCTCGCCCGACCCGTTCTTCATCCTGCCGCTGCTGATGACCGCCAGCTCGCTGCTACAGACCGCGCTGAACCCCGCACCGCCCGATCCGCTGCAGGCCAAGATGATGTGGTTCATGCCGCTGATCTTCAGCGTGATGTTCTTCTTCTTCCCGGCGGGTCTGGTGCTGTACTGGCTGACGAACAACATCCTGTCGATCGCGCAGCAGTGGATCATCAACACGCGCATGGGCGTGCCACCGCAGTTCAACCTGCCGAAGTTCCGCTGACCCGCAACGCAGCGCGGATGCGTGCTGCGTTTGCGACACATTCCACGGCCGCTGTACAGCGGCCGTTTTTCATTGGGTACGATGCTTGCTTGCCCCCTGCGGCATCTTTCATCCACTTTCGTTAACCGACGAGGAGACCTGGCCAATGAAACAGCAGCGTACGACTTTCAAATGGAGCGCACTGGGCATCGCGGTCCTGCTGGCAGCAGGATCGGCCCATGCCGCAACGATGCGGTGGGCCGGCGCCAACGACATCCTGACCGTGGACCCCCACGCCCAGAACCACCAGACGACGCATGCCTTCCTGCAGCAGGTGTACGAGAGCCTGGTGCGCTATGACGAGAAGTACCAGATCCAGCCCGCACTCGGCACGAAGTGGACCCAGATCTCCCCCACGCAGGTGCGCTTCGAACTGCGCAAGGGCGTCAAATTCCACGACGGTGCGCCGTTCACGGCCGACGATGTGGTGTTCTCGCTCACCCGCGCCATGACGCCACCCTCGAACATGCAGTCCGCCGTGCAGAGCATCAAGGAAGTGAAGAAGGTCGACGACTTCACCGTGGACCTGATCTTGAAGGGCCCCAACCCCGTGCTGCTGCGCGAGCTGACCGAAGCCCGCATCATGAACAAGGCCTGGGCCGAGAAGAACAACTCGACCAAGGCGCAGGACTATGCCGGCAAGGAAGAGAACTTCGCCTCGCGCAACGCCAACGGCACCGGCCCCTTCATCATGGTGGGCTGGCAGCCCGACGTGAAGGTGACGCTCAAAAAGAACCCGGACTGGTGGGACAAGCCCAAGGGCAACATCGACGAAGTCGTGTTCACCCCCATCAAGTCGGCGGCCACGCGCTCGGCCGCGCTGATTTCCGGCCAAGTCGATTTCGTCGTCGATCCGCCCACGCAGGATCTGGCGCGCATGAAGTCCAGCCCCGACATCACGCTGATCGAAGGCGCCGAGAACCGCACCATCTACCTGGGCCTGGACCAGTTCCGCGACGAACTGCCGGGTGCCGGCACGCCGGGCAAGAACCCGCTCAAGGACAAGCGCGTGCGCCAGGCGCTCTACCAGGCCATCGATTCGGCCGGCATCCACAGCCGCACCATGCGCAACCTGTCGGTGCCTGCCGGCACCATGGTCGCGCCCATGGTCCACGGCTGGAGCAAGAGCCTGGACGAGCGTGCCGCCAAGTACGACGTCGAAGCCGCCAAGAAGCTGCTGGCCGACGCAGGCTACCCCCAGGGCTTCTCGCTCAAGCTCGACTGCCCCAATGACCGCTACGTGAACGACGAAGCGATCTGCCAGGCCGTCACCGCCATGTGGACGCGCATCGGCGTGAAGACCACGCTGCAGGCCGCCCCCATGGCCCAGTTCGTCAGCCGCGTGATGAACAACGACGTGAGCGCCTATCTGTTCGGCTGGGGCGTGGCGACGTTCGACTCGCTCTATTCGCTGGATTCGTTGATGGCCACCAAGGCCGGCAAGACGGCTGCGGGCACCTACAACGGCGGTCGTTTCAGCGATGCCAAGCTCGACGAAATGATCAGCCAGATCAAGGTGGAGATGGACGCGCCCAAGCGCGACGCGCTGATCGCCGATGCCCTCAAACTGGTCAAGGACGAGTACTACTACCTGCCCCTGCACCACCAGATCCGCCCCTGGGCGATGCGCAAGGGCGTGGAGACGCTGCACCGCGCGGACGACCGCCCGATGCCCAACTGGACCACGATCAAGTAAGCCCTCCGATCGGACCGAACGCAAAGCCCGCCCCTGGCGGGCTTTGTCTTTTTGCGGGCGTGGTGCCGCGCCCCGTGAGGGGGCCGCAGCATGCGAACAGCGCAGCTATCATGCCCCGTTCCCACCCCCTTCCCCATCGCATGCTGCCCCGCCACTCCGACCCCATCGCCGCCATCGCCACCGCACCGGGGCGCGGCGCCGTGGGCATCGTGCGGGTCTCGGGCCGGGGCCTGGGACCGCTCACCGAGGCGCTGTGCGGGCGCGCCCTGCGACCGCGCGAAGCCACGTACCTGCCCTTTCGCGATGCGGCCGGCCAGTCCATCGACCAAGGGCTGGCGCTGTACTTTCCCGCGCCACACAGCTACACGGGCGAGGACGTGCTGGAGCTGCAGGCGCACGGCGGCCCCGTGGTGCTGCAGCTGCTGCTGGCGCGCTGCCTGGAAGCCGCCGCCCAGGCCGACGCGGCCGGCGACCGGGCCCGCCTGCCCGGCCTGCGCCTGGCGCAGCCGGGCGAGTTCACCGAACGGGCCTTCCTCAACGACAAGATCGACCTGGCGCAGGCCGAAGCCATTGCCGACCTGATCGATGCGAGCACCGAAGCCGCAGCGCGCAGCGCCAGCCGTTCGCTGGCGGGCGCGTTCTCGCACGAGATCCACCGCCTTCGCGATGCCCTCATCCACCTGCGCATGCTGGTGGAGGCCACGCTCGACTTTCCCGAAGAAGAAATCGACTTCCTGCGCAAGGCAGACGCCAGCGGGCAGCTGTCGAATTTGCAGCAGACGCTGGCCGCCGTCATGCAGCGCACGCGTCAGGGCGCGCTGCTGCGCGAGGGCATCAAGGTAGTGATCGCCGGGCAGCCCAACGCCGGCAAGAGTTCGCTGCTGAATGCCCTGGCCGGCGCCGAGCTGGCCATCGTCACGCCCATCGCCGGCACCACGCGCGACAAGGTGCAGCAGACCATCCAGATCGAGGGCGTGCCGCTGCACGTGATCGACACGGCGGGCCTGCGCGAGAGCGACGACGAGGTGGAGAAGATCGGCATCGCGCGCGCCTGGGACGAGATCGCCGCGGCCGACGCCGTGCTCTTCCTGCACGACCTCACACGCGCCGATGCGGCCGACTACCGGGCGGCCGACGCCGACATCGCCGGCACCATCGCCCGGACGCTGCCCGGCCATGTGCCGGTCATCGACGTGTGGAACAAGACCGATCAGGCACCGGGCCACAGCGCTGCCGCCATCCCGGACCGGCCGGCGGTCCACCTCTCGGCCCGCACGGGCGACGGGCTGGATGCACTGCGCCGCCTGCTGCTGGACGTGGCCGGATGGCAGTCGGCCCCCGAGGGCGTCTACATCGCGCGCGCGCGGCATGTGCAGGCGCTCCAGGCGGTGGACGGCCACCTGATGGAGGCCGCGGCGCAACTGCATTCGCCGGGCCCGGCGCTCGATCTGCTGGCCGAGGAACTTCGGCTGGCGCAGCAGGCCCTCAATGCCATCACGGGGGAATTCACCTCCGACGACCTGCTGGGCGTGATCTTCTCCAGCTTCTGCATCGGAAAATGACGCACCCGCGGAACGGTTGCGTTTTGTAAGGAGTGGTAAAGAGTGCTTGTGCGCCGAACGCATCGGGCTTAACTTCCGCGCCACTATGAATGCTGTGCTGTCATCCCACACCCCAAAAATGGACCTCACGGGTCTCGTGCAGGCCATCGCCCAGGCGCCGGCGGAAGACAGCATGATGAACCCGCTGACCACGGAGCAATGGGACCTGCTGTCGGGCTACCTGCTGCCCATGTCGCTCGCCACCGGCCACACCCTGTTCACGCAAGGCGCCAGCGACCGCACGCTGTACTTCGTGGAAAGCGGCAGCCTCAGCGTGCATTACGAAGACGAAAAAGACCGCCTGCGCCTGGCGATCGTCGGCCCCGGCTCCGTGGTGGGCGAAAGCGCCTTCTTCTCGCACAAGCCCCGCACCGCCACCGTGCAGGCAGGCGCACCGTCCAAGCTCTGGAACCTGACGGCGCTGCGGTTTTCCGAGCTCTCCAACCGCCAGCCGGCCGTGGCCCTCAGCCTGGCCA
Source organism: Acidovorax sp. SUPP3434 (assembly GCF_030159015.1). Classification (NCBI taxonomy): domain Bacteria; kingdom Pseudomonadati; phylum Pseudomonadota; class Betaproteobacteria; order Burkholderiales; family Comamonadaceae; genus Acidovorax; species Acidovorax sp. SUPP3434. Next base: position 12,503 of record NZ_BQXL01000015.1, read on the forward strand.
TGGCCATGGGTTCGGTGCTGTCCAAGCGGCTCGGCAACCGCCGCCGGCGTGTTGCTGCGACCTGACACCTGAGCCCCCCATCAGGCCCGTGCCGGCGCCGGCGGACGCGGGAAAGCCATTGGCTCCCGGAGCGCGCGTTACACTCGTTTTCGAACTTTTGGCGCTATCCGAAAAAGGCACGGCATGTCACTTTTCAGTTGGTTCAACCGCAAACCCCCTGCGCCCCGGCAGCGCCCGGCGGTGGAGCCCTCCGGTCTGCTGAATGCAGACGCCACGGTGCCCCTGGTGCCCGGACGTGGCCCTGGCAAACCGATGGCCGAGCCTGCGGCTGAACACGCGGCCAACCGCAAGAACGAGCGCATGGAGCGGCGCGAGCTGCTCTACACCGTGGTGCGCGATGCCATGGTCCGCGCGGGCGTGCTGTCCGCGGGCTACAAATTCAAGGTGCTGTCCCTGGACCAGCGCGGACGCCAGTTCCTGGTGATGATGGACCTGGCCCGCGAATACGGCGGCGAAACCGTCCGCCTGAGCGAGATCGAGGCGCTCATCGCCCAGACCGCCAAGACCCGCTTCGACATTCTGGTGACCGCCGTGTACTGGCGCATCAACGACCATGTGGCCGTCGGCATGCCCAGCAAGGGCCTCGCGCCCCACGGCGTGGCTGGCCCTTCCGTGCCGCACGTGCCGGCCCCGGTGGCGCGCCCTCCGGTCCACGCGCCGGCCCCCGCACCCGTGGCCGCCCCGCCCATCGATCCGCTGCTCGCGCCGCGCAGCGCCCCCCTGGTGCCCCCAGCGCCGCCGGCCCGCGCCCCTGCCAAGGCGTTCGACCCGATCGAGGCCGACGAAGTGGCGGCCTTCAAGCGGGCCCTGGACAACGCCGCCGCGGCCAAGCCCCCCGCACCGGCCCCGCGCACGGGGGTGTCCACGCGCTCGGGACCGCTGCTGCCTTCGACGCCCACCGGCTTCGAAGACACGGAAATGCCGGGCAGCGACGCGCGCTCGCCGGACCTGAGCAACACGCAGTACGGCGACCTGCGCTGAGCCGCACCAGCGGCGGCAAGGGCCTCATCACCCCAGCCGCCGCCGCGTGTCGGCCTGCAACGGATCAGTACACGTCGCGCCGGTAGCGGCCCTCGGTGATCAGCGCATCGACGGCATCGGCACCGAGCACCTCCACCATCGCCGCGTCCACGCCGGCCGCCATGCCTTCGGCGCTGCCGCACACATAGACCACCGCGCCCTTCGCGATCCATTCACGCAAGGGGCCCGCCGCATCGCGCAGCCGATCCTGCACATGGCGATGGGCCTCCCCGTCGCGGGAGAAAACCCGGTCCAGTCGTTCGAGAAAGCCCTGGTTCTGCCAGCCACCGATTTCTTCGGCGCACAGGTTGTCGTGGGCCCGCTGGCGCTCGCCGAACAGCAGCCAGTTGCGCCGGTGGCCCGCCCGCACCCGGGCCCGAAGGTGGGAGCGCAAGCCCGCCAGGCCCGATCCATTGCCGATGAAGAGGCAAGGTGCGTCGCCCGGGGCGGCATCGAAGCGAGGATTGGCCACCAGGCGCAAAGCCACTTCGGCACCCAGCGGGGCATGGGCGGTGAGCCAGCCCGACGCCAGCCCCAGCCCCTGGGCATGCCGCTCCTGGCGGACCAGCAACTGCAGCGCGCCGTCGCCAGGCAGGGAGGCAACGGAATAGGTGCGCGGCGCCAGGGCCACCAGCGCATCGGCACAGGCCTGGGCATGGACCTCTGCCGCGCCCGACGGCGGCGGGGGCAGCACACTCACCGCCAGGGCCTCGGCCAGCGTGGTCCTGACGCCCCCATGCTGCACCGGTGCAGCGCCATCGGCACCCGCGGCTTGCAGCCAGGCCGCGACGGCCTCGGGCGCGTGGCGCGGCAGCACCTCCACCAAGGCGCCCGGATGCCATTCGACCGGGGTGCCTGAGGTGAGCGACGCCTCGAACAAGGGGTGGCCCAGGCTGCCCGGATTGAGGCAATCGCGCCGCTCCAGGCGCCACGGCGCGTAGACGGGCGCCGTACCGCCTTCCGCCAACGCCCCCTCCAGGGCCAGATGCGCCACGCCGTCCAGTGCGGCCAGGGCCTCGCTCCAGCGGGCCAAGGCCGCAGGATCTGCGTCGTCCACTTCGATGAGCGGGAACAGCGGCTCGGCGCCCACCCGGCGCAGGCCTTCGTCCAGGGAGTGGCCGAAGCCGCAAAAGCGCGTGTAGTTGCGATCGCCCAGCGCAAGCAGGCCGTAGCGCACGCCCTGCAGCGACTCTGGCGGCTGTTGCGCCAGCAACCGGGCGAAGCGGCGGGCGTTGTCGGGCGGCTCGCCCTCGCCGAAGCTGCTGGCCACCAGCAGCACGCGGCGGTGCCCGGCCAGCATCGCGGGCGTCAGCCCCTGCAGCGATTGCACGGCCACAATCAAGCCGGCGCGCTGCAATGCGGCCGCGCTCTGCAGCGCCACGCGCTCGGCCTGGCCGGCCTGACTGGCGTAGGCGACCAGCAGCGTGTCGGCGCCCTGCGCCGCGCCGCCTGCCGCCAGTGGTGCGGTCTGCCCGTGGGCGGCGCGCGCGGCCTCCGTGGCACGGCGCTGGCGACGGCGCCCCAGATAGAGCATCCAGCCGGTGACCGCGAAGAGCGGCATGGCCAGGCTGGCCACCATCACCGCCACCCGGCCGGGCAGGCCGAAGTAGGTGCCCATGTGCAAGGGATAGATGGTGGCGAGCGCGCGTGCCGCGGCGCTGCGCTGGGCATGGCGGTCGTCCACCGGCACCTCGCCGGTCAAGGGCTCGATGGACATCCGGTTGCGCTGGCGGTCATGCGTCGCGTCCGCGGCCAGCCAGGTGAACTGCACGGCCTGCGTGGGCCGCGCCGGCAGGCGCAGGCTGGCCTGGGTCCACGGCCCTGCCCGCTGCTCGAACGTGCGCCAGGCGCGCGTGAGGTCCAGCGGCGCGGCATCGGCGGCATCGGGCCCGGCCTTGCCGCCCGCGCGCGGGGCAGGGGCTGCCGTGCGCGCCGGGCGCGGAATGCCGGCCCAGCCATCCACCGTGTCGCGCACCGCATCGAACGCCCAGTAAAGCCCGGTGGCCGTGAGCACGAGGTACACCACCAGCGCCCACGTGCCGACCACCGAGTGCAGCGCCCACAGGAACGAGCGGCCCTTGAGCGCCGGATCGAACGTGAGCCAGGTGCGCCAGCGCAGCGGGTGGCGCGGCCAGCGCAGGTACAGGCCCGAGAGCGACAGCGCAAGCAGGCACAGCGCGAGCACGCCCGTGGCCACGCGGCCGGAGTCGCGCGGCAGCAGCAGCCAGCGGTGCAGCGCCTCGATCCATTCAAAGGCGTCCTGCCCCTTCAGCGCCGGCTGCAGCGCGCCGGTGTAGGGGTGCACGTAGACGGTGTCGCCCCGGCGCTCGCCGGGACGCGCCTGGAAGATCACCCGCGCCGCCGCGCCGGGTTGCGATTGCACCGTGAGGGTGCTGATGCGCGGGTGGCCGGGCACGCGCGCCACGGCATCCATGATCTGCTGCGGGGTGAGCATGGGTCCGGCGTGCGGCGTGACCTGGCGCACGCCGGGGTTGAGGGCGTCCAGGATTTCCTCATGGAAGGACAGCAGCGCCCCGGACAGGCCGATGACCACGAGCACGGTCCCCGCCGTGATGCCCAGGAACCAGTGCACCTGGAACCACGCCTGCCGCAGCGAGGGCAGCGCCAGCCGGCGCCATGGTGCACGCCGGGCCTCCGATGCCCCGCCCTGCGGCTGGCAAGCCCCGTCAGGGGCCAACGCACCAGCGCTCCGGGCCAGCGGCTGGGATGTGGCGCCGTCGCGGTTCACAGGCCCGCCCCTTCGCCAGGTCCGGCGTGCGCCAGAGCCTGGCCGGGGGCGGAAAGAGAGACAGCCCGCAGGCCGGAGCGGCGCGGGTCGAACGGGACAAGGCGGGACATAGCGGACGGAACCCAGGAAAGAAGCGAACGAGAAAAGCCATTCCATCTGCAGCAGCGCCAACGCCCCACGCCGCGGCGGTCTCCAGCCGAACGCCGGAACGAATCCGCCGGATGAGAATGATTGCTAATTTTATCGCGCCTGCCCACCCGGGGGCCGTGGCGGGCCCGGCCAGTGGCTTTCCGTACCCGGGCTCAGTGGCCGGCGAAGTCCACCAGCGTGTACAGCGGCAGGCCCGCGTCCCGCAGGCGCTGCGAGCCACCCAGTTCGGGCAGGTCCACGATGGCCGCTCCCTCGGTCACCGTCGCGCCCAGCCGCTCCAGCAGATTCTTGCCCGCCATCATCGTGCCGCCCGTGGCGATCAGGTCGTCGATGAGCAGCACGCGATCACCCGGCTTCACGGCGTCGGCATGCAACTCCACCGTGGCGCTGCCGTATTCCAGTTCGTAGGTTTCCTCGACCGTGGTGAAGGGCAGCTTGCCTTTCTTGCGGATCGGCACGAAGCCCACGTTCAGCTCATAGGCCACGACCGCGCCCAGAATGAAGCCGCGCGCATCCAGCCCGGCCACCACATCGGGCCGCAGGGCCCGGTCCATGTAGCGGTGCACGAAGGCATCGATGAGCACGCGGAACACCTTCGGGTCCTGCAGCAGCGGGGTGATGTCCCGGAACTGCACGCCCGGCGCGGGCCAGTCGGGCACCGTGCGGATGTGCTGGCGAAGGTATTCGTTGACGCTGAGGGCTTGCATGGCGCGGTGGAGAAGGCTGGAAGGAAAAGGCCGCCCGCTCACGGCAGCACAGGTGCCGCCACGCCGGGGGAGGGAAAGAAGGGAAGGAATGCAGTGTATCGGCGGGGCAGCCGCTTGCGGCTGCCGGGCGCTCACACCCGCAGCAAGGCGTCTTCCGCCAGCGCCAGCGCCGTGGGGTGGCCCGAGAGCACCAGCGTGTCGCCTTCCGCCAGCACCGTGGCATCGTCCGGCTGCGACATGCGGCCGTCCTTGTGGCGCAGGTTCACCACCCGAACGCCCATCGCATGCAGGGCCAGCGGCCCCAGCGCCTGGCCCAGCGGCCGCACCCCGGGGGGCAGCGTGATGGACGCCAGCCGCTCCTGGTCGCGCTCGGACACGGTGTCGTCGTCCGCCCCGTGGAAGTAGCCGCGCAGCAGGTTGTAGCGGGCATCGCGCTGGTCCTGCACCAGGCGCAGCACGCGCCGCATGGGCACACCGACCAGCGCCAGCGCATGGCTGGCCAGCATCAGCGAACCTTCGATGGCCTCGGGCACCACCTCGGTCGCGCCGGCGGCCTGCAATTTGTCGAGGTATTGGTCGTCCTGCGTGCGCACCACCACCGGCACCTGCGGCGCGTGCTCGCGCGTGTTGGCCAGCACCTTGAGCGTGGCGGGAATGTCCAGGTACGTCACCGCCACGGCACTGGCGCGCACCAGCCCGGCCGCCATCAGGGCCTGCAGCCGCGTGGCATCGCCGTACACCACGGAATCCCCGGCCGCCGCGGCCTGGCGCACCCGGTCGGGGTCCAGGTCCAGCGCCATGTAGGGAATGCCTTCGCGCTCCAGCATCCGCGCCAGGTTCTGGCCGCAGCGCCCATAGCCGCAGATCAGCACGTGCTTGCTGGTGTTGATCGACTTGCGTGCGATGGTGGTCATCTGCAGCGACTGCTGCAGCCAGTCGCTGGCGACCAGCTTCATCACGATGCGGTTGCTGTACAGGATGAGGAACGGCGTCGCCAGCATCGACAGCACCATCGCGGCCAGGATGGGGTTCATCAGTGCGGGCTGCACCAGCCCGTGCTCCTGCGTGAGCGACAGCAGCACGAAACCGAACTCCCCCGCCTGCGCCAGATACAGCCCCGTGCGCAGCGATACGCCCGTGGTGGCGCCCATGGCGCGCGCCAGCACCAGGATCACGCCGGCCTTGACCAGCAGGGGCACCACCAGGAGCAGCAGCACCAGCGCCCAGCGCTCCAGCAGGATGTGCCAGTCCAGCATCATCCCCACGGTGATGAAGAACAGGCCCAGCAGCACGTCGTGGAAGGGCCGGATGTCCGTGCCCACCTGGTGGCGGTATTCGGTTTCGGACACCAGCACGCCGGCGATGAAGGCACCGAGCGCCAGCGACAGCCCCGCCGTCTCGGTCAGCCAGGCCAGCCCCAGCGTGATGAGCAGCAGGTTCAGCATGAACAGCTCGTCGCTCTTGCGGCGCGCCACCAGCGTGAGCCACCAGCGCATCACCCGCTGGCCACCCGCCAGCAACACGCCCACCAGCACCGTGGCCTTGAGCAGCGCCAGGCCCAGCGCGACGAACAGCTGGTCCGGCCGGGAGCCAAGCGCCGGGATCAGCACCAGCAGCGGCACCACGGCCAGGTCCTGGAACAGCAGGATGCCCAGGACGCGGCGGCCGTGCTCGCTCTCCAGTTCCGCCCGCTCGGCCATCAGCTTGACCACGATGGCGGTGCTGCTCATCACCAGCGTGCCGGCCAGGGCCAGCGCCGTCTGCCAGCCCATGTCCCAGATGCCGCCCACGTAGCGCGACAGCAGCAGCACGCCCGCCATGGTGGCCGCCATGGTCAGCGCCACCTGCATCAGGCCCAGGCCGAACACGAACTGCCGCATGGCGCGCAGCTTGGACAGGCTGAACTCCAGGCCGATGGCGAACATGAGGAACACCACGCCGAACTCGCCCAGGTGGCGCACGCCTTCGGAGTTCTGGGCCAGCGCCAGCGCATGGGGCCCGATCAGGATGCCGGCCGCCAGGTAGCCCAGCATCGGCGGCAGCTTGAGGCTGCGGCACGCCACCACCCCCAGCACGGCAGCCAGCAGGTAGAGCAACGTCAAGGCAAGTGAGGACATGCACGGATGCTAGCCCAGGCGCGGCGCAGGCCCATGGTCCGGCCGATAGAATCCGCGCATGCTTTCCGCCCCCGCCGCGCCTGCGCCCTTCCATGCCGACCAGGCGCTGCGCCTGGCCCGCGAAACCTTCGATATCGAGGCCGCCGCCCTGGCCGGCCTGTCGGCCCGCGTGGACGCGAGCTTCGCCAGCGCCGTCGAGCGCGTGCTCGCCACCACGGGGCGCGTCGTGGTGATGGGCATGGGCAAGAGCGGCCACATCGGCCGCAAGATCGCCGCCACCCTGGCCTCCACCGGCACGCCCGCCTTTTTCGTGCACCCTGCGGAAGCCAGCCATGGCGACCTGGGCATGGTCACCCCGGGCGATCTGGTCCTGGGCATTTCCAACAGCGGCGAAAGCGCCGAGCTCACCGTGCTGCTGCCCGTGCTCAAGCGCCTGGGCGTGCCGCTCGTGGCCATGACCGGGGGGCTTCAGTCCACCCTGGCGCGCCATGCCGATCTGGTGCTGGACTGCAGCGTGGACCGCGAGGCCTGCCCGCTCAACCTGGCACCCACCGCCAGCACCACCGCGCAGCTGGCCATGGGCGACGCCCTGGCCGTCGCCCTGCTGGACGCCCGCGGGTTCCGGCCCGAAGACTTCGCGCGCTCCCACCCCGGTGGGGCCCTGGGCCGCAAGCTGCTCACGCACGTGAGCGACGTCATGCGCTCGGGCGAGGAGATCGCGCGCGTGGCGCCCGGCGCATCGTTCAGCGAACTCATGCGCGAGATGAGCGCCAAGCGCCTGGGCGCCTCGGCCGTGGTGGACGGTGCGGGCCGCGTGCTCGGCATCTTCACCGACGGCGACCTGCGCCGGCGCATCGAAGCCGGCGCGGAACTGCGCGACGCCACCGCGGGCGAGGTCATGCACCCCGGCCCGCGCACCATCGCCCCCGACGCGCTGGCCGTGGACGCCGCCGAAATGATGGAGCGCCACGCCATCACCAGCGTGCTGGTGGCCCATCCGGACGGCCTTCTCGTCGGCGTGGTGCACATCGGCGACCTGATGCGCGCGAAGGTCATATGATGGACCAGCCCCTCGCCCGCGCCACGGCCGGTGCGGCAACGCCCGCCAGCCAGCCGCTGCCGCCCCTGCGGCCCGCCCTGCAGTTCGATGCGCAACTGCTGCTGCGCGCGCAGGGCGTGCGCGTGGCGTTTTTCGACGTGGACGGCGTGCTCACCGACGGCGGCCTGTACTTCAGCGAAGCCGGCGAGACGCTCAAGCGCTTTCACACGCTCGACGGCCACGGCATCAAGCTGCTGCAAAAGGCCGGAATCACCCCCGCCGTGGTGACGGGGCGCGATGCCCCCGCGCTGCGCCTGCGCCTGAAGAACCTGGGCGTGGTGCATGCCCGCTTCGGCACCGAAGACAAGCGCCCGGCCGCCGAATCCATCCTGGCCGAACTGGGACTCGACTGGGCACAGGCCGCCGTGATCGGCGACGACTGGCCCGACCTGCCCCTGATGCGCCGCTGCGCCCTCGCCTGCGCGCCCTGCCATGCCCACATCGAGGCCCGCGCCGTGGCCCACCACGTCACCGCCGCAGCGGGCGGGGCCGGCGCGGCGCGCGAGTTCTGCGACCTGCTGCTGGTGGCCAGCGGCCGCTATGCCCAACTGCTGGAGGCCTACACCGCATGATCGCCACGCTGCGCCGGGGCTGGGACCGGCTGTCCATCTACCTTCCCGTGGCCCTCATGGGGCTCATGGCGCTGGGCACGTGGTGGCTGGTGCGCAACGCGCCCACACCGGCCAAGCCCGTGCAGGAACGCCCGCCGACGCACGAGCCGGACTATTTCATGAAGACCTTCTCGGTCAAGAGCTTCGATGCCACCGGCCGGCTGCAAAGCGATGTCCGCGGCGACTTCGCGCGCCACTACCTGGACACCGACACGCTGGAGATCGACAAGGCCCACATGCGCTCGGTCGCGCCCGATGGCCGCCTGACCATCGCCACGGCCGACCGCGCGCTCACCAATGCGGACGGCTCCGAGGTGCAGCTGTTCGGCAACGCCATCGTCACCCGCGAGCCCCTGGTGCGGCCCGGGCGCGAGCCGCTGCCGCGCCTGCAGTTCCGGGGCGAGTTCCTGCACGCGTGGCTGAACGACGAGCGGGTGCAGTCGAACCAGCCGGTCACGCTGACGCGGGGCAAGGACCAGTTCACCGCGGACACCATGGACTACAACAACCTCAGCCAGATCATGCAGTTGCAGGGCCGCGTGAAGGGCATGCTGATGCCGCCGGCCGGCAAGTGACCGGCACTGGACGGCGCACGATGCCCAACCATCCCTCAGGAGCCCCTATGCCTTCCAGCCCCCTGGTGTTCATCACCGGCGCATCCAGCGGCATCGGCCAGGCGCTCGCCCTGCGCTTTCACCAGGCCGGCTACCGGCTCGCGCTGGTGGCCCGCCGCACGGCAGAGATGCAATCGTGGGCCAGCACAAGCAACATCCCGGCAGATAGCTATCAAATTTATAGCGCCGATGTGGCCCAGCCCGACAGCATCGTGGCGGCGGGCCAGGACTGCATGGCCCGGCAAGGGGTGCCCGATGTCGTCATCGCCAACGCGGGCATCAGCGTGGGCATGGACACCGCCGTGCGCGAGGACATCGACGTGATGGCCCGCACCTTCGCCACCAACAACATCGGCATGGCGGCCACGTTCCAGCCGTTCGTGGATGCGATGGCCCAACGCGGCAGCGGGGCGCTCGTGGGCATCGGCAGCGTCGCCGGCATCAGGGGCCTGCCCGGCCACGGCGCGTACTGCGGCAGCAAGGCGGCGGTCATCAGCTACTGCGAAAGCCTGCGGGGCGAATTGCGTTCGTCGGGGGTGCGGGTGGTCACGCTGTGCCCTGGGTACATCGACACCCCGCTCACCCGGCAGAACCGCTACGCCATGCCCTTTTTGATGCAGCCCGGGGACTTTGCCGACCGCGCGTTCGCCGCGATCCGCGCGGGCGCGAGCTACCGCGTCATTCCCTGGCAGATGGGCGTGGTGGCCAAGCTGCTGCGTGTGCTGCCGAACGGGCTTTTCGACCGCCTGCTGTCGGGCCGCCCGAGAAAGCACCGGCAAAAAAGCGGCGCCCCGCATTGACCGGGCACGGGGCCCGCTTCGGGATTCCAGCCGGCGGCGCCCACAAAAAAGGCCCCTGACAAGGGGCCTTTTGTTCTTGCGCGAGAAGCCTTCACGGATGGGAAGGGCCCTCGCTGCGGGAGAGGATCAGTAGCCGCCGTTGCCGCCACCACCATAGCCGCCACCGCCACCACCGCTGCGGCCACCGCCGCCGCCATTGCGCGAACCGGAGCCGTAGGGGCTGCGGAAACCGCCATCGCCGCGACCACCGCCGCCGCCATAACCACCACCACCGCCTTCGCCGCGGCCACCACCACCGTAGCCACCGCCGCCGCCATCACTGCGGCCGCCACCGTAGCCACCGCCACCGCTGCGACCACCGCCGCCGCCGTATCCGCCGCCACCGCCGCCGTATCCGCCACCACCACCGCCGCCACCAAAACCGCCGCTGCGGGGGGGACGGGGTTCCATGGGGCGCGCCTCGTTCACCACGATGCTGCGGCCGCCCAGAGGCTGGCCGTTCATGCCCTGGATGGCGGCTTGCGCTTCAGGGTCGCTGCCCATCTCGACGAAGCCAAAGCCCTTCGAGCGGCCCGTGTCGCGCTCCATCATGACTTTGGCGCTCGTCACGGCTCCGAATTGGCCGAAGGCCTGCTCCAGGTCACTGTCACGCACCGAGTACGGCAAATTGCCGACGTACAGTTTGTTGCCCATTACGGGACTCCTCAAAAACACATTGATAAAGCGATGGAGTCCCGAAAACGCAGCCAGTGAATCACAAAGATGTCCCATGCGCGAAACTGACGGATCCCCGCAAACGTCGACGCGAAAAATATCTCGCCAATGCATTATGGGCCATAAATTCCGCAAAAAAGCAAGGTGCCGGACACGGGCCAAACGCGCTGGCTCAGCCATGAAAAAAGGGCCCCGAAGGACCCTTTTTTGAAATGCTGTCAGCGTGAGCTTAGTAGCTGCTGCGGCCACCGCCGTAGCCACCACCGCCACCACCGCCGCCGAAACCACCGCTGCGGCCGCCACCACCGCCGTAGCCGCCGCCACCGCCGTTGCCGCCACCGAAGCCGCCGCCACCGCTGCGGGGGGGACGGGGTTCCATCGGACGGGCTTCGTTGACCACGAGGTCACGGCCGCCGAAGTTTTGACCATGCGCGCCTTGGATGGCGGCTTGCGCTTCGGCATCGCTGCCCATTTCGACGAAGCCGAAACCCTTGGAGCGGCCGGTGTCACGTTCCATCATGACCTTGGCGCTTTGCACGGCGCCGTACTGGCTGAACGTTTGTTGCAGGTCGTCGTCGCGGAAAGAATAGGGCAGGTTGCCCACGTAGAGTTTGTTGCCCATGAAGGACTCCTAAAAAAACAAGAAAACGCGATGGAGCCCGACGCAATCAACAAACCTGTGACGACTTCAAAGACGCGAAACCGACCAATCACCGCTACTTGCGTTCCTGCTTGGCAGAAAGGCAAGGCCCATTATTAACCATCTATTCGGGGTCCAAGCGCGAAAATTGGCGCGTCTGCAACGTTTTCGTTGGGTATTTACCCGAAGGCTGGAAGCGCATCGTTACAATCGGCCCGTCTTTGGGGAGTAGCCCGCCCGGCGCACAGACCGCACGGGGGCATGCATCAACAAACTCGGGCCTGCGCGGCCTGTGGTGCATGCGGTTCCATCGGAACTGGGCGAGACCATTGACTGCACACCGATCCCAAAGGCCGGCGTCGGGGTGCAGTCAATGTTCTGCGACCTGTCCGGCCGGACAATCCCCTGCCCCCATGGAAGCCTTTTTCGTTTCGACCGCCATCGTCGCCCTCGCGGAGATGGGCGACAAGACCCAACTCCTTTCCCTCGTTCTCGCGGCGCGTTTTCGCAAGCCCTGGCCGATCGTGCTTGGCATCCTGGTCGCCACGCTGGCCAACCACGCGCTGGCCGGCGCCGTGGGCGCCTGGGTGACGACCGTCGTGGGGCCGCAGGTGTTGCGCTGGGGTCTCGGGCTGTCGTTCATCGCGATGGCGGTGTGGATGCTCATCCCCGACCGGCTGGACGACGACGCATCGGGCGGCGCGCCGCGCTTTGGCGTGTTCGGCACCACGCTGATCGCGTTCTTCCTGGCCGAGATGGGCGACAAGACCCAGGTCGCCACGGTGATGCTGGCCGCGCGCTACAGCGCCTACTGGTGGGTGGTGGCCGGCACGACGCTGGGCATGATGCTGGCCAACGCGCCCGTGGTGTGGCTGCGCGAGCGCATTACGCGGCGGGTGCCGATCCGCGCGGTGCACATGGTGTCGGCGGTGATCTTCCTCGCGCTGGGGCTGATCGCGCTTTTCGCACCCGCGGCCTGAACGCGCACGGGCCCATGGCCGGCGGGCCCGGGCTTTGGTATAGTGCCTCTCGCGCCGATTTGCATAGCTTGCGGGCGCTTTATAAATACCGCTAAAGACCCGTCCGCCAAGTGACAGACACACCGACCCGGCCTCGTTTTTAGCGACGCCGGGTTTTTTCATGTCCTTCATTGCCACGCCCCAGTCCCTGCATTTCGCCGACGCGCTGCCGCTGCAGGGCGGCGGTGCCATCCGCGACTACACCCTCGCCTTCGAGACCTACGGCACGCTCAACGCCGACCGCTCCAACGCGGTGCTGGTGTGCCATGCGCTGAACGCCTCGCACCACGTGGCGGGCGTGTACGAAGGCCAGCCCAAGAGCGAGGGCTGGTGGAACAACATGATCGGCCCCGGCAAGCCGGTGGACACGAACCGCTTCTTCGTGATCGGCATCAACAACCTGGGCTCGTGCTTCGGATCGACCGGCCCGATGGACACGCACCCGGACACCGGCGAGGTGTACGGCGCCGACTTCCCCGTGGTGACGGTGGAGGACTGGGTGAACGCGCAGGCCCGCCTGCTGGACCGCATCGGCGTGCAGCAGCTCGCGGCGGTGCTGGGCGGCAGCCTGGGCGGCATGCAGGCGCTGTCGTGGACGCTGCAGTACCCCGAGCGCGTGCGCCATGCGGTGGTGGTGGCCAGCGCCCCCAATCTCACGGCGGAGAACATCGCCTTCAACGAGGTGGCGCGCCGGGCCATCGTGACCGACCCGGACTTCCATGGCGGGCACTTCTACCGGCACGGGGCGATCCCGCAGCGCGGCCTGCGCATCGCGCGGATGATCGGCCACATCACGTACCTGTCGGACGACGTGATGAACGAGAAATTCGGCCGCCAGCTGCGCCAGACGGTGATGGAGGAGACGCTGCCGGCAGGCACCGCCGGCGGTGCACCGGCCGCCCCAGGCACGCCCGGCGCGGGGCCGGGCTACCGCTACAGCACGCAGGACATCGAGTTCCAGATCGAGAGCTACCTGCGCTACCAGGGCGACAAGTTCAGCGAGTATTTCGACGCCAACACCTACCTGCTGATCACCCGCGCGCTCGATTACTTCGACCCCGCGCTCGCCCACGGCGGCAACCTCACGCTGGCGCTGGCGCGCGCGACGGCCCGGTTCCTGCTGGTGAGCTTCACCACCGACTGGCGCTTTTCGCCCGCGCGCAGCCGCGAGATCGTGAAGGCGCTGCTCGACAACCGCCGCGACGTGAGCTACGCCGAGATCGACGCGCCGCACGGCCACGACGCCTTCCTGCTCGACGACGCCCGCTACATGGGCGTCGTCGGCTCGTACTTCGACAGCATCGCCAAGGAGTTCGCATGACCGAGAAAGCCACCATGCATGCGATTTCCCGGCTGGTGCCGCACGGCGCGCGGGTGCTGGACCTGGGCTGCGGCGACGGCGCGATGCTGTCGTACCTGCAACGCGAGCGCGGCTGCACGGGCTACGGCATCGAGATCGACGACGCCAACGTGCTCGCCTGCGTGCGCCGCGGGGTCAACGTGGTGCAGCTCAACCTGGAGGAAGGGCTGGCGATGTTCGGCGACAACTCGTTCGACCTGGTGCTGCAGATCGACACGCTGCAGCACCTGCGCAACACCGAGGTGATGCTGCGCGAGACGGCCCGCGTGGGCCGCGCGGGCGTGGTGGCGTTTCCCAATTTCGCGCACTGGCCCAACCGGCTGTCGGTGCTGCGCGGGCGCATGCCCGTCACGCGCCGGCTGCCCTACCAGTGGTACGACACGCCCAACATCCGCGTGGGCACGTTCAAGGATTTCGAGGTGCTTGCGCACAAGAACGCCCTGCGCGTGATCGACGCCTTCGGCCTGCAGGACGGCCGCGAGGTGCGTTTTCTGCCGAACGCCCTGGCGGGCACGGCGGTGTTCCACTTCGAGCACGCCTGACGGGCGCGGGGCTGCGGCCCGGCGGGCGACTTGCCGAGGCACGGGGCTGCGTCGGGCGGTGTCCCATGTGCCCGAGGCTTCCCTGCACCGGGTCGCCGACACCGCAGAAGTGTCACAAGTGCTACAAAACGCACGAAAACCCGATCGCTATTATTTGCATAGCAATATGCCCTAGAAGAACATGCGCTAAAGGCATTTTTCGCGGACGAAAGCGCTACTGCCAAGCAGGCTAAATCCTTCAATACATAGGGTTTTCCCTTAAAGGAATGCCTTCATCCTGCCAAAGTTACGGTTGCTTACGATGGGGCCGGCGTCTTCCGCAGCGTATCCGCCCCTGCTCCCACCCCTGCTCCCACCCCTGCGACCGAACCGAAAAAAACCGCCATGACCCCATCTGTCCGCACCCGATCGGTTGCCCGCCGCGTCACCCTGCTGGCGCTGGCGCTCGTCGCCCTCGCCCTGATCGCGGTGAGCATCGCGATCTCGGTCATCACGACGAAAGCCGCACGCACCCAGATCACCGAAGGCGTGCGCGATGCGGTCGATGCCGTGGGCCAGTCGCTCAACGCGGTGGACGAGGCCAACCGCGAGCTGGTGCGCCGCTCGGCCCAGGCGTTCCAGCGCGGCTTCGACCCCAGCATGCAGCTGGACGAAGCCAGCGGGCAGCTGACGAGCTTCGGCATCGCGGTGAACGCCGACTACGGCACGGTGGACAAGTTCAGCCAGGACACGGGCGGCGTGGCCACGGTGTTCGCGAGGAAGGGTGAGGACTTCATCCGCATCACCACCTCGGTGAAGAACGAAAAGGGCGAGCGCGCCCAGGGCACGCTGCTCGACCGCGCCAGCCCCGCCTACCCGCCCATGCTCGCGGGCCAGCCCTACACGGGCCGCACCATGCTGTTCGGCAAGCCCTACATGGCGCACTACGCGCCGGTGAAGGATGCGGCGGGCAAGGTGATCGCCATCCTGTTCGTGGGCAACGACCTGTCGGCCTTCCAGGAGCAGATGCAAAAGCAGGTGGCCAGCATGCAGTTCTACGAGCACGGCGGCATGTACGTGATCGATCCGCGCAAGGGCCCGCAGGATGCGGTGTTCGTCGCGCACCCCACGGCGCGCGGCAAGAAGGTGCTGGAGGCCTATCCGGGCGCGGCCGATTTCCTCGCCGCCCTGAACACCAGCGCCGACGGCTTCGTGCCGCAGGCCGCCGCGCTGCTGCCCGCCCAGGGCGCGGACCCGTGGGCCATGAGCCTGCGGACCGGCTCGGGCTGGCAGGTGGTGGCCGAGGTGTCCGACCACGAGGCGCTGGCCAGCCAGCGGCGCGCGATGGGGGCGGTGTGGCTGGTGATGGCCGTCGCCCTGGCGGTGGTGGGCGCGGGCATCTTCGCGATGGTGCGCCGCGGCGTGAGCGAGCCGCTGCGCGAGCTGACCGGCGCCGTGACGCTGGTAGCGCAGGGCGACCTCACCCAGGCGTTCGAGACGCGCCGCGCCGACGAGATGGGCGCCCTGGTGCGCGAGGTGGAAGGCATGCGCCAGCGCTACCTGCAGGTGCTGCAGCAGGTGCGCACGGCGGTGGACAGCATCACCACCGCCAGCGCCGAGATCGCCACCGGCAACCAGGACCTGTCGGCGCGCACCGAGAACGCCGCCAGCAGCATCGCCCAGACGGCGCAGAGCATGGAGCAACTCACGGGCACGGTGCGCCAGTCGGCCGATGCGGCGCGGCAGGCCAACCAGCTGGCCGGATCGGCCGCCGAGGTGGCCCAGCGCGGCGGGCGCGTGGTGGGCGAGGTGGTGTCCACCATGGCCGACATCGATGCCAGCTCGCGCAAGATCGCGGACATCATCGGCGTGATCGACGGCATCGCCTTCCAGACCAACATCCTCGCGCTGAACGCGGCCGTGGAGGCGGCCCGTGCGGGCGAGCAGGGCCGGGGCTTCGCCGTCGTGGCGAGCGAGGTGCGCTCGCTGGCCGGGCGCAGCGCCGAGGCGGCGCGCGAGATCAAGGCGCTCATCGGCAACTCGGTGGCCCGGGTGGAGGCCGGCACGCGGCTGGTGGAGGACGCCGGGCGCACCATGGGCGAGATCGTGGGCTCGGTGCAGCGGGTGGGCGACATCATCGGGGAGATCACCGCCGCCGCGTCCGAGCAGTCGGACGGCATCGTCACGGTCAACACGGCCGTCAACCAGCTCGACCAGATGACGCAGCAGAACGCCGCGCTGGTGGAGGAATCGGCCGCGGCGGCACAAAGCCTGCGCGACCAGGCGTCGCAGCTGGCGGATGCCGTGCAGGTGTTCCGCCTGACCACGGCGCAGGCCACGCCGCTCGCCCGGCCCGCGCGCCCCGCCCTCACCGCGGGCTGAGCGGAACACACCCCCGCGCCAAGCGGCGCACCAACGGCGGCGCCGCTCGCGCTGCGCCGCCGCGCCCATCCACCCCACCCGCGCCAACCGGCCGGCCGGTGCGGTGGTATATGCTGCGGCCCCCGAGCTGCCCTGGCCGGCACGCCCCACCGCACCCGACATGCCCACTTTTGCCATCGATCTGCCCACGCTGCTGGCGATGACCGTCATCGGTTCCGTCGTCATGGCCGCCTGCCTGGTGCTGGTAGGCCACGAGCGCCGCCGCGACGGCCTGGGCCTGTGGGCCGCCGCCCTGGTGCTGCAGTCGCTGGCCTACGTGCTGCTGGCCCTGCGCGGCCGCGTGCCGGACATGCTCTCCATCGTGGTCGCCAACGGCCTGCTGTCCAGCGTGTTCGCCTGCCTGCTGGCGGCCGTGTGCCAGTTCCACCGCCGCCCGCTGCCCTGGGGGCGGCTGATCGGGCCGGTCGTGCTCACGCTGGCGCTCTTCCTGGCGTTCCTGCAGGACTACGAAATGCGCCTGGTGCTGGCGGGCGTGGTCTTTCCCGCGCAGCTGGCCCTGGTGCTGTGGACGCTGTGGCGCTTTCCATCGCCCGGGCGCGGCGCCGGCCTGGTGGCGCTGGGCATCGTGCTGCAGATGTCGGTGCTGGTGGTGCGCGCCGTGGCCGCGGCGACAGGCGCCATGCCGCTGAACGGGCTGCTGCAGGGCGGCTGGCTGCAGCACGCCACGTTCCTGTCCACCTTCATCGCCGTGCAGGCCTCGTCGTTCGGCTTCATCTTCATGGCGCGCGACCGCGCCGACGACACCAACCGCCGCATGGCCGCGCGCGACCCGCTCACGGGCGTGGCCAACCGCCGCGCGGCCATCGCCGCGCTGGACCGCGACATCGCCCGGGCCATCCGCACGCGCGAGCCGCTCTCGCTCATGATGGTGGACATCGACCACTTCAAGCGCATCAACGACGGGCTGGGCCACCTCGTGGGCGACCAGGTGCTGTGCCGCGTGGTCGATGCCATGGGCGAGCGCCTGCGGGCGCAGGACATGATCGGGCGCTATGGGGGCGAGGAGTTTCTCGTGGTGCTGCCCGACACGCCGCTGCACGGCGCGCGGCAGCTGGCGATCCAGCTGTGCCGGGCGATCGAGCAGACGCGCTTCGACCTGGGCGGGCACACCGTGCCGGTCACCCTGAGCATCGGCGTGTTCGGCGGGCGCATCGAGGAGGGCGACAGCTGGGACATGCTGATCGCCGCCGCCGACCGCGCCATGTACGAGGCCAAGCGCAGCGGCCGCAACCGCGTTGCCGTCGCGGGCGATCTGCGCGGGGTGGTGCCCGCCTCCGCACTGCACGACAATCCGGAAACCCTTCCTCCACCGGAGCGGTGAACTGCAACGCACCGGCGCGCCCGCCGGATGCCGCGGCCGGTGGCAGGCTCTTTTCCTGGAACGCCCCCCGAGGAACCGCCATGAACGCCCGCACCGCCCCCGACCTCCTGCAACCCGCCGAAGCCCTGGCCCACGTCAGCCGCCAATGGGACGGCGACATCCTGCGCCAGCTCACCGAATACATCGAGATCCCCGCCAAGTCGCCCGGCTTCGCCCCCGACTGGGAGCAGCTTGGATACCTGGACCGCGTGCTGCGCAATGCCGCGAACTGGGTCGAAGCGCAGAAGGTGGCGGGCCTCACGCTCGAGATCGTGCGCCTGCCCGGCCGCACGCCGGTGCTGTTCTTCGAGGTGGCCGCCACGCAGCCCCAGTCGGGCCAGACCGTGCTGATGTACGGCCACCTGGACAAGCAGCCCGAGTTCGAGGGCTGGCGCAAGGACCTGGGGCCCTGGACTCCCAAGTACGAGGACGGCAAGCTCTACGGCCGCGGCGGCGCCGACGACGGCTACGCGGTGTATGCCAGCATCGCCGCCGTGCAGGAGCTCAAGCGCCAGAACGTGCCGCACCCGCGCATCGTCGGCCTGATCGAGACCTGCGAGGAAAGCGGCTCGGGCGACCTGCTGCCCTACATCGACCTGCTGCGCACCCGCTTGGGAAGCGTGGCCCTGGTGATCTGCCTCGATAGCGGCGCCGGCAACTACGACCAGCTGTGGCTCACCACCAGCCTGCGCGGCATGGCCAGCGGCACGCTCAAGGTGGAGATCCTCACCGAGGGCATCCACTCGGGCGATTCGTCAGGCCTCGTGCCCTCGTCGTTCCGCATCATGCGTCAGGTGCTGGACCGGCTCGAGGACAGTGCCACCGGCCGCCTGCTGCCCGCCAGCTTCCACTGTGAAGTGCCCACCGACCGCCTGGCGCAGGCCCGCGCCACCGCCGGCATCCTGGGCGAAGAGGTGTACAAGCGCTTTCCCTGGGCGCACTACGACTGCGGCGGCTCCACCACCTTCGCGCTGCCCACCACCACCGACCCGGTGCAGGCCCTGCTCAAGCGCACCTGGGAGCCCACGCTCAGCGTGACCGGCGCCGAGGGCTTTCCGGCCCTGAAGGACGCGGGCAACGTGCTGCGCCCCTACACCGCCTTCAAGCTCAGCCTGCGCCTGCCCCCGCTGGTGGACGCCGCGCAGTGCGTGCAGGAGATGAAGGCGCTGCTGGAGGACAACGCGCCCTACCAGGCCAAGGTCACCTTCGAGGGCGGCGGCGCGGCCAGCGGCTGGAACGCGCCCGACACCGCACCGTGGTTCGAGGGCGCGCTCAACGCCGCCAGCCAGGCCCACTTCGGCGCGCCGTGCGGCTACATCGGCCAGGGCGGCACCATCCCGCTCATGAACATGCTGAGCCAGGGCTTTCCGAAGGCGCAGATGATGGTCTGCGGCGTGCTGGGCCCCAAGAGCAACGCGCACGGCCCCAACGAGTTCCTGCAAGTGCCCTACGCCAAGAAGCTCACCGCCGCCGTGGCGCAGGTCATCGCCAGCCTGCCGCCCGCCGGCGCGCAGGACAGCACGGCCGCGGCCGCCTGAAGCCGCTGCCCACCGCCACCGTGGCCGCGGCCATCGCCAGAACCCGCCCGCGCCCCGGCGCGGGGCGCACGGGCTGACACCGGCCGCGCCCACCCCCTTTCCCGCGCGCGCCACCATGGCGCGCCTTTTCCGACAAGCCCCCGCCCCATCGCATGGTCGATCCCGACGCCCCCTCCACCCTCAGCCCCTTCACCGCCGCCGATGGCGAAAACCTCGCCCTGCAGGACTGGCCGCTGCCCCACGCCGACGCGCGCGCCACCGTGCTGCTGGTGCACGGCCTGGGCGAACACGTGGGCCGGTACAACCGGCTCGCCCGGCGGCTGAACGCCTGGGGTTTTGCCGTGCGCGGCTACGACCAGTACGGCCATGGCGAATCCGGCGGGCTGCGCGGCGCCCTCACGCCGCCGAACCGGCTGATGGTGGACCTGGCCGACATCGTCGATGCGACGCGGGCCCGGATGCCGCCCGGCCAGCCGCTGGTGCTGCTGGGCCACAGCCTGGGCGGGCTGGTGGCGGCGGACTTCGTGGCGCAGGCGCTGCGCCCCGTGGACGCGCTGGTGCTGTCCTCCCCCGCGCTGGACCCGGACCTGAGCTGGACGCAGAAGTTCCTGGTGGCCACCCTGCCCCGCCTGCTGCCGAACCTGCGCCTGGCCACCGGGATCGACCCCGCCCACCTGTCCCACGACCCCGCCGTCGTCGCGGCCTACCGCGCCGACCCGCGCTGCCACGACCGCATCGGCGCCGGGCTCGCGCGCTTCATCGCCTACACCGGCCCGGCCGTCGTGGCCCGCGCCGCGCAATGGAGCGTGCCCACGCTGCTGATGTGGGCAGGCGCCGACCGGCTGGTCAACCCCGCCGGCAGCCGGGCCTTCGCCCGCGCCGCCCCACCGGGCGTGGTGCACGCGCAGGAGTTCGCCCTGGCGTACCACGAGCTGTTCAAGGAAAGCCCGGAGCACGCCGCGCCGGTGTTCGCGGCCTTGCAGCAATGGCTGGACGCCCGCTGCCCCCGCGCCAGCGGCCTGGAACAAAATCGGGCTCCAGCACAATAACCACTAGGGCATATTGCTATATTTTTAATAGCAACCTGCAGGCATTGCGCCGGTCCGGGTCACAGGAAAGCGGGAGGCCCCTTGTCGGCCTTGCTTTCCACCGGGTTGGCCAGCAGCCAGTTGGCCGGGTACTGGCGCATGAACTCCCGCGCCTTCTCCGGCCGGGCCGACAGCCAGGCGCCGTAGGCGCCCTCGTTGAGCAGGGCCGGCATGCGCTTTTCGCTGCCGGGCGGCTGGTAGCGGTGGATCAGCGCATGGCTGTTGGCGTTCACGGTGAGCACGGTGTAGCTGACCAGCTCCTCGCCCTCGGGGCCGGTCCAGCGGGCCCACAGCCCCGCCGCGCCCATCGGCAGGCCATCGACGCGCGCGATGCGCGTGGGCACGGCCTTGCCGCTGCGCCAGTCGTCCTCGAAAAACGCCGCCATGGGCACGATGCAGCGCTGGCCTTTCAGCCACGCCTCGCGGAACGGCGTGGCGGTGGAAACCGTCTCGGAGCGCGCGTTCACCAGCTTGGGGGCGCGCAGCCGCCCGTCGGAGGCCGATTTCACCCAGTGCGGCACCAGCCCCCACTGGGCGTGCACCAGTTCGCGCGCCAGCCGGGGCACCCCTTCCGCATCGGGAGCGGCATCGGGGCCTACATCCGGGTCTGCCCCGGCAATCGATTCAGCATCGCCCGGCGGGACATCGGTGGGCTCCGACCCGGGCGTGCCCAGCGGGGGCGCCACGGCGCGGATGAAGAAGCCGGGCTTGCGGGGCTTCACGTAGCGTTCGCCGCGCGTGTCCGGCGGCTCCACGCCGAAGGCCTCGCGGTAGGTTTCGGGCAGGGGCAGGGTCTCGTAGCGCGTGGTCATCCGGGGATCGTACCTGCGGCCCCGGCCGCCCCCGCCCCTTCCTCGCACGGGGCAGCCCAGACCGCCCGGTCGCGCCCCTGCGCCTTGGCCGCATAGAGCGCGCGGTCCGCCCGCTCCAGCGTCTGCTCGATCGACTCGCCCACCACGTGCTGCGCCAGGCCGATGGAGACGGTCAGGTGGATCGGCGCCGACCCCGGATGCGTGAGCCGCAGCGCCGAGACGGTGCTGCGCACCCGCTCCAGCAGCGCGCTGGCATCGGCCGGCTGGGTGTTGCACAGCATCAGCACGAACTCCTCGCCGCCCCAGCGCGAGAGCACGTCGGAGTCGCGCACGCTGGCTTTCACCGAGCGGGCGAAGGCCTGCAGCGCGCGGTCGCCCGCCGCATGGCCGTGGGTGTCGTTGATGGCCTTGAAATGGTCCAGGTCCAGCTGCACCAGCACCAGCGAATGCCCGCTGCGCGCGGTGCGGCGCTGCTCCAGCCGCATCAGCTCGATCATGTGGCGGCGGTTGAGCAGCCCGGTCAGTTCGTCGTGCGTGGCCAGCTCGCGGATGTGCTCCAGCGCCTCGGCCAGATCGTGCTTTTGCTGGCGCAGCTGCTGGCGCGTGGCCTGCACCCGCGTGGTGAGGAAGGTGCTGCCCACCAGCACCACGAGGATCATGATCGCGTAGGCGGCCGCCATCGCGGGGCCCTGGTGCAGGTCCTCGCGCAGTTCCAGCAGCACGCCCCCGGCCCCGAACGCCGCGAGCGAATAGAACAGCACGCCCACCATCTGCCGCGTGGACAGACCGAAGATCCCGAACATCAGGATCACCGCCAGGATCGGCAGCGTGATGCCCCGCGCCGGCCCCGCGATCACGAAGGCCGCGGCGTTGCAGGCCACGGCATAGAGCATCTGGAACAGCGTGAGCGAAGGGTCGCGAAAGCGCCGCGACACCCCGCTGCGGATCAGCGCGAACACCCCGATCAGGCCCGAGATGCAAAACAGAATCCACCAGCGGACCCATTGCGCATCCGCGATGCCCGCCCGCGCCACGATGTGCATCGCCAACACGCAGCACAGCATGAGCAGCCCCGCCAACCCCGCCATGGCCGAGCGCACGCGCAGGCGCCGTTCCGTGCCCAGCAGCCCATCGAGCACGCGGGACGGGGTCGGGAACAGGGCGCGGTCGCGCCATCTCGCAAGCCGTGGCGGCAAGGGGTCTCCTCGGAGTGGGTCGCAGGCCAGGCCGGCCATCGGGCGGCCCACGGCGCCGCCGGGTGGGCCAGCACCGATGGTGCCTGCGGGATTCTAGGAGTCCTGTCGCCCGCGCGCCCGCGCCGAGGCACGCGATGCGGGTTTACACCCATCCTTCTTGCTCAGCCTTGCAACGCCGCCCCCGCCCTGTCGCTGTCAGGGGACGGCCGCGAGCCGTTTCTTCATCGACGGTGCCGGGTGGAGCGCGTAGCCCCCGCGCTCGTAGAACGCGATGGCCTCGGGCCGTGCGTCCAGGAACACCACGGCCATGGCGCGCGCCTGCGCATCGGCTTCGGCGTAGGCCATCAGCGCCCGGCCGGCGCCGCTGCCCCGCACCGCGGCATCCACCACGAGGTCATCGACATGCAGGTAGGCACCGCGCGCCAGGGTCTGCACGGGCCGCATTCCCATGACCCCGACCAAGGCGCCGCCCTGGTAGGCGCCCACGAGTTCATAGCCGGTGCACGACTGCTGGCGCACACGCCGCAGGAACTCGGCCTCGTCCAGCGCGCGCAGCTGCGCCATCACCGGATGGGCGTCCTTCCACTGCGCAGGCAAAAGCCTCCGGATTTGCAGGGCAGCGTCGGGGTCTTGGGTCATGGCAATGGCACCTTTCATGCCGGCACCGGCTCCAGCACCGGCACGCCGCGGCGCTTGGCCACCGCGATGGGCGGGGCCCAGCGCGAGCCCTGGGGCTTCTTGCTGGTCACCAGGGTGATCTCGGCGGGCTCGAAGACTTCCAGGTTGTGGGTGATGGGCGTGGTCAGCACGTATTGCGCCTGGGTGGAGCGCAGAAAGTGGCCGACCAGCTGGATGTTGCGCACGTCCAGGTGGGCGAAGGGCTCGTCGATGAACACGAAGCCGCCCGAGCCGCTTTCCTCGTCCTTGAGCAGGCCCACGAGCAGGATGAGCGACTTGATGACCTGCTGGCCGCCCGAGGCCTCGCCGTCGTTCATGCCGATGCTGCCCTTGCCGTCGAACGCGAAGTGCACCTTGAGGCCCGCCTGCGCGAGCACGGTGTCGTCGTTCTCCAGCAGCGGCAGGTCGGCCGCGACCTCCACGCCGGCCAGCGCGCCCAGTTCCTGGATGTTCTTGCGGTAGCGCCGCACGGTGCTGCGCAGCACCTCGATGTAGCTCTCGCGCGCGTTGTGCACGGCGGTGCCGGCCTGGGCATTCTTGGCCTGGTGGTCCGACAGGCTCAGGGTCTGCTCGCGCACGGTGGTCTCCATGCGGCGGTGGCGCTCCTCCACCGTGGCGTCCTGCTCCCAGGTGTTGTGCTCCAGCTCCTGCTCCACGGACTGCAGCCGCAGGCGGGCCTGGGTGTCGTTGACGTATTCGTCCACCAGGGCCTCGCGCGTGGCCGGAGCGATCCAGCGCGGCGGAAAGCCGTGGCGCTGGCGCTGGCTGTGCCCGGCCGCGGCCACGTGGTTGCGCCGGCGGGCGGTCCATTCGTGCGCGGCGCGGTCGCTGTCGCTGCGGGCGCGCTGCAGTTGCTGCTCCAGCCGCTGGTGCTCGTCGGCGAAGGCGCGGTGGCGGTCGTGGGCGCGGGTGGCCTCGGTGTCCAGGCGCTGCCAGCGCTGGGCGGCGGCGATGCGTGCCTGCCTGGCCGCGGGCAGCACCTCGCGCGCCTGGGCGAACTCGTCGCTGCGGCGCGCCAGCTCTTCGGCGGCGCTGTGGCCTTCGAGCGCGCGGCGGGTGTCGGTGATCTGCCGCTTGAGTGCCAGCACGCGGTCCAGCACGGGCGCGAGCTGCGCATCGATCTGGGCCGCGTCGCGCTCGGCGGCGGCGCGGCGGGCATGCACGGCCGCGGCGCCGAACTGGTGCTCGCGCGGTTCCACCCACATGGAACGGGCGCCGCGCCCGTCGTGCATGTAGGCCTGCGGCGTGATCCAGGTGCCGCCCAGGCGCTTGCCCTCGCGCGGATCGGCCACGCAGCGCAGCTGCTGCATCTGCTGCACCAGCCAGCGCGGCACGGGCGCGGTGAATCGCACGTGGGACAGCAGCGTGCCGGGATCGCCCTTCAGGGCCTTCTCGCCCGGGCCGACGAGGTAGTGGCGGTAGCGCTCGCGCTCGCCGATCTCGTAGGCCTCGGCCAGGTCGCTGTCCTTGTCCAGCAGCACCACCCAGCGGTGGCCGCGCAGCACGCCTTCGATGGCGGCGCGCCATTGCTCGTCGGCCACCTCGACCACCTCGGCCACGAACCGGTGGCCGATGCCCTGGGCCACCAGGCGCTTGCGGAACTGCTGCACCTCGTGCGGCAGCGGCGGCAGGTGCTGGCCTTCCAGGGCCTGGAGGGCCTGCTGCGCGAGCTTGCGCCGCTGCTGCAGGGCCGATCGCTCGTCCTGCGCCTCGGCCTCTTCGGCCTGCAGCCGGGCCAGGTGGGCCTGCAGTTCGTCGGCGTTGCTGCCCTTGTCCACCAGCGCCAGCAGCTCCTGTTCGCGCTTGGCGAGTTGCTCCAGGGGCGATTCGTGGCGCGTGGCGTCGTCCAGCGCGGTGCGGGCCTCGTCGCGCTCGGCCAGCAGCCGGGTGGCGTCGGACTGGGCGCGGGCGCTTTCCTCGATCAGCGTGAGCAGGCGCTTGTTCTGCACGGCCTGGTCGGCCAGGGCGCTGCGGTGCTGGGTCTTTTGGCGGCGCAGTTCGCGCGCCTGCCTGGCCAGGGCCTCGCGCTCACCGTGCCAGGCCAGCACGGGCAGCACCTCGGTGGCCAGGCGCTCGCGCTCGGCCACCTTGAACTGCCAGCTCTGATAGCTGGCCACGCGGTTTTGCAGCTCGGCCAGTTGCGCGCGGCCGTGGTCGAGCTCGCGCTCGGCCTGGGCCATCTCGCGCACGAGCTGCTGCTGGTGCTCGCGCGCCTGGTCGTAGGCATCGAGCACCTGCTGGTCGCCGAACACATCGAACACCAGGCGCAGCAGCTCGCGCGGGCTGAATTCGCACAGGCGGTCGGTCTGGCCCTGCTCCAGCGAGAGCACGCGGGCGATGGCGGGCGACAGGCCCGCCGCGCCCAGCACGCGGCCCCAGGCCTCCACGCCCATGAACCCGAGGTCTTTCTCGGGCGTGTCGCGCAGTTGTTCGATGCCCACGTCGCCGTCGAGCAGGCAGTAGCGGCGCTGCCAGTCGCCGCCGTTGCGGTCGATGCGGCAGGCCAGCGTGACCTGGTCGCCGTACAGCAGGCGCCGCGCGAACGGGCGGCTGGAGGTCTGGCGGCCCTGGGGCCGGTTGTCCACCACGGCGCGCAGCCAGGCGGTCTGCGCGCCGGCGTGGCGCGCGTAGGTGCGGTAGTCGCGCGGGGCCGAGCAGCGCAGGCCCAGCAGGGTGCGCATGGCATCGAGCAGCGTGGTCTTGCCCGAGCCGTTGGGCCCGGCGATGGTGATGATGGACGCATCGAGCGGCAGGGCCACGCGCTGGCAGTAGTCCCAGTGGACGAGTTCGAGGGTTTGCAGGTGGAACATGGGGGCGCGGGGTTCGTCGTCGGTCAGGCGGCGGGCGCCGGGGTGGGGTCCGTGGCGGGCGCGGCAGCACCCGGCGTGGCGGCAGCGGCCTCGCTGCGCTCGCGCGCCAGCACGTCGGCCAGGGCGCCGTCGAGGATGCGCGGGGCCATCACGTCGTAATCGAGCAGCACGTCCAGCAGCGGGCCTTCGGCGATCTCGTCCTGGCGGCGCAGGATGAAGCCGTGGCGTTCCAGCAGCTTGAGGTTGGCATCGAGCCGCATCTTCTTGCCCAACTGGTTGCCGTAGTCCTCCAGCAGGGTCTTGTACGACAGCACGGGGCTCACCAGCCGCGCGGACGGCAGCGGCTTGGCGCCGGGGAACATGTCGTTCTGGCCCTCGTCGGCCTGCTCCACGCGGCTGGTCTGGCGCTCGCGTTTGGGTAAAACGATCAGCGCCCACAGCACCACCAGCAGCGCCTGCGCGTCGCGCGGCAGGTCGAGGTTGTTGTTGGCGTTGACGCCGGCCTCGCCCAGCACGGCGGTCTGCGCGGGCGGCAGCAGGGCCACGCTCACGTGGTCGGCGTAGATGCTGTCCATGAAGCGCAGGCCCACCTGGGCCAGGCGCTGCTCGACCAGGGCGAAGAGTTCGGCATCGACCAGCGCGCGCTTGACGCGCGGGTGGCTGCGCGGCAGCCAGCGGCGCGTGAGGAGTTCGGCAATCAGCAGGGCGGCATCGTCCATGGGGGTCTTCAAAGGGTCTCGGGGCCGGGGTTCGGCAAAGGATCGGGCGCGGTGGCAGCCTTGGCCGATGCGTCGGCCGGCACGGCGGTGGCGGGCACCATGCGGCCCTGGCTCAGCAGCTCCACCTGGGGATGGTCGATGGCCTCGGTGGCGGCCTCCCACTGCACGCGCCAGGGCAGGCGCGCCAGCGCGCCCGTGGCGCCCGGCAGCACGCCGGCCTGGGGGTCGCCCAGCAGGGGCAGCAGCTGGGCCTTGTAGGCCACCTGGGCGTAACGGGCATCGGCGGGCGTGGCGCCCAGCAGCGCCGCGGCCACGCCGTGCGGCGCTGCCTCGCCATCCCCTTCGATCGACCAGGCCTGCAGCAGGGCCGACAGGTCGCCCAGCTCGCTCGGCAGCGCCACGGCGGTGAGGTTGCCGGCGGGCGCCGGCTGCGCGCCGGGCAGTTCCTCGGCCGGTCCGGCGACGGGGCGGTCGCGTTCGAACTCGGCCTCGGTCACGTCCAGCAGCTCGTGCGGGGCCAGGGCCGACAGGCCCGCGGGCACGCCCAGGGCGCCGTCCAGCAGCGCATGGGGCGAGCGCACGGTCTGCAGCCAGCGCTTGACGTCGGTGCTGGTGATACCGGTGGTGCCCAGGGTCACGCGCTGGCGGTCCACCTGCTGCAGCGCGCGGTTGAACTGGCTGGCCATGGCCAGCAGCCGCGACTGGGCCTGCCCCAGCCCGCGCGCGGCGCGCTCCAGCGCGATGTGGCCGTGCGCGTGGCCGATGATGGCGGTGATGGCCTCGGAGGCGCGGTCGATCAGCACCGCCGCGCGGTCGTAGCGCTGGCGCGCGGCGCGCAGGCGGAACTCCGACCCGCTGGCGATGGCGTCGGCGAATTCGCCGTGCAGCCGGGTGAGCTGCGCCTGCAGCAGCTGCACCTGGCCCGCATCGAGCGCGCCGAGCTGGTTGGCGCCCACCACCTGGCCGAGCAGCGCGGCCAGCTCGCCGCCATCCTCGTCCCCGCCGCCGTCGCTGGCCAGGGGCGCCAGCAGGCCGGCCACGCGCTGCGCGAGCGGCGGCAGCGCGTAGGTGCGGGCGCTGTCGTCCCAGGCCAGCAGGCCCACGTCGCGAAAGCGCTTGAGCACGGTGTCCAGCGCCTCCGGGCGCAGGGCGTGGAAGATCTCGTCGATGCGCTCGCGCGCCAGCGTGGCCTCGCCCTGGCGCGCCAGCTGCAGGAAGGCCCACAGCCGCAGTTGCACCAGCGCCGCCGGGCCGTGGAACAGCCCGCTCAGCGCCTGGGTGACGGCCTGCTCGCGCGCAATGCGCCACAGCAGGGCCGAATCGCCCGCCGCATCGGCATCCCGGAAAAAGTCGAACAGCCCGCCCTCGTTCTCCGCCCCTCCAGGCCACGGCGCCTCGGCCGCCAACACAGTGCTCTCCATGCCGTCCTGTTCAGTGTTCCGTCGTCATTCGAAGGCCAGCTGCGCCAGCGCGGCGACCGAAGCGGTCTCGGCCCGCAGCACGCGCGCCCCCAGGCTGGCCGGCGCAAAACCGTGGGCCAGCGCCAGGTCTTCCTCCTGCGCGGTCAGCCCGCCTTCGGGGCCGTGCAGCACCTGCAAGCGGCTGGCACTGCCGACCGCCTCGCGCAGCGGGCGGGAGCCGTCCCGCAGCGACAGCACGAGGCGCGCCAGGCCGCCCTCCGCCGTATGGACCTGGGCCGCCTGCGCGCGCAGCCAGTCGGCCAGGGCCAGCGGGGCATGCACCTCGGGCACCCGGTTGCGCCCGCACTGCTCGCAGGCCGCCACGGCGATCGCCTGCCAGTGGGCCTGGCGCTTTTGCGCGCGCTCGCCCGACAGTTTCAGCACGCTGCGCGCGGCGGCCACCGGCTGGATGCTGGCCGCGCCCAGTTCGGCGGCCTTCTCCACGAGCCAGTCCATGCGCTCGTTGGCCGGCATGCCCACCACCAGGTGCACGGCGCGTGCGACCTCGCGCTCCACGGGGTCGTGCGCGCCAACCTCCACGTCCACATCGGAGCGGCCCATGCGGGTGATGGTGGCGGCGTATTCGCCCCCGCGCCCGTCGAACAGCGTGATCGCGTCGCCGGGCTGCAGGCGCAGCACCTGCACGTGGCGCGCGGCCGAGGGCGGCAGCGCCAGCGCGGCGCCGCCCGCCAGGGGCAAGGGGCAATGGAAACGGGGCATTTGCTACTATTTTTATAGCTACACGCCCTAGTACTGATTGCGGCGGTAGCGGTTTTGACTCAAACTCTTCCGAAAGCGAAGCCGGTGGCTTCCTGCGTGCCTTCGATCTCGTCCACCAGCCGCAGCAGCGGCTTGAGCTCGCGGTAGCGGCTGGCCGTCGAGCGGATGTAGCCGATGAAACGCGGCGTGTCCGCCAGGTACTTGGGCTTGCCGTCGCGCAGCGTGATCCGCGCGAAGATGCCAGCCACCTTCAGGTGCCGCTGCAGGCCCATCCATTCGACCGCGCGGTAGAACTCGCCGAAGTCCGCGCCCCAGCCGCTGGCACTCGCCGCACCGACCAATCCCGACTTTCGCGCTTTTTCCCAGTAACGCACGGTAATGTCGATGACGAAATCCTCTTCCCAGCTGATGAACGCATCGCGCAGCAGGCTGGCGATGTCGTAGGTGATGGGGCCGTGCACCGCATCCTGAAAATCCAGCACGCCCAGCGGACCGCCCGCGGGGGGCGCCATGAGGTTACGCATCATGAAGTCGCGGTGCACGAACACGCTGGGGGCTTCCAGATTGTTGGCGACCAGCACGTCGAAGGTCTTGGCGAGCACGCCCTGCTGCGCCTCTGTGAGCGCCAAACCGCGGTGGCGCGCCAGGTACCAGTCGGGAAAAAGGGCCAGTTCGCGCCGCAGCAGGGCCTCGTCGTAGGGCGGCAGCACGCCGGGGCGCGAGGCCTGCTGCCATTGCAGCAGCACGTCGCTGGCCTGCAGGTACCAGGCGTGCGCTGCCTCGGGCGCCGCGGGGTCGAGCCGCTCGATGACCGTCTGCGCGCCCAGGTCGGACAGCAGCATGAAGCCGTGGGCCTCGTCCCAGGCCAGCACCTCGGGCACGTGCAGGCCCGCGTCGGCCATCAGGCGCTGCACGTGGGCGAAGGGGCGGCAGTCCTCCTTGTCCGGCGGGGCGTCCATCACGATGCGGCTGGTGCCGTCGGCGGCGTCGATGCGCAGGTAGCGGCGAAAGCTCGCGTCCGCCGAGGCGGGGCGCACGCTCGCGGGGCGCAGGCCGTGCGTGGCGGCCAGCGGCGCCAGCCAGGCCTCGAACGCGGTGCGGCGGGCGGCGTCGGGCCAGGCGACGGCGGGAAAGGCGGGAGCGGCAGCCGCAGCGCCGGCCGGGGCCGGATCGGCCACGATGGGGGAAGGAGGGTGGCTCATGGATAATCCGATTTTACAAACCCGGCCTGCCCGGACCGGGTGGCCTGCGGTGCCTGCTCCGCGCCGCCGACCGGCTGATTCCATGGACATCCCTTCCTTGCCCGATCCGTTCCGACCGACGCCCCCCTTCCTGCCCGCCCGCCGCGGCGCTGCGGCCCGCCGTCCCTCGGCGCCCGCGTTCGAGCGCCGCGCGGTGGCCCGCCTGATCGCCTGGATGCTGTGCGGCGCGCCCCTGGCAGCGCTCGCCCAGTCGGAGGCGGAGCCCGGCGCGCCGGCCGTGCCCGAAGCGGCGCCCGCCCTGCGCGCCAGCCCCCTGCTGCAGGAAAAGATCCCCGAAGCCGTGCGCCCGCAGCTGCCGATCTTCGTGAAAGGCGACAGCGTGACCGGCCAGCCGGACATCAACGCCGTCGTCGAAGGCAATGCCGAACTGCGCCGCGGCGACACCATCATCCACGCCGACCGGCTGGAATACGCGGTGCCCGACGACCTCGCCAAGGCGCGCGGCCAGGTGCGCATCAACCGCGCGGGCAACGTGTACGAAGGCTCGGAGCTGGAACTGCGGGTCGACGCCTTCTCGGGCTATTTCGATGCCGCCAACTACCGCTTCCTGATGAACGGCGCCCACGGCGAGGCCA
The DNA here is from genome assembly GCF_030159015.1 of Acidovorax sp. SUPP3434. Classification (NCBI taxonomy): domain Bacteria; kingdom Pseudomonadati; phylum Pseudomonadota; class Betaproteobacteria; order Burkholderiales; family Comamonadaceae; genus Acidovorax; species Acidovorax sp. SUPP3434. The sequence goes on from NZ_BQXL01000015.1 coordinate 43,344, forward strand.
GCCGCGTGGACTTCATCGACCGCGACCGCTCGGTGGTGCACAACGCCACCTACACCACCTGCCAGAAGAACGACGAAGCCACCTGGCAGCCCGACTGGGTGCTGCGCGCGCGGTCGATCCGCATCGACAACGAAGAGCAGGTGGGCACGGCCGACGGCGCGGTGCTGGAGTTCAAGGGCCTGCCCATCCTGCCCATCCCGCACATCACGTTCCCGCTGTCCGACCGCCGCAAGTCGGGGCTGCTGCCGCCCACCGTGGCCATCGACAACGTGAGCGGCGTCGAGTACGCGCAGCCCTACTACTGGAACATCGCGCCCAACCGCGACGCCACCATCACGCCCACCGTCATGTCCAAGCGCGGCGTGAACCTGGGCGGCGAATTCCGCTACCTGGAGCCCACCTACCGGGGCGAACTGCGCGGCGATTACATGCCGAACGACAAGCTGCGCGACCGCGACCGCTGGGGCTACGGCCTCAAGCACAGCGGCACGTTCGACACGCCGCTGGGCGGCTTGAACTTCAACATGGACGTGAGCCGGGTCAGCGACGACAACTACTGGCGCGACTTCACGCGCAACGTGACCGGCATGACCCAGCTCACCCAGCGCCTGCTGCCCGGCGACGCCACGCTGTCCTGGGGCAAGGACGACATGTCGCTCAGCCTGCGCACCCTCAAGTGGCAGACGCTGCAGGACGTGAGCGCGCCCATCGTGCCGCCCTACGACCGCATGCCGCAGCTGCGCTGGGGCTACAACCCCACCATGCTGCCTTACGGCCTGGATGCCAGCGTGGAGGCCGACTACACCAGCTTCCATGCGGACCGCGCCCTCACCGGCCAGCCCAACGCCCAGCGCAGCTACGCCATGGCGCAGATCAGCCGGCCATTCCTCGCGCCCGCCGGCTTCATCACACCGCGCGTGCAGTTGCACGCCACGCAATACCAGTTCGACAGCCCGCTGGCCAACGGCCAGCGCAACGCGCAGCGCACGCTGCCCACGTTCAGCCTGGACAGCGGCCTGGTGTTCGAGCGCGATGCGCGCTACTTCGGCCGCAACTTCCTGCAGACGCTGGAGCCGCGCGCCTTCTACACCTACACGCCCTACCGCGACCAGAGCCTGCTGCCGGTGTACGACACGGCGGCGAACGACTTCAACTTCGCCACCATCTACACCGAGAACGGCTACGGCGGCAACGACCGCCTGGCCGACAACAACCTGCTCACCCTGGGCGTGACCACGCGGCTGCTGGACCCGGACGACGGCGCCGAGGCGGCCCGCTTCGGCATCGCCCAGCGGGTGCGGTTCTCCGACCAGAAGGTCGTGCTGCCCGGCGAGTCCACCGTCAGCGAACGGCTGTCGGACGTGCTGCTGGGCGCGGGCCTGAACTGGACGAAGCAGTGGGGCTTCGACTCCACGGTGCAATACAACCCCAAGACGGGCCGCTCCATCCGCTCCACCGTGGGCGCGCGCTACAACCCCAGCGCCTACCGCGTCATCAGCGCCGCCTACCGCCTGCAGCGCGGCACCAGCGAGCAGATCGACGTGGGCTGGCAATGGCCCATCAACGACCTGTGGGGCGACAAGGGCCAGGACCTCGGCCCGGGCCGTGGGCAGGGCCCTGGCCGCTGGTACACCGTGGGCCGCCTGAACTACAGCATGCAGGACCGCAAGCTGGTGGACACCGTGGTGGGCTTCGAATACGACAGCTGCTGCTGGGTCGGCCGCGTGGTGCTCGAGCGCCTGCAAAGCAGCGTGACCACGGCCAACACCCGGCTGCTGTTCCAGATCGAGTTCGTGGGCTTTTCCCGTCTCTCGCTCGGCTCCAACCCCCTCACCAGCCTGAAGCAGAACATTCCGCGCTACCAGTACCTGCGCGAGCAGACCAGCACGCCCAGCCGCTTCACCAATTACGACTAACCCGACACCTGCCAACCACATGAACCATCGCGCTTTCACCCTGGGCCTGGTGTGCCTGGCCACCCTGGCCTCCCTCGCACCCGCGGGCGCCTCCGCGCAAGGACTGCGCGCCTCGGACGCTGCCAGCGGCACCGGCGGTACCGGGCTGTCCTCGCGCGCCCTGCCGCCCGTCACCGTGCCCGACGCCCGCACCGGCGCAGACCGCAGCGGCATCCGCCAGGCGGACTACATCGTGGCCGTGGTCAACACCGCCCCCATCACCAACAACGAGGTGCAGACCCGCGTGGCCCGCGTCGAGCAGCAGCTGGCCGCCCAGGGCGGCGAGCGCCCGCCCCGGGACGTGGTGGCGCGCGAAGTGCTCGAACGCGTGATCAATGAAAAGATCCAGGTGCAGATGGCCAACGAGAGCGGCATCAAGGTGGACGACATCGCCGTCTCCCAGGCCGAGCAGTCGGTGGCGCGCCAGAACAACGTGAGCCTGGAGGAAATGCACCGCCGCCTCGCGATCGACGGCATCAGCAAGGACCGCTTCCGCGAAGAACTGCGCAACCAGCTGCTGGTGCAGCGCCTGCGCGAGCGCGACGTCGAAGCCCGGGTGCGCGTGAGCGACCTGGACGTCGACCAGTACCTGCGCGAGCAGCAGTCCGCTTCCGATCCGGCCAAGGTCGAACTCAACCTGGGCCACATCCTGGTGCTCGTGCCCGAGAACGCCAGCCCCGAGGTCGTGGAGCAGCGCCGGCTGCGCGCGCAGCAGGCGGCCGACAAGGTGCGCGCCGGCGACGATTTCGGCCAGGTGGCGCGCGAGTTCTCCGATGCGGCCGAAGGCGCCTCCGGCGGCCTGCTGGGCCTGCGCCCCGCCGATCGCTACCCCGAGCTCTTCGTGCGCTCGACCCAGCAGACGCCCGTGGGCGGCATCGTCGGCCCCGTGCGGTCGCCGGCCGGGTTCCACGTGCTGAAAGTGGTGGAAAAGACCAATGCCGCAGCCCCCACCGTGGCGGTGCAAAGCCATGCGCGGCACATCTTGCTGCGTGCCAATCCGCAGCTGACCGAGACCGCGGCGGCCGCACGGCTGGCCGACTACCGCCGGCGCATCCTGGCGGGCCAGGCAGACTTCGCCACGCTCGCGCGCGAGAACTCGCAGGACGGCAGCTCCAAGCAGGGCGGCGACCTCGGATGGGCCAGCCCGGGCCGCTACGTGCCCGAGTTCGAGGAAGCGCTCAATGCGCTCAAGCCCGGCGAGATCAGCGAGCCCATCGTCACGCGGTTCGGCGTGCACCTGATCCAGTTGCTGGAGCGCCGCGAGGCCAAGCTCACCCAGCGCGAACAGCGCGACATGGTGCGCGACGTGGTGCGCGAAAAGAAGCTGGACGAGGCCTACGCCACCTGGGCACAGGAAGCCCGGGCCCGCGCGTATGTGGAATACCGCGATCCGCCGCAATGACGCGCCGCCTGCCCACGCGCCTTCGCCGCGCAGCGCCATGAAGCACATCCCCCGCAAGCGCTTCGGCCAGCATTTCCTGTCGGACCACGGCATCATCGATGCCATCGTGCGCGCCATCGGCCCCGAGCCGGGCCAGCCCATGGTGGAGATCGGTCCCGGCCTGGCGGCCCTCACGCAGCCGCTGGTCGAGCGCCTGGGGCGCCTCACCGTGATCGAGCTGGACCGCGACCTGGCAGCGCGGCTGCGCCTGCACGGCCAGCTGGACGTGATCGAATCCGACGTGCTGAAGGTGGACTTCGCTCAGGTCGCCCAGTCGCTGAACGCGTCCAAGGTGCGCGTGGTCGGCAACCTGCCGTACAACATCTCCACGCCCATCCTGTTCCATCTGCTGGAGCAGGTCGACGTCATTCAGGACCAGCATTTCATGCTGCAAAAGGAAGTGATCGACCGCATGGTGGCGAGCCCCTCGACCGGCGACTACGGGCGGCTGTCGGTCATGCTGCAGTGGCGCTATGCGATGGAGGATGTGCTGTTCGTGCCGCCGGAGAGCTTCGATCCGCCGCCGCGCGTGGACAGCGCCGTCGTGCGCATGGTGCCCCATGCCTCGCCGGCCGCCGTATCGCCGGCGCTGCTGTCGGAACTGGTGCAGGTGGCCTTCAGCCAACGCCGCAAGCTGCTGCGGCACACGCTGGGCCGCTGGCTGCAGGAGCGCGCCTTCCCGGGCACCTTCGATACCCAGCGCCGGGCCGAGGAAGTGCCGGTGCACGAGTACGTGGCCCTGGCTCAGTCACTGCACCCTGCCTGAGCGCAGGCGGTGCAATGCGGGGACCGGGCCACCCGGCCCCCTGCACTGAAAAGAATCAAGCGCGGCAAGCATTGGCCTGAGGGCCTCGCCTGCTGCGCACTACCGCCTGGGATCAGGCGGCGGCAAGCCAATAACCCGCGTTGAACGGGCTGCTCATGCGCAGCGCCAGGGGCGATACGTCGACGAGCTTGTCGGTCGGCATTTTTTCCGCGGAAGGATCGACTGCGATTTCAATGGGCTGCGCTGCGGCGGTCTCGTTAGCCTCGTTCGCCCGTTCTGCCTGGCTGGTGGATGCAGAACGGGCTACAGAAAAGAATAGAAACACCGGAACGGTATCTTTCGATCGCTCCAGTAGTCCGCCGCTTCCCGGAAGATGTCGAGCAACTGCTCGCGTGCTTCCTTGTCGAACTTCACCGTGGTCGGGATCTGCTCCAGCACCACGATGAAGCCCGGTTGCGGGCCCGATTTATGCAATGGGTCCGTCATGCAGTCGTACAGCGCGTCGAAATTCTTTCCGAAGTGCGCCGGGAACATGAACTGGCCTGCGATCAGGTCCAGCACGTCCTGTTTGGTTTGTGCGTGTGCAAGGTTGGCGTACAGGAAGTGTTGGCCGAGCGCCTTGGCCGACTCTTGCAGGTCTTGCACGCGAAAAGCGCGAATAGACTGCACGATGTTGGGGCGCACGCCACGCAATGGGTTTTCCTGATCGTTACGAAGTGGCATTTCCATCTCCGCTGCTCTTTCTTTATGTAGTCACCAATGAGGAATATCCGGAAGTTCGGTCCAGCGGCCCGCCACCAAGGCGGGGGGCCGACAGGCGGGCAACCGATCGCGGCAATGCCGGCGAGCGCTTTTGGCGTCCAGCGTCATTCAACAATTTTTCGAAAGCTCGCGTAGTGGTCGCCGGTGTAGTAGCAGGCATCGGGAACGCGGGGCGCTCCTCCGCACACGATGCGCCGGGCACCACGGTTCTTCGCACCCGGCGTTCTGACGGTGTATTCGCGGTAATAGCCCCGTTTTTCCGGAGGCAGCAACCGTTCGCGATTGCCGAACACCGAACCATCCTTGTCGTAAGGAAATGGTCCACCTTCGCGGATAAGCCCGTAGGTTGCCCGCCCTTGCGGGGGCAACTCGGCCAGTGCGATGGTGGTCACTCCGTCGGAAGACGGGGGTTTTCGGGCCTGTCCCGTGGTCGGGACCAGAACGAACGCGGCACCCAGTACGCACGCAAGACCTGTCTTGTACGCCTGGATGGCGATAGCCTTCAGCATCAACTACACCTTTCAGAAACTACGGGTTTACCCGAAATTTCGAGCCGTTAGTTTGACTTAATCGCCCCCAAAAAGCAAGCGCCTGCCCAATAAATGGGCAGGCGCTTTCAAGGCCAAACGCGTCTAAAAGTTAGCGCTTGCTACGTCATCACCGCTCTACCGGGAGGCATTTGCATCAGCCACCGTGAGTGCCGTCATGTTGACGATGCGGCGCACGGTGGCGCTGGCTGTCAGGATGTGCACCGGTTCCGCCGCGCCCAGCAGCACGGGGCCGATGGCGATGCCGCCGCCGGCCGCCGTCTTGAGCAGGTTGTAGGAAATGTTGGCCGCATCGATGTTGGGCAGGACCAGCAGGTTGGCACTGCCGGCGAGCGTGCTGTGGGGCATGACCATGGCGCGCTGGGCCGCATCCAGGGCGACATCGCCGTGCATCTCGCCATCCACTTCGAGCCACGGCGCCTGGATGCGCAGCAGGTCGAGGGTTTGGCGCATCTTGACGGCGCTCGGCTGGTTGCTGCTGCCGAAGTTGGAGTGCGACAGCAGCGCGGCCTTGGGCTTGATGCCGAAGCGCATCATCTCTTCGGCCGCCATGACGGTGATCTCGGCCAGTTGCTCGGCCGTCGGGTCGTAGTTGACGTGCGTGTCCACCAGGAACACCTGCCGGTCGGGCAGAAGCAGGCCGTTCATGCAGGCGTAGGTGTTCACGCCGGCGCGCTTGCCGATCACCTGGTCGATGTAGTTCAGGTGCAGCGCCGTGTGGCCCCAGGTGCCGACGATGAGGCCATCGACCTCGCCCTTGTGCAGCAGCATGGAGCCGATCAGCGCCAGGCGGCGGCGCATCTCGATCTTGGCGATGGGCACGGTGATGCCCTTGCGCTCGGTCATGCGGTGGTATGTCTGCCAGAAGTCGCGGTAGCGGTGGTCGTTCTCGACGTTGACCACGTCGTAGTCCACGCCTTCCTTCAGGCGCAGGCCGAACTTCTCGATGCGCTGCGCGATGATGGACGGGCGCCCGATGAGCGTGGGCCGTGCGATCTTCTCGTCCACCACGATCTGCGCGGCGCGCAGCACGCGTTCTTCCTCGCCCTCGGCATAGGCCACGCGCTTCTTGGCAGCCGTCTTGGCGGCGGTGAAGATGGGCTTCATCGTGGTGCCGGAGGCATACACGAAGGTCTGCAGATGGTCGCGGTACGCGTCCATGTCGGTGATCGGGCGCAGGGCCACGCCGCTGTCGGCGGCGGCCTGGGCCACGGCCGGGGCGATCTTCATCATCAGCCGCGGGTCGAACGGCTTGGGGATCAGGTATTCGGGGCCGAAGGCCAGCGGCTCGCCCACGTACGCGGCGGCCACCACCTCGCTCTGCTCGGCCTGGGCCAGCTCGGCGATGGCGTGCACGGCGGCGATTTCCATCTCCAGCGTGATCGTCGTCGCGCCGCAGTCCAGCGCGCCGCGGAAGATGTAAGGGAAGCACAGGACGTTGTTGACCTGGTTCGGGTAGTCCGTGCGGCCGGTCGCCATCACGACGTCGCCGCGCACGGCGTGGGCGTCTTCGGGCGTGATCTCGGGGTTGGGGTTGGCCAGCGCGAAGATGACCGGGCGCGCGGCCATCTTGGCCACCATGGCAGGCTTGAGCACGCCGCCAGCGGAGAGGCCCAGGAACACGTCGGCGCCCTCAATGACTTCGGACAGGCTGCGGGCTTCGGTCTTCTGGGCGAACAGGATCTTGTCCTCGTCCATCAGCTCGGTGCGGCCCTCGTAGACCACGCCGGCCAGGTCGGTGACGAAAACGTTCTCGCGCTTCAGGCCCACCTTCAGCAGCAGGTTCAGGCAGGCGAGTGCTGCGGCACCCGCGCCCGAGGTGACGAGGCGCACGGAACCGATGTCCTTGTTCACCACCTTCAGGGCGTTGAGCATGGCGGCGGCCACCGTGATGGCGGTGCCGTGCTGGTCGTCGTGGAAGACAGGGATGTTCAGCCGCTTGCGCAACTCGCGCTCCACGTAGAAGCACTCGGGCGCCTTGATGTCTTCCAGGTTGATGGCGCCGAAGGTCGGCTCCAGCGCGGCGATGACCTCGACGAGCTTGACCGGGTCCTTCTCGTTGATCTCGATGTCGAACACGTCCACGCCGGCGAACTTCTTGAACAGGACGCCCTTGCCTTCCATGACGGGCTTGGAAGCCAGCGCGCCGATGTCGCCCAGTCCGAGAACCGCCGTGCCGTTGGTGACCACACCCACCAGATTGCCGCGGCTCGTGTACCTGAAGGCGGCGTTGGGGTCCTTGACGATCTCCTCGCAGGGGGCGGCGACGCCGGGCGAGTAGGCCAGGGCCAGGTCGTGCTGGTTGACCATCTGCTTGGTGGCGGCGATCGCGATCTTGCCGGGCTTGGGAAACTCGTGGTACTCGAGGGCGGCACGCCGCAGCAAAGCACGTTTGTCGGGCGTCGGGTTCACCGGTGGGGTCTCGGACATCAAGGTCTCCAGCTCTGGGAAGAGTGCCAGGCCGCGCCGCCAGGGCGCTTCGGGGCGGTTGTAGGTTCTTAGGGTGTGCGATTGTAGTCAGCCTGCCATCCAGACCCTGGTACGCAATTGTGCTTAATCCGGGTGAAACACCCGTGACCTGCGCCGCCCCGCCGCCCGTCCCCAAACGCAGCGCGCCGCTCAGGCCGGATCGAGCGGGAACACCGGCCGGCGCACGTTCCTGAACGGGAACAGCGCGTAGTTGGAGCTCGTCACCCCCGTGGGGCTGTCGCACTCGACCAGCGCGTGCGACAGCGGCACGAACACCGGGCGGCAGTACATGCGCGACTTGAGCAGCACGAAGCGGTGGGCCGTGGGGTCCAGGCCAACGCAGGAGAACACGCCCAGGTCCCACGGCTCGTGCGTGCGCTCGGTCACCACGATGCGCGCCGCGCCGGTATCGAACAGCACCGTGCGTCCCATGGCGCAGCGCTGGCCGGTGTAGATGGGGCCGGTCACCGTGTATTCGCCGTCGCTGACGGCCACCACCGTGCCCTCGACCGCCACGGGCGTCTTGGCCACGCCGAGCTGCGTGAGCGGCACCTTGTTGCCCAGCGGCACGGCGACGCGCGCGCCGACGCCGGCCGCCACCAGAGCGGCGACCGCCTCGGGATCGCACAGTGGGCCCACGGCGATGTCTTCCAGCCCGTTGGCGAGCGCCGCCTGCAGCACATCCATGGCATCGCAGGTGCCGCCGGACATGCAGTTGTCGCTGTGGTCCAGCAGCAGCACGGGGCGGTCCGCGCCCACGGCCAGGGCCTGCGCGCGCTGCAGGGACTGATCTAGCGGCTCGCTGTCGTAGACGAACTCGGCGCGCTCGCTCCAGATGGCAGCAGCGATGCGGTCGGCGGCCGCCTGGGCCGGCTCGGGATCGTCGGCCGGGGCCGTGACCACCACGCTCATGCACGGCGCCTCGATATCGGCGAGCGAAAAGCCGGCGAACACCGTCACCGCCGGAATGCCGCCCGCCTCGGCCGCGCGGGCCGCGTCCACCGCGCGCAGCATGGCACCCTGCAGCGTGGTGCTGCGCAGCGTGTGGCCCATCATGGGCAGCGGGTGCCAGCGCACGGTGTAGTGCGCCTGGCCGTGCAGCATGGCCAGCAGCAGGCGCCCGGCGTGTTCGCCGGTTTCGTACATGTCGATGTGCGGGTAGGTCTTGAAGCCCACCATCACGTCGGCATTGGCGACCATCTTGGGTGTGATGTTGCCGTGCAGGTCCAGCGCCACGCCGACGGGCACGCCCGGTGCGGCGGCCCGCACGCGCTCCAGCAGGTCGCCTTCGCCGTCGGGGCTGTTCTCGGCCACCATGGCGCCGTGCAGGTCCAGCAGGATGGCATCGCAGCCCGGGGCGGCGTCCACGATGCGGCGGGTCAGTTCGTCGTAGGCTGCGGCATGCACCGGCCCGCTGGGGTTGGCCATGGCCGACACGGGCGTGACCAGCGTGGCGCCCAGCCCCTTGGCCAGATCGATGAACGCCGCCATGGCCGTGCGCATGCCCTCGTTCTCCTGCAGCGCCTGCGCGCCATAGGCGGGCGAAAAGGCCTCCAGCGGCGTGGGCACGGGCGAGAAGGTGTTGGTCTCGTGGTTGAGCCGCGCGATCAGGATCTTCATTCCGCCACCCCCGCGCTGCGCAGCATGGCCTGCAGCAGCACGTTGCAGCCGGCCTCCAGGTGCTCGGGCCGGGCGTCTTCGATCTCGTTGTGGCTGATGCCGTCCGCGCACGGCACGAAAACCATGGCGGTGGGCGCCAGGCGCGCCAGGTACACGGCGTCGTGCCCGGCGCCGCTCACCACGTCCATGGCGGTGTAGCCCAGGGCCTGGGCGTCGGCGCGCACGCCCTCGACCAGCGCCGGAGCGAAGGGCTGCGGCGGAAAGTACACGACCTGCTCCACGGCCACCGGCGTGCGGTGGGCCGCGCTGATGCGCTCGCAGGCAGCGCGCAGGGCCGCGTCCATCTGCAGCAGCACCGCGTCGTCGGCGGCGCGCAGGTCCACGGTCATGCGCACGCTGCCGGGGATGACGTTGCGCGAGCTGGGGAAGACGTCCAGCACGCCCACCGTGCCGCGCGCATGCGGGGCGTGGTCGAGGGCGATGCGATTGACCTCGGCCACCAGGCGGCTCGCCGCCAGCAGCGCGTCGCGGCGCAGCTCCATCGGCGTGGGACCGGCGTGGGCCTCCATGCCCTGCACGGTCACGTCGTACCAGCGCTGGCCCAGCGCACCCTGCACCACGCCGATCACGCAGTCGTTGGCCTCAAGCACCGGCCCCTGCTCGATGTGCGCCTCGAAATACGCACCCACCGCGGGCGTGGGAGCCGGCGTGCCGGCGTACCCGATGGCGGCCAGCGCCTCGGCCACGCTGGTGCCCTGCGCATCGCGCTGGGCTAGCGCATGCTCGAGCGTGAAGGCCCCGGCGAACACGCCCGAGCCCATCATCACGGGCACGAAGCGCGAGCCTTCCTCATTGGTCCACACCGCCACCTCGATGGGTGCCTCGGTGTCGATGCCCGCATCGTTGAGGCTGCGCACCACCTCCAGGCCGGCCAGCACGCCGTAGTTGCCATCGAACTTGCCCCCCGTGGGCTGCGTGTCGATGTGGCTGCCGGTCATCACCGGGGGCAGGGCATCGTTGCGGCCCGCGCGGTGCGCGAAGAGATTGCCGATGGCGTCGATGCGAACGCTGCAGCCGGCCTCGCGCGCCCAGCGCACGAAGAGGTCACGGCCTTCGCCGTCCAGCGCCGTGAGCGCCAGCCGGCACACGCCGCCCTTGGGGGTGGCGCCGATGCGCGCCAGGTCCATCAGCGATTGCCACAGGCGCGCGCCGTTCACACGGGGCTGCAGGGCAGGAGAAAGGGTCTTCATGTCCACGGTGGTGATCCTGAAAGAGAAAGCAGAAGCAGAAAGCCGGTTTCGAACGGGCAGGCTCAGGCCAGGCCCACGCCCAGGTAGCGGTCCTTGGTGGCCTCGTCGGCCAAGAACGCGGCGTTGCCGGCCTCGTGCACGATGGCGCCCTGCTCGATGATGTAGTGGCGGTCGGCCAGTTGGGTGCAGACCTCCAGGTTCTGCTCCACCAGCAGGATGGCCACGCCAGCGGCCTTGATGGCTTGGAGCTGGGCCACGATCTCCTCGACGATCACGGGGGCCAGGCCCTCGACGGGCTCGTCGAGCATGAGCAGGCGCGGCGCGTTCATCAGCGCGCGGCCGATGGCCAGCATCTGCTGCTCGCCGCCCGACAGCTGCCCGCCGCCGTTGCGGCGCCGCTCCTTGAGGCGCGGAAAGATGCGGTAGATATCGGCCAGTTGCCAGGGCGACTGCTTGCGCAGGCCCAGCAGCAGGTTCTCCTCCACCGTCAGCAGCCGGAAGATGCCCCGGTGCTCCGGCACCAGGCACACGCCGCGCTGGGCGATGCGGTGCGCGGGCAGGCCCTGCACGTCGTCGCCCATGAAGCGCACGCGCCCCTGGCTGGGCGGCACCACGCCGCAGATGGCCTTGAGCGTGGTGGTCTTGCCCGCGCCGTTGCGCCCGAGCAGCGTGACCAGTTCGCCATCGTTCACGTGCAGGTCCACGCCCTGCAGCACATGGCTCTTGCCGTAGTGGGCGTGCAGCCCTTCGATCTGCAGGATCGTCATGCCTTGCCCCCGGTGATCATGTTGCCCAGATAGGCGCTGCGCACCCGCTCGTCGCTGCGGATGGCGTGCGGGTGCCCCTCGGCCAGCACGCGGCCCTGCTGCATCACGGTGACGGTGTCGGAGATGTCCATCACGATGTTCATGTTGTGCTCGATGAGCACCACGGTGTGCTCGTCCTTGAGGCCCTGGATCAGCCGCTTCATGTCGTCCAGGTCGTCGATGCCCATGCCCGAGGTGGGCTCGTCCAGGAAGATGGCTTTCGGCCCCGCCGCCAGTGCCATGCCCACCTCCAGCCGCCGCTGCTGCCCGTGCGAGAGGTTGCCGACCGGCGTGTCCGCATGGCGCTCCAGGCCGAGGCGTGCCAGCACGCTGGCCACCACGTCGGCGCGGGAGCGAGGGCCCACGGGCGCGCTCCAGCAGTTGAGGGCCTGCGCGGGCGCGGTGCCCTGCGCGGCCAGGCGCAGGTTCTCGCGCACGGGCAGGGTGAGGAACAGGCTGGTGACCTGGAACGAGCGGGCCATGCCGCGCTGCACGCGCCGGTGGTCGGGCTCGCGCGTCACGTCGTGGCCGTCGAACACGATGCGCCCACCGCTCACGCCCTTAGTGCCGGTGAGCATGTGGAACAGCGTGGTCTTGCCCGCGCCGTTGGGGCCGATCACCGAATGCACGGTGTTCGCGCGCACCTTCAGGTCCACGCCCGAGAGCGCGGCGAACTTGTCGTAGCGCTTTTCCACGCCGATGGCTTCCAGCAGGATGGGTGCGGCGGTCATGCTTTGTCTCCCGTGCCGGCGGCGGTGGCGTTCGCGCCGCCCTGGAGGCCGCGCAGGCGCCCCCATGCGGATTCCAGCAGGCCCCAAAGCCCGCGCTGCATGCCCAGGCTCACCGCCATCAGCACCACGCCCAGCAGCAGCAGCCAGCGCGGCCACAAGGTGGAGAGCCAGTCGCCCACGATGAGGTAGAAGGCCGATCCCAGCAGCGAGGCCAGCAGGTTGCCGGTGCCGCCGATCACCGTCATCACCAGGATCATCTCGCTCGTGTGGTACTCGGCACTCGCCAGCGGGGCGATGCCGGTCATCATGGCGTGCAGCGCGCCGGCCAGGCCCGTTACCGCGCCCGAGATCACGAACGCCTGCAGCTTGAGCAGCCGCAGGTTGTAGCCGATGGCGCCCGCGCGCTCCTCGTTGTCGCGCACGGCCAGCAAGGTGCGCCCGAAGATCGACGCCGACACCTTCTGCAGCAGCCAGAAGGCCAGCAGGAACACCACCGCCACGAAGCCGTAGTACTGCCAGGGCGACTGCAGTGGCCACAGCGTGAACCCGCCCACGGCCAGCGAGGGGCGCGGAATGTCCATCAGGCCGTTGTCCCCGCCCGTGAGGCTGGGCAGGGAATAGGCCAGGAAATAGAACATCTGCGCGAACGCGAGCGTCAGCATCACGAAGTAGGTGCCGCGCTGGCGGATGGCCACCCAGCCCACCAGGGCCGCGCCCAGCGCGCCCGCCGCCACGGCGAGCGCCAGCGCGAGCGGCATGGGCAGCGGCCACCGCGTGAGCGTGAGGGCGATGGTGTAGCTGCCCAGCCCGAAGAAGATGCCCTGCCCGAAGGACAGCAGCCCCGTGTGGCCCAGCAGCAGGTTGCAGCCCATGGCCGCCAGGCCGTAGATCAGCACCTCGCTGGCGAGCGAGCCCGACTGCATGGTGAGCGGCATCGCCAGCACGAAGGCCAGGGCCAGCAGCAGGTGGAAGTGTTTGCGCAAGATCGTCATGGCGGTGTTCATCCTTTGCGGCCCAGCAGGCCATGCGGGCGCAGCAGCAGCACGGCGGCCATGGCGATGTAGATCATCAGCCGCGCGCCTTCGGGCCACACCGTGCTCATCACGCTCTGCACGATGCCGATCAGCAGGCCACCGACCAGCGCCCCGCCGAAGCTGCCCATGCCGCCCACCACCACGACCACGAAGGCCACGCCCAGCGCCTCGATGCCCATGAAGGGCTCGGCGCCGCGGATCGGCGCGGCCAGCACGCCCGCGATGGCGGCGGTGGCAGCACCCAGCGCGAACACCAGGCTGAAGATGCGGAACACGTTGATGCCCAGCAGCGACACCATCTCGGTCGATTCGCTGCCCGCGCGCACCGCGCTGCCCAGGCGCGTGCCTTCGAGCACCCACCACAGGCCCACGGCCAGCACGGCGGTGAAGCCGATCACGAACAGGCGGTACTTGGGATACACGAAGCTGCCCCACATCACCACGCCCTGCAGCAGGTCGGGCACCGCCACGCTGTCGCCCAGCGGCCCCCACTGAAGGATGACCAGCTCCTGGATCGCCAGCGCCAGGCCCACGGTGACCAGGATGTGGAACTCGTGCGGCTTGGCGTAGACGTGGCGAAGCACGAGCTTTTCGGTCAGCCAGCCGAGCGCGCCCACCAGGAGCGGCACCACGGCCAGCGCGAGCCAGAAGCTCAGGCCCCAGCGCGTCATCTGGTAGCAGAAATACGCGCCCAGCAGGTAGAACGCGCCGTGCGCGAAGTTCACGAAGCGCAGCAGGCCGAACACGATGGACAGGCCGACGGCCAGCAGGAAATACAGCATGCCGATGCCGATCCCGTTGATGACCTGTAGCAGGTAGATGCTCATGGAGGTGGGGCAGTCAAGGCTTTGGCCCCGCAGTTGCGGGGCGAACAGTGAGGGGCAGGGCGCGGGGCGCAGGAAGGCAGGAGCGAGCGGTCAGCCCAGCTTGCAGCCGGTCTGGTCCAGCGGCAGGAACGACTTGCCCGAACTCACCACGTCCACGTAGTCGTCCTTGTTGGCCATCCTGGCCTTGGGCTTGCCCTTGAGCAGGTAGTAGTTCTTGAGCACCTGGTGGTCGCCCTTGCGGATCTCTTCCTCTCCCGTGAGGCCCGCGTACTTCATGCCCTCCAGCGCGGCGATCACCGCCTTCTGGTCCACCGTGCCGGCCTTGAGGATGCCGTCGATCAGCAGCTTGGTGCAGATGTACGAGCCCGCCAGGCTGTAGTTGGGGTTGGACTTGAACTTGTCGTTGCTGCGCTTGACCAGTTCCAGGTTCAGCGGGGCGTCGGCGGTGTGCCAGTACTGCGCGCCAAAATACACGCCGTCGCACAGGTCCGCGCCCAGCGACTCGAACTGCTCCAGCCCCGAGGCCCAGGCGATCAGGATGGTCATGTTCTTGTGCATGCCGAAGCTCACCGCCTGGCGCAGTGCATCCGACGACTGCGAGCCGAAGTTCAGCAGCAGCAGCACGTCGGGCTTGGCGGCCATGGCGTTGGTCAGGTAGCCGCTGAACTCCTTCTCGGCCAGCGAGTGGTAGCTGTTGCCCACGTGCTCCAGGCCCTTTTCCTTGAAGACGTTCTTGGCGGCCGACAGCAGGCCGTCGCCGAACACGTACTGCGGCGTGATGGTGTACCAGCGCTTGGCCTTGGGCAGCGCGTCGGCCAGCGGGCGCACCGTCTGCTCGATGGCGCCGAAGGTCGGCACCGACCAGCGGAATGTAGCGCTGTTGCAGTCCTTGCCGGTGATCTCGTCGGCCCCGGCCGTGGTGATGAAGATGCCGCCCGCCTTCTCGGCCTCCTTGCCCATGGCCAGCGATTCGGACGACAGGATGCCGCCCGCGAAAAAGCGTGTGCCCTGCTGCTGCGACGACTCCTGCACCTTGCGCACGGCCGTGGCAGGCTTGCCCTCGGTGTCCAGCACCGTGTAGGCCAGGGGGCGCTTGAGGGCCGAGCCGTACTGCTCGATGGCCAGCTTCATGCCCAGGTCGGCGAACTTTCCGTTGGCGGCGAAGGCGCCGGACATGGGCACCGGGCAGCCGAACTGGATGGCGCCCGCGGACTGCGCCCAGGCGCTGCGCGCCAGGCCCAGCGATGCGGGCAGCGCGCCCAGTGCGGAAAGTTGCAAGAGTTGACGACGGTGCATGAAGGGGCTCCTGTGGGGGGTTGGGCCGGCTGGCCATCGGCCAGGCACGGCTTTTCTGCAAAGCACATGGCGTGCCATGTGTTTTTCCTATTTATAGTGATAAATAGAGCAAATCGCGTGCACGTAAACCCTGCCCGTCACGCCGCCGCACGGCCCTGGTGCATACACTGCACCACGGAAGCGATCGCGGTATGCCCGCCACCACGCTGCGCCTTTCCTCGTCTTCAACCCAGCAATGCACCATGGCCACGAAACCGCCCGCCGGCAAGCCGATCAAGCCCTTGAAGCGCCCCGACCTGGTGGCGCAGGAGATCAAGCGGCTCATCACCGAGAAGAACCTGAGCCCGGGCGACCGCCTGCCGCGCGAGAGCGAGCTGCAGGCGCAGTTCGAGGTGAGCAAGGGCACCATCCGCGAGGCGCTCAAGTCGCTGGAGGTGCAGGGCCTGGTGACCATTTCCACCGGCCCTTCGGGCGGCGGCACCATCGCCGAGGTGTCGCTGGACCGCACGCTGCAGTTCCTGCAGAACTACCTGTTCTTCCAGGACGTGACGATCGACAACATCTACGCCGTGCGCCAGTTCCTGGAGCCCGAGCTGGCCGCCGGCGCCGTGCCGCACCTGACCGAGGCCGATTTCGAGGCGCTGGAGCACAGCATCGCCTGTTGCGACCCCAACTCCAGCAGCGAAGACCTGCTCAGCCAGCGGCGCGAGGACGTCAACTTCCACGACATCCTGGCCGCGGCCAACCCCAATCCGTTCCTGCGCTTCACCTGCGAGCTGATCAACGAGATGCTGCGCCAGCTGATCGTGTACGGCAACCGCACCCCGAAGTCGGAGCACCGGCGCTTCGGCGAGGCCAATGCCAACTTCCACCGCGACATCGTGCAGGCGGCGCGCGCCCGGGACGCAGAGAAAGTGCGCGAATTGATGGCCCGGCACATGCTGGATGCGGCCAGCAGCGTCAAGCGCATGAAAGGCCGCATCCAGGGGCGCCTGATCCTGGACGCCGACACGCTGCGCAGCCCCCGCTCGGCCCACGTCCGCAGCCGCTGAACGGCGCGCCGGACTCCCCAAAACGCCAAAAGTTGGTGTTGGGGCGTGTTATTTTTGAATCAATTGGTATCTTCTGGAACCTTTGACATCGATTTCGCGGCTTCCGCGGCGACACTTCGCGCCTGCGGGCCCCAATGACCGGGAAAGCGCGACCGGGAGGGCGCGGCCGGCTCGGGCACCCGATACATTCCATTTCCATTCTTTGATGCACCCATGAACGCAGTTCTTCCGTGGGCCGGCTGGCTGGCGGCCGCCATGCTGTCCGCTGCGGTCCACGCCGGGGCGAAACCCCCCATGGCGCTCGACCCCGCCCAGTGCCAGCCCCCGGACGCGGACCTTTCGCTGCCGGCGGCCTGGGAGCCCTACCGCGACGCGGTGCGCGCCTGCCCACTGGTGCAGGGCGGCGCCGCCGGGAATGCGCCGGCCAAGGCCGCCAAGGTGCGCCTGCTGGCCGTGTTCACCGACGCCCACTACCGCGGCCTGCCGCCCGATGCGCCGTGGGAGCGCTTTCCGCTGCCCCTGCTGGTGGACGACACCGGCCGCTGCGTCGGCAAATTGACCCACCTCTTTCCCGCGGACCCGCCCGAGGAGCTGGACGTGGTCCCCGGCCGCTGGCGCGACGGCGTGCCGCACGAGATCCAGCTCCAGGTGCGCTCGCCCGCCGTGGGTGGCGACTACCACCTGCCCACCCTGCGGTGGGATGCCAAGAACCGCCTGTACCGGCCGGCAGCCTCCGGGCCCGCCTCCGCCAAGCCCCCGACGCCCCCGGACCAGGACAAGACCCCATGCCCGTAGACGCCACCGCGGTCGCGAAGCTGAAGCAGGCCTGCGACCAGGCCGCCGACCTCCATCCCAACTCCTGCAGCCACGCCGTCTGGCACGTGATCAAGCAGTACCTGCCCGACCAGCCCTACATGAGCGCCAACGCGCTGATGGACCACGTGCAGGGGCAGCGCCACTGGCGCTCCGTGCCCGCCTCGCAGGTGGGCGACCTCGCGCGCGGCGGGGCGGTCATCGTCGGGGGCAAGAAGGAGTCGGGCAACGGCCACGTCATCGTGGTCTACCCGGGCCCCGACAAGGCCGCCGGCGGCTATGCCTACACCCGCGGCGGCAAGACCGAGACGCTGCGCACCCGCGGCAGCTACCCGCCCGCGATGTCCACCTCGCTGGGCCCCTGGGAAGGCGCCCGCAGCAAGGGCGACAAGACCATCTGGGACCCCTGGGCGAGCGACGCCAAGTTCGCCAGCGTGACGTTCTGGCAGCTGGTGCAGTAAGCCCTTCGCCGCCCGCCGCCCCGTCCGGCCTTTCCCCCCGATCCGTTTTTTTCATTCACAGCAACAGGTGATCTCCATGGCCTCTCACAGCAAACTTCTGGGTCTTCTTTTCAGCGCCGCGCTCCTGGGCGGCTGCGCCAACACGTCCAACACCGAAGCCAGCACGGCGGCTGCGGACGCATCGGCCCAGGCGGCCGCAGCGCCCGCCCCGGCGCCCGTCGCGCCCCCGCCAGCGCCCGAACCCGAGCCGCTGCGCATTCCCGAAGACGGCACCGTGGCCGAGTTCTCGGGCCTGGAGACCGAACTGCCGGCCGACACGCCTGCGCTGCTCGACATCCTGACCGCCGACAAGGCCGGCAACCAGCGCTGGGAGATCAAGGGCTACGCCGACCGCAAGACCGCCAAGAACGCCCGCGAGGTCGCCCTGGCGCGTGCCCTGGCCGTGCGCAAGGAACTGGTGTCGCGCGGCGTGCCGGCGAAGAACCTGCGCGTGATGTTCAGCACCGACCAGGCCCGCAACGCGGTGACCGTGCTGCCACGCTGATCGCGCGCGCATCCGTCGCCTGCCCCGGGGCCATCGCCCGGGCAGGCCACCCGGCGGCCCGGGCGCCTTGCGCGCCCCGGGCCGCTGTGCTTTGTGGGGCTCAGCGGCTGCTCGGGAAGGCGAACACCGCGCCTTCGCGCACGCCGGCCGAGGGCCAGCGCTGCGTGATGGTCTTGCGCTTGGTGTAAAAGCGCACGGCATCGGGGCCGTAGGCGTGCAGATCGCCGAACAGGCTGCGCTTCCACCCGCCGAACGAGTGGTAGGCCACGGGTACCGGCAGCGGCACGTTCACGCCCACCATGCCGACCTGGATGTGGTCGGTGAAATAGCGGGCCGCCTCGCCGTCGCGCGTGAAGATGCAGGTGCCATTGCCGTATTCGTGGTCGTTGATGAGCTGCATGGCTTCCTGCAGCGTCTTCACGCGCACCACGCCCAGCACGGGGCCGAAGATCTCTTCCTGGTAGATCTTCATGCCGGGCTTCACATGGTCGAACAGGCAGGCGCCCAGGAAATAGCCCTGCTCATGGCCGGCCACCTGCATGCCGCGGCCATCGACCACCAGCGTCGCGCCTTCGGCCACACCGCTGTCCACGTAGGCCTTCACCTTCTCGAAGTGCGCCTGGGTGACCAGCGGGCCCATGTCGTTGCCGCCGTTGTCGGTCTGGGTGCCGGGGCCGACCTTCATCTTGGCGATCTCGGTCTTCAGGCCGGCGATCACCGCGTCGCCCACGGCATCGCCCACGGCCACCAGCAGCGGGATCGCCATGCAGCGCTCGCCGCACGAGCCATACGCCGCGCCCATCAGTGCGCTCACGGCGTTGTCCACGTCGGCATCGGGCATGAGCACCGCATGGTTCTTGGCGCCGCCCAGGGCCTGCACGCGCTTGCCATGCTTGCAGCCTTCCGAATAGATGTACTCGGCGATCGGCGTGGAGCCCACGAAGCTCACCGCCTTCACGCGCGGGTCGCGCAGCAGCGTGTCCACCGCCGTCTTGTCGCCGTTGACCACGTTCAGCACGCCGGGCGGCAGGCCGGCTTGCAGCGCCAGCTGGGCGATGAACAGCGTGCTGCTCGGGTCGCGCTCGGACGGTTTCAGCACGAAGGTGTTGCCGCAGGCGATGGCCATGGGCCACATCCACAGCGGCACCATGGCCGGAAAGTTGAACGGCGTGATGCCGGCGGTGACGCCCAGCGCCTGGAACTCGCTCCACGAGTCGATGTTCGGGCCCACGTTGCGGCTGTGCTCGCCCTTGAGCAGCTCGGGCGCGTAGCTGGCGTATTCCACGTTCTCGATGCCGCGCTGCAGCTCGCCATGCGCATCGCTCAGCACCTTGCCGTGCTCGGCGGTGATGAGGGCGGCGATTTCATCGGCGTGCTCTTCCAGCAGCACCTTGAGCCTGGACATCACGCGGGCACGCTTGAGCGGCGGCGTGTTGCGCCAGGCGGGGAAGGCTGCTTCGGCCGAAGCGATGGCCTGCTCCACCGTCGCCTGCGAGGCCAGCGCCACGCTGGTGGACGACTGGCCCGTGGCCGGGTTGAACACGCGCTGCGTGCGAGCGGTGTCGGCCACGATCTGGCCGTCGATCAGGTGGCCGATGGTGGCGGTGACGTTCTGGTCTTGGTGCATGGGAATGGAGTTCAGGGTAAAAAGTGCCCCCAGTGCATATTCCACTAGGGCATACAGCTACAAAATAAATAGCAAACGCTGGCAGCGAGGCTCAAGCCGTCTCGGCCAGCGCATCGCCCAGGGCGCTCACCAGCCGGTCGATCTCGGCGCGTTCGCTGATGAACGGCGGCGCCAGCTGGATCGTGTCGCCGCCGTAGCGCACGTAAAAGCCCTTCTTCCAGCAGTTCATGGCGATCTCGTAGGGCCGGCGGGCCGGCTCGCCCGGCAGCGGCGCGATGGTGAAGCCCGCGGCCAGGCCGTAGTTGCGGATGTCCAGCACGTGCTGCGCACCCCGGAGGCTGTGCACCGCCTGCTCGAAGTACGGCGCCAGCGCCTTGGCGCGGCCGGGCATGTCTTCCTTTTGCAGGATGTCGAGCACCGCCAGGCCGGCGGCGCAGGCCACGGGGTGGGCCGAGTAGGTATAGCCGTGCGGGAATTCGAGCATGTACTCGGGCCCGCCCTGCGCCATGAAGGTGTCGTAGATTTCCTTGGAGGCCACCACGCCGCCCAGCGGCTGCGCGCCGTTGGTCACCTGCTTGGCGAAGTTGAGGATGTCGGGCGTCACGCCGAAGGCCTCCGCCCCCGTCCACGCGCCGCAGCGGCCGAAGCCGGTGATGACCTCGTCGAAGATCAGCAGGATGTTGTTCTGCGTGCAGATCTCGCGGATGCGCTCCAGATAGCCCTTGGGCGGAATCACCACGCCGGCCGAGCCCGAGAACGGCTCCACGATCACCGCCGCGATGTTGGAGGCGTCGTGCAGCGCGATCACGTCCAGCAGCTTGTCGGCCAGCGCCCGGCCGCCGTCCTCGGCCATGCCACGCACGAACGAGCCCATCGCCGGCTGCGTGTGCGGCAGGTGGTCCGCCTCCACGCCCTGGCCGAAGGTCTTGCGGTTGCCCACCATGCCGCCCACCGAGATGCCACCGAAGTTCACCCCGTGGTAGCCCTTCTCGCGGCCGATCAGGCGCGTCTTGCCGGCCTGGCCCTTGGCACGCCAGTAGGCACGCGCCATCTTGAGCGAGGTGTCGGCCGACTCCGAGCCAGATCCGGTGAAGAACACGTAGTCCAGCCCCGCGGGCGTGAGTTCCTTGATCTTGTTGGCCAGCGCGAACGACGCCGGGTGGCCGAACTGGAAGGCCGGCGAATAGTCGAGCGTGGCGGCCGCCTTGCCGATCGCCTCGGCGACGTCCTTGCGGCCATGGCCCAGCCCCGCGCACCACAGGCCCGAGAGGCCGTCGAAGATCTTGCGGCCTTCGGAATCGGTGTAGTAGGCCCCCTGGCCCGAGACGATCATGCGCGGCGCGGCCTTGAACTGCCGGTTGGCGGTGAAGGGCATCCAGTGCGCATCCAGCCAGGCCGCGTCCATGCGCGGCGCGGAGGCTTCGGGAGCGGAGTCGAGGACGGTAAAGCTCATGGTCGGTCCAATCACAAAGAAAACAAAAGGGGTGCAAGGCGCTGCCGCACAGGCCGCAGGTGGCCCTGCCAGCGGGCGGGTGGCCCCATTGTTCCGGCGGTCGATAATCCCTCCAATGGACAAATATCAATGTTTACTTGACGATTCATGCAAGTAAAGCCCACCCCGCTCGCCATGCCCGACGACGCCCCGCCCCCCGCCTCGCCCACGCTGCCGTCCCCGGCGCCCCAGGCCGCGCGCGAACGCGCGGTGCTCGGCCAGTTGAGCGACATGGACCTGCGCCTGCTGCAGGTGTTCAAGAGCGTGGTCGATTGCGGCGGCATGGCCGCGGCCGAGCTGGAGCTGAACATCGGCACCAGCACGGTGAGCCGCCACGTGAAGGACCTCGAAACCCGCCTGGGGCTGACCCTGTGCCGGCGCGGCCGGGCGGGCTTCGCGCTCACCCCGGAAGGCCAGCGCGTGTACGACGAAACCCTGCGCCTATTGGCCGCCGTGCAGGGCTTTCGCGACAGCGTGGACGGCATCCACTCGCGCATGGGCGGGCAACTGGCCGTCGCGGTGTTCGACAAGACCGCCAGCAACCCGGCCGCGCGCATCGGCGAGGCCATCGCCGCCTTCACCGTCCAGGCGCCGGACGTACACCTGCAGATGCACGTGGGTTCGATCAACGCCATCGAGCGCGGCGTGATCGACGGCACTTACCAGGTCGGCATCATCCCTGCCCACCGCGCCTCGCAGAGCCTGCTGTACACCGACCTGTTCGGCGAGACCATGCTGCTGTACTGCGGCGCGGGCCACCCGCTGTTCGGGGCGGACCACTCGGCGCTCGACTGGGACGCCGTGCGCGCGCACCCTTTCGCCGGCCTGGGCTACCACTCGCCCAACATGGAGCTGAGCCACCAGGCCCGCCTCACCCGCACCGCCACGGGCTTCGACCAGGAATCCATCGCCACGCTGGTGCTCTCGGGCCGCTACCTGGGCTTTCTGCCCGACCACTACGCCGAGGCGTTCGAACGCACCGGCCGCCTGCAGGCCGTACGGCGCGAGGCGCTGCGCTATGAATGCCAGTTCGTGAGCCTGCTGCGAAGGTCGCCCGAGCCGCCGAGGGCGGCGCAAGCGTTTCAGCGGTGTTTGGTGGGGGCGCATGCTTGCGGCGGGAGTGCTGGCCCACAAGGCTCCGCGGACCATGGGGATTGAAGCCAAGCGTTTTTTTACTCCCCTGCTCAATGCACCACAATGCCCTCGTTCAAGGAGGCGGCCTTTTACCTGAGGACGGCCACATCGTTAACCAAAACAAAACGCACCCGGGAGGAGCGAAAAGATGGAAAAACAGGACGAACTGCTCATCGCCAGTTACTACGCACTCACTTGGTGGGCCGAAACACTCAACCAGCGGCACTTCGAATCCCCGGCGTTCGACGCCATGCCTTTTCGCGATGCGTTCGTCAAATCCAGGCTGCAGTCCGGCGAAGGCCCCATTGCTTTGCTGATGCCGAGCTTGTATGTCGCCCTCGTGCTGCCCCGGGAAACCATATTCGATCAATACGCATCGGACTTTGAGGCGATCGATCGGCAGCTTGGTCGATTCGCCCGCAATGTAAAGACCACTTATAAAAAGGAGAAGGAAGGGAACATCGCATTCACCCGGCACATCAGGAATGCGGTTTCACACGCCCGCACGGAGTGGATGGGCGATGGCGCGCGTTTTCATGACGAGAACACCAAAACCAGCGAGGCGTTCAGCGCGGAAATCGGTATCCAGGGCCTGAACTGGCTCATGTCGGCACTGCAGCAGATCGTGCTCAAGCGGGTTCGCGACATCCAGATCCGGCAGGCTTCAGACAACAACGCCTGACATTGCAGACTGGGCTCCGGCCCCAAACCACCGCGAAAGCGGCATGAAGCCACGCATGGCCGTCGTGGGGACAGGCCATGCTGTTGCAAAGCGGGCACCAGAAAAACTCAATCCGCCGAAGCCCCCGACTTCTTCACCAGTTCCGCCCAGCGCGGAATCTCCTTGGCCATGTGCGCCGCCAGCGCTTCCGGCGTGCTGCCCACGATGTCCATGCCCAGCTGCGTGTGCAGCTTGTCCACCACGTCGGGCTGCTTGAGGGCCTTGACGATCTCGGCGTTCAGCCGCTGAACCACGGCTTTGGGCGTGCCCTTGGGGGCGTACACGGCCTGCCAGGACGACATCTCGAAGCCGGCCACGCCGGATTCGATCATGGTGGGCAGTTCGGGCGCGAGGGCGATGCGCTGGCCGGTGGTCACGGCCAGCAGCTTCACGCGACCGGCCTTGGCCAGGGGCAGGGCGGCGGTCATCTGGTCGAACATGAACGACACCTGGCCGGCGGCCACGTCGGTGAGGGCGGGCGGCGTGCCCTTGTACGGCACGTGGGTGAGCTTCACGCCGATCAGGTCGCCGAACATCTCGCCCGCCAGGTGGGTGGAGGTGCCCGCGCCCGACGACGCGAACATGCGCTTGGACGGGTCTTTCTTGAGCAGCTCGATCAGTTCCTTCACCGAGTTCACGCCCAGCGCGGGGTTGACGATGAGCACGTTGGGCAGCGTGGCCACCAGGGCCACGGGCTCGAAGTCCTTGACCGGGTTGTACGACAGGTTCTTGTACAGGCTGGCGTTGATAGCGTGCGTGCTGATGGTGCCGCCGAAGAGGGTGTAGCCGTCCGGCGGGGCCTTGGCCGCGTACGAGGCGCCGATGCCGCCGGCCTGGCCGGGCTTGTTGTCCACCACCACCGATTGCTTGAGCGCCTCGCTCAGCTTGTTGGCGAGCACGCGGCCGATGATGTCGGTGGAGCCGCCGGGCGTGAACGGCACGACGTAGGTGATGGGCTTGGCGGTGGGCCATTCCTGGGCGCCCGCAAGGAAGGGTGCCAGGGCCAGGGCGGCCAGCAGGGCGGTGTGTCGGATGAATCGCATGGGGTTTGTCTCCGGGTGTCGTTGTGGTGCTGCGATGTGGGGAACGGGGGAAGGCGGAAAAAGCGGTGCGGGCGGTGTGTGCCGGGTGTCAGCGGCCTTTCTCGGCGCGCCAGGCAGCGAAGTCGCCGTGGGTGGCGGGGTCGGTGGGCGGGTACAGGCCGATGATCGAGCGGCCTTCCAGCACCTTCTCGGTCACGAAGTCTTCGAAGGCGGTCATCTCGGTGGCTTCGGCGGCGATCTCATCGGCCAGGTGCGCGGGGATGACGATGACCCCCTCGCCATCGCCCACCAGCACGTCGCCGGGGAACACGGCCACGTCGCCGCAGGCGATGGGCCCGTTGATGTCGATGGCCTGGTGCAGCGTGAGGTTGGTGGGCGCCGAGGGGCGCTGGTGGTAGGCCGGCATGTCGAGCGCGGCGATCTCGGGCGTGTCGCGAAAGCCGCCGTCGGTGACCAGCCCGGCCACGCCGCGCTTCATGAGGCGCGAGGCGAGGATGGAGCCGGCCGATGCGGCGCGCGCGTCCTTGCGGCTGTCGATGACCAGCACGGCGCCGGGCGGGCAGTCTTCCACGGCCTTGCGCTGCGGGTGGTCGGGGTTCTTGAACACGTCGATGGTGTTCAGGTCTTCGCGCGCCGGGATGTAGCGCAGCGTGAAGGCCTCGCCCACCATGTTGGCGCGGCCGGTGCGCAGGGGGTGGACGTTCTGCAGGAACTGGTTGCGCAGCCCCTTCTTGAAGAGGGCGGTGCACAGCGTGGCGGTGCTGACGTGGGCGAGGCGGTCGCGGGTGGCGGGGTTCAAGGGCATGTCTCCGGGGGTCAGAAGATGTCGGGCTCGGGCACGGGGGCGCCGAAGCCGGTTTCGAGGAAATCGAAGTCGCAGCCCTGGTCGGCCTGCAGGATGTGGCGGCTGAACATCCAGCCGTAGCCGCGCTGGTAGCGTGCGGGCGGCGGCGTCCAGGCGGCGCGGCGGCGGGCGAGTTCTTCGTCGCTCACCTCCATGTGGATGCGGCGCGCGGGCACGTCCACGGTGATGAGGTCGCCGGTTTTCACGAGCGCCAGCGGGCCGCCGATGTAGGCCTCGGGCGCGGCGTGCAGGATGCAGGCGCCGTAGCTGGTGCCGCTCATGCGCGCATCGGACAGGCGCAGCATGTCGCGCACGCCCTGCTTCACCAGCTTCGCGGGGATGGGCAGCATGCCCCATTCGGGCATGCCGGGGCCGCCCTGCGGGCCGGCGTTGCGCAGCACCAGGATGTGGTCGGCCGTCACGTCGAGGTCGGGGTCTTCCACCGCGGCCTTCATGCTGGGGTAGTCGTCGAACACCAGCGCCGGGCCGGTGTGCTGCTGCAGGTGCGGCGCGCACGCGCTGGGCTTGATGACGGCGCCGTCGGGCGCCAGGTTGCCGCGCAGCACGGCGAGCGCGCCCTCGGCGTAGATGGGGTTGTCCAATGGGCGGATCACGTCGTCGTTGAACACGGCCGCGCCTTCGATGTTCTCGCCCAGCGCGCGGCCGGTGACGGTGCGCGCACCCAGGTGCAGGTGCTGCGGCATGCGCGACATCAGGCCGGGCAGGCCGCCGGCGTAGTAGAAGTCCTCCATCAGGTAGGTGTCGCCGCTGGGGCGCACGTTGGCCAGCACCGGCACGTGGCGGCTGGCGGCGTCGAAGTCATCCAGCGTGACGGCGCAGTGCGCGCCCGCGCGGCGCGACATGGCCACCAGGTGGACGATGGCGTTGGTGGAGCAGCCCACGGCCATGGCCACGTTGATGCCGTTCAGGAACGATTCGCGGCTCAGCAGCTTGGCCGGGGTTTCGTCCTGCCAGACCATCTCGACGATGCGGCGGCCGCTCTCGGCGCTCATGCGCACATGGTTGGCGTCCGGCGCAGGGATGGACGAGGCGCCCGGCAGCGTCATGCCGATGGCCTCGGCGATGGCCGTCATGGTGCTGGCCGTGCCCATGGTCATGCAGGTGCCGTGGCTGCGGGCGATGCCGCCTTCCACCCCGAGCCACTGCGTCTGCGTGATCTGGCCGGCGCGGCGCTCGTCCCAGAGCTTCCACGCGTCCGATCCCGAGCCCAGCACCTGCCCGTTGTAGTTGCCGCGCAGCATGGGGCCGGCGGGCACGAAGACGCAGGGCAGGCCCATGCTGATGGCGCCCATCAGCAGGCCGGGGCCGGTCTTGTCGCAGCCGCCCATCAGCACCGCGCCATCGACCGGGTGGCTGCGCAGCAACTCTTCGGTCTCCATGGCCAGCAGGTTGCGGTAGAGCATGGTGGTGGGCTTCACGAAGGCCTCGGCCAGCGAGATGGCGGGCAGTTCGATGGGAAAGCCGCCCGCCTGCAGCACGCCGCGCTTGACGTCTTCCACCCGCTGCTTGAAGTGGCCGTGGCAGGGGTTGATGTCCGACCACGTGTTGACGATGGCGATGATGGGCTTGCCCACCCAGTCTTCGGGCGCGTAGCCCATTTGCATGATGCGGGAGCGGTGGCCGAAGGAGCGCAGGTCGTCGGGGGCGAACCAGCGTGCGCTGCGCAGGGACTCGGGGGTGCGGCGGGTCGTCGTCATAGGCTCCATCACAGGTTTCGGTGCATTAAAGCACTAATATATTAGTACGTCAAAATCGTGCAGTGCGACAATCCGCCGCCTATGAACGTGAGAGACAAAGTCCGCCTCGACCGGTCGCGCCACGCGGCACCGCAGATCTTCGAAAAGCTGCGCGCGGCCATCGTGTCGCTGGACCTCACCCCCGGGACCGTGCTGGCCCGCGCCGAACTGGCCGAGCGCTTCGGCATCAGCCAGACGCCCGTGCGCGATGCGCTGATGCGGCTGGGCGAAGAGGGGCTGGTGGACATCTTTCCGCAGCACGCCACGGTGGTGAGCCGCATCGACGTGGCCGCCGCACGGCAGGCGCACTACCTGCGCCGGTCCATCGAACTGGAGGTCGTGCGCACGCTGGCGCTGCAGGGCGGCGAGGCCGTCGCCCGGCGCCTGCAGGCCCAGATCGGCGTGATGCAGGCCGCGGCCGACCCCCTGGAACCCGAGGCGTTCTCGCAGGCCGACCTGGCGTTCCACCGCCTGATGTACGAGGCCGCCGAGGTGCCGCGCCTGTGGGAGCTGGTGCGCAGCCACTCGGGCCACGTGGACCGTCTGCGCCACCTGCACCTGCCCAGCGCGGGCAAGGCCGCGTCGGTGCTGGCCGACCACCGCCGCATCGCCGAGGCCATCGCGCAGGGGGACGCGCCTGGCGCCCAGGAGGCGCTGCGCACGCACCTGTCGGGCACGCTCAGCCAGGTGGACGAGATCTGCGCCCGCCATCCGGAGTACGTGAACGCCGACTAAAGGGCGGAGCGGACCCGGGCGACTCGGGGCGAAAGGCGCCCGCGCCGACCCATCGTCAACCCCATCGGCCTCCAGCGCAATATCTACTATGGCATATCGCTATTGAATTGATAGCAATCGAATCAGGCAACGAACCGGATGGTCTGCGCCACCAGACCGAAGGTGCCGGCGGCCACCTGCGCCTGGATCTCCACGGAGCGGTTCTCGGCCAGGTCGGACGCGGTGCCGCCCTCGAAGCGGGCGCTGGCGTAGTGGACCGGCACGCCGCGCACCACGATCACCGAGGCCGCCGGGATCACGCGCTGGATCGACCCCTTCACGTCGAAGCTGCGGCTGGCCAGGCTGCCGGCCTCTTCCAGCGCGATCTCGCTCGCGTTGAACTGGCCGCTCACGAACACGCCCTTCACGTCCACGCGCCGGCCCAGCGCCAGGCCCGCAGGCGGGTTGGCCACGCCGCTGGCGTTCACCGGCACGCCGTTCACGCTGAAGGCCGTGTTGCTGGTGAACGCGGTGATGTAGCCCTTGAGTTCGACCGCCACGTTGTTGCCGCTGGGCAGCGTCACGCTGCTGGCGGTGGTGCGCAGGGCCGAGGCCATCCAGCGGCCGGACGCGTCGGGCGCCGTCTGCAGCTCCACGCGGGCGTACTGCCCGTTGGCGATGCCGGGGGCCTGCGACGCGACGGCGCCGTAGGCGATCACCGCGCCGCCGATGCGGAAGGTCTGCGCCGTGCCATCCAGCGCGGAGACCACGCCGCGCAGCTTGTAGCGGGTCGGCACGGGCTCGTCACGCACCACCAGCGTGGCGCTGTAAAGCCCGTCGGGGTTGCGCAGGCCGAACACCTGCACCACCTGGCCCACCGCCAGGCTGGCCGCGCCATTGGGCAGGTTGTCGCTGTAGAGCGTGGCATCGGCCCACTGCACGGTCTGGCCCAGCACGGCGAAGGTGCGGGCGGCGGTGTCGATGGCGGTGATGGGCCCCTCGATCTCGCTGCGCAGGCTGATGGTCGAGGCCACGGAGCGGCGCAGCCCGCTGGCGTCCACCGCGATGCCCGAGCCGTTCACCTCCACCACCATGCCCAGCCGCAGGGCGGCGGTGGTGACGGCCTGGCCGGCATCGTCCAGGATGCGCGCGGCGGTGTCGTCGTAGCGAAGGTTGTTGACGATGATGGAGCCGAAGCCGCTGATGGGGCCGCTGGAGAACGACGCATCGGCCGTGCTGCCGACGCCGGAGACATCGCCACCGCCGCCGCCGCCCCCTCCACCGCAACCGAACAGCGCCAGGGTGGCGGAAGCCGCGCCACCGGCCAGCAGGCGGCGGCGCGCGGGGGATGACGGGTGGACGTCGGGAAGCAACAAGGTGGACTGCATGGAAACCTCCGAAGGCGATGGGATGTTGAAACGGCGAGGCCGGGCGGCGCTGGCGGGTGAGCGGCCAGAACCGATGCCGCGCGCCACGCCAGCGCCTGGAGGCATCTTGGAATCACCGGTCGCGCCGATGATTTCAATATGTGTACAAACTTGTTCAGTTTTAGAAGTGGTTCGGCCACCACGCCGCCCGGGCGTTGGCGGGGCGCCTGTCTCGATACCGCGCCCGGCGTGCGCTGCGGCGCGCAACCAAACGCCGAGCCGGCCGTGCGGCCAACGCCATTTCATTTCGAAACACTTGTGTACGCTTTAGCGTTTCGCGCCACGCCGGGCCCTGCGTGCCGTGGTGAAAAAACCAACGCCTCAGCCATGCCGAGGCCAGCGCAGGGGCCTGCGATCGTTCCAAGCCGTTTGCACGGCCGGGCTGCTCATTCCTGCACCTGCGGCGGATAATCCAGGCACTTCCTCGCCCTCCACCGGAGCACTCCCATGGCCTCTGTTTCCTCGATCGCCGCCTCCGGCCTGCGCGCCGCCCAGGTGCGCATGGATGTCTCCGCCAACAACGTCGCCAACATGAACACCCCCGGCTTCAAGCGCCAGACGGTGGACCAGGAGGCCGTGGCCTCGCAAGGCGGCGTGGCCACCACCAATGTGGGCCGTGCGGCGCAGGAAGGCGCCTCGCTCGAGGCCGATGCGGTCGACCAGATCTCGGCCACCTATGCGTTCAAGGCCAATCTGCAGGTGTTGCGCACCGAAGACCGCATGATGGGCTCGCTGCTCGACACGCGGGCCTGAACCGCCGGATACGCCTCTTACCCGTCCGCTGGGCCAGCCCGGGCCGACGGCAGCCTGGCGGCCCTCTTTCCTTTTCCTTCTTCTCTCAGACCATCACAGCGCGCCGGCCAGGCCGGCCAGCCGCTCGATCAGCCAATGCTGAAACGGTCCGGTCGACTGCCGGGGGCGTGGATTCGGTGCGGTATTCATGGCCGCTTCCTCAAGCCGCCAGGGGCGCATCGCCGGCCGCTGCCGCGCGGCGGCGGGCCGCCCGCTCCCAGGCCTTTTCGTGGAAGAAGAACGCCACCGCCTGCACCGTGGGCTCCAGCAGGCTCAGCGTGATCGAGGCGATCAGGTTGCCGGTGACCGCGTAGGCCACCAGGGCCGCCACGCAGATGTGGATGAGGTAGTAGCTGCCCGTCTTCATGAGGGTGGGCAGGTTGCGGAGCGTGGCTTGGCGGATGCGGGACATGGCGGACTCCTTGGGGGGCGATCTCGGATGGGGAACGAACGACTGCACGAATGCTAGTGATTCGCATTGGCGAGCGCCAATTGATCGTGTCCAACGCCGCGATAGCCAAGCCCCGGGGCGCCGCTATGATGGCCGCACTTTCCAACCCCTCCGCACACCTCGAACGGGAGCACCGCATGGCCCTCATGGACTTCATCAAGAAACAGTTCATCGACATCATCCAGTGGACCGAGGACAGCGACGGCACGCTGGCCTGGCGCTTCCCGATGCGGGACATGGAAATCCAGAACGGCGGCACGCTCGTGGTGCGCGAGTCGCAGATGGCGGTCTTCGTGAACGAAGGCCAGGTGGCCGACGTGTTCGGCCCCGGCACCTACAAGCTGACCACGCAGACGCTGCCGGTGCTCACCTACCTGAAGAACTGGGACAAGCTCTTCGAGTCCCCGTTCAAGAGCGACGTGTACTTTTTCAGCACGCGCCAGCAGGTGGACCAGAAGTGGGGCACGCCGCAGCCCATCACCATCCGCGACAAGGATTTCGGCGCCGTGCGCCTGCGCGCCTTCGGCAACTACGCCTTCCGCGTGGCCGACCCCAAGCTGTTCCACACCGAAATCTCGGGCACGCGCGCCGAGTACACCGTCTCCGAGATCGACGGCCAGCTGCGCGGCCTGGTGCTGCAGAACATCAGCAACGCCATCGCGGGCAGCGGCCTGCCGTTCCTCGACCTGGCGGCCAACCAGGTGATGTTCGCCGAGGCCCTGGCCAAGGAGCTGCAGCCCGCGTTCGCCAAGATCGGCCTGCTGCTGGAAGGCATGACGGTGCAGAACGTCTCGCTGCCCGAAGAACTGCAGAAGATCCTGGACCAGAAGATCGGTATGGGCATGGTCGGCAACGACATGGGCAAGTTCATGCAGTACCAGACGGCGCAGGCGATCCCGAAATTCGCCGAAGGCTCGGGCAACGGCGGGGGCGGCATTGCCGGCGACGCCATGGGCCTGGGCGCCGGCGTGGCTTTGGGCCAGGTGCTGGCGCAGAACCTGCAGCAGGGCCTGCAGGGCCAGAACCCCGCCGCGGCCCAGCAGGCCGCCGCCGCGGTGGCGGCCGCGCCCGTGGCGGGCGTCAAGCCCGAGGACGTGATGGCCACGCTGGAGAAGCTGGGCGAGCTCAAGGCCAAGGGCATCCTCACGCAGAAGGAGTTCGACGCCAAGAAGGCCGAACTGCTCAAGAAGCTGGTCTAGTCTTCGCTATCGATTGAATAGCATCCTGCCCAATCGATACTAAGGCAGGAGGCCAAAAACACTCAAAAAACATGGCCGAGAGCGGCACCCAGCGTACCTACCGCGCGCCCTGCCCCGGCTGTGGCGCGCCGGTCGAATTCAAGAGCGCGCAGTCCACCCACGCCGTCTGCCCCTACTGCCAGAGCACGGTGGTGCGCAGCGGCGAGGTGCTCACGCGCGTGGGCAAGATGGCCGAGGTCTTCGACGACCACAGCCCCCTGCAGCTCATGGCCAGCGGCCGCATCGTGCTGGACGGGCAGGACCTGCCCTTCACGCTGATCGGGCGCCTGCAATACAAGGGCGACGCCGGCACCTGGACCGAGTGGAACGCTTTCCTGGAGGACGGCAGCACCGCCACGCTGGGCGAGGACAACGGCGCCTACGTGTTCACGCGGCCGGCCGTGGCGGGGCGTGAGCTGCCCGTGGCCGAGCAGTTCCGCGTCGGCATGACCACGGCGGTGGCCGGCAAGCCCTACAGCGTGGCCGCCAACGTGCAGGCGCAGCTCATCTCCGCCCAGGGCGAGCTGCCCAAGCTGCCGCCGCTGGGCCACCCGTTCAGCATGGTGGAGCTGCGCAGCGCGGACGGCGAGGTGCTGTCGATCGACTACGGCAGCACGCCCCCGAAGGTGGACCGCGGCCGGGCCGTGCAGCTCGACGATTTGAAGCTGCAGGGCCTGAAAGACGCTTCCGCCAAGGACGAGACAGGCCGCCAGTTCAACTGCCCGAACTGCGGCGCGCCGGTGCCCGTGAAGCTGGGCAGCACCAAGAGCCTGACGTGCCCGTCGTGCCACAGCCTCATCGACCTGTCCAGCGGCCTGGGGGCCGAACTGCGCCACGCCGTGCAGGACGAGCCGGTGAACCCGCTCATCCCGCTGGGCCAGACCGGGCAGCTGGAGGGCGTGCACTGGCAGGTGGTGGGCTTTCAGCACCGCATGGGCGTGGAGCCGGGCGACGACGAGCATTTCGGCTGGGACGAATACCTGCTTTACCACCAAAAGCGTGGCTTCGCCTTCCTGGTGGACGCGACCGACGGCTGGAGCCTGGTGCGGCCCACCACGGGCGCGCCGCAACTCACCGGCGGCGGCCAGAGCGCGACCTACCTGGGCACCACCTACCGCCTGTCGAGCCAGTACGACGCCGAGACCACCTACGTGGCCGGCGAGTTCTACTGGCCCGTGGAGCGCGGCCAAAAAAGCGCCAACCGCGACTTCGCCAGCAGCACCGGCCGCGGCCTGCTGTCGATGGAGCAGACCCCGCGCGAGATCACCTGGTCCAGCGGCAGCAAGATCGACAGCGCGGTGGTGGCGCAGGCCTTCAAGCTCGGCGGCCAGCAGGATATGTTCAAGCGCGAGGACGCCGCGCCCCTGGCCAGCGCCACCAGCCTGGGCTGCGGGACCATCATCGTCATTGCGATCGTGCTCATCATCCTGCTGCTGCTCATGAGCAACTGCTCAGGATCGTCGGGCGGCGGCTACCGCAGCTCGGGCGGCTCCTTCGGCGGGTATTCCAGCGGGGGCGGGCACAAATGACGGAACGGCGACGCCCCCGCGCTTCCTTGTTGCAACCCCTTTTCATCTGACGGAGGTCATCATCATGGCTCTTGAATGGCTGCGGCCCGCCGCGTTTTTCGGCTCCATCCTGTTCGCGCTCATCGGCGTGCTGGTGTTCTGGGTGAGCTTCATCATCATCGACAAGCTCACGCCCTATGACCTGTGGGCCGAGATCGTCGAAAAGCAGAACAAGGCCCTCGCCATGGTGGTGGCGGCCATGTGCCTGGGGATCAGCATCATCGTGGCGGCGGCGATGCACGGGGGGTGAGGCACGGGGCAGGGGGCGGATGGCCGCCCGAATGCCCTTTTTTTGGCCAGATTCCAAATACGAATCGTTATCAGTAACGTTACAATTTTGCTCTTTCCGATACAAACGGCTGCCCCTGCCGGGCGGCCGTTTTCTTTTCCAGAGAGAGCGAATGACACATCCGGACCATGCACCAACGGCCGCCGCCCTGGCCTTCTTCCATCCCCGGGCCACGGCCACCGCGGCGGCGCTGCTCGCCGGCATGGCGGGCCTGCCGGCCACCGCCCTGTCCCAGCCGCAGGCCGAAGCCGCATCCCAGGCGGCCCTGCCCACCGTGCACGTCACGTCGGAGTACGACGCCGACGACGTGCGCCCCGAAGGCGTGACCACGGCCACCAAGACCTACATGGCGCCCAAGGACATCCCGCAGACCATCGACACGCTGGAGGTCAACAAGTACAAGAGCTATGGCATCAACGACCTGGCCGTCATGCTGGACGGCGTGCCCGGCGTGAACACCAAGTACGACATGCGGGGCGAAGGCGTGATGATCCGCGGCTTCAACGCCGACTCGGGCGACATCTACCGCGACGGCGTGCGCGAAAGCGGCCAGGTGCGCCGCAGCACCGCCAACGTGGAGCGCATCGAGATCCTCAAGGGCCCGGCCTCGGTGCTGTACGGCCGCAGCAGCGGCGGCGGCATCATCAACATGGTGAGCAAGCAGGCCCGCTTCGATGCCAAGAGCAGCATCAACCTGCGCGGCGGCTCGTGGGACAACGTGGGCGGCACGCTGGACATCAACCGCGTGCTGAACGAGAACGTGGCCGTGCGGCTGACGGCCGACCGCGAGCAGGCGAACAGT
The DNA here is from genome assembly GCF_030159015.1 of Acidovorax sp. SUPP3434. Classification (NCBI taxonomy): domain Bacteria; kingdom Pseudomonadati; phylum Pseudomonadota; class Betaproteobacteria; order Burkholderiales; family Comamonadaceae; genus Acidovorax; species Acidovorax sp. SUPP3434. Next base: position 77,618 of record NZ_BQXL01000015.1, read on the forward strand.
TTTCGCAGCGGCATCCGCAACCGCAATGAAATGGTCTCGCCCAGCATCCTCGTGGACACGCGCACCGGCCTGCGCTGGACGGGGCAATACACGTACGACACGGTGTGGCGCGTGCCCGACCGCGGCCCGGCGTACGACCAGCTGCCTGCCGGCGTTTCGATCCGCACCGGTTTCGCCCACCCCGACGACATGGTGGAAGACCGGCTGCGCGTGCTGCGCTCGGACCTGAGCTACGACTTCAACCCGGCCTGGAGCGTGCGCTGGGTGGCGAGCAAGCGCGAGGCCAGCCAGGACTTCGACCACTACTTCGCCGGCACCTACTGCAACGCCCGGGGCCGCACCTCCACGGGCGCCAGCTGCGACTACGCCGGCCGCGTGCGGCCCAACTACGCCTGGCAGCAGACGCGCAACGAGACGCTTTCCAACACCGTGGACCTCACCGGCAAATTCACGCTGGCCGGCCTGCAGCACGACCTGCTCGTGGGCATGGAAGCCAGCGAGGAAGAGCGCCAGCCGCGCCTGTCCAGCGGCGCGGCCAGCTTCACCTACGACCCGCTGCGCCCCATTCCCTGGGCCCCCAAGCCCGCCCAGGGCGCGCCCACCCAGTACAACCTGCACGAGGCGCAGAGCCGCGCGCTCTACCTGCAGGACCTCGTGAGCCTGGGCACGCAGTGGAAGCTGCTGGCCGGGCTGCGCTACGATCGGTTCGACTTCCACAGCACCAACCTGCTCACGTCCGCCGGGCGCGGCTACGACGGCGACTCGGTCAGCCCCCGCGTGGGCGTGGTCTGGCAGCCGGTGCGCGAGCACAGCATCTATGCCTCGTGGAACAAGAGCTACTCGCCCTACGGCGGGCGCGGCATGATCACCGTGGACACCTCGGCCAGCGCCGTGTACGACGACGAGCCCCAGCATTCGCGCCAGTTCGAAATCGGCGCCAAGAGCGACTGGATGGACGGAAAGCTGTCCACGCAGGTGTCGGTCTACCAGTTGGAGCACTACAACATCCGGTACCGTCCCGATGCGGTCAACGACCCGTTCACCTGGGCCGTGCGCGGCAAGGAGCGCTCGCGCGGCATCGAGTTCAGCGCGGCCGGCCGCGTGGCGCCCTCGTGGTACGTGCGCGGCGGCGTGGGCCTCATGAGCGCCAAGGTCACCGAGGACCGCAGCGCGCCCGCGAACGTCGGCAAGTACCTGCAGGACACGGCCCAGCGCAATGGCAACGTCTTCCTGCGCTATGCGCCGCAGGGCCCATGGTACGGCGAGATCGGCGTGACGCACACCAGCGCCCGCTGGCTCAACGCGGCCAACACCTCGCGCCTGCCGGCCTACACCCGCTGGGATGCCATGGTGGGCTGGCGCGCCGCGCCCTGGACCGTGACCGTCGCGGTCACCAACCTGCTGGACAAGGAATACTGGCGCTCCGTCGACATGCCCGGTGCGCCGCGCGGCGTGCTGGTGAGCGCCACCTACCAGTTCTGACCCGGGAGCCCGGGCGATGCCGGGCGGGCGAAGAAGGCGCCCTCGCCCGGTGGGCCTGCGGCGGCCGCCGCCGGGGCCCATCCCGCAAAATAGCGGCTTGACCGCCGCTGCCCACCCCACCCCTTCCGCCGCGCCCGCGCCCCGCCCCATCGACATCGCGCTGCTCGCCAGCGTCTTCGTCGTCGCCGCCTGCGGCCTGCTCTACGAACTCGCGGCCGGCGCGCTCGCCTCGTACGTGCTGGGCGATTCGGTGCTGCAGTTCTCCACCATCATCGGCACCTACCTCTTCGCCATGGGCGTGGGATCGTGGCTGTCGCGCTACTTCGAACGGCAATTGCCCGCGCACTTCCTGCGCATCGAACTGCTGGTGGCCCTGGTGGGCGGCGCGCTTCCGGCCACGCTGTTCCTGGCCAACGCCTACGCGCCGGGCGCGTTCCGCGTGCTGCTGTACGGCATGGTGCTGCTGGTGGGCACGCTGGTGGGGCTGGAGATTCCGCTGGTGATGCGCATCCTGAAGCGCAACGCGGTGCTGAAAGACCTGGTCTCGCAGGTGCTCACGTTCGACTACCTCGGGGCGCTGGCGGTGTCGCTCGCGTTCCCGCTGCTGCTGGTGCCGCACCTGGGGCTGATCCGCACGGGGCTGCTGTTCGGCCTGATGAACGCGGCGGTGGCGCTGTGGGCGGTCTGGCTGTTCCGCCACGAGCTGCGGCGCCTGCGCGCGCACGTGCTGGCCTGCGTGGCCGTGTTCGGCGTGCTGCTGGCGGGGCTGGTGGGCGCGGAGCACATCACGCGCTTTGCCGAGGACAAGTTCTACCAGGACCGCATCGTGGTGAGCCGTGCCACGCCCTACCAGCGCATCGTGGTCACCGAGGGCAAGGCGGGGCACCGGCTGTACCTCAACGGCAACCTGCAGTTCGCCGAGCGCGACGAGTACCGCTACCACGAGGCCCTGGTGCACCCGGCGATGGCGGCGTTCGCCTCGGGCGGCGCCGGGCCGCGGCGCGTGGCGGTGCTGGGCGGCGGCGACGGCATGGCGGTGCGCGAGATCCTCAAGTACCCCTCGGTCGAGTCGGTCACGCTGGTCGAGCTGGACCCGGCGATGACGCGCCTGTTCACCGACGACCCCACGCTCGCGCGGCTGAACGGTGGGGCGCTGTCCAACCCCAAGGTGCATGTCGTGAACACCGACGCGTTCCAGTGGCTGCAGCAGGGGAGCGTGGGGGCGCAAGACTCCAGCGCCGCCGGGCCGCCCCAAGGCGCGGGGGCCCCCTCGGGGGGCAGCGAACCACGCGCAGCGGGGAGCGTGGGGGCGCAAGAATTTTTCGACGTGATCGTGGTGGATTTTCCCGACCCGACCAACTTCGCCATCGGCAAGCTCTACACCAACAGCTTCTATGCCCTGCTGGACAAGCGCCTGTCCGCGAGCGGCTATGCCGTGGTGCAGACCACCTCGCCGCTGGTGGCGCGCCAGAGCTTCTGGACGGTGGTGCAGACCATCGAATCGCTGGGCCTGCGCACCGCCCCCTACCACGCCCACGTGCCCAGCTTCGGCGAATGGGGCTTCGTGATCGCCAGCCGCCGGCCCTGGCACCTGCCGCAGGCGCTGCCCGAGGGGCTGCGATTCCTGTCGGTTCCCACGCTGGCGCTGCTGTTCGACTTTCCGCGCGACATGGCGCGCGTGCCGGCCGAGGTCAACCGCCTGTCCAACCAGGTGCTGGTGCACACCTACGAGCAGGAGTGGGGTAAGGTGGCGGCCCACTGACCGCGCTGGCCGCCCGGCCGCACCGCCCACATGCAACGCCGCCAATTCCTCGCCGCCTCGGCCACCTCGGCCGCTGCCGCCGCCCTTGCCGGGTGCGGCGCCCCGCCCGAACTGGAGGGTGGCTTTGCCGGCATTGACATGGCGCGCGGCCACGCGCTGCGCGACCGGCTCCAGAAGGGCGGGCCGATCGAGCCCGACATCGTCCGGCGCACCCAGGTGGTGATCGCGGGCGGGGGCGTGGCGGGCCTGGCCGCCGCGCGCTCGCTGCGGCTGGCCGGCACCGACGACTTCGTGGTGCTGGAGCTGGAGGACACCGCCGGCGGCAACAGCCGCGCCGGCAGCGTGGCCGGCCTGGCCTGCCCGCTGGGCGCGCACTACCTGCCCGTGCCGGGCGACAGCGCGCGCGAGGTGCAGGACCTGCTGGAAGAACTGGGCCTGCGCCAGCGCGTGGCCGGGCGCTGGCGCTACGACGAGCGCCACCTGTGCCACAGCCCGCAGGAGCGCCTGTTCTTCCAGGGCCAGTGGCAGGACGGGCTGCTGCCCGTGCAGGGCGTGGGCGCCGAAACGCTGGCGCAGTACCGGCGCTTTTCCACCCGCGTGGCCGAACTGGGCCGCGCGGCGCCCTTCACCATGCCGGTGGTCAAAGGATGGAAACCCAATCAGCCCCTGGCGCAGATTCATCTAGGGCTTGACGCTATTACTTTCATAGCATGGCTGGAGCAGGAGGGCTTCGACGACACGCACCTGCGCTGGTACCTGGACTACTGCTGCCGCGACGACTACGGCGCCGGCGCGGCGCGCGTGTCGGCCTGGGCGGGCATCCACTACTTCGCCAGCCGCCACGGCTTCCATGCCCCCAGCGATGCGGCCACCGAAGACCGCGAGGGCGTGCTCACCTGGCCCGAGGGCAACGGCTGGCTCACCCAGCGCCTGGCCGCGCCGCTGCAAGCCGGCGGGCAGCTGCGCACCGGCAGTTCGGTGCTGCGCATCGAGGAAACCCGCCAGGGCGTGGAGGTGGACGTGTTCCACCACGCCAGCGAGAGCGTGGAGCGCTGGCAGGCGCGCCGCTGCATCGTGGCGCTGCCGGTCTTCGTCGCGGCGCGCGTGGTGCGCAACCCGCCCGGCTTCCTGCAGCAGGCGGCGCAGCGCCTGTCGTGGGCGCCCTGGCTGGTGGCCAACATCCACATCGACGCCCCGCTGGCCGACCGCGAAGGCGCGGCCCCCGCCTGGGACAACGTGCTCTACGCCGACCCCACGCCCGGCGGACTGGGCTACGTGAACGCCGGCCACCAGCGGCTGGACCCGCGCCCGGCCGCCACCGTGCTCACCTACTACCAGGCGCTGGGCGACGTGGCCGATGGCCGCCGGCAGTTGGCGGAGCAACCCTGGGCGCACTGGCGCGACGCCATCCTCGCCGGGCTGGCCGCGCCGCACCCCGACCTGGCCCGGCACGCCCGGCGCATGGAGATCACGCGCTACGGCCATGCCATGTCGATCCCTTTGCCGGGCACCCAGGCGTTTCTCAGCAAAATCGCGCCCCAGCGCCCGTCTGGCAAGCGCTATGCGCTATCGAATGGAGAGCGCGTACCCGTGCCACCCACGCCCGGCACCGCGCGGCTGGCATTCGCGCATGCGGACTGGTCGGGCTATTCGGTGTTCGAAGAGGCTTTCACGCGCGGGCACGCGGCGGCACTGGCCTGAGCGCTTTTCTCTGGCCTCCTCTGTCCATCAATGGTCATCGGTAAAGCCGTGATAGCTCCTGCGCGGCGTCAGCCCATGCTCTCTTCGAATGGAGTTTTCTGAAGGGACTTCGTCGGCATAGGGTCCGACGCCGATCGTGCGCAACTCCACGGGCAGCAGCGCTTTCTCCAAAGGACGGTCCGAGCCCTGATGACCAGAGGTCGAAGTGTCTTCCGAGCGGTGTGGCTGAATGCCGTGCAGGCTGTCACGCGCATGGATCATTTCGTGGCCGAGCGTTGCCACGTAATGGTCTGCGCTCAACTCGTACTCATCCGAGTCCTCGGATGAAAACTTCATGCCGATGTCTGGGTCGGTGTGGATCCAGACTTCGTCTGCGCCGGGAGTCTCCCTGCCGGGCATCGGGGCGGCCGCCACTTCGGGCATGAACGAATCACCCGACGGACGGCGGCTCATGTAGCTGTCGATGTCGTCCCAATTGTCCATGGGCCGCAACTGCGTGTTGCCAGCGCTCTGCTGGCAGGAAAGCGCGTGCGGCCAACCCCCTTGCGAAGGCGTCAGCACCACGCGCTTTCGGGGCGCCATGGTGGTGATGGATTCGATCTGCCGCAGCAGAGTGCGGCCGGAAGATTGGGACGCCAGTTGCGCCAGGGTTCCCTCGTTGCGGTGCAAGAAATCCTGGTTCTTGGCTTCAAGGGCTTCCACCTGCTGGAGGGTGCGAGCGCCCGCTTCCTGCGGCCGGGGCGTATGGATGTAGACACCGGGAAAATCCGTGCGGTGGATGGGCATGGGACACCTCCTGACGGCGTTTGCCGAAAAGGGAAAGACGCTACCGGCATCCCGGTCACGCGGCGGCCCGCGACGCGAAGGAAGTGACCAGGTTCCGAACGGCATCCTGGGAAGGGGTTGGGCACTGGCGAGCTCTCGCAAACCATGCAGCCGGCAGGGATACCCCAGGCAGCCACCCAGCCCGCATTCGAAATAGATATATCTTCTGTTTTTTAGATATATCTAATTCCCTATGAAACATGAATTCCTGGATGTGCGCCAGCCCCCTCTCGAGCGGCGCGGTGGCGGCCGCGTGTTCGGCCACGGCGGCCTGCGCCTCGTGCTGCTGCAGCTCATCGCCGACAAGCCGCGCCACGGCTACGAGCTCATCAAGGCCATCGAAGACCGGCTGAACGGCGCTTACAGCCCCAGCCCCGGCGTGATCTACCCCACGCTCACCCTGCTGGAAGAGATGGGCCATGTCACCGTCACCGCCGATGGCGGCCGCAAGCTGCACACGCTGACCGATGCGGGGCGCGACCACCTGGCCGAGCACCGCACCGAGGTGGATGCACTGCTGGCCCGCATGGCCAGCGGCCTGCCGATGCGCGGCGGCGGTCACGGCGAGCGCCCGGCGCCCATCGAGCGCGCCGTGCACAACCTGCGCCATGCACTGCACCTTCGCCTGGCGCGCGAGCCGCTGGCCGAGGCGCAGATCCATGCCATCGCCGACGCGCTGGACGCCGCGGCGCGGCAGATCGAGCGCCTTTAGAACCTGTTCCCCGCCGGGCTGCAGGACGCCCCAGAGCGACCGCCCCGGCGCCCCCCGTTGCCCGGAGTGCGCCCCCACGACGCCCTGGCCTCCCTCCGCAACGCCGGTATCGCCCCGGCAGAAAGCCTGAAATGACCACACCGTCCGCTTCGACCACCACCCCAGCCACCTCTGCCGCCGCCGCAGCGCAGCCTTCCCCCGAACTGCTGGCGGCCCGCGCGCCCCAGCGCATGCGCCATGAACTGCGCCGGCGCATCCTCACTGTGCAAAGTGCCGAGCGCGTCACGCCGCACTGCGTGCGCATCGTCCTCACCGGCCCCGACCTGGAGGGCTTCGACAGCGCGGGCTTCGACGACCACGTAAAGCTCATCCTGCCCGACCCCGCCACGGGCCGGATCGACTTCCCCGTGCCGGCAGAAACCGGGGGCCTCGCGCCCGACTCGCCCCGGCCCACCATGCGCGACTACACGCCGCGCCACCACGACATCGCCGCGCGCACCCTCACCATCGACTTCGCGCTGCACGACGCGGGCCCGGCCACGCAATGGGCGCTGCAGGCAGCGCCCGGGCAGACCGTCGGCGTGGGGGGCCCGCGCGGCTCCATGGTCATTCCCACCGCCTTCGACGGCTACGTGCTGATCGGCGACGACACGGCCCTGCCCGCCATCGCCCGGCGCCTCGCCGAGCTGCCCGCCGGCGCGCCCGTGCTGGTGCTGGCCGAGGTGGACGGCCCGGCCGACGAGCAGCCCCTGCCCACCGCCGCCGATGCCCGCATCGTCTGGGTGCACCGCCAGGGCGCCGAGGCCGGCACCGCCGAGCCCCTGCTGCAGGCGCTGCGCGCGCAGACCCTGCCCGCGGGCGACTTCCACGCCTGGGTGGCCTGCGAATCGGCCGTGGCCAAGGCCCTGCGCGCGCACCTGGTGGGCGAGCGCGGCGCCTACCCCAAGTGGGTCAAGGCCTCGGGCTACTGGCGCCGGGGCAGCGCGGCCACGCACGACACGCACGAGGACTGACCGGCAGGGACCGGCAGGCGCCGCGCGGGCCCCTCATGCGGGCCGCGCGGCCAGCCCCTGCGCCACATGGTCGATCCAGGCCCGCACCCGCGCCGGCAGAAAGCGGTTGGGCGGGTACAGCAGCCAGGCCATGCCGGAGTACGCCGTGGTGTGGCGCCAGCCGGGCAGCACGCGCACCAGCGTGCCGGCCGCCAGGGCCGCCTGCGCCGTGAAGCCCGGCAGCGAGGCGATGCCCAGGCCGCCCAGGGCGGCCTCGCACCGCACCTCGCTGTGGTTGGCCACATAGCGGCCGCGCACCTTCACCACGGCGGATTCCGCTGCGCCACCCCCGCCACCTGGCCGCTCGAAGCGCCAGTGCCGGTCGCGCTCGTCCTCGCCCAGGGGCAGGCAGTCGTGCTGCGCCAGATCGCGCGGGTGCTCCGGCAGGCCGCGCTGCGCCAGGTAGGCCGGGCTGGCGCACACCACGTGTTCCACCGGCTCCAGCGGCCGGCCCGCCAGCCCCGGGGGCGGCGCGTCGGTGATGCGCACCGCCACGTCGATGTGCTCGGTGAACAGGTCCACGGTGCGGTCGGTGATGACCAGCTGCGGATGCGCCGCCAGGAAGGACGGCACCAGCGGGTGCACCCGCTGGCGTCCGTAGGCCTTGGGCGCGCTCATGCACACCAGGCCGCTGGGCACGTCGGCATGGTGGCCGGCCAGCGCCAGCACCTCGCGCGCGCACGACTCCAGCCCCTGGCAGCGCGCGAACGCCGCGTGGCCCGCCTCGGTCAGGCGCAGGCGCCGGGTGGTGCGCTCCAGCAGCCGCACGCGCAGCACGCCTTCCAGGCGCGCCACCTGGCGGCTCACGGCCGACGGGGTCAGGCCCAGCTCGCGCGCCGCCGCCGAAAAGCTGCCCGCCGCCGCCACGCGGGCGAACACCGCCATGTCGGGCAGGCAGTCCAGGGCGTCATTTGTGCGCATGGGGAACCAATGTTGTTCTCTGAAAGGCCATTATCGATGGCCTGACATGAATCTACGATCGCCGCATGACCACGCTGCCCCTTGCCCGCCCCGCCACGCTGCTGCGCAGCGCCGACCTCGTCCTGCTGCTGGTGGCCGTCGTCTGGGGCACCAGCTACGGCGTGGCCAAGGGGGCGCTGGCGTTCTATCCGGTGCTGGGTTTTCTGGCGGTGCGCTTCGTGCTCACGGCGGCGCTGCTGGCGCCGGCGTGCCTGCGGGCTACGCGGGCGCAATGGCAGGGCGCCCTGCGCGCCGGCCTGCCACTGGGCGCGCTGCTGATGGCGATCTTCGTGTGCGAGACTTATGGCGTGGCGCACACGCAGGCCAGCCAGGCGGCGTTCCTCATCAGCCTGTGCGTAGTGTTCACCCCGTTCGCCGAATGGTGGATGCTGGGCCGGCGGCCGTCCGGCGCCATGTTCGGCTTCGCGGCCGTTTCGCTGCTGGGCGCGGCGCTGCTGGCGGGCGGCGGCCTGCAGATTCGATGGGGCCTGGGCGACGGGCTGATGCTGGCCGCCGCCGCGCTGCGCGCCGTGACCGTGTGCGCCACCAGCCGCCTCACCCGGCGGCATGCCCAGGCGCCCATGCTGCTGCTCACCGCCGTGCAGTCCGCCGTGGTGGGGCTGGGGTGCCTGCTGGTGGCCCTGTCGCTGCCGGGCGGGCTGCCCGCCCTGCCGGCCGCGGGCGCCTTCTGGGCCGCGAGCCTGTACCTGGTGCTGGGCTGCACGGTGTTCGCCTTCATCGCGCAGAACTGGGCCCTGAAACACACCGCCCCCAGCCGCGTGGGCCTGCTGATGGGCACCGAGCCGGCCTGGGGCGCGCTGTTCGCCGTGCTGTGGCTGGGGGAGAGTCTGGGCCCGGTGCAATGGCTGGGCGGCGCGCTGATCGTGGGGGCGGCGTTGGGCGCGCAGCGCCGGTAGTCCACGCCGCCCGGCACATCGGCGCAACGCCCAACGGGCCCCTGTGCCCCACTGCGACCGAGTCGTGCCATCTCCAGGCGTCACTCGCCTGTCACGCACACCCTGCATCGTCCGGTTTTTGTTCCACACAAGCCGTTCGCATGTTTCCTCTCTCCCGCCTCGCCACCTTCACCCTTCTGGCCTGCGCCGCCGCCGTGCTGCCCGCCCACGCCCAGCAGGCCTTCCCCGCCACGCTCGCTGGCCATGCGGTGCTGCCGGCCCAGACCTTCATTCCCGCGCCCAAGGACGCCCCGGCCGATCTGCAGACCAGCGGCAAGTTCACCACGCCGCAGCGCGTGGACCAGCTGGGCAGCGTGGAAGGCACCTCCGCCGGCCGGCCCACGGGCGTGTCGCTGCCGTTCAAGGGCCAGCCCGCGCAGGGCCATTCGGGCATCAAGCGCATGGCCGACGGGTCGTTCTGGATCCTGACCGACAACGGCGCGGGGGCCAAGGCCAACTCGCCGGACTTCATGCTGTACCTGAACCACTACACGGTGGACTTCCGAAGCGGCCAGTTCAAGCGCCAGAAGACGGTGTTCCTGCACGACCCGGACAAGAAGGTGCCGTTTCGCATCGCCGAAGAGGGCACGAAGGAACGCTACCTGACCGGCTCGGACTTCGACCCCGAGAGCTTCCAGTTCGCCGGCGGCGCGCTGTGGATCGGCGAGGAGTTCGGCCCCTACCTCATCAAGGCCGATCTGTCCGGCCGCGTGCTGGCCGTGTTCGAGACGCAGGTGGACGGCAAGGTCGTGCGCTCGCCCGACCACCCGGCCATCACTGCCGCGGGCGCGCCCGATGCCAAGGCGCCGGCGTTCGAGATCAAGCGCTCCAAGGGCTTCGAGGGCATGGCGTCGTCCAGGGATGGCAGCAAGCTCTACGCGCTGCTGGAAGGCCCGGTGTGGAACGAATCGGCCAAGGCCTACGAATCGGTGGAAGGCGGCAAGCAATACCTGCGCGTGCTGGAGTTCGACGTGAAGCAGGAAAAGTGGACGGGCCGCCACTGGAAGTACGTGCTGGAGGCCAACCACCACGCCATCGGCGACTTCAACATGATCGACGAGAACACCGGCCTGATCATCGAACGCGACAACGGCGAGGGCACGGCCGACAAGGCCTGCCCCGAGGGCCAGAAGCGCACCGACTGCTTCCACGACCTGGCGAAGTTCAAGCGCGTGTACAAGGTGGAGCTGACCGATGCCAACGCGGGCGCCGAGCTGCGCAAGGTGGGCTACATCGACCTGCTGAACATCCAGGACCCGCAGCGCCTGGCTAAGAAGCCCTTGAACAACGGCGTGCTCACATTCCCGTTCTTCACCATCGAGAACGTGGACGTGGTGGACGCCACTCACATCGTGGTGGGCAACGACAACAACCTGCCGTTCAGCTCCAGCCGCGAGCCCAACCGGGCCGACGACAACGAGTTGGTGCTGCTGGAAGTGGGCGAGCTGCTGCGCGCGAGGTAAAGGGGCGTTCCGCACCATTGAGAGGCTTGCCAGCACCGGCTGCGCGCGTTCGTTTAATAAGAGTTCGACATCCCCCCGCACTAGTAGTTAGTAGCGCGTTGCAAACTCAGCGGTTCGTGATGTCCTGCTATAACTTCCCTCCTCATCGAGATCAGAGGGAACGGGCGAATGTCCAACGAACGAACGTCACAGCTGCAGGCGCTACTGCTCAATTTGCTGCCCGCAGACCACACCACGGTCGGCAACAACACCTTGTTGGAGCAGTTCTTGGAGCAGACACGCCACGCTGGCACCACGCCGCCCGCTACCGACGACGACTTCAAAACCGCACGCGATGCGCTCGTGGCCACAGGGCAGGCGGTCAAAGGCAAGGGCCGGGGTGGCTCCACCGCCAGGGCCACTGGCGCCAAGCGCCCTGCCTTTGCGCTGGACGCACCCGAGGCCCTCGCAGCCCTCGACAACACTGGCAAACCAACCAAGGCAGCGCCCAGCAAGGCCAGAGCCAGGCCCACACCCAGCCAGCCCGACACGGGCGACGCCCAGGTGCTGGCCTACCGCCACCCCGACCGCCGCAAGAACAACCCCGAAGTGGGCTTGGTCAACACCGAAAGCGACCCCGAGCAACCCAAGACCCGCTGGGCCTACGACCCCCACCTGGACCCCACCCTGCAGTTCGATACCGCCCGCGCCCAGGCCGACGCGCTGATCGCCGACGCCCTGGCCGGCAACGACCCCGCCGCCATGCGGCACGCCCTGCAAACCCTGCAGCGCATGGGCGCGCCCTACCTGCAATGGACCGGCAAGGCCGAGCGCACCAGCTTCGAGGTGGACACCGTCAGCCTGCACGTGCACGAGCGCATCGACGCCATGAGTATCCTGAGCAGCGTGAGCAAACGGCAAAACGCTATGAAATCAGGAGCTGCTAGCGCAGGTGCAGCAAGCGCTAGCGGCCAAAAAATCCAAAACTTTCAGTTCCAGACTGGCCTGTTCGAGGCCCCGTTCGAGAGTGTGCCCCTGCGCTCGGCGCTGGACTTTTACAAACACGACCGAGGCTGGGCCAACCGGCTGGTCGCTGGCGACAGCCTGCTGGTGATGAACAGCCTGCTGCACAAGGAAGGCATGGCCGGGCAGGTGCAGATGATCTACATTGACCCGCCCTACGGCATCAAGTACGGCAGCAACTTCCAGCCCTTTGTGGGCAAGCGCGACGTGAAAGACCGGGCCGATGCGGATTTGACACAAGAGCCCGAAATGATCAAGGCCTTCCGCGATACCTGGGAGCTGGGCATTCACTCGTACCTGACGTATCTGCGCGACCGGCTGCTATTGGCCAAGGAGTTGCTGAGTGATTCGGGCAGCGTGTTTGTGCAGATTTCGGATGAGAACTTGCACAGAGTTAAGGTGGTTTTGGACGAATTATTTGGTGCTGAAAACTTTGTATCCTGTATTAATTTTCAAACAATGACTCCGCTGGAGTCGGGACATTTGGAAACAGTTTTTGACTATATCGTTTGGTATGCAAAAGATATTAAAAAACTGAAGTACAGAAATTTGTATCGCGACAAACAATTAGATGGAAATGCAGAATTCAAGTTCGTGAGCCGCTCGCCTGGATATCGCGAGGTCACAAAAGAAGAGGTGACTCAAGGCTTGAAGGAGATGGCAAACAACAGTGTATTTAAACGATCGGTTTTAGAGTCTTCTGGATTTACGCCGAGCTGTACTTTCAGATTCGACCATCACGGAGTCTCTTTTTGGCCAAGAGGTGGGAAGAGCTGGAGAACAAACGACATTGGTATCCAGCGAGCTGAGCGCAGCGATCGGTTATTTGTGCTTGGAACCAAGGTTTATTTCAAGCTCTACTTTGACGATTTTTCAAAGATGAGTTTATTGAATACTTGGTCAGACACAGTTGCAGGCTACGGCGAGACAAAAACATTTGTTGTGCAGACACATCCCAAAGTGATCGAGCGCTGCATGCTCATGACAACCGACCCCGGCGACTTGGTTCTCGACCCCACCTGCGGCTCGGGCACCACGGCCTATGTCGCCGAAAAATGGGGCCGCCGCTGGATGACCTGCGACACCTCGCGCGTGGCCATCACGCTGGCCAAGCAGCGGCTGATGACGGCCAGCTTTGACTACTTTGCGCTGCGCTACCCGCACGAGGGGCTGCGGGGCGGCTTCATCTACAAGACGGTGCCGCACGTCACGCTCAAGAGCATTGCCAACAATGCCGAGATCGACGCGATCTACGAGCGCATGCACCCGGCCATCACGTCGGCGCTGGCGGTGCTGAATGCGGCACTCAAGGCCCACGCCCCAGCCACGCCTTACTTGGTGACCGAGGGCGCACGCAAGGGCCAGAAGCTGGTGCTGGGCTTGAAGGGCCAGGACTTGGACGAATGGGAGGTGCCGTTCGAGCCACCCGCCGACTGGGCGGCAGAACTGCAAGCCCCGCTGGCCGCCTTCCACACCGCGCGGCAAAAGATGCAGGCCGAGATGGACCGCAGCATTGCCAGCAATGCCGACAACGAAACCCTGTACGACCAGCCCGAGCGCGACAAGGCCAAGCTGCGCGTGAGCGGCCCGTTCACAGTGGAGGCGGTGCCCTTTCCCACCGTGCTATCACTGGAGGAGCAGGACGCCAAGGCGGGACAAGCGCCAGGGGCCGATTTGGCCGATATGAGCATTGCCCGCAGCGGCCACACCAGCCGCCAGCATGCCTGGCGCGATGAGCTGCTGAAGACGGGCATTCGCGGCAAGGGTGGGCAGATGCTGCGCTTTGCCGAGCTGGAGGTGCTGCCCGGCACGGCCAGCCTGCACGCCACGGGCAGCCTCGACACCGGCGAGCGCGTGGTGGTGAGCTTTGGCCCCGAGCATGGTGCGCTGGAGCAGCGTCAGGTGGAGCGTGCACTGAACGAGGCCAGCGACCTGTTCCCCCGTCCCAAGATGATTGTGTTCTGCGCCTTCGCCTTCGACCCCGAGGCGGCCAAGGACATCGATGCGCTCAAGGGCATCACCGCGCTGAAGGCGCAGATGAACACCGACCTGCTGACCGAAGACCTGAAGAAGGCGCGCAGCAGCAACCAGAGCTTCTGGCTCATGGGCCAGCCCGATGTGCTGCTGACGCTGCTGGAGGGTGGCCTGTGGCAGGTGGAGGTCAACGGCTTTGATTACTTTGACACCGCCAAGGGCGAACTGGTGTCGGGCGGCAAGGCCAAAATTGCCGCTTGGCAGCTGGATACCGACTACGACGGGCGCAGCCTGTTCCCGCACCAGGTGTTCTTCCCCATGGCGGGCAAGGATGAGGGGTGGATGAAGTTGAAAAAAGACATCCGCGCCGAGCTGGACGCCGAGCGGCTGCAGGCCTTCACCGGCACGGTGTCGCTGCCATTCGCGGCGGGCGAGAACCGCATGGTGGCGGTGAAGATTGTGGACGACCGGGGCATTGAGTCGCTGAAGGTGATGCGGCTGGATGCGAGCACGCAAGGAGGCCAGTGATGGCGACGCCTAAGAAAAGCAAGAGGAGTTGCACGCTCCGCATGGAGCAGGTGGGGCCCATCCAGGCGGCCGATGTGACGTTTGGCGACCTGACGGTGATCGTGGGGCCGCAGGCCACGGGCAAGAGCATTTTTTTGCAGACGCTCAAGCTGGTGCTGGACCGGGACCATATTCACGACACGTTTCGGCACCACAGCGTGTCGTTCAACGGAGACGCCAGCGCCTTTTTGGGGGGCTACTACGGCAAGGGCATGGCGGCGGCCTGGAAGGCCGGCAAATCCTCCCTGCAATGGAACGGCAAGGAGGCATCTCTGCCCACGTTGGCCAAGCCCAGCAAGAGCTCAAGCCGTGAAGAGCGGCTGTTTTTCATACCGGCCCAGCGTGTGATGAGCCTGACGCGCGGCATGACGCAGAACTTCGGGCAGTTCGACTATGGCGACCCCTACACCCTGCGCTACTTCAGCGACACGGTGCATGACCTGCTGCAAAACGAGTTTGGCGCCAAGGGGGAGCTGTTTCCGCAACCCAACCGCTTGAACGAAACGCTGCGCAAACCCATCACCCAGCATTTGTATGGTGCGGCCAGGCTGTCGGTGGATTCCAAGGATTTCACCAAACGGCTGGTGTTGAACGTGCCGGGGCATAGCGAAGGCCTGCCCTACACCGCGTGGTCTGCCGGGCAGCGCGAGTTCACGCCCCTGCTGCTGGGTTTGTACTGGCTGTGCCCGGCGGGGGGCACGTCTCGAAGAGACGACATCGAGTGGGTGGTGGTGGAAGAACCCGAAATGGGCCTGCACCCGCAAGGGATCGAAGCGGTGCTGCTGCTGGTGCTGGAGCTGATGAAGCGCGGCTACAAGGTGGTGCTCTCCACCCATTCGCCCGTGGTGCTGGACCTGGTGTGGGCGCTGCAGGAGTTCAAGCACCTGGGCGGCACCGAGGCCGATGTGCGCAAGCTGCTGAACCTGAGTGCCAGCGGATACGCCAAGGAGCTGGGCAAGGCTGTGTTGAGAAAAGACATGCGTGTGTATTTCTTCAACCGCGACAACGCCGTGCAGGACATTTCTCGCTTGAGTCCGTTGTCTGAAGAAACCGCCGAGGCCGAATGGGGCGGCCTGGTGGGCTTTGCCAGCCGCACGGGGCAGGTGATTGCCGACGTGGTGAACCGGGCCGAGGCCGGGCTTCAGAAGACGCGGCGCCCGCGCGCCGCGAAAGTGGGGGTGAAGGCCCGATGAGTACGCGACAACAGGGAGCCCGCCGAAAAGCACCCGCGACACCCGCTCCATCGGCCTTTGAGCAGGCGGTGGCCGCTGCCGGGCTGGCGTCTGAGCCCGGCAAGGGTGCCGTCGAGGGCTGCTACAGGGGGCTGATCGACGCCAAGATGGCCACGACGCGCTTTACCGGCAGTGTGGACATGGACGCCGCATTCGAAAGGGCCGAAGGGAAAGCCAACCGCTGGGACTATGGACTGGGCGCGCGTGCCTCTGGCCAGCCAGAGTGCGCTGTGTGGGTGGAGCCGCATTCCGCTGCGAGCACGGGCGAGGTGAAAACCATGTTGGCCAAGCTGGACTGGTTGCAAGCCAAGCTCGCGCAACCCCCATTCAAGCCCCTGAAGGCCTTGACCGATGCCTGCGTGGCGCAGGGGCGTCGGCCCTACCACTGGCTGGCCTCTGCCAACGTCGCGATTCGCCCTGGCAGCCGCGAGGCCAACATGCTCGCCGCGCGCGGCATGGACTTGCCCAAGAGCCGGGTGGTGATCTGATGGCGCAGCCGAAATCCCTCATCATCAACAGCGCATTCGTGGAGCCCCAGCAACACTGGGCCGAGAACCCTGACCGCACCTTGCGCATCGAGCCCGTGCGCCGCCCGGCGGGCTACGAAATCATCGACACGCGCGAGAACACGCGGCGGCAGGTGTCGATTCCGCTGGTGGACATGATCCGCGAACGGGTGCGCCAGTGGCGCGCCGATGGCTGGCCCGGCACCACGGCGGTCACGCTGGCGCTGCTGCAGCACTGGTGGGATGCAGACCAGGTATCGCGCAGGCAGTATCCGTTCTATTTTTGCCAGCTCGAAGCGATTGAAACGCTGATCTGGCATCTGGAGGCCATGCCCGAGTACCGGCAGGGCATCTACCTCCAGGGCGATGGCGGCGAGTTCGAGCGGCTGTGCAACAAGATGGCCACCGGCAGCGGCAAGACCACGGTGATGGCGATGATCATTACCTGGCAGGTGCTCAATGCGCTGACTTATCCCAAGTCGCCTCGCAAGTATTCGAGCACGATCTTTCTGGTGGCACCGGGCCTGACGGTGAAGTCGCGCCTGCAGGTGCTGATGCCGGGGCACGAGAACAATTATTACGATCAGTTTGAGCTGTGCCCCTCCGAGGCCCTGCGGCAGAAGCTGAACCAGGCAGACATCCTGATCGAGAACTGGCACACGCTGATGCCGCTGAAGGAGCAGGAACGCTCGGTGGTCAGGAAGGGTAAGGAGAGCGACGAGGCCTTCACGCGGCGTGTGTTGGGCAAGCTGGCCAACGCCAAGAACCTGGTGGTCATTAACGACGAGGCACACCACGCCTACCGCAAGCCGGCCGACGTCAAGGTGAGCAAGGCCGATGCCGAGGCTTTTGGTATTGACCTGGACGAGGCCACCCGCTGGGTGGAGGGGCTTGACCGCATCCACAAGACTCGGCGCATTGCGCACTGTTTTGACCTGTCGGCTACGCCATTTGCCCCCACGGGTCGTACCAACACCGAAGCGGGCCTGTTCACCTGGGTAGTGTCGGACTTTGGCTTGAACGATGCCATTGAGGCCGGGTTGGTGAAGACGCCCCGCGTGGTGGTGCGTGACGATGCCCTGCCCGACGCACAGACCTTGCGGCCCAAGCTGTACCACCTGTACCGCGAGCCCGATGTGGCAGAAGACCTGAACCGCAAGGCCGAGGCCCATGAGCCTTTGCCCGCGCTGGTGCAGCAGGCCTACACGCTGCTGGGGGCCGACTGGCGAGCCACGGCCGCAGACTGGGCGGCCCAAGGGCACCTGTCGCCGCCCGTGATGTTGACGGTGTGCAACCGCACCGAGACCGCGGCGCGTGTGGAGCATTACTTCACCAAAGGACATGCCCAATGGTCTGAACTGCATGACGCTGCCCACACGCTGCGGGTGGACTCCAAGGTGCTGGAGAAGGCCGAGCTGGGCGAGGCGGCCGGCGCCGATAAAGACTACGACACCCGCCTGCGCAGCATTGTGCAGGCCGCACGGATAGTCAACGAGGGCAAAGAACGTTGGCTGACGACCAGCACCAAGAAGGAAGAGGTGTTGCGCGAACTGGTGGACACGGTGGGCAAGCCGGACCGGATTGGACAAGACCTGCAAAACGTGGTGTCGGTGGCCATGTTGTCCGAAGGCTGGGATGCCAAAACCGTGACGCACATCATGGGCCTGCGTGCCTTTACAAGCCAGTTGCTGTGCGAGCAGGTGATTGGTCGTGGACTGCGCCGCGTTGCATATGACATTGACCGTGAAACGGGCCTGTACGCGCCGGAGTTTGTGAACGTGTTTGGCGTGCCGCTGTCGGTGGCGATGCCGCCGGGCGGGGATGGGCCTGCGCCGCCGCCCCCGAAACCGAGCGTGCAGATCAAGTCGCTGCCCGAGCGGCAGGTGTATGAAATCAAGTGGCCCAACATCTTGCGCGTGGACCAGGTGGTGCGCCCGCAACTGGAGGTGTCATGGAGCGAGGTTCCGCCGCTGACGATTGACCCCGCCAAGGTGGCGCTGCACGCAGACATTGCCCCGGCGCTGGGAGGTGCGGCCGACTGGAGCCAGATCGTGACCATTGACCTGCAGAAGCTGCCAGAGGAGTTCCGGCTGCAGCGTTTGGTGTTCAAGGCTGCGCAGAAGGCGTTTGAGCAACTGCAGGATCAGTTCAAGGGCCAGCGGGAGTACTTGCTGTTTCAGCTCGTGCGGCTGGTCGAAACCTTTCTGGCCTCGGACAAGATCGCCATTCCTTCGCTGTTCCACCAGGATCCATTGCGCAAACGGATTTTGTTTTCGATGCACATGGATGCCATCGTGCAGCACATGATGGGCCATGTGGTGGAGCAGAACACCACCCGGCTGGAGGCCGTGTTTGATGGCGAGAGGCCCGTGGGCAGTACGCGGGAGATGCGCACCTGGTACACCACGCGGGTGGCCGAGCCGACCCAGCACAGCCAAGTAAGCCATATCGTGGTGGACAGCGGCTGGGAGAAATACGCCGCGAATGCCGCCGAAACCCATACCGATGTGGCGGCCTGGGTCAGAACGACCACCTGGGTTTTCATGTGCTGTACCTGTGGAACGGCACCAAGCGCAAGTTCATCCCGGATTTCCTGTTGCGTTTTCGTTCGGGCAAGACCCTCATCCTCGAAATCAAAGGGGAAGACTCTGCTCAAGACCAGGCGAAGCGCAGCGCACTGGATCAGTGGGTTCAGGCCGTGAACGCGCAGGGTGGCTTTGGCATCTGGGCGTGGGATGTGGTGGTGGGGAGCGCTGCTGGACTCCAGGACGTGATCGCGAAACACGCGCCGCGCTGATGACAGCGTATCCCTTGGGCTGAGCCGTGTTCTCGGGGTGATAGGGCTTGCTGTTGGGTCGGGTGGCAAAATTCCCGGCTCCTACTCCAACGCACCCGGAAGCCACGCCACCATGTTCACTGGCATCGTCCAAGCCACGGCGGCCCTCGCCGCCATCCATGACCGCGAGGGCCTCAGGACCTTCATCATCGATTTTCCGCCCGGCTTCTGCCAGGACCTCGCCGTGGGCGCGAGCGTGGCGGTGGACGGCGTGTGCCTCACGGTGACCGAGCTGCTGCCGCCCAACGCGGCGGCGTTCGACGTGGTGCTGCAAAGCCTGAACGTGACCACCCTGGGCAGCTACGCCGTGGGCGACCGCGTGAACGTGGAGCGCGCGGCCAGGGACGGCGCCGAGATCGGCGGGCACCCGCTGTCGGGCCACATCGACTTCGCCACCACGCTGCAGTCGGTGCGCGAGTCGGACAACAACCGGGTCTGGCGCGTGGACATCCCGCCCGCCTTCCGCAAATACATCTTCGCCAAGGGCTACATCGCCATCCACGGCGCGAGCCTGACGGTCTCCGAGGTGAACCGCGCCGAGGGCTGGTTCGAGGTGTGGCTGATCCCCGAGACGCGCCGCGCCACGGTGTTCGAGCACAAGCGGGCGGGCGACCGCCTCAACATCGAGATCGAGCGCAGCACGCAGGTGGTGGTGGACACCGTGCGCGAGGCGGTGCAGGAAAGCCTGGGGGCCCTGCAGCCGGTGCTGGAGGCGCTGCTGCGCGACAAGGGCCTGTCGCTCGAAGACTTCGTGCAGCCGCCTGTGCTGCCGCGCTGAAGGGCCACCGGGCTCGGGGTGCGGCAGCACGGCATCAAAACGGGCTCCAGCACAGATTCCACTAGGGCGTTTTGCTATTAATTCAATAGCAAACACCGGGACAGGTCAAAGAATGACCAGCTCCCCGGCGCCCGTGTCCGCCCGGGGCTCGGCCAGCACCACGCGGTTGCGGCCCGTTTCCTTGGCGCGGTACATCGCCGCGTCGGCCTCGGACAGCAATTGGTCCAGCACCAGGCCGTGGCGGCCGGAATCGGCCACGCCGAAGCTCGCCGTCACGCGCAGCGGCTCGGGCGATGCCGGCAGCAGCAGCTGCAGGTTCGCCACCACCTCGCGCAGGCGCTCGGCCAGCCGCACGCCGTGCGCGGGGTCGCAGTGGCTCAGCAGCACCACGAACTCCTCGCCGCCGAAGCGGCCCACCAGATCGCCCAGCCGCAGTTCGGCCCGCAGCGCGCGCGCCACCGACACGAGCGCCTGGTCGCCCACCGCATGGCCCCACTGGTCGTTGAGCATCTTGAAGCGGTCCACGTCCAGGATGACGATGACCACGCCGAAGCCATGGCGCCGGGCCTGCGCGAGCACGCTTTCCGCCGCGTCGAAGAAGGCGCGCCGGTTGGGCAGGCCGGTGAGGAAGTCGGTGTTGGACTGCTCGCGCAGCTGCGCGATCAGGCTGTTGCGCTCGCGCTCCAGGGCCTCGCGCTGGCGGGTCTGCAGCTGCAGCTCGCGCGCGGCGCGGATCACCGCGGCCATTTCGTCGTTGGCGGCGGGCTGGGGCAGGGGCGCATCCAGGTCGTTGTTGGCCAGCGCCTTCAGCGCCCGCGCGGTCTGCACCAGCGGGCGCAGGACGCGGCGGTCCACCATCGACAGCGCCACCAGCAGCAGCGCCAGCAGCACCACCGAGCCCGCGGCGACCAGGCCCAGCATGCGCACGGCCCGGGTGTACTCGGCGCTGGCGCGCTCGCGCAGCTGGTTGAGCAGCGTGTCGCGCACATCGAAGATGGTGTTCATGTCGGGCACGTAGAGCGCCGCGAACCCTGCAGCGTCCAGCCCGTAGCGGCCGTTGCCCTCCCCGGCGGCGATCATGCGGTCGATGAGCGGCCCGGTATCGCGGAAGTAGCGCTGCTGCACCGTCTGCCACGCCTGGGCGATGGGGCGCGGCTGCTCGGGGACCGAAAGCCGCAGCTCGATCAGGAAACGCAGCTGCGCGATGCGCCCGCGCGTTTGCTCGATGGCCCGGCGCTCCTCGGCCGTGAACGGCTGCTGGCGCGCCAGCGCCGCCGTGAAATGCGAACCCAGCAGCCCCGCGAACTCCCGCAGTTCGGCCGCGAGGCGCGCAACCTGCACGTCATCGGCCAGGGCCGGGTAGTGCTGCCGCGCGGCATTGGCCAAGCTGCTCGTGACCGGGGCCAGCAGCGGCACGATCGCCACCATGCCGTAGACGGCCGAACGGATCGACTCGGGCGCCCGCGCCTCGCGCGGCTGCGCCACCACCTGATCCACCCCCGCCCGGGCCGTGGCCAGCGCCATCTTGGCGGCGAGCACGCGCCGCGCGCCGTCGGCCAGCGTGGGATCGCCCGTGCGCGCTGCCAGCACGCCATGCAGCGCGTCGAAGGCGCGGTCGGTGCGGGCACGGGCCTGCGCCAGCGGCTGCTGCAGTTCCGGCGGCAGGGGCGACGGGCCGCCCAGCGCCCCGTTGGTGGGACCGCGCTCGCGCGACACCATTTCGGCAGCGAGCAGCCCCGCGCGCAACTGGTCGATGGCCTCCACGCTGGCCGCCGACGCACGCACCGACTGGTACTCCGTCGTGGCGATGCGGCCGACCAGCAGCATCGTGGCCAACACCACGAGGGCCCCGAAAAGGCGGAGGAATCGGCTTAAAGACATGGTGTCTGGCATCAGTACGGCGGGGCAACGGTGTGGAAATTCTCTCACCTGCATCCGATCGGGGCGCTGCGGCCGCGAACGGATGGGCCAAATGGCGACGGTTTTCGGGGAATTGGCAACGAACGGGTGCAAGAAATGCGCCTGCACGGGCCGGCGGGCACCGGCCGTAGGATGGAGGCCTTCGCTGCCCGTGCCGCCCCTTCGCACCGCCCACGCCCATGCCCGCCCACGCCCGATCCCACCCCCTGCCATCCGCCCCGCCCCGGGCGCGCCCACTGGCCGCGGCCGATCTGCCCGGCCTGCTGCAGGTGCAGCGCGCCTGCTATGGCGAGGGGTTCGAGGAAAGCCATGCGGTGTTCCTGCGCCGCCTGGCGAGCCCGGCGCAGTGCTCGCTGGCCCTGGAGCGGGACGGCCACCTGGGCGCCTATCTGGCGGCCTACCGCTCGCTGCGGGGCAAGGTCACGCCGCTGCACGGCGACTTCGAGGCCGCCCAGGCCCCCGACACGCTGTACCTGCACGACATGGCCGTGGCGCCCGCGCTGGCGGGACAGGGCCTGGCGCAGGTGCTGCTGGCCGCGGCCTGGGCCACGGCACGCAGCGAAGGGCTGCGCCACAGCGCGCTGGTCTCGGTGCAGGGCTCGCAGGGCTACTGGGCACGGCACGGCTATGCCCCCGCACCGCTGCAGGACGCTGCGCAGCGCACGCGGCTGGCCACCTACGGCGAGGGCGCGGTGTACATGGTGCGGGACCTGCCGGGGGATTGAGCGGCCCGCCCGCAGCAGGGCTCAAGCGCCGCCGCCGCGCTCCTGCCCGGCCTGCGCCACGATCCAGTCGCGGAAACGCCGCAGCTCCGGATCGATGAGCGCGGGCGCCGCATAGACCAGGTGGTACGCCAGCGGCGTGGCCAGCGCACCCGCCTGCACGCCGATCAAGGCGCGCGTGGCCAGCTCGCGCCCGATGAGCGCGCGGCGCACCAGCGCGAAGCCCCGGCCGGCCACGGCGGCTTCGATGGCGCCGTTGGAATCGGCGAACACCACGCCTTGTTCGGTGTTTACCCGGGGCATACGGTGCGCCTCGCACCACAGCCGCCAGTCGCCCCGGTGCTCGTCGTGCAGCAGGCGGTGGCCGTCGATGTCGCGGGCGCGCGCGATGCGCCGCGGCGCGATGAGGCGGGGGCTGCACACGGGCACCAGATCGTCGGCCAGCAGCGCTTGCGCCCGCAGGCCCGGGTACTTTCCCATGCCGTGGCGCACCGCGAAATGCACGCCCTCGCCGGCCAGATCGACCGTGCGGTTGGTGGTGCTCACGTGCACGTCCAGGCCGGTCACGTGCTGCTGGAAGTCCTGCAGGCGCGGCACCAGCCACTGCACGGCGAAGCCAGGCGTGCAGCTCACCAGCACGACGCGCCGCGCGCCGGCGGCCACCCGCGAGGTGGCGTGGCCGATGACCGCGAGCGCATCGCTGCAGGCCGACTGGTATTCGGCACCCGCCCGCGTGAGTGCCAGGCCGCGCGGCAGGCGCTCAAACAGCGTGCAGCCCAGGAACTCCTCCAGCTTGCGCACCTGCTGCGACACCGCGCCCGGCGTGACGTGCAGCTCGGCGGCGGCGCGGCGCACGCTCAGATGGCGCGCAGTGGCTTCGAAAAATCGCACGGCGATGAGGGGAGGCAGGCGCATGACCGTTCAGTCAAAATAAACAGTCGCGCAGCATAAATGGTTTGCGAAAACCCACCGGATTTCGAAGAATGGGCCTCCAGCGCCGGGGGCGTCCCGGGCCCGCCAGGGCTTGGCGAAAGCCTTCGGTTTCGTCGTTTCGTTTTGCCGATCCGGCGGGGTCCGTGCCCCGCCGGCACCGCCCATGACCCTCGCCAGCCTGATCCGCCTGTTCGTCCTGGCCGCCCTGTGGGGCGGCAGTTTTCTGTTCATGCGCATCGCCGTGCCGGTGCTGGGCGCGGTGCCCACGGCCTTCGGGCGCGTGGCGCTGGCGGCGGCCGGGCTGATGGCATTGCTGGCTTTCGCGCGGCTGCGGCCGGCCTTTCACGGCAAGCTGGGCGCGGCGCTGGTGCTGGGCGTGGTCAATTCGGGGGTGCCATTCCTGATGTTCGCGCTCGCGGCCCGCACGCTGCCGGCGGGCTACAGCGCCATCCTGAACGCCACCACGCCGCTCATGGGCGTGCTGATCGGCGCCGCGGCCTTTGGCGAGCGGATCACCGCCGCGCGCACGGCCGGCGTGCTGCTGGGCATGGCCGGGGTGGCCGTGCTGGCGCAGACGGGCCCCGTGGCCCTGTCGCCGCAGGTTCTGGCGGGCATGGGCGCCTGCCTGGTGGCCACGGCCTGCTACGGCGCGGCGGGGTTTCTCACGCGCCGCTGGATCACCGCTCGGGGCGGGCTCGACAGCCGCCTGGTGGCGGTGGGCAGCCAGTGGGGTGCCGTGCTGGTGCTGGCGCCGTTCGCGGCCTGGGAGGTGTGGCGCCAGCCCGGCCTGCCCGCCACCTGGATGGCCGCGCCGCCCGCGGTGTGGGCCGCCATGCTCGCCATGGGGCTGCTGTGCACGGCCGTGGCCTATGTGCTGTATT
Source organism: Acidovorax sp. SUPP3434 (assembly GCF_030159015.1). NCBI lineage: Bacteria > Pseudomonadati > Pseudomonadota > Betaproteobacteria > Burkholderiales > Comamonadaceae > Acidovorax > Acidovorax sp. SUPP3434. Next base: position 101,882 of record NZ_BQXL01000015.1, read on the forward strand.
TCCGGCTCATCGCCGACGTGGGGCCGCTCAAGGCGCTGTCGGTGACGTTCCTGGTGCCGCTGTTCGGCGTGGCCTGGGGCTGGCTGGTGCTGGGCGAGGCCGCCACCGCCGCGCACGCGGCCGGCGGCGGGCTGATCGCCGCGGCGCTGTGGCTGGTGCTGCGGCCGGCGGCAGTGGCAAAGCCTGGACGTTAGCCCGGCAGCGAGGGCGGGGCGGCCGGCGGTCCGCCCGCGCCGCCCAGCAGCCAGCGCCGCACCTGTGCGACCGATTCGGGGTGCCGCTGCTTGCGGGGGTGCACAAGGTAGTAGCCCGCGCCGGTGCGCAGGGCCTCGGGAAAGGCCAGCACCAGCCGCCCGGCCGCCAGATCGGGCGCCACGAATTCCTGCTGGGCCAGCGCCAGGCCCTGCCCCATGACGGCGGCATCGATGGCGAGCGTGGTCTGGTTGAAATGCAGGGCGCGCGCCGCAGGCGCCCTGGCCTGCGGCGCGCACTGCTCGAAGTAGGTCTCCCATGGCGACTGGGCATCGTGCAGCAGCACCTGCGCGATGCCCTCGCCGGCCCGCCCGGCCTGCGCGCTCGGCTCCCGCCACCGCGGGCTGCAGACGGCGACCAGGCACTCCTCGAACAGCAGATCGGCGGACAGCCCGGGCCCGAACGGGGGTCGGCCATAGCGCACGGCCAGGTCCACCGCCTCGTTGTGGAAGTGCGCCAGCCGCTCCGTGGCCAGGATGCGCAGATCGACGCCAGGGTGCCGACGCGTGTAGCCATCGAGCCGCGGAATGAGCCATTTGGTGGCGAAGGTGGGCGTCACGCTCACGGTCAGTCGCAGGGGCTGGGGGACCAGGCTCTCTGTGGCCTGCGCCAGCAGTTCGAAGGCCCGCCGAACGCCGACGATGTAGCGCTGGCCGTTGGACGTGAGCGCCAGCGCGCGGGGCAGGCGCTCGAAGAGCTTCAGGCCCAGTTCCGCCTCCAGGGCCCGGACCTGCTGCGCCACGGCGCCTTGCGTCACCCCCAGCTCCAGCCCGGCCAGCCGGAAGTTGAGGTGGCGGCTGGTGGCTTCGAAAGCACGCAGGGCATTGAGCGAGGGCATGCGTCCGAGAGGTTCCGTCATGGGTGCAGATTTTCTACTGATTCGAGGCAGGCGATCTGCCGGGCTCCATGCCCCTGAAACGCTGGGACTGTCGAACAATCTCCAGGTGCCACTGGCGGCACGCAAGGACCGATAAATGGCAGTAGAAAAAGTGGCGCTCATCACCGCCGGCGGCAGTGGCATGGGGGCGGCGGCCGCGCGCCGGCTGGCCGCCGACGGCTTTCGCATCGGCATCCTTTCCTCCTCCGGGAAAGGGCAGGCGCTCGCCGAGGCGCTGGGGGGCGTGGGGGTCACCGGCTCCAACCAGTCGGTGGAGGACATCGGGCGGCTGGTGGACCAGGCCCACCGGCGCTGGGGCCGCATCGACGTGCTGGTCAACAGCGCCGGCCACGGGCCGCGGGCACCGCTGCTGGACCTGTCCGACGAACAGTGGCTCGAGGGCATGAACACCTACCTGCTGAACGTGGTCCGGCCCACCCGCCTGGTGGCGCCCCTCATGCAAAGGCAGGGCGGCGGGGCGATCGTCAACATCTCCTCGGCCTGGGCACTGGAGCCCAGCGCGCTGTTCCCGGCGTCGTCCGTGATGCGCGCCGGCCTGGCCTCGTTCACGCGCATCTTCGTGGACAGCTTCTCGCGCGACAACGTGCGGATGAACAACGTCCTGCCCGGCTGGATCGACAGCCTGCCCGTGTGGGAAGAGCGGCGCACCGCCGTGCCGCTGCAGCGCTACGGCACCGTGGAGGAAGTGGCCGCCACGGTCGCCTTCCTGGCCTCCAACGGGGCGGCCTACATCACGGGGCAGAGCCTGCGGGTGGACGGCGGGCTCATGCGCACGCCGTGATCCGTCCGGGCCCTTCCACGGCCACGGCGGCGGGCCTATGATCCGCGCACCGGGAACACAGCCTCCCGTCCCGGGTAGACGGTGTCCCGTCCAAGTGCTGGCAGCCCTCATGGAATCGATCATGGACACCGCCTTGCCCGACGACGCCGCATCGGCACGCCCCCACCCGCTGCCACTCTCCGAGGCCCTGCTTTTCTGGCTGAAGCTCGGCTTCATCAGCTTCGGCGGCCCGGCCGGGCAGATCGCCCTCATGCATGCAGAACTGGTGGAGCGCCGCCGGTGGATCTCGGAAAAGCGCTTTCTCCACGCCCTGAACTACTGCATGCTGCTGCCCGGGCCCGAGGCCCAGCAGCTGGCCACCTACCTCGGCTGGCTGCTGCACCGGACCGGGGGCGGCATCCTCGCCGGCACGCTGTTCGTGCTGCCGTCGCTGTGCCTCCTCATCGGCCTGTCCTGGCTCTACATGGCCCATGGGGACATGCCGGTGATCGCCGGGGTGTTCTACGGCATCAAGCCGGCCGTCACGGCGCTGGTGGTGCAGGCCGCCTGGCGGATCGGTGGCAGAACGCTGAAGAACCGCTGGCTGTGGGGCATCGCGGTGGCCGCGTTTGCGGCCATCTTCGCGCTGCAGGTGCCGTTTCCCGCGATCGTGCTGCTCGCGGCGTGTGCCGGCCATGTGGGCGGCCGGGTGTCGCCACAGGCTTTTTCCGCCGGCGGCGCCCATGGCGCGGCAGCGGCATCGGCCGGGCGAGCGCTGATCGACGACGACACGCCCGCGCCGCCCCACGCCTCGTTTTCGTGGGCGCGTTTCGCCAAGGTGCTGCTGGTGGGCGGGGGGCTGTGGGTCCTGGCGCTGGGAGGGCTCTGGGCGCTGTTCGGATGGCATGGGGTACTGACCCAGATGGGGTGGTTCTTCACCAAGGCCGCGCTGATGACCTTCGGCGGCGCCTACGCCGTGCTCCCCTACGTCTACCAGGGCGCGGTCGACCACCACCATTGGCTGAGTGCCACGCAGATGATCGACGGCCTGGCGCTGGGCGAGACCACGCCCGGCCCGCTCATCATGGTGGTGTCGTTCGTGGCCTTCGTCGGGGGATGGACCCATGCCCTCTTCGGGCCCGGATCGCTGTTCCTGGCAGGCGCCGTGGCCGCCACCGCGGTGGCGTTCTTCACCTTCCTGCCCTCGTTCGTCTTCATCCTGCTGGGCGGTCCGTTCATCGAGTCCACCCACGGCAACCTGAAGTTCACCGCGCCGCTGACCGGCATCACCGCCGCCGTGGTCGGCGTGATCGCCAACCTGGCGGTGTTCTTCGCCTGCCACGTGCTGTGGCCGCAGGGCCTGGGGGGCCGCTTCGACGCCGCGTCGGCCGCCATCGGCGTGCTGGCCGCGGTGGCCCTGTTCCGGCTCCGATGGGGTGTGATTCCGGTGCTGGCGCTCTGCGGACTGCTCGGCGTCGCGTGCCGGCTGTCAGGGGTGTGAGCCGCTGCAGCGAGCAGCCACCGTCACTCCGGATTCACCAGCTTGATGGCGCGCGTTCCGATCTCCGCGCCCGTCACCGCATCGATCGCGATGGGCTGGATGTCGGTTCCCCGCTCGGCGTCCTGAAAGCGCACCAGCGGGCCGGTGCCCCGGTGCTTTCGCCCCCACGCGCCGATCATGAAAAGCACCGGCAGGTAGTCGCGCCCCGCCTGGGTCAGGACGTATTCCTCGCGCGGCGGGCGTTCGGAATACTGGCGCTTTTCGAGCAGCTTTTCCTCGGTCATCGCGGCCAGCCGCTTGGTCAGCATGGTGGGCGCGATCCCGAGGCTCTTTTTGAACTGATCGAAGCGCGTGAGGCCGGCATGCGCATCCCGAAGGATCAGCATGGTCCAGGCATCGCCCAGAACCTGCAGGCTGCGCGCGATGGGGCAGGGGCTGTCGCCCGATTTTTCAGCGTTCATATCGTTTCGGTATTGACTAACTATTAAATCGATACTAACATGCGGACCTCTGCCAGTCCACCCATGGAAACCATCCCAATGCCCTATTTCACCCTGAATTCCTCGCCGTCGATCAAGACCCCATTGCCTGCTTCGCCCGCCGCCCCGGTACGCCTTCGGGCCACGGTGGCCGCGGCACTGGCGCTGGCGAGCGCCTTCGCGATGCCCGCCCAGGCCCAGGCACAGGAACGCACCGCGACGCAGCAGCAACAGCCCACGCTGTCCCGCGCCGAGGTGATCGCCGACCTCGCCCTGTGGCGCCGCGCGGGCGCCGACCGGTACGAAGGGCTATCGCGTTCGTACGGCCTGGAGACGCAGGCCTACGACGCGGCCCAGCAGGAGTACCTGCGCCTTCGCCAGAGCGAGGCATTCCCGGCGGAAGTCCGCAAACAGCAGGCAGCGGACGGCCAGTGAGCCGGCGCACGGTGGGACACGGCGGCGCCCGCGGGCGGCCGCCGCCTCACCCTGCGAGCAAGGCCTTGGCCGGCGCCACCTGCATCTGCGGCGGGATCGCCACCCCGTTGCGGACACTCAACACCTCGGCCATGACGCTCACGGCGATCTCCGCCGGCGTCTTGCTGCCGATGAACAGGCCGATGGGTCCCTTCAATCGCGCCAGCGCCGGTGCGTCCAGGTCGAAGTGCTCGGCCAGCCGCTGGCGCCGCGCCGCGTTGTTGCGCCGGCTGCCGATGGCGCCGACATAGAACGCATCGGTCTTCAGCGCCTCCAGCAGGGCGAGGTCGTCCAGCTTGGGGTCGTGCGTCAGCGCGATCACGGCGCTGCGCCGATCGGGGCGGAAGGCCAGCACCACGTCGTCGGGCATGCCATCGGCCAACGCGGTGCCGGGCACCGACCACGCGCCGCGGTACTCCACCCGCGGGTCGCACACCGTCACCGCGAAGCCGTTGAAGCCGGCCATGGTGGCCAGGTATTCGGCCAGTTGCCCCGCGCCGATCAGCAGCATGCGGTACTGCGGGCCGAAGGTGCTGGCCACCGTTTGCGCATCCGCATGGAAGGCCTGCGCGCCGCGGGCCTCGGACAGGGTGACCGCCCCATCGGAGAGCCGCACGCTGCGGCGCACCAGGCAGCCCTCGGCCAGCGACTCGACCAGGGCCTGCAGCGAGTCGAGCGCCGGATCGCGCTCCACCAGCAGCTCCAGCGTGCCGCCGCAGGGCAGTCCGAACCGGTGGGCCTCATCGGCGGACACGCCGTACTTCAGGAGCACCGGCTTCGCCGAGTCCCGGGGCAGGGCGTCGACCCGGCCGGGCGTGCAACACCGGGCGATCAGGTCGTCCTCGATGCAGCCGCCACTGACGGAGCCCACGACCGCGCCGCGGTCCGACAGCGCGAGGATGGAGCCCACGGGCCGGGGCGACGAGCCCCACGTCCGCACCACGGTGACGAGCCAGCCGTGCACCCCCGCGCGGCGCCAGTCGAGCAGGGTGTGCAGCACCCGGAAATCGAGGTTGTCCACGGCGCGTTCCCTCCGGCCTCAGGTTGGGGCCGGCAGGTGCGGCAGCAGCTTGTCCAGGGTGATGGGGTAGTCGCGCACCCGCGCACCCGTGGCGTTGTAGACCGCGTTGGCCACGGCGGCGCCCACGCCGCACAGGCCCAGCTCGCCCACGCCCTTGGCTTTCATGGGCGAGGAGATGGGATCGGTCTCCGGCAGGAAGATGACCTCCTGGTGCGGGATGTCGGCATGCACCGGCACTTCGTAGCCGGCCAGGTCGTGGTTGACGAAGAAGCCCCGGCGCTTGTCCACGGCCAGTTCTTCCATGAGCGCCGAGCCCACGCCCATGGTCATCGCGCCGATGACCTGGCTGCGGGCGGTCTTGGGGTTGAGGATGCGGCCCGCGGCGCACACGGCCAGCATGCGGCGCACCCGCACTTCGCCCGTGTCCACCGCCACGCCCACCTCGACGAAATGCCCGGCGAAGGTGGACTGCTGGTACTGCTTGTCGAGGTCACCGTATTCGATGGCGTCCTCGGCCACCAGGCCGGCCTCGCCGGCCGCCTCGCCCAGGGGCACCGAACGCCCCGCAGCGCGCACCATGCCATCGGCGAACACGGCATCGGCCGGCGCCACGCCGAGCTTGCGCGCGATCGTCTCGCGCAGCTTCATGCAGGCCGCGTACACGCCGGCCGTCGCATTGTTGGCGCCCCACTGGCCGCCCGAGCCGGCCGAGGCCGGAAAGGCGGAATCGCCCAGGTGCACGTCCACCTGCTGGAGCGCGACGCCCATCACCTCGGCGGCCGTCTGGCCCATGATGGTGTAGCTGCCGGTGCCGATGTCGGTCATGTCGCTTTCCACGGTCACGCGCCCCGTGCGGTCCAGGCGCACGCGCGCGGCCGACTTCATCAGCAGGTTGTTGCGAAAGCCCGCGGCCACGCCCATGCCCACCAGCCACCGGCCCTCGCGCCGCTGGCCCGGTGCCGTGCTGCGCCGGCTCCAGCCGAAGCGCTCCGCGCCCAGGCGCAGGCATTCGACCAGCTGGCGCTGCGAGAACTTGCGGCCCGGCTTCTCCGGGTCGGTCTGGGTGTCGTTGAGGACGCGGAATTCGATGGGGTCGATGCCGAGCCGTTCGGCCATTTCGTCCATGGCGATCTCCAGCGCCATCAGCCCGGGCGCCTCGCCGGGCGCGCGCATGGCATTGCCCTCGGGCAGGTCCAGCTGCGAGATGCGCAGCGCCGTGTAGCGGTGGGCACCGGCATACAGCAGCCGTGTCTGCGCGATGGCGTCCTCGGGGTCGCCGCCGGGCAGATTGCCGGACCAGCTTTCATGGCCGATGGCGGTGATCCGCCCGTCCTGGCCCGCGCCGATGCGGATGCGCTGGATGGTCGCGGGCCGGTGCGTGCCGTTGTTGGCCATGAGCGGGCGCTGCATCGCCACCTTGACCGGCCGGCCTGCCGCGCGCGCGCCCAGCGCGGCCAGCACGGTGTCGGCCCGCAGGAAGAGCTTGCCGCCGAAGCCGCCGCCGATGTAGGGCGACACCAGCCGCACCTTGTCCGGCGCCAAGCCCAGCGTCTTGGCCAGATCGCCCGCGGTCCAGGCGATCATCTGGTTGGACAGCCACACCGTGAGGTGGTCGCCCTCCCAGGCGGCCAGCGAGGCGAAGGGCTCCATCATGGCGTGGGTGTGGTCGGGCGTGGTGTAGGTGACATCCAGCCGCACCGGGGCCTCGGGATAGTGCCCGGCGAAGTTGCCGAACGCGCTCTCGGGCTTGGAGGACTTGGGCACGGTGGCGGAACCGCGCTCGGCCGCCAGGTCGAACGCGCCGGGCGTGCTGACGTAATCGATCTTCAGCAGATGCGCCGCCGCGCGGGCCTGCTCGAAGGTCTCGGCCACGACCAGCGCGACGGCCTGGTGGTAGTGCTCGATGCCGCTGCCGCCCAGCAGCCGGGCGACGTTCATCTTGCCCTTGCCGAGCTTGCCGGCGTTCTGGGCATTGACGATGGCCAGAACGCCCGGCGCGGCGCGCGCGGCGGTCAGGTCCATCGAAGCGATCCGCCCCTTGGCGATGGACGATCCCACGATGTAGCCGTACGCCTGGCGCGCCACGACGTCGTGCTGCTCGTAGGCATAGCGCGCCTGTCCGCTGGTCTTGAGCGGGCCGTCGATGCGGTCCAGCGGCTGGCCGACCACCTTGAGCTGGTCGATGGCATTGTGCGAAGCCGGGGTGTCGAATTTCATGATTGGCCTTTCACCTCGGCCAGCACGCCGGCGAGCGTGCGCTCGACCAGGGCCACCTTGAATGCGTTTTCGTGGGTGGGACGCGCCGTGCCCAGCAGCTGCGCCGTGGCGGCCTGCGCGCCTTGCGGCAGGGCCGCGTCCGCCGACGCCATGCGCCAGGGCTTGTGCGCCACGCCGCCCAGGGCGACGCGGCCCGTGCCGTCCTTTTGCAGCACGGCCGCCACGGAAATGAGCGCGAAGGCGTACGAGGAGCGGTCGCGCACCTTGCGGTAGATGTGGGTGCCGCCCGCGGGCGCGGGCAGCGTCACGGCGGTGATGAATTCGCCGGCGTCGAGCGCGGTCTCGATGTGCGGGGTGTTGCCTGGCAGCCGGTGGAAGTCGGCGATGGGAATGCGGCGCGGCTGGCCGTCCGCCCGCACCGTCTCGACCACCGCATCCAGCGCCCGCATGGCCACGGCCATGTCGCTCGGGTGCGTGGCGATGCAGGCCTCGCTCGCGCCCACCACCGCATGCTGGCGCGTGACGCCGCCGATGGCCGCGCAGCCCGCGCCCGGCTGGCGCTTGTTGCACGGCATGTTGGTGTCGTAGAAGTAGGGGCAGCGCGTGCGCTGCAGCAGGTTGCCGGCGGTGGTCGCCTTGTTGCGCAACTGGCCCGACGCACCGGCCAGCAGGGCGCGCGACAGCAGGCCGTAGTCGCGCCGAACACCGGCATGCGCCGCCAGGTCGGTGTTGCGCACCAGCGCGCCGATCCGCAGCCCGCCCTCCGGCAGGGGCTCGATGCGGTCCAGGCCCAGGCCGTTGATGTCGATGAGGTGCGTGGGCGCCTCGATCTGCAGCTTCATCAGGTCCAGCAGGTTCGTGCCGCCGGCGATGAACCGGGCCTGGGGGTTGCCTGCAGCGGCGGCCGCGGCGGCCTGCACCGAGGCCGCGCGTTCGTAGGTGAATGGCTTCATGCGGCACCCCCGTTCGTGGCGGCCACTTCGGTGATCGCATCCAGGATGTTGGAATAGGCCCCGCAGCGGCACAGGTTGCCGCTCATGCGCTCGCGGATCTCGTCGGCCGAGAGCAGGGGCTGCGCCGTGAGGTCGCCGCTCACATGGCTGGGAATGCCGGCCTTGATTTCCTGCAGCACGCCCACGGCCGAGCAGATCTGGCCCGGCGTGCAGTAGCCGCACTGGTAGCCGTCGTGTTTGACGAACGCGGCCTGCAGCGGGTGCAGCTTCTGCGGCTGCCCCAGGCCTTCGATGGTGGTGACCTGCGCGCCCTCGTGCATCACCGCCAGGGTCAGGCAGGCATTGATGCGGCGGCCATCGACGATGACCGTGCAGGCGCCGCACTGCCCGTGGTCGCAGCCCTTCTTGGTGCCGGTGAGGTGCAGGTGCTCGCGCAGGGCGTCGAGCAGCGTCGTGCGGGTGTCCAGCGACAGGGTCTGCTGCTGGCCGTTGATGGTCATGCGCACCGGCATGGCCGTCTCGCCCTGGGGCGCCAGCGCGCCGGGTGTTGGCGACGGTGAAGCGGCCTGCGCCGTGGTTCGGGCGGCGGCCCCGGTGGCGGCCACCGCCGAAGCCGAGGCGGCCCCCACGACGAACAGGTCTCGCCGGGTCAGCGCTGGGTCGGTGAAGTTTTGCATCGTGGGATCCTTTTTTGGGGGCAGGGCAGGGGAGCCCTCTGACCACTCGCCAGGGTGCGGCAGTGCGTGCGCGGGCATGTCTTTGCAAGCCTCGCCCGATCCATCTTGCGCAGAGGGCAAGGAGAGGGTTTGGAGGCCAACGCCGCGTCCGCTTGTCAGCCACCGGTGGCGCGGCAGGCGATCGGCAGGCCGTACCCTTCGATGTCCGTCCATACCGATGCCAGGCGAATCGCCGTCCTCGCCCGCGTGTCGCGCATCCCCTACACGGCCTGACATGCCCTCTCGTCATAATGGCCGCCATGCCGAACCGCTGGAAACCCAACGTCACCGTGGCCGCCGTCATCGAACAGGACGGCCGCTTCCTGCTGGTGGAAGAAGACACGGCCGACGGGCTGCGGTTGAACAACCCGGCGGGCCACCTGGACCCGGGCGAGTCGCCCATCGACGGCTGCGTGCGCGAGGTGCTGGAGGAAACCGCCTGCGACTTCACCCCCACGGCACTGGTGGGCGTGTACCTCAACCGCTTCACGCGCACCCGCACGGGCGACGACATCACCTACCTGCGCTTTGCCTTCGCCGGCTCGGTGGGGCCGGTGCATGCCTGGCGCACGCTGGACGACGGCATCGTTCGCACCGTGTGGATGACGCTCGACGAGATCCGCTGCTGCGCGGACCGCCACCGCAGCCCGCTGGTGATGGAGTGCATCGAGGACTACCTGGCCGGCAAGCGCTACCCGCTGGAGCTCATCCACACCGACGCCAGCGTGCTGCAGCCCCCGCCCTGAACCAGGTTGGGGCACAAGGCGGCGCATCGGCGCCAAATGCCCCTGGTGCCGCCGTATTCATTGCATTCAATGCTATTTGTTTAATAGCGATGGAGACGGGACCTCATGCGCCATCGGTCGAAAAAAGCCTGAGGCCGGCCAGCCCCAGGCTTTCTGCTCATCGCAAGTCCGTTCACTGCCAATGCGCGGCAACGACCTTCCATGGCCCATCCTGCGCCGCCGCCACGCCCCTGGCGTCGATGGCGGCAGGTGGAGCGAACTGCGCCATTGCGTCCGTCAGCAGTTGGGTCTGGCGGTCCAGTGATGCGGATGCACCATCCATCTGCACCGTTTGGAACAACGGTTTCCACTGAATCGCTGCGAAAGAATCCAAGGGTGCGATGCTCCAGCCGGTCGGCGCCACTGCGTCGATCAATGGCTCTTTCTCCTGCGGCTTCAGGGTCACGAAGTCCGCATCGTCCAAGCCAGTGAACGCGTAGGGCTTGTTGACGCCGGACATGGAAACGCCGTCGTCGAACACATACGGCTTTTCGCTGTTCAACTCCATCGAGTCGGAGGCAATGGCATCCTTGTTCGCTTGCGTCGCCGCGGAGGCTGACAGTTGGGTTTCAATGGCTGAAAGATCCCATGTCGTGCCATCGGCGAACTGGAACCGCTGCACCGAGCTGTAGGGCGCGCCGGGATCGTCGCCATAGAAGAACCCCTGGATGGTCACCTTGTCGGCCGTGCCGTTGATCGACACCTCCAGCGAATAACCGCCGCGCACGGTGTCGTGGACCTGGCGCAGCCCCAGGTCAGCGGCGGTCACGCCGTCCTTGAACTGCAGCACGCCGGGTTGGCCGTCGCGAACACCGCTCTTGAACGCAATGGTGTCCTGACCGTCGCCCCGGCCGAAGCGGTAGGTGTTGGAGCCCGTGCCGCCCTCCAGCCAGTCCCGGCCTGCGCCGCCGTCCAGCGTGTCGTCGCCCGCATCGCCATAGAGGCCGTCGTCGCCATCGCCTCCGATCATCGTGTCGTTGCCGTCACCGCCCCACAGGTTGTCGTTGCCCGAGCCGCCGTTGAGGGTGTCCGCTGCTGCCGTGCCGACGAGGCTGTCATCCGAAGCCGTGCCCGCGAACAACTGGGCCTTGATGCCGGCCATGTCCCACGCCGAGCCGTCGGCGAACTGGAACCGCTGCACCGAGCTGTAGGGCGAGTCGGGATCGTCGCCATAGAAGAACCCCTGGATGGTCACCTTGTCGGCCGTGCCGTTGATCGACACCTCCAGCGAATAACCGCCGCGCACGGTGTCATGGACCTGGCGCAGCCCCAGGTCCGATGCTGTCACGCCGTCCTTGAACTGCAGCACGCCGGGCTTGCCATCGCGAACACCGCTCTTGAACGCAATGGTGTCCTGGCCGTCGCCCCGGCCGAAGCGGTAGGTGTTGGAGCCCGTGCCGCCCTCCAGCCAGTCGCGGCCTGCGCCGCCGTCGATGACATCGTCGCCTGCCTCGCCATAGAGCCCGTCGTCGCCATCCCCGCCCAGCAGCGTGTCGTTGCCGTCACCTCCCCACAGGTTGTCGTTGCCCGAGCCGCCGTTGAGGGTGTCCGCTGCTGCCGTGCCGACGAGGCTGTCATCCGAAGCCGTGCCCGCGAACAACTGGGCCTTGATGCCGGCCATGTCCCACGCCGAGC
>NZ_BQXL01000016.1:0-109548 GCF_030159015.1 Acidovorax sp. SUPP3434
CGCCAAAGAGTTCGACCTCACCACCCGCGCTATGCGCTTCTATGAAGACATGGGCCTTCTCCAACCCCAACGCACCGGACCCGGCGCCCGTACTCGCATCTACACCGCTCGCGATCGCACTCGGTTGATCTGCTTCCTCGAAGCAATTTAGATTAGGGGAAACTCCTTTGCGGCAAAAAGGCTGCTACAATCATGGATTCTTCGGAGGGGTGCCCGAGTGGCTAAAGGGGGCAGACTGTAAATCTGTTGGCTTACGCCTACACTGGTTCGAATCCAGTCCCCTCCACCAAATATGAAGCGGCGCGTAGGCGCAACGCGGAGTCTGTAAGGCGATGCGGGAGTAGTTCAATGGTAGAACCCTAGCCTTCCAAGCTAATGACGCGGGTTCGATTCCCGTCTCCCGCTCCAATTTGCAGTTAGTTAGTGGTTAGTCTCGAGAGTGTGTGATCGTCTCGAAATGCCCATGTGGCTCAGTGGTAGAGCACTCCCTTGGTAAGGGAGAGGTCGCGGGTCCGATTCCCGCCATGGGCACCAAATTCAAGGTGCGCGCACATAAAAAATGTGCGGGCGTCTATGTTGTATTGGTGTAATTTTTTTCGGAGTCGAAAAAATGGCAAAAGGTAAGTTCGAACGTACCAAGCCCCACGTGAACGTGGGCACCATCGGTCACGTGGACCATGGCAAGACGACGCTGACGGCGGCCATCGCCACGGTGCTGTCCTCCAAGTTCGGCGGCGAAGCCAAGGCATACGACCAGATCGACGCAGCGCCCGAAGAAAAGGCCCGCGGCATCACGATCAACACCGCCCACGTGGAATACGAAACGGCCAACCGCCACTACGCCCACGTGGACTGCCCCGGTCACGCCGACTATGTGAAGAACATGATCACCGGCGCTGCCCAGATGGACGGCGCCATCCTGGTGTGCTCGGCCGCTGACGGCCCCATGCCCCAGACCCGCGAGCACATCCTGCTGGCCCGCCAAGTGGGCGTGCCTTACATCATCGTGTTCCTGAACAAGTGCGACATGGTCGATGACGAAGAGCTGCTCGAACTCGTCGAAATGGAAGTGCGCGAACTCCTGGACAAGTACAACTTCCCAGGCGACGACACCCCCATCATCCGCGGTTCCGCCAAGCTCGCCCTGGAAGGCGACAAGGGTGCCCTGGGTGAAGAAGCCATCATGAAGCTGGCCGAAGCCCTGGACTCGTACATCCCCACGCCCGAGCGCGCTGTGGACGGCGCATTCCTGATGCCCGTGGAAGACGTGTTCTCGATCTCCGGTCGCGGCACCGTGGTGACGGGTCGTATCGAGCGCGGCATCATCAAGGTCGGCGAAGAAATCGAAATCGTCGGTATCCGTGATACGCAAAAGACCACCTGCACCGGCGTGGAAATGTTCCGCAAGCTGCTGGACCAAGGCCAGGCTGGCGACAACGTCGGCCTGCTGCTGCGCGGTACCAAGCGCGAAGACGTGGAACGCGGTCAAGTGCTGTGCAAGCCCAACTCCATCAAGCCGCACACGCACTTCACCGCCGAGGTGTACGTGCTGTCCAAGGACGAAGGTGGCCGTCATACGCCTTTCTTCAACAACTACCGTCCTCAGTTCTACTTCCGCACGACCGACGTGACTGGCGCCATCGAGCTGCCAGCCGACAAGGAAATGGTCATGCCCGGCGACAACGTGTCGATCACCGTCAAGCTGATCAACCCCATCGCCATGGAAGAAGGTCTGCGCTTCGCCATCCGTGAAGGTGGTCGCACCGTCGGCGCCGGCGTCGTGGCCAAGATCATTGCTTAAAGCGTGAATGTAGGGGTATAGCTCAATTGGCAGAGCGTCGGTCTCCAAAACCGAAGGTTGTAGGTTCGATTCCTACTGCCCCTGCCACTTGATCGTGGCAATTACAAGCCCGCCAGGCCCTGGCGGGCTTCGGTGTCTTGTGGATGCCGAAACTTAAAGTAAGAAAACAGTTAAGTATGGCCACGTCTCAAGTTGAAACTGTTAGTACAGGCGCTGATAAAGCCAAGCTCGCTGCGGTGGTGGCAATTGTTCTTGCAGCGATTGCCGGATTCTATTTGCTTGGAAAGCAGGGGCCGATCGTTCAGTGGGCTGCGCTGCTTGTCGGGCTTGCAATTGCGGTGGCTGTGTTCTTGGTGTCCGAGCCTGGGCGTCAATTTGTGGGCTTCGCGCAGGATGCTTGGCGTGAAGTCAAGAAGGTTGTCTGGCCCACGAGGAAAGAGACACTTCAAATGACGGCATACGTTTTTGCGTTTGTCGTCATCATGGCGCTCTTTCTCTGGTTCACTGACAAGACCTTGGAATGGGTTTTGTACGATTTGATTCTGGGGTGGAGAAAGTAATGACGGACGCTATCGAAGTCAGCGGCACTGACGCTGCCAGCCCGGCCACTCCTGTGAATCCTGATTTGCGGTGGTACATCGTTCACGCTTATTCCGGCATGGAAAAGGCGGTTGAGCGCAACATCGTGGAGCGCATCGGTCGCGCTGGCATGCAGCAGAAGTTCGGCCGCATTCTCGTTCCGACCGAAGAGGTCGTTGAAATGAAGAATGGTCAGCGCAAGACCACTGAACGTCGACTCTTTCCCGGCTATGTGTTCGTGGAAATGGTCATGGACGATGACACCTGGCACTTGGTCAAGCACACGAACAAGGTGACGGGTTTTGTTGGTGGTGCCAAGAATCGCCCGGCTCCTATTTCTGAAGAAGAAGTTCAGAAGATCGTCAGCCAAATGCAGGAAGGCACAGACAAGCCTCGGCACAAGATTGAGTTCATGGTGGGTGAACTGGTTCGGGTTAAAGAAGGTCCGTTCACTGATTTCAATGGCTCTGTCGAAGAAGTCAATTATGAAAAAAGCCGGGTGCGCGTGTCCGTGATGATCTTCGGCCGTTCTACCCCCGTAGAGCTGGAATTTGGTCAGGTCGAAAAAACCTGATTGTTTGGATTCGCATTTTTCGACTCGGTGCGAATTGTTTGATGAGTCGTAAACCCCGGGGAGCTGAGGCCGTGGCCTAAGCGCTAATACCCGCAAGGAGTAAACCATGGCGAAAAAAATCGTCGGTTTTATCAAGCTGCAAGTTCCAGCTGGTAAGGCCAATCCATCCCCACCAATCGGCCCTGCTCTGGGTCAACGTGGTCTTAACATCATGGAGTTCTGCAAGGCGTTCAACGCGCAGACTCAAGGTGTCGAGCCAGGTCTGCCCCTGCCAGTGGTCATCACGGCATTTGCAGACAAGAGCTTTACCTTCATCATCAAGACGCCGCCTGCGACGACCTTGATCAAGAAGGCCATCAAGCTTGAAAAGGGCTCTGCCAACGCATTGAGCACCAAGGTCGGAAAGATCACGCGCGCGCAGCTCGAAGAGATCGCCAAGACCAAGATGAAGGACATGAACGCTGCCAATGTCGACGCCGCTGTGCGCACGCTGGCTGGTTCCGCTCGCTCGATGGGCGTGACGGTGGAGGGTTTATAAAATGGCCAAGCTGACCAAGAAGCAAAAAGCCCTGCAAGGCAAAGTCGACAGCAACAAGCTGTACGCGTTCGCTGACGCCGTCGTGATCGTGAAGGAAGCCGCTACGGCCAAGTTCGACGAATCCATCGATGTGGCCGTTCAGCTTGGCATTGATGCCAAGAAGTCTGACCAAGTGGTTCGTGGTGCCGTGGTGCTGCCAAACGGTACTGGCAAGACGACCCGTGTGGCGGTGTTTGCCCAAGGCGCCAAGGCTGAAGAAGCCAAGGCTGCTGGCGCTGACATCGTTGGCATGGACGACCTGGCCGCGATGGTCAAGGCCGGTGACATGCCTTTCGACGTGGTGATCGCCGCCCCCGACGCCATGCGCGTTGTCGGTACGCTGGGTCAAATCCTCGGTCCACGCGGTCTGATGCCCAACCCCAAGGTGGGCACCGTGACGCCTGACGTCGCTACGGCCGTGAAGAACGCCAAGGCAGGTCAAGTGCAATTCCGCGTCGACAAGGCCGGTATCGTGCACAGCACGATTGGTCGCCGCTCGTTCGACAACGACAAGCTGCAAGGCAACTTGGCTGCGTTGATCGAAGCGCTGACCAAGGCCAAGCCTGCAACCAGCAAGGGCGTGTACCTGCGCAAGGTGGCAGTGTCTTCCACGATGGGCCTGGGTGTTCGCGTGGATACGCAATCCATCGCAGCGTAATTGCAAGAAATCTTCGAATCCGTCCTTGGATGGGTTCGATGTGGTGGGCTGCGGCTGCTTCGGTCGCCGCAGGCCATCCAAGACCGTTGGTGCGCGAACCGGTCGCGCTTAAATCCACAGTGATGCCAACGCAGATGGCGATCCCGCTGCAGATGGAAAATTTTCCTGAACAGTTGGTCGCTGCAACAAGAGCGTGTACGAGGCCTGTGCCGAGTGCACATTTTAAGGAGTAGACCTTGAGTCTTAATCGCAGTGAGAAAGAAGCGGTCATCAGTGAAGTGACCAGCCTCGCCGCTAAAGCTCAAACGCTTGTGATCGCGGAGTACCGTGGCATCACGGTCGCCGACATGACCAAACTGCGTGTTGATGCTCGCAGCAAGGGCGTGACCCTGAGTGTTCTGAAGAACACCCTGGCTCGCCGTGCTGTGGCTGGCAGCGCGTTTGACGTGGTGGCAGACCAGATGACCGGTCCGCTGATCTATGGCTTCTCCGAAGACGCTGTGGCTGCCGCTAAGGTGGTGGCCGATTTCGCGAAGACCAACGACAAGTTGGTGATTCGCGGTGGCGCTTTCGGTGGCAAAGCCCTGGATATCAACGGCGTTAAGCAACTGGCTAACATTCCTCCCAAGGAAGTTCTGTTGGCTCAGATTTGCGGCTTGCTTATGTCCCCCATCTCGCGTACGGCCGTTGTGCTGGGCGCGTTGGCGGCCAAAAAAGGCGAAGGCGCTGCCGAAACGGCCGCCGAACCTGTCGCGGCTTGATTGCCCGGCAGACAACCAACCAATTGTTAGGAAATAAAAATGGCATTCGATAAAGACGCATTTTTGACCGCGCTGGACAGCATGACGGTTTTGGAACTCAATGAGCTGGTGAAGGCCATTGAAGAAAAGTTTGGCGTGAGCGCAGCCGCTATGGCCGCTCCTGCTGCTGGCGGTGGCGGCGGTGCTGCTGCAGCTGCAGAAGAGCAAACGGAATTCAACGTTGTGCTGACCGAAGCCGGCGCCAACAAGGTGTCCGTGATCAAGGCCGTGCGCGAAATCACCGGCCTGGGCCTCAAGGAAGCCAAGGACCTGGTGGACGGCGCTCCGAAGAACGTCAAGGAAGGCATTGCCAAGGCCGACGCCGAAGCTGCCGTCAAGAAGCTGGTGGAAGCTGGCGCCAAGGCTGAACTCAAGTAATTCGCCTGGATTCCAGGGCTGGGGGCTCCGCAAGGGCTCCCAGCCTTTGGTGCTTATGGGGTTCACGCCCAGAGCGCACCAGAAAGCAGTGCCCACGCCACTGCTTTCTAGTGTCTTCTGACCATCCCGACAGCAGAAGATACCTTGGTTCGGGTGATGTGCAACGCATCGCCGTCCGCCATGGTTGGTAGTGGCCAACCGCCAAGCCTGCAAGGAAGCGCCCTTGCAGGTCAGTCGTCGAAGACCCAGGACTCATGTCTTTGCCCGGAGATCTCATGGCCTATTCCTATACCGAACGCAAGCGGATTCGCAAAAGTTTCGGCAGCCGCGACAGCGTGCTGGAAGTCCCTTACCTGCTGCAGATGCAGAAGGACGCATACACCGAGTTTCTGCAAGCTGACAAAGCCCCCCAGAAAAGAACCGTAGAAGGCTTGCAGGCCGCGTTCGACGCTGCTTTCCCGATCGTCTCGCACAATGGGTTTGTCGAGATGAAGTTCATCGAGTACAACCTCGCCAAGCCGGCATTCGATGTGCGTGAATGCCAGACCCGTGGTTTGACTTTTGCCTCGGCCGTGCGGGCCAAGGTGCAGTTGATCATCTATGACCGCGAGTCCTCCACGTCGCAGTCCAAGGTCGTCAAGGAAGTGAAGGAGCAAGAGGTCTACATGGGCGAGGTGCCTTTGATGACTGACAAAGGCTCGTTCATCATCAACGGCACGGAACGTGTGATCGTTTCGCAGCTGCACCGCTCGCCCGGCGTGTTCTTCGAGCACGACAAGGGCAAGACCCACAGCTCGGGCAAGCTGCTGTTCTCGGCGCGCATCATTCCCTACCGCGGTTCGTGGCTGGACTTCGAGTTCGATCCGAAGGACATCCTGTATTTCCGCGTGGACCGCCGCCGCAAGATGCCGGTCACGATCCTGCTGAAGGCCATCGGCCTGAACCCCGAATCGATCCTGGCGAACTTCTTCGTCAACGACAACTTCCGCCTGATGGACAGCGGCGCGCAGATGGAGTTCGTCTCCGACCGCCTGCGTGGCGAAGTGGCGCGTTTCGACATCACCGACAAGTCGGGCAAGGTGGTCGTGGCCAAGGACAAGCGCGTCACTGCCCGCCACACCCGCGAACTGGAGCAGTCCGGCACCACGCACATCAGCGTGCCCGAAGACTTCCTGATCGGCCGCGTGGTGGCGCGCAATATCGTCGACGGCGACACCGGTGAAATCATTGCCAAGGCCAACGAAGAGCTGACCGAAGCGCTGCTCAAGAAGCTACGTTCCGCCGGCGTGCAGGACCTGCAAGTCATCTACACGAACGAACTCGACCAGGGCGCCTACATCTCGCAGACGCTGCGCATCGACGAAACGGTGGACGAATTCGCTGCGCGCGTGGCGATCTACCGCATGATGCGCCCCGGCGAGCCGCCGACGGAAGACGCGGTGCAGGCCTTGTTCCAGCGCCTCTTCTACAACCCTGACACGTACGACCTGTCGCGCGTGGGGCGCATGAAGTTCAACGCCAAGATTGGCCGCGACGAATCCACCGGCCCGATGGTGCTCTCCAACGAAGACATCCTGGCCGTGGTCAAGATCCTCGTTGACCTGCGCAACGGCAACGGCGAAGTCGATGACATCGATCACCTGGGCAACCGCCGCGTGCGTTGCGTGGGCGAGCTGGCCGAGAACCAGTACCGCACCGGTCTGGCGCGCATCGAGAAGGCCGTGAAGGAGCGTCTGGGCCAGGCCGAGCAAGAGCCGCTGATGCCGCACGACCTGATCAACTCCAAGCCGATTTCCGCGGCGCTCAAGGAGTTCTTCGGTGCGTCCCAGCTGTCGCAGTTCATGGACCAGACCAACCCGCTGGCCGAAATCACCCACAAGCGCCGCGTATCGGCCCTTGGCCCGGGTGGTCTGACCCGCGAGCGTGCCGGTTTCGAGGTGCGCGACGTGCACGTGACCCACTATGGCCGCGTGTGCCCGATCGAAACGCCGGAAGGCCCGAACATCGGGCTGATCAACTCGCTGGCCCTGTACGCTCGCCTGAACGAATACGGTTTCATCGAAACCCCGTACCGCCGCGTGGTGGACGGCAAGGTGACCGATCAGATCGATTACCTCTCCGCCATCGAAGAAGGCAAGTACGTGATCGCCCAGGCTAATGCCACGCTCGACAAGGAAGGCCGCCTCACGGGCGACCTGGTGTCGGCACGTGAAAAGGGCGAGTCGACCTTGCTGAGCGCCGAGCGCGTGCAGTACATGGACGTGTCGCCTGCACAGATCGTGTCGGTGGCCGCCTCGCTCGTGCCGTTCCTCGAGCACGACGACGCGAACCGCGCACTGATGGGCGCCAACATGTCCCGCCAGGCCGTGCCTGTGCTGCGTCCGGAAAAGCCCATGGTGGGCACCGGTATCGAGCGCGTGGCCGCCGTGGACTCGGGCACCGTGGTGACCGCCAACCGCGGTGGTGTGGTGGACTATGTGGATGCGACCCGCATCGTGGTCCGCGTGAACGACGCGGAAGCGGTGGCCGGTGAAGTGGGTGTGGACATTTACAACCTCATCAAGTACCAGCGTTCCAACCAGAACACCAACATCCACCAGCGCCCCATCGTCCAGAAGGGCGATGTGCTGGCCAAGGGCGATGTGATCGCCGACGGCGCATCGACGGACTTCGGCGAAATCGCCATCGGCCAGAACATGCTGATCGCGTTCATGCCCTGGAACGGCTACAACTTCGAAGATTCGATCCTGATCTCCGAACGCGTCGTGGCAGAAGACCGCTACACCTCGATCCACATCGAGGAACTGGTGGTCATGGCCCGCGACACGAAGCTGGGCGCCGAAGAAATCACGCGCGACATTCCGAACCTGTCGGAACAGCAGCTGAACCGCCTGGACGAGTCCGGCATCATCTACGTGGGTGCCGAAGTGCAGCCCGGCGATACGCTGGTGGGCAAGGTCACGCCGAAGGGCGAGACCACGCTGACGCCTGAAGAGAAGCTGCTGCGCGCCATCTTCGGCGAGAAGGCTTCCGACGTGAAGGACACCTCGCTGCGCGTGGACCAGGGCTCGCAAGGCACCGTGATCGATGTGCAGGTTTTCACCCGCGAAGGCATCCAGCGCGACAAGCGCGCCCAGCAGATCATCGACGACGAACTCAAGCGCTTCCGCCTGGACCTGAACGACCAGCTGCGCATCGTGGAGGCCGACGCGTTCGACCGGATCGAGAAGCTGCTGAACGGCCGCGTGGCCAACGGCGGCCCGCAAAAGCTGGCCAAGGGCACGAAGATCGACAAGGCCTACCTGGCCTCCGTCGAGAAGTTCCACTGGTTTGACATCCGCCCGGCGGAAGACGAAGTGGCCACGCAGCTCGAGTCGATCAAGAACTCGCTGGAGCAGACGCGCCACAGCTTCGATCTGGCTTTCGAGGAAAAGCGCAAGAAGCTCACGCAAGGCGACGAACTGCCCGCGGGCGTGCTGAAGATGGTCAAGGTGTACCTGGCCGTCAAGCGCCGCCTGCAGCCTGGCGACAAGATGGCCGGCCGCCACGGCAACAAGGGTGTGGTGTCCAAGATCGTTCCGGTCGAAGACATGCCCTACATGGCCGACGGCACCCCTGCCGACATCGTGCTGAACCCGCTGGGCGTGCCATCGCGCATGAACATCGGACAGGTGCTCGAAGTGCACTTGGGCTGGGCCGGCAAGGGCATCGGCCAGCGCATCGGCAACATGCTGCAGGAGCAGGCCAAGGCGGCCGACATGCGCAAGTTCCTCGAAGAGGTGTACAACTCGCGCGGCCGCAAGGAAGACCTGTCGCAGTTCAACGACGATGAACTGATGGCCATGGCCGGTCACCTCACCAACGGCGTGCCGTATGCCACCCCGGTGTTCGACGGCGCTTCGGAAGAAGAGATCAAGGACATGCTCAAGATCGCCTATCCGGACGACATCGCCGAGCGCAAGGGCCTGACCTCCGCACGCACGCAGGCGTACCTGTTCGACGGCCGCACCGGCGAGCGCTTCGAGCGCCCGACCACCATCGGCTACATGCATTACCTGAAGCTGCACCATTTGGTGGACGACAAGATGCATGCCCGCTCCACGGGTCCTTACTCGCTCGTCACGCAGCAGCCTCTGGGCGGCAAGGCCCAGTTCGGTGGCCAGCGCTTCGGGGAAATGGAAGTGTGGGCGCTGGAAGCCTATGGCGCCGCTTACGTGCTGCAGGAAATGCTGACCGTGAAGTCCGACGACGTGCAGGGCCGTACCAAGGTGTACGAGAGCATCGTCAAGGGCGAACACGCCATCGAGGCCGGCATGCCGGAATCGTTCAATGTGCTGGTCAAGGAAATCCGTTCCCTGGGCCTGGACATCGAACTCGAACGTTCTTAATCGAAGGGACTAGGTTTATGAAGTCACTACTCGACCTGTTCAAGCAATTCACCCCGGACGAGCATTTCGATGCCATCCGCATCGGCATGGCGTCGCCCGAGAAGATCCGTTCGTGGTCTTTCGGCGAAGTGAAGAAGCCCGAGACCATCAACTACCGCACGTTCAAGCCCGAGCGCGACGGTCTGTTCTGCGCCAAGATTTTTGGTCCCATCAAGGACTACGAATGCCTGTGCGGCAAGTACAAGCGCCTCAAGCACCGCGGTGTGATCTGCGAGAAGTGCGGCGTTGAAGTCACGCAGACCAAGGTGCGCCGCGAGCGCATGGGCCACATCGATCTGGCCGCGCCTTGCGCCCACATCTGGTTCCTGAAGTCGCTGCCATCGCGCCTGGGCCTGGTGCTGGACATGACGCTGCGCGACATCGAGCGCGTGCTGTATTTCGAAGCGTATGTGGTGACCGACCCCGGCATGACCCCGCTGAAGAAGTTCAGCATCATGTCCGAGGACGACTACGACGCCAAGCGCAAGGAATACGGTGACGAGTTCATCGCCAAGATGGGCGCGGAAGGCATCAAGGACCTGCTCGAAGCCATCGATATCGACCTCGAAATCGAAAAGCTGCGCGGCGATCTGACCGGCTCCGAAGTCAAGGTCAAGAAGAACGCCAAGCGCCTGAAGGTGCTGGAAGCCTTCAAGAAGTCCGGCATCAAGCCCGAGTGGATGGTGCTGGACGTGCTGCCGGTGCTGCCGCCGGACCTGCGTCCGCTGGTGCCGCTGGACGGTGGCCGCTTCGCGACCTCCGACCTGAACGACCTGTATCGCCGCGTCATCAACCGCAACTCGCGCCTGCGCCGCCTGCTGGAGCTGAAGGCCCCGGAAATCATCGCGCGCAACGAAAAGCGCATGCTGCAGGAAGCCGTCGATTCGCTGCTGGACAACGGCCGCCGTGGCAAGGCCATGACGGGTGCGAACAAGCGCGCCCTCAAGTCGCTGGCCGACATGATCAAGGGCAAGAGCGGCCGCTTCCGCCAGAACTTGCTGGGCAAGCGCGTGGACTACTCCGGTCGTTCCGTGATCACCGTGGGCCCGACGCTCAAGCTGCACCAGTGCGGTCTGCCCAAGCTGATGGCGCTGGAGTTGTTCAAGCCTTTCATCTTCTCGCGCCTGGAAGCCATGGGCATCGCGACGACGATCAAGGCCGCCAAGAAGGAAGTCGAATCCGGCACGCCGGTGGTGTGGGACATCCTGGAAGAGGTCATCAAGGAACACCCGGTCATGCTGAACCGTGCGCCCACGCTGCACCGTTTGGGCATCCAGGCGTTCGAGCCCATCCTGATCGAAGGCAAGGCTATCCAGCTGCACCCGCTCGTCTGCGCGGCCTTCAACGCCGACTTCGACGGTGACCAGATGGCCGTTCACGTGCCGCTGTCCGTGGAAGCGCAGATGGAAGCCCGCACGCTGATGCTGGCCTCCAACAACGTGCTGTTCCCGGCCTCGGGCGAGCCCTCCATCGTCCCGTCGCAAGACGTGGTGCTGGGCCTGTACTACGCCACCCGCGATCGCATCAACGGCAAGGGCGAAGGCCTGGTGTTCGCCGACACCGGCGAAGTGCAGCGCGCGCTCGATGCCAACGAGGTCGAGTTGGCCGCGCGCATCACGGTGCGCCTGACCGAGTGGACCAAGGACAAGGAAACGCGTGAATTCGTGCCTTCCACGTCGCTGGTGGAAACGACGGCCGGCCGTGCGCTGCTGTCCGAGATCCTGCCCAAGGGCCTGCCCTTCAGCAACATCAACAAGGCGCTGAAGAAGAAGGAAATCTCCAAGCTCATCAACGTGAGCTTCCGCAAGTGCGGCCTGAAGGAGACGGTGGTCTTCGCCGACAAGCTGCTGCAGAACGGTTTCCGCCTCGCCACGCGCGCCGGCATTTCCATCTGCGTGGACGACATGCTGGTGCCGCCGCAAAAGGCCGGGATCATCGAGCGTTCCGAGAAGGAAGTGAAGGAGATCGAACAGCAGTACGTGTCCGGTCTGGTGACGGCTGGCGAACGCTACAACAAGGTGGTGGACATCTGGGGCAAGGCCGGCGACGAAGTGTCGAAGGTCATGATGGCCCAACTGGCCAAGCAAAAGACCACCGACCGCCACGGCAACGAGGTGGACCAGGAGTCGTTCAACTCCATCTACATGATGGCCGACTCCGGCGCCCGCGGTTCCGCAGCG
This sequence comes from Acidovorax sp. SUPP3434, assembly GCF_030159015.1. Classification (NCBI taxonomy): domain Bacteria; kingdom Pseudomonadati; phylum Pseudomonadota; class Betaproteobacteria; order Burkholderiales; family Comamonadaceae; genus Acidovorax; species Acidovorax sp. SUPP3434. The sequence goes on from NZ_BQXL01000016.1 coordinate 11,975, forward strand.
CAGATTCGCCAGCTGGCCGGCATGCGCGGCCTGATGGCCAAGCCGGACGGCTCCATCATCGAGACCCCCATCACGGCCAACTTCCGTGAAGGCCTGAACGTGTTGCAGTACTTCATCTCCACCCACGGTGCCCGTAAGGGCCTGGCGGATACGGCGCTGAAGACGGCCAACTCGGGCTACCTCACCCGCCGCCTGGTGGATGTGACGCAGGATCTCGTGGTGACCGAAGAAGACTGCGGCACCTCCAATGGCTCGCTGATGCGCGCCATCGTCGAGGGCGGTGAAGTCATCGAATCGCTGCGCGACCGTATCCTGGGGCGCACCACGGCCGACGAAGTGCTGCACCCCGAAACGCGCGCGGTGCTGGCCCCTGCCGGCCAGATGCTCGACGAAGACCTCATCGAGGAACTCGAAGTCGCCGGCGTGGACGAGGTGAAGGTGCGCACGGCGCTGACCTGCGAAACCCGCTACGGCCTGTGCGCCAAGTGCTACGGACGCGATCTGGGCCGCGGCGGCCTGATCAACCTCGGCGAAGCCGTGGGGGTGATCGCTGCCCAGTCCATCGGCGAACCCGGCACGCAGCTGACCATGCGCACGTTCCACATCGGTGGCGCCGCTTCGCGCGCTGCCATCGCATCGAGCGTGGAGGCCAAGTCCAACGGCGTGATCGGCTTCAACGCCACGATGCGCTACGTGAGCAACACCAAGGGCGAACTGGTGGTGATTGCCCGTTCCGGCGAGATCGTCATCCATGACGAACACGGCCGCGAGCGCGAGCGCCACAAGGTGCCGTACGGTGCGACGCTGGCGGTCAAGGCCGACCAGACGGTCAAGGCCGGCACCATCCTCGCCAACTGGGACCCGCTGACCCGCCCGATCATCACGGAGTTCGCCGGCCAGGTGAAGTTCGAGAACGTCGAAGAAGGCCTCACGGTCGCCAAGCAGGTGGACGATGTGACGGGTCTGTCCACGCTGGTCGTGATCGATCCGAAGCGCCGCGGCTCCGCCAAGGTGGTGCGCCCTCAGGTCAAGCTGATCGACGCGCAAGGCCAGGAAGTGAAGATCCCCGGCACCGACCACTCGGTGACCATCGGCTTCCAGATCGGCTCGCTGATCCAGGTGCGTGATGGCCAGGACGTGGGCCCCGGCGAAGTGCTGGCGCGGATTCCGGTCGAAGGCCAGAAGACCCGCGACATTACCGGCGGTCTGCCCCGCGTGGCCGAACTGTTCGAAGCGCGCTCGCCCAAGGACAAGGGCATGCTGGCCGAGATCACCGGCACGGTGTCCTTCGGCAAGGAAACCAAGGGCAAGGTGCGCCTGCAGATCACCGATCCGGACGGCAAGGTCTGGGATGAACTGATCCCCAAGGAAAAGAACATCCTGGTGCACGAAGGCCAGGTCGTGAACAAGGGCGAGTCCGTGGTGGACGGCCCGGCCGATCCGCAGGACATCCTGCGCCTCCTGGGCATCGAAGAGCTGTCGCGCTACATCGTCGATGAAGTGCAGGACGTGTACCGCTTGCAGGGCGTGAAGATCAACGACAAGCACATCGAGGTGATCGTTCGCCAGATGCTGCGCCGCGTCGTGGTCGAGGCCCCGGGCGAGTCCAACTACATCGCCGGCGAGCAGGTCGAGCGTTCGGAGATACTGAACACGAACGAGGCGCTGCAGGCCGCAGGCAAGATCCCTTCGACGTACAGCAACGTGCTGCTGGGGATCACCAAGGCTTCGCTGTCGACCGATTCCTTCATCTCGGCCGCTTCCTTCCAGGAAACGACCCGCGTGCTCACCGAGGCTGCCATCATGGGCAAGCGCGACGAGCTGCGTGGCCTGAAGGAAAACGTCATCGTGGGTCGCCTGATCCCTGCCGGTACCGGCCTGGCCTACCACCAGGCGCGCAAGGCCAAGGAAGCCATGGACGACGCCGAGCGCCGTGCCATCGCCGATGCCGAAGCCGCTGAAATGGCTGCCACGACCGAAGACTCGTCCGACGTCGAAAGCACCACCAGCCTGGGCGACGCCACGGCCCAATAAGCCACGGTACGCCCCCTGAAACGCTCCCGCTCTGCGCTTTGGCAGACCGGGAGCGTTTTCTTATCCGTTTTCTCTTTTTTGCGCCGAGACCGCGGACCCCTGCGGGCTCGGCAGACGCAATGCTGTCCTCCTGGATTTTTCTTGCCCTGCTGCTGTTCTGGGCCGTGGGTGCCTACAACCGGATCGTGCGATTGCGCTCGGCCGCCATCCAGGCCTTCGGGGGCCTGGACGCACACCTAATGCGCATGATGGCCATGCTGGGTGAATACGAGGCCGCGCAGGGTCCCACGCCCGCGGCACATGCCGATGCACGGGCGGCGCTGTGGGCCGCCACCACCCAGTTCGGCGCGTCGCTGGCCGTCGCGCGGGCCCGCCCGCTGGATGCCGGCGCTGCGGCCGCGCTGCTGACGGGGCGGGAGGTGCTCGAGGCCGCCTGGCTGACCATGGTGCGCGTCGCGGAGGTTCCGCCAGCACCCGGCGATGGCGCGGCGCTGCCTTTGTGGGCGCAGCGGTGGCAGGAACTGGTGGCCCAGAATGCGCTGGCCACCCGGCAGTTCAATGATGCGGCGCTGCAGTACAACCAGGCCATCGGCCAGTTCCCGGCCCGCCTGCTGGCGTGGCTCTTCGGGTTCAAGGCGGCCAGAACGCTGTAGGCTGCGTGCCCATCCCCGTATCCCGGGAGGGGCGTGGGTGGTTTGACATTGATTCGAGGGGTGGCCGCTACGGCGTCCGCAACCGCAACCGGTTTTTTCCTATTCAAGACAGGCTCAGACAGAACATGACCGATCCGCAGCCGCGCCCGCCCTCCCGTTTCTTTCCGCCCCCGGCGGAGGGCGAACGCCGCATGGAGCCCGCGCTGTGGCGCCAGTTGGATGCGGTGGTGACCGCGCTGCAGGCCGTGCGCGGCGGGCAGTCGGGTACGGCGGCCTTGGCCGCTGTCGAGCCGGGCTTGCGGCCCGGGGTGCAGGCGCTGTTGTTCCAGGTGCTGCGCAATCTGGGCCGGGCGCAGGCGCTGCGCAAGCAACTGGCGCCCCGCAACCCACCGCCGCGGGCCGACGCCCTGCTGTGCACGGCCCTGGCGCTGGCCTGGTCGCCCGACGAGGCGCCTTACGAGGCGTTCACCCTCGTCAACCAGGCGGTGGAGGCGGCCAAGCGCAACCCGGCATCGCAAGCGCAGGCGCCGTTCCTGAACGCCTGCCTGCGCCGCTTTCTGCGCGAACGCGATGCGCTGGTGGCCGCCACCGACGGCGATCCGGTCGCCCAGTGGAACCACCCGGCCTGGTGGATCGCCCGGCTGCGCAAGGACCACCCGCAGCACTGGCAGCAGATCCTGCAGGCCAACAATGCCCATGCACCGATGGCGCTCCGGGTCAATGTGCAAAAAACGACTCCAGCACAATATTTACTAGGGCTATCTGCTATCAATTTAGAAGCATCTCCTGCGGGGCCGTTCGGCATCGTCCTGGACCGCCCGGTGGCCGTGCAGCAACTGCCGGCCTTTGCAGACGGCCACGTCTCGGTGCAGGACACCGCGGCCCAGATGGCGGCGCCGCTGCTGCTGGAGGGGCTGGACCTGTCGCAGCCGCTGCGCGTGCTGGACGCCTGCGCAGCGCCCGGCGGCAAGACCGCGCACTTGCTCGAATACGCGGGTGCCGCCTCGCCGATGCAGGTCGTGGCGCTGGAAATCGACGCCGACCGCGCCACCCGCATCCACGAAACGCTGGACCGGGTGGGGGTTCGGGCCCAGGTCCTCGTGGCCGATGCGGCACGGCCGCAGGACGGGTGGCTGAACGCCAGTGGGGGCGGGCGGTTCGACGCCATCTTGCTGGATGCGCCGTGCACGGCCTCGGGCATCGTCCGCCGCCACCCCGACGTGCGCTGGCTGCGGCGCGAGTCCGACATCGAGCAACTGGCCCAGCAGCAGGCCCGCCTGCTCGCCACGCTCTGGCCGCTGCTGCAGCCCGGCGGGCGGCTGCTCTACTGCACCTGCTCCGTGTTTCGTACCGAGGGCGAAGCGCAGGTGCAAACGTTTCTTGCGCGCAACACCGACGCCCGTTTGCTGCCGTCTCCCGGCCATTTAATACCCGGCAAACCGGACGAAAGCGGCGGCGTCTCGGAGAATCGTCCGGGTGATCATGACGGATTCTTTTACGCCCTGTTGCAAAAACATGCGGCCTGAACAGCCCGCTTCGCGCCCTGCCGCGTGGCTTGCGGTGGCCATGGCCGCGCTACTGTGCATGTGCCTGGCGCTGTGGTCCCCGGCGGTGCTGGCGCAGCCCGATGCGGGCGACCTGCGCGTCGAAGCCAACGACGAGGGCCTGTACCTGTCGACCACGCTGCACTTCGACCTGCCCGAGCTGGCGGAAGACGCCCTCTACAAAGGCATCTCGATGTACTTCGTGGCTGAGGCCGACGTGGTCCGCGAGCGCTGGTACTGGTATGACAAGGCGGTGGCCCACTCGGTGCGCTACCTGCGGCTGAGCTACCAGCCGCTCACGCGCCGGTGGCGCCTCAATCAGTCCGCCACGCCGTTCGCCAACACCGGGCTGGGGGTGGCGCTGGGCCAGAACTTCGACGAACTGGGCGATGCGCTTTCCGCCATGCAGCGCATCAGCCGCTGGAAGATCGCCGACGCGGACGAGGTCTCCGGCGGGCCCTATACCGTGCATTTTCAGTTCCGCCTCGACATGTCTCAGTTGCCCCGCCCGTTCCAGATCGGCGCGGTGGGGCGCTCGGGCTGGGACCTGATGCTGTCGCGCAGCGTGCGCGCCGTGGCCGAGCGCGCGCCATGACCGACGACCACAGCGTTCCCCGCACGCCACAGCAGGCCCGTGCCTCCCGCTGGGCCCTGGGCGTGGGCGTGGCGATCATGTGCGCGATCGGGCTGGTGCTGCTTTTCCTGCTCACCGTCGCTACCAACAACCGTGCGCTGTACGAGCGCAACTACGCCTGGCTGTTCGGCCTGAACGTCCTGGTGGCCGTGCTGCTGCTCGCCGTCCTGGTGTGGGTCGTGGTGCGCCTGGCGGTGCGGCTGCGGCGGGGGCGCTTCGGCAGCCGCCTGCTGGTCAAGTTGGCAGGCATCTTTGCGGTCGTGGGGCTGCTGCCAGGACTGCTGATCTATGTGGTGTCCTACCAGTTCGTGTCGCGCTCCATCGAAAGCTGGTTCGACGTGAAGGTGGAGGGCGCCCTGTCCGCCGGCGTCAGCCTGGCCCGGGTCACGCTGGACACGATCGCCAGCGACATGGCCATGCAAACACGCACCGCCAGCAGCCAACTGGCGCAGGTGCCCGACGCGGCGGCCGGCGTGGTGCTCGAACGCATCCGCGACCAGCTGGGGGCCAGCGACGTGGTGCTGTTCAGCACGGCAGGCCAGCCGGTGGCCAGTGCCGGGCAATCCCGGTTCGATCTCAGCCCCGAGCGGCCCAGCGCCCAGTTGCTGCGCAACGCGCGCCAGCAGCGCGCCACCTTCCAGATCGAGGGGCTGGACGACATCGCCGATCCCGCTGCCGTGCAGAACGCCCGGGTCAAGACCCTCGTGGCCGTCGGCAACGCCAGCGTGGGGCTCCTGGTGGAACCCCGCTACCTGCAGGCCACGCTGCGGCTGCCGCAGGTGCTGGTGTCCAACGCCATCGCCGTGCAGGAGGCCAACCGGGAGTACCAGGAGCGCGCCCTGGCCCGCGAGGGGCTGCGGCGCATGTACATCGGTACGCTCACCCTGAGCCTGTTCCTGGCCGTCTTCGGGGCCGTACTGCTCGCCGTGCTGCTGGGCCGCCAACTGGCACGCCCCCTGCTGGTGCTGGCCGAGGGCGTGCGCGAGGTCGCATCGGGCAACCTGAGCCCCAAGGCCGTGCTGCAGGGCAACGACGAATTGGGCGGGCTGACCCGCTCCTTCGCCGTCATGACCCAGCAGTTGTCCGACGCCCGCACCGCCGTCGAGCACAGCATGGGCGAGGTCGATGCGGCGCGGGCCCACTTGCAGACCATTCTGGACAACCTCACCGCGGGCGTGATCGTGCTGGACGCCGAGGGGCGCATCCGCTCCACCAACCCCGGCGCCACCCGCATCCTGCGGGCCCCGATGGCCGCCTTCGAAGGCCGGCCGCTGGCCGACGTGCCCGGGCTGGCCGAATTCGCCAGTGCCGTGCAGGGCCACTTCGAGGCCTTCCTGGGCGACCGCGAGCAGCATGGACTGGACCACTGGCAACATTCCTTCGACCTTTACGGCTCGCCCGCCTCGGGCGTGGCCGCCAACGGCACCAGCCTGGTGGCCCGGGGGGCGGAGCTGCCCAACGCGTTGCGCCTTCTGGTGTTCGACGACATCTCCGAAATCGTCTCGGCCCAGCGTGCACAGGCCTGGGGCGAAGTCGCCCGGCGCCTGGCCCATGAAATCAAGAATCCGCTCACGCCGATCCAACTGTCCGCCGAGCGCCTGGAGATGAAGCTCTCCGGCAAGCTGCCGGATGCCGAGCAAGCCGTGCTGACCAAATCCGTGCGCACCATCGTCGATCAGGTGGATGCGATGAAGCGGCTGGTCAACGAGTTTCGCGACTATGCCCGCCTGCCCGCAGCGGAGCTGCATGCGCTCGACCTGAACGCCCTCGTCACCGACGTGCTGCAGCTCTACGGCGCCGAGAACGCGACCGTGCCCGTGGAGGCCGAACTCGATCCCCGCTGCCCCGAGATCGCGGGCGATGCGCAGCAACTGCGCCAGGTCATTCACAACCTGCTGCAGAACGCGCAGGACGCCAGCGAGCCCACCCGCGAGCAGGGCGGGGCCGCCGGCGCACCCGTGCGCATCACCACGCGCTGGAGCCAGTCGTCGCGGCGCGTGCGGCTGACGGTGACCGACAGCGGAACGGGATTTCCCAACCACATCCTTCAGCGCGCCTTCGAACCGTATGTAACCACCAAGCCGCGGGGCACTGGCCTGGGACTTGCTGTGGTGAAAAAGATCGCCGACGAGCATGGTGCCCGTGTCGATCTTGTCAATCGGGTGGAAGAAGGGGTGGTGCTCGGCGCGCAAGTGTCGCTATCATTCGCCCCTGGCCACGTGGTGGCACATTAACAACACTTGGAAACGTATCGCGAGGCTGATCAAAACCCATGGCAAACATTCTGGTGGTCGACGACGAACTGGGCATCCGTGACCTGTTGTCGGAAATTCTGAACGATGAAGGGCACAGCGTGGACCTCGCAGAGAACGCCACGCAGGCCCGCGCCGCCCGTGCCGCCAATGCGTACGACCTTGTGCTCCTCGATATCTGGATGCCCGATACCGATGGCGTCTCGCTCCTCAAGGAATGGGCCATGGCCGGCACGCTGACCATGCCCGTCATCATGATGAGCGGCCACGCCACCATCGACACCGCGGTCGAAGCCACCCGCATCGGCGCCTTTTCCTTCCTGGAAAAGCCCATCACGATGCAGAAGCTGCTCAAGGCGGTCGAACAGGGCCTGGCGCGCAGCGCCGCCCAGCCGGCGGCGTCGTCGGCCGCCACCGCGACAGCCGCCACGCCACCACCCGCCGCTGCCACCCCTGCCGCCCCCGAGGCCCAGGGCGCTCCGGTGGCGGCCTTGCCCGTGGTGACGAAGGACCCCGGCCCGCATGCGCACCAGGGCTTCGATCTGGACCGGCCGCTGCGTGAAGCCCGCGACGGTTTCGAGAAGGCGTACTTCGAATTCCACCTGGCGCGCGAAGGCGGCTCCATGACGCGCGTGGCCGAAAAAACGGGCCTGGAGCGCACCCACCTGTACCGCAAGCTGCGCCAGCTCGGCGTGGACCTGGGCCGCGGCAAACGCAATTAAGTCGTCAGAGTTTCAGAACGCCTCTTTTTTCTGGTTATAATTTGAGGCTTAGGCCCGGTAGCTCAGTCGGTAGAGCAGAGGATTGAAAATCCTTGTGTCGGTGGTTCGATTCCGCCCCAGGCCACCAGTCATCAAAGCCCTTGGTTCTTGCGAACCAGGGGCTTTTTGTTTTGCGGATGGTTTTCCTCACCCTGATGCGGTCGTGTGTGGAGCGGCCAAGCGGTTCGGTGGCGTGCGCTCGCTCCAACCACTAAAACCCGAACCATTCCTGCCAACGCGGCATTTCCTGTCGATGATCCGGCGATTCAAGCCGCGCTCGTTCTCCGCGCCACCCAGTACGTGGCCCCATCCGGGCCGTAGCGCTCCTCGTGCGGTTCCGACCGATCCAGTTCGAACATGTCGCCAGGCACCAGGTGGCGCGTGGTGCCCGACTGCGTCAGCCACATCTCGCCCGCCACCACCAATGCACTCGCATGAAAATCGTGCCGATGCTCCTGCACGATTTGCTGCGGGGCCCAGGTGCGAACGAGTGCTTGCTCGTAGCCTTTCGCCAGCGCCTCGCGCTCGAAGTCTTCGAAGGTCGCGGGAATGGGGGCATGTGGCTCGGCCATGGCTCAGCTTTTCAGGAATTCGATCAACGCGGCATTGAATTCCTGCGCATGCGACAGGTTGAATCCATGCGGCGCCCCGACGATGACCTTGAGTACGCTGCCAGGAATCGCCTTGTGGGTGCGGGCTCCGCTCACTTCCAGCGGCACGATGGCGTCGGCATCGCCGTGGAGGACCAGCGTCGGAACCTTCACGCTTTTCAGGTCTTCGCGGAAGTCGGTTTTGCCGAAGGCCTCAATGCAGTCGAGCGTGCCTTTGGGCGATGCCATGGCGGCGATGTCGCGGGCGTACTGGCGCTGTTCCTCGCTGACTTTGAGCTTGCCGTCCACGCTGAAGAAGTTGTGCGTGAAGTTTTCCAGGAACGCCATCCGGTCCTTTTTGACGCCCTCTTTGAATTGCGCAATCGTCGCGTCGTCCAGTCCGCCCTCCGGGTTGTCGGCGCTCTTGTAGAGGTAGGGCGGAACGGCGCCCGCGAAGACCAGCTTGGCCACGCGCTGGCCGCCGTATTTCGCGATGTACCGCGCGAGTTCGCCGCCGCCCATCGAGAAGCCGACCAGCGTGGCGCCCGTGAGATCGAGCCCGGTCATCAGCGCATCGAGGTCTTTCGCGAAGGTGTCGTAGTCGTAGCCCTCCCAGGGTTGCGACGATGCGCCGAAGCCGCGGCGGTCATAGGCGATCACGCGGTAGCCCGCTTCGACGAGGGCGGAGATCTGGGCTTCCCACGAGCGCCCGCTCAGGGGCCAGCCATGGATGAGCACGACGGGGGCGCCCTGCCCGTAATCTTCGTAGTGGATCTCGACGGGATGGCGGGCGCTGGATTCGGTTTGGAGCTTGGGCATGGGGGTGCGGACCTCGGCAGTGAGTGGATGTGAAGGGGGTGAGGAGTGAAGGAATCCATTGGGTCCAGAATTTCAAATCACGTCAATCAGACCTGTCCTACTCAGCCGCTGGCGCATTCGGTCCTGCTCGCAGGACGGGCTGCAACGCGATCACCTTCGCGAGCGCGTTGCCTGCGGTGGCGGCGCGGCATTACGCTGGCGGTGTGCCCTCGTACACCTGCAGCCCGCTGGCCTGCTGCTTGGCGCTGTACATGGCGAGGTCGGCGCAATGCAGCACCTGGGCGGCCACGGTCGAATTCTCGGGCGAGCGCGCGATGCCGATGCTGGCCCCGACGTTCACCCACTGGTCCGGGCGCACCTGGATGGGCTGCCGGATGGCGTTGACGATGGCGGCGGCGGCCTCCTGCACGCGCTGCAGGTCCTGCGAGCGCATCAGGATGGCGAATTCGTCTCCGCCCAGGCGCGCCAGCGTGTCCGACGAGCGCACGTGCTTCTTGGTTCGCAGCGCCACTTCCTTCAAGACGGCGTCCCCCGCTTCGTGGCCGTAGTTGTCGTTGATGGCCTTGAACTTGTCGAGATCCATCAGCAAGATCGCGTATCCGGTGTTCAGGGCCTGCTGGTTCTGCTCGGCGTTCTCCAGGTTGATCTCGAAAAGCCGCCGGTTGGCCAGATGGGTCAGCGCATCGCGGTGCGCCACGTTCTCAAGCGGCACGACCACCCGGTTGGTGATGAGGTTCGCGGCCAGGATGGAGAGGAACGAACTGAACAGGATGCTGGCGGCGAACAGCCCCTCCAGCCGCAGGAAAGGCGAGAAGACCGGCGCGAACGGCTTGGCCACCACCGCGATGACGTTGGAGCCCTGCAGCCCGCCCAGGTTGATGACCTTGGCCCGGTACTGCGCACCGTCCGTGCCTTCCGCCGAAAAGTTCTCGGACGACTGCGTGTGTTCGTGGATGCTCCGGTTGAGCACGATGCCGGGCAGGGTCGAGGTGTGGATGACGAAATCGCCTTCGCTTTCCTGCGACAGGAACGCCATCTTCAGCTGCGTCATCTTGGTGAACTGCTCCACCGCCATGGTGTTGACGCGATAGCCCAGAAAGATGTTCATGATGGGCATGGGGGCGCTGATGGTGGCCTTGACCCAGTTGTAGAGCACGGGCGTGTGCTCGCCCGCGGCCAGCGGGCCGATGCTGCGGCCGGTTTCGCTGACCTCGGTCACGAGGGCCTCCAGCGTCGCGTCCAGATCCAGGTCGCGCTCGTTCAGCAACTGGGTCACGGAAGCGCGGGCCACGATCTTGTGGTTGAGGTCCGTGAGGACGATCAGCTCGGCCCCCGTGCGGGCCAGCTGGCTGGCCAGCGCCGATTCGATGGTCGCGCGGTTGCCGTTGGCGATGGTGTGCTGCAGCCCGTAGTCTTTCGTGACCAGCAGCGAGGTCTGCTGCCGGTTGTCCTTGCGCGTGGCGGCCGTGTACAGGAAGGTCTGCGCCCCGCCTTCCAGCGCGGAATCCACGCTTTCCAGCGCGATGTTGCGGTTGGCGAAGTGCAGGAAGACGAACGCCACCACCTGGACGATGATCAGCGCCGGAACCAGCAGCATCAGGAGCTTTCTGGTGGAAGCGTTCGCCAGCGTCTTCTTCATGGATGCAAGCCCCCTCCTGAAATTATGGAATGGAAGGCCGGACCGTGGGCGGTCGCTGGCCTTTGATTCTTGTCGTGCGCCTCTCCACGCTGAGCCTGGCCCCCTGCACCGGGACCCTGTTCGGCAGGGGCAGGCATTCGCCCTTGCGTCCTTTCTCCGTGCCTCTTTCTGTGCACTTGCATCCTTGCCGCCGCCATGGCTTCCAGCGGGGCCGGGTGATCCGTAGCCAGTATAGGGTGGCGCCCCGCGATTGGGGCAGGGGTTCCCCAGGGATCGGCGCCATGGGCCATGCCCTGGCCACCCCTCCGGCCCGCGCGCCTTTCGCATAAAGTGGCTGCATGAGCGACTCACCTTCCTACTCCCGTTCGCTGAACCTGCTGGGCGCCACCAATTTCCGCGACCTGGGCGGCTACCCGGGCGAGCAGGGCCGGCCCGTGCGCTGGCGCCGCCTGTTCCGCTCCGACCACCTGGCCGCGCTGACGCCCGAAGACGCGCAGGCGCTGTCGGCGCTGGGGCTGGCGCGCGCCGTGGATTTCCGGGGGGAGCATGAGCGGGCCACGCTGGCCTACGTGCTGCCCGACGTGGCTTACTACCCGCTGTCCATCGAGCCGACGGTGGTGCAGCGTGCCAAGGAGATGGCGCTGTCGGGCCACACGCTCACACCCGAGATCGCGATGGATCTGATGCGCGACACCTACCGCGCTTTCGTCGCGTACAACACGCGCGAGTTCGCCACGCTGTTCGAGCACCTGCTGGACAACGACACGCCGCTGGTCTTTCACTGCACCGCGGGCAAGGACCGCACGGGCTTCGCGGCAGCGCTCATCTTGCTGGCGCTGGGCGTATCGCGCGAGGTGGTGATGCAGGACTATCTGCTCACCAACGGGTTGTACCGGCGGCCCGCGCAGGTGAACGGGGCCGCGCCGGAGGCGGTGCTGAACGTGCTGTGGCGCGTGCAGCAGGATTTTCTCGAAGCGGCGCTGCAGGCCGTGGAGACGGACCATGGCGGCGTACTGCGCTACCTGGAGCACCGGCTGGGCGTGGGCCCCGCCGAGCGCAGGCGCCTGGCGCAGTGGTATCTGGAGCCCTGATGGGAGCGCGGTGCGCATGAAAAAAAGCCGGCACAGGTGCCGGCTTTTTTGTTGGGCTGGCGGTGCCGCCAAGGCACCGCGGAGCGCACCGGTCGATCAGACCGTGGCGTCCTTGAGCTTCTTCAGCGCGCGGGTCTTGATCTTGACCGAGGCGGGCTTGGCGGGGAACCAGCGCTCGGCACCCGTGAACGGGTCCTTGCCGAAGCGCTTCTTCTTGGCGGGCACTTGCTGCAGGCCGATCTTCATCAGGCCGGGCAGCGTGAATTCGCCGGAGCCCTTCTTGTGCACCGAAGCCAGGATGGCCGATTCCAGTGCTGCGAGCACGGCCTTGGCGGCCTTGGGCTCGACGCCGGCCTGCTGCGCCAGGTGGGCGATCAGCGAGGTCTTCGTGAACACTTCCTTCAGCGGCTTGAGCGCGGCGGGCGCGGCCTTGGCGGCGACGGGGGCCTTGGCCTTGGGGGCTGCGACCTTCTTCACGGGAGCGGCCTTCTTGGCCGGTGCTGCGACCTTCTTGGCCACGGGGGCTGCCGCCTTCTTGGCTGCGGGAGCGGCCTTCTTTGCAGGCGCGGTGGTTTTCTTTGCAGTTGCCATGGTGTTGGTATTTCTCGGAAAAAGTGGTGAACATTCCAGCATGCTGGTCGCCGGATTCTAGGGGGTTTGCATCGGCGGGCGCGGGCCGCACGCGGATTGCACGCTGCAAGCGGCATGGATGCTGGGTTCGAAGGCCCCGAGGCGCGCGCAGAAAGCGGTGCCGGCGAGGTGCCCTGGCGATGCCGGGCGATGCCCGCGGCGTTGGCCCCGCGGGGCAATCGCGTTAAGCTGTCCCATCCCCCACCGGCGCCATGCAGCGCATCGCAAAGGAATGGCCATGAGCGACACATCCCCCTTCGGTTTCGGCAGGTTCGTGCCGGGCTTCGACTTCCTCCAGAACCTGGCCAAAGGCGCGCCGGGCGGCGTGCCGCAGATGCCGAGCCTGTCCAGTTGGGTGGCCCCGACGATCAGCGTGGAAGAGCTGGAAAAACGCATCGATGAATTGAAGGCCGTGCAGTTCTGGCTGGAGCAGAACTCGCGCGCGTTGAGCGCCACGGTGCAGGCGCTGGAGGTGCAGAAGATGACCCTCGCCACGCTCAAGGGCATGAACGTGGCGATGGGCGATCTGGCCGGTGCCTTCGCGCCCAAGCCATCGCCTGCGGCGCCCGCCCCCGAGCCCGCACGTGCCAGCCCCGCCGCCTACCGCGAGCCCCAGCGCGAGCCACCGGCCGAGGCGCCCGCTTCCGAGTCCGCGGCCCAAGAAGACGCCGCCAGCGACCACGCAGCCGCAGGTGCGGCGTCCGCCGCGCTGCCCGGCGTCGTGGACCCGATGCAGTGGTGGGGCGCGCTGACCAGCCAGTTCCAGCAGATCGCAGCCCAGGCGATGGGCGATGCGTCGCACCAGGCCGCGGTGGAGGCCACGCGCGGTGCGGCGGCCGAGGCCTTCAAGACCGCCACCGACATGGCCACGCAACTGGCCGCCCAGGGGCTGCAGGGCGTGCAGGAGGCTACGCGCATGGCCCAGGCGCCGCAGGATGCCAAGGCGCCAACCGCCCGCAGCCGCAAGCCGGCCGCGGCCCCTGCCTCAGCCCGCACCGCAGCCCCGCGCACCCGGCCGGCCGCTGCGCCGAAAAAGGCCGCTGCCAGGAAGCCCGTGGGGGCTCCCCCTTCCGCGGCGCGGCGCGCTGCCGCGCCGGCCGCGGCCAAGTCCGCCGCACCGCGCAAGCGGACGGGCCCGTGACCGCATCTCCCTGCACTTTCTTGTCCGACATGGCCGCCCGCGCAGCGGGCCGCCGCGACCTTTGCCTCCGACCATGAAACTCTTTCCCAACGGCCACGCCACCCATCCCCAGTGGCGCATGGCGGCCGCGCTGGTGCTGGCGCAACTGCGCGCGCAGATGGCGCTGCCGCAGTACGCCAGCGCGCCCACCCTGGGGGTGCTCTACATCACCGACCACTATGCGGACGAGGCGCAGGCCCTGCTCGACTTCATCTCGGCCGAACTGCCCGAGGTGACCGACTGGAGCGGCACCGTGGGCGTGGGCGTGGCGGCCAACAACGCCGAATACTTCGACGAGCCGGCACTGTCCGTCATGCTGCTGGACCTGCGGTCCGACCAGTACCGCGTGTTCTCCGGCGTGGCGCCGCTGGCGCGCAATGCGGCCAGCGGGTTCGTCGCGCACACGGCGCTCGTGCACGCGGACGGCCGCACGCCCGATCTGGCCGAGCTGATCGATGAAATGGCCGACCGTACGGCCACCGGGTACCTGTTCGGCGGCTTGTCGGCCAGCCGCAACGCGAGCGTGCAGTTCGCCGTGGGCGGCAACGGCAACATCGCGGGGCAGGGCGGCGCGCGCGGCGTGTTCGACGGCGGACTGTCGGGCGTGGCCTTCAGCGAGGGCGTGAGCCTGCTGTCGCGCGTCACGCAGGGTTGCCAGCCCGTGGGGCCGCTGTGCACCATCACCGAGGCGCAGGACAACGTGGTGCTGGCGCTCGACGGCCAGCCGGCGCTGGATGCGCTGCTGGACACGCTGCACATCTCGCTCGACGGCGATCCGCAGCCCGCGCTGCGCGAAGTGCGGGCCACGCTCGCGGGCCTGGTGGATGCCGGCGTGCAGCCGCTCGGCCGGGCCGGGCATTTCGGCACGGACACCCGGGTGCGCCACATCGTGGGGCTCGACGCCACGCGCCGGGGCGTGGCCCTGGCCGACCAGGTGGAAGAGGGCATGCGCCTGGCGTTCTGCCAGCGCAACGTGGCGGCGGCCCGAGCCGACCTGATGCGCATCTGCGCCGAGATCCGCGAGGAGCTCACGCCCGAGGAAGCCGAGACCCTGCCCGCACCGTCGGCCGACAGCGAGCGCCGCGCGCTGGCGCAGGCCCTGGGCGGCGGTGCCGACGGGGCCGCGCGCGCGCCGGTGCAGCGGCACATCGTGGGCGCGATCTACGTGAGTTGCTCCGGGCGCGGCGGCCCGCATTTCGGCGGGCCGAGCGCGGAGCTGCAGATCGTGCGCCATGCGCTGGGCGACGTGCCGCTGGTGGGGTTCTTCGCCGGCGGCGAGATCGCCCACCACCGGCTGTACGGCTACACCGGCGTGCTCACGGTCTTCACCAGCGAGCACGCGCCGGCCTGAGCCCGGTGACCGCGGGCGGCCCCGCGCCGGCATGCCTGCAGGCCGTGCGCCCCTTGCAGGGTCGGCCCAACGGGGTTTTGGGCCTTTTTGGCCTCACGCCCTAGAAAATCATGCGGCGACTGCTATGAAAATAATAGCAATGGACTTCAGGTCACCGGCAGGAGCGCGGGCGCGGCCGTGCGTGGCATGCCGGTGAAGGCGAAGTCCACTTCCGGCGCCAGCCCGCTCACAATGCGGGCGATGGAGCGGCCCGAGCCGCAGGCGTGCGTCCAGCCCAGCGTGCCGTGCCCTGTGTTGAGGAACAGGTTGCCGATTTTCGTCTTGCCGATCAGCGGCACGTTGCTGGGCGTGGCGGGGCGCAGCCCGGTCCAGAACTGGGCCTGGCGCGTGTCGCCTGCGCCGGGAAAGAGTTCTTCCACGCGGCGCACGATGGCTTCGCAGCGCACGGGGTTCAAGTCGCGCTGGTAGCCGTTGAGTTCCGCCGTGCCGGCGATGCGCAGGCGGTCGCCGCGCTCGCTGGTGTAGCGCGAGAAGACGAGCTTGAATTCATCGTCCGTCAGGCTCACCTCGTAGGCCGCCGAGGCATCGCGCACGGGCATCGTGACCGAATAGCCCTTGGCCGGGTAGATGGGCAGGCGCAGGCCCAGCGGCTCGGCCAGCAGCGGGCTGAACGAGCCCATGGCCAGCACGTAGGCATCGCCCCGCACGCGTTCGAAGCGGCCTTCCGCGTTGGTGATCTCGGCATGGTCGATGGCGCCGCCCGCCGTGCGCAGCGCCGTGATGTGGCAGCCGGTGCGGAACTGCACGCCCGCTGCCTGCGCCAGCCGGGCCAACTCGCGCGTGAAGGTGTTGGCGTCGCCCGATTCGTCCTCGGCCGTGTAGGTGGCGCCGGCCAGTTGCGGGCGGATGTGGGCGAGCGCGGGCTCCAGCCGCACGGCCTCATCGGCGCTGACCACGCGGCGCTCGCAGCCCAGGGCGCGCATCTGCTCGGCGGGAGCGAGCGCGGCATCGAACTCCCGGGCGCTTGTGTAGAAGTGCAGGATGCCCTGCGTGCGCTGGTCGTACTGGAGGCCCGTATCGCGGCGCAGCTGCTGCAGCGTGTCGCGGCTGTAGGTGCCCAGGCGCACGATCTGCTCGATGTTGTGCCGCGTGCGGGCCGGCGTGCATTCGCGCAGGAACTGCAGGCCCCACAGCCACTGGCGCATGTCGGCGCGCAGGCGAAAGAGCAGGGGGGCGTCTTCGCGGCCCAGCCATTTCAGCACCTTGAACGGTGCGCCGGGGTTGGCCCAGGGCTCGGCATGGCTCACCGAGATCTGCCCGCCGTTGGCGAAGCTGGTTTCCGCACCGGGCACGCCCTGGCGGTCGATGACGGTCACTTCGTGGCCGAGTTGTTGCAGGAAATAGGCGGAGGTGGTGCCGAGCAGGCCGGCACCGAGAACGATCACGCGCATGATTCACAAGCCTTCTGGAAGGTTTGCGCAAGCAGATCGCCGGCGTGGTGCTATAGAATCGATAGCGTGCAGCCGACGGCGATCTGCCGTGCTGCCGCTCCCCCTGTCCTTGGTACCTGAGAGATTCACCCTGCGCCAACACGGCGAGGGGCTTGCTCCTTCGGTGCGCCATGGCATGCATGGCGGCTCTCCAGACGGCTTTGATGGTGGTGCAGTACGGGACCTGAGCGTGTATGGGAGTTTGCGCCTTCGGTGGAGCGGCCCGGGGGCCGTTCGCTCTCCTGCGGGGTGCATCGTAGCAGCGAAGCCGCGCGGCGCAAACCCCGTGCGCGGCGAAGGGGGCCGGGCCGTGCGGTCAGTCGATGCGGATCCGGGCGTCCTTCACCACCTGGGCCCACTTGGCGCGGTCGGTGTGGACGGTCTGGCGAAACTGCGCGGGGGTCTCGATGCGCACGGCGTTGCCCTGCGATTCGAAGCGCTCGCGCACCTCGGGCTGCTCGAGCACCTGGCGCAGGGCGGTGTTGAGTTTCTGCACCACGGCGGCGTCCGTTCCCTTGGGCGCGAAGAGCCCGAACCAGATCGAGCTGTCGAAGCCCTGCGTGCCCGGCAGGCCGCTGGAGGCGATGGTGGGCACCTCCTTGACGGCGGCCACGGGCTTGGCGGTGGTCACGCCCAGCAGGCGCACCTTGCCGGCCTTGTAGTGCGGCAGCACGGTCTGCACCTGGTTCATGATGCAGCAGGTCTCGCCGCGCACCACCGACGTGATGGCTTCGGGGCCGCCCTTGTAGGGCACGTGCACCATGTCCAGGCCCAGGCGCGCATTGAATTCGGCGAACGCCATGTGCGTGCCGGCGCCGTTGCCGGTGGAGGCGTAGTTGTACTTGCCGGGGTGGGCCTTCACCAGCGCGACGAACTCCTGGAGCGTCTTCGCGTCGATGACGTCGGGGTTGATGGTGAGCACGTTCGACACGTCGATCAGCGGGCCCACGGGGACGAAGTCGTTCTCCACGTCGAAGGGCAGCTTTGGGTAGAGCGCGGCGTTGCTGCCATGCGTGGCGGCGGTGCCGAAGGCCAGCGTGTAGCCGTCGGGCCGGGCGCGGGCCACGAACTCGCTGGCGATGTTGCCGGCGGCGCCCGATTTGTAGTCGATGACGATGGGCTGCCCGAGTTTCTGGCCCAGGGGCTCCTGCACCGCGCGGGCCACGACATCGATGCCCGAGCCCGCCGGAAAGCCCAGGATCAGGGTGATGGGCTGCCGGGGCCAGCCGGCGGCGTCGGCGTGGGCGGCGAAGCTGAAGGTGGTGGCCGCGGCGCAGGCCAGGGCGGCGGCGATGCGGCGGGTGGCGCGGTGGGTGATGGGAAAGAGGAGCGGCATGGCAGAGGGGCGCTGAACGCGGGGTGAGAACCGATGCGCCATTGTGGGCAAGCGTTCATGCGCCGCGCGCCATATGCATATGGGCCGGGGGCGCGCCGCCGCCATGGGGGAATGCGGCGGGCGCGGGGCCGCGCGGGCCCCGCGTGGCTCAGTACCGGTTCGGGTTGTCCGGGCGGCGGTCCTGGCGGTTGGGTACGCCGTCGCCGTCGCGGTCCCAGCCGCCGCGGCGCATCTCCCAGCGGCCGTCGTGCTGCACCCAGGCGGGCTGGCGATAGACATAGCCGGGGCGGGCGCGGACCCAGTGGCCGGCCACCCAGACATGGCGATGGCCACGCCATTCCCAATGGCCCGTCTCCCACACCATGCCGCGGCGCGGGGGCGGCACGGCCTCACGGCGGGGCGGGGGCGGTGCCTGGTACTGCACCATCACGGGCCCGGGCTGCCGGTACACCGGTCCGCCAGACTGCACGATCACGGTGGCACTGGTGGCTGCCCGTGCCACGGTAGTGACGGAGCCCATCGCGGCGAGGGCCAGCGTGGCGGCGGTGAGGGCAATGGTCTTGCGGGTCATGACGATCTCCTTTGGAAAAGCGCTGTGTGTTTTTTTCAGCACCTCCATCGTGATCCGCCAACGTCAAGCCGGTGTCGCCGCGGCGCGAAGTGTTGTGACCGGGTGTTTCCGGCCGCGAGGGTCGGTGGGCTATGCCCTGAAGGTCAAAACTCAGCGGCTGGCAGACCGTTGCGCCATCCATATTGGCTTGCGCCTTTGCGTTCCATGGGGCCGGGCGGCTCGGGTCTTGCGAGGGACTCCATCCCCGGAAACTTGGCGGTGCCGAAACCCGTGTAGTCATCCATGGATTTTCCTGACCCAACGCATGCCGTGGTTCTCCCGGTCGCAGACGTCATTGCACCTCCTTTATCAACCAATAAACCGCCTTGATCGTCTGCAGTGCGATGGTCTGGTTTTCTGCCAACACGTTCTCGAGTGGCAGGACATTCGATACCGACACGCCGGGAACGATGGTGATGGGCACGCCGTTGGTGTCGGTGGACAGCGGCAAGGGTTCTGGCACCAGGATGAAACTGCGCCGCAACAACGACACGGCCATTCCCAGCGCAAGCAATGCCACCACCGCGATCACCGCCACGATCGCCTTGATCGGAGAGATCGGGATCTTCTTGATCAGGCTGGCGATGAACGAAACGGCGATCAGGCAATCGAGGGCCAGCGGTGAATTCAGCACCCTCACCATTTGCGTCTGCACCAGTTCACCGGGCTGCTGCATGAACTCCACCGCATAGGTCTTTCCTCGGACACCGACTGGAACCGCCAGACGGCGCATGGACAAGGTGTTGTCCGTGGCCTCGTAATTCACACGGCTCAGTCCGGGGGACAGTGCCACGGGCGGCGAAAGGTTCAACCAGTCGCCTGCGCTGTCAGGCAATTGGATGTCGCCTGGGTCGGCTTGAACCAGAATGAAATCGCCTGAATAGCCGTCCAGCCCCATGCCGGAGGGATATTGGCGATATGCCTGCGGAAATGCCACCACCACCACCTGTGCCGGCAAAGGCCGCCATGGGGTTTCGCGACGTGGCATGCTGGTGACCCTATTCAGGGCTGCCCGCCACCGTGGTGGCTTCGTAGGCGTTCAGTCCCCGGATGATGGCGCTGGCGCTCAGGGCCAACGATCCGAAGATGAGTGGGGAGGGATCGCTTTCCAGCACCTCGACCATCAGGGTGTAAGAGGCTTCGGCGCTGGGCAGCGCGACGGCATTGAGCGCCGCCACGGCCGACAGGGGAGCGTCCACGATGGCGCCGCTGGCTGCCATGTCACTGCTCCGGCGCTGGCGGCAGTTTGTACAGTTGGCGAATGTAGTCCAGCACCTTGTTGTTCTCCTCGGTGATGACCCGCATCTGTTCATCGGCGTTGCCCTCGACCCCCAGCATCGCGATGTTGGTGGCCACCTTCGTCATGGAGTCGGCGATGCTTTCGACGACCTGGCCCAGTTGTGCCAGCGATTGGGGTTGGTTCATTGCTCAGTGCCTTTGTCTTTGTGTTTCTTCGGAAGGACCGGCGTGAGGGCGGGGTCCGATTCCCAATCGTTTTTTTCAGCCGTTCGCATGACGACGGTGGAGTTGACATAGCCGATGCATTGCGAAAACGGCTGAGGGCCGAAAGCCACATCGTGGTCGTCGGTGATGGTGGTCGATGCCAGAACGGACAGCACCCCTGTCAGGCTGCTTCGGACCACGTAGTAGTTGCCGCCCTGCAATGCCGCATCGAATCCGCTTTTCAGCCGGCTCTGGATTTGCTCCATGAGCAGGGTGTTGTGCAGCTCCATCGGCGTCGGCTCTCGCGTGGCCTGGTTCATGGGATGGCCGTTCGCACAGGGGCGGTGGTCTGCCGCATCGAGAAGGCGCCAAGGGCGCTCTTCAGGCCGGCAAGGGTCTGCGCCAATTCGTTGTTGGTGAGTGCCGTCACCAACGACCGGGCGGTGCAAGGCCCCGGCGCCTGGATGCGTGCTACGGCCGAGGCCACGATCGTGTGGCGAAGGCGGTTCATGGCATCCTGGCGCGCCACCTGGGCTTTGGCGCTCAGGTCGCCATTGCCGACCTGGTTGGCGTACGCCAGGTTCGACAGTGCCGAAGGCTGCTGCGCGGTCACCCATCCCGACAGAGCGACCGCCGACACGGCGGGGTGCCGAGGCGTGTCGTCGCCCACGCTGTTGATTTCGATGGTTCCCATATTCCCTCCGTTGAAAAGGGGTGGAGCGGCCCGCAGGCAGCCCCACCTTTGTCATCGAGCTTGTCGACGCATTCAGCCGTTCGCCTTGACCTTCACGGTGAAGTAGTTGGGCTGGAGATCGATGAGGATCTCCTCCTTGGCCACTTTTCCGGGGACAAGGATGGTGATACCCGGTGGAACGACCAACTGCCCGGCCGGGTCCACGCGAAGGCCCCTGTCCATCAGCGCCCGGAGCGTTGCTCGGCCAGCCGCACCGCTTCCGCCCGAAGGCGCCGCGAAGGCGTTCACCGCCGCCTTCAGATCGGCGATCGATTGCGCCAACTCGTTGTTGGTCAGAACATCCACCGCAGACCGGGCCTCCATGGGTCCGATGGTGCTGATGGTGTTCGTGGCCTTCGCCACCAGCGGAATACCCAGTTCGCCGATCGCCTGCTGGTTTGCCACGGCGTTCTGCTGTCCCAGGTTGTTGGTCGTGACCACATTCGCGTACGCGAGGTTGGACAGCATCGCCGGCTGCTCTGAAATGGCTTTCAGATTGCCGACGGCGACCGCACTCGTGACTTGTGCATCAATCATGTTTTGTCCTCCGTGTCAGCGCTGAGAGGCCGGGATCAACGACCGCTGAAAGCCTGCAGCGTGGCCTTCATGTCGGCGATGGTCTGCGCCAGTTCGTCGTTGGTCAGGACATCGACGGCCGAGCGGGCCTCCAGCGGACCGATGTTGCTCACCGTGTTGGATGCCTTGGCAACGATGGAGATGCCCAGTTCGTTCATGGCCTGCTGATTGGCCACCGCGTTCTGCTGGGACAGATTGGTATTGGCCACGGTATTGGAATAGGCCAGGTTGGACAGCATCGCGGGCTGTTCCGAGATGGCTTTCAGGTTGCCGATCGCGACAGCGCTCACTACTTCTTCGGGCAAAGTTGCCATGGTGTTTCTCCTTGAGATGGATTGCAGGTTGATAAAAAAGCGGGTTACCTACCGCACCCCGGAATTGGGAGGATGGTTCATTGCATTTGCAAGAAATGCAATGAATGGCATTCTTGAATGAATTATTGGCCCGATGCGTTGCCGGCTGCTTTTTCTTGAATGACCTTCATGAATTCCTGAATGTCTTTGAGTATTCTTTCCATGGAAGGCTCGCCTTGTTTGCCATCGCTTTTCTCGATCATGGTGACGCATTTTGCGGCGGCGGCCATCTGCACTTGATTCATGGCCTGCTGCTGGCTCAAGGCGATTTGCTGTTGCATATTCTGGTTGAATATTTGCTGTGCTAGCGCGAGATTCGCCAAAATGGCAGGCTGCTCGCCAATGGACTTTGCATTGGATATGGCAATTGCCTGAATGACATCGGCGGGGAGTGAGTCGGCCATTTATCTCTCCATAGCTGGCGGGGTTCCGTTTGCCAAATTTGGTTGGTGTGGCGCTATATTAATTCCGGCAAAGAAAAAGTGAAGTATCGATACGGTAACTCCTGGCGGCTGTTACCGTAACAGTATTCCTTTTGAGGGCGCGCAGTTTTTTTCAGATCTATTCAGAACGGCTCAGCCCGAAAAACACGTTGAGGGGTGAATATGTCGGCCGCGCGTGGCAGCGCATTAAACGGGTATTGAAAAGCCGGCGATGGCGGCAACCAATGGTTTTCAAGTTATTGGAGTCGCGCCGGTCGCCTGATTGAAGTGCCAGCGTTTTTTGGGGCTTTTGGGAGGGCCACGCGTGGATGCACCATTAACCGATGAGGTACTCAGTGAGGCGTAAGATGAATGAGATCGAAGAAAATCAAATCAGGGAGGCGTGCGACGCAATATTGGAGAGCGATGCGTTTGCAAAGGCGCATCGGATGAAGCGGCTTTTCCGTTTTCTCGTGGAGCAGGCGGTCGCCGGAGAAAATCGCAATACCAACGAGCACACCATCGGGATCGAGGTTTTCGACCGCGAAGCTTCTGCCTACATGCCGGGTGAAGACCCGATCGTCAGGGTTCAGATCGGGCGACTGCGCCAAAGGCTGGACGCCTACTACGCGGCCCACAGGCCGCAGGGAGGAATCGAGATCCGCATTCCGGTGGGTAGCTACATGCCGGTGATCCACCGCCCTGCATCCCCTCCCGAAGACCCGGTGCATCCCAACCGTCTCATGGTGCAGCCGGTCCAATGCATTGCGGAGCGTGTTGACGGGCATGCTTTCGCCCGCGGGCTCTATGAGGAACTGGTGAACCAGCTCTTTCGTGCTTTTGGAGACGTGTTGGTGGCGCCCGCGTCATCGGCCGGGCCGAATGCCGGTGACCCTGGAGGGACCAGCCAGCGCGGCAGGTCGCACCATTGCGTCGAAAGCAGCCTGCGCATCGACACCGAGCGCATCCGTGCGTCCATACGGCTGGTGGATTCTTCTCTCAAACGGATCACCTGGGCTCGGCATTTCGACTGCTCGGTCCACTTCGGGATTCAACAGCAGGAGGAACTCGCGACGTCCATTTGCAGCGCTCTCAAGCCTGTTTTTTCATCCTTGAAGTGACCCGCGGCATCACTGCCTGTCTTGGCCGCCAGGCTTCGCGAGAGCTCGAAATGGCCGCTCTCGGACCACGTGGCAGGGCGCGGAATGCGATTTACCTTCGCATGCTGGTGAACACGTCGAACTCCCAGCTGCGCAGCGCCAGCAGGACGGTGTAGCCCTCGCGTTCGCGCTCGGGCATGCGCTGGTCGGCCAGGTGCTGCTGCGCGAAATCGTGCGCTACGCGCTGCATGCGCTCCCAGAAGGCCGGCGCCAGGCTGCGGCTGATCGCACCGTGCACCAGCAGCACGCCTTCGCCCGGGCCGTCGAAGCTGCCGGCGAAGTAGTCGAGCAGCGCATGGTCGCGAAAGTAGTGCATCACCGGGCCGTGGGGGCGCCAGCGAAAGGTCTTGGCGAGCTTGAGGCGGTAGCGGTTCAGGGGGCGCAATTCGATGATGCCGATGCGGTCGAGCTGCGCGAGGTACTTCACGCCCTCGGCCTCGCTCAGGCGGTAGGTGGTCACGATCTGCTCCAGCGTCCACTGGCTCAGCACGCAGATCGCCATGAGCATCAGCTTCTTGTCGGCCACCACGGCCGTTTCCTGCGCCTGGCTCAGCTCCTTGAGCAACGGCTGGCTGTCGGCCACGCGCCGCGCCAGGTCGGCGAAATCGAGCGCCAGCGCCCGGCAGATCGCATCGATGCGCGACAGCGGCATGTCGCCCTTGGCCAGCATGCGCTTGACGCTGGACTCGGCCATCCCCAGCGCCTGGGCCAGGTCCGCATAGGTCATCTGCGCGGATTTGAGTTCCTTCTTGAGGGCGGTAACGAGGTCGGCGGTGGTGCTCATGGGTATCGATTATGGATACCCGGCGTGGCTGGCGATGGGCCTGGGCGCGTTTCGTGCGCCTTGGCGTGGCAAGTGCGTAGAGACTGCGTTCCATTGCCCGTCCCTTCCCCGTCCCGTCCCCCGTTCCATCCCGCTGCCTTCCGGAGTTTCGTCCATGCCGTTGTCCGCTCGT
This sequence comes from Acidovorax sp. SUPP3434, assembly GCF_030159015.1. Taxonomy (NCBI): domain Bacteria; kingdom Pseudomonadati; phylum Pseudomonadota; class Betaproteobacteria; order Burkholderiales; family Comamonadaceae; genus Acidovorax; species Acidovorax sp. SUPP3434. The sequence continues at coordinate 36,232 of NZ_BQXL01000016.1, forward strand.
TCTTTTTCCCGTGCCTTCCTCTCGCGTCCGGCCCCGGCCGAATGGGCCTTGTATGGCGCCCTGGCGGTGCTGGCCGCCGTGGGCGCCTGGGGCCCGCAGGTGGCGGCGGACCCGCACCAGCATGCCTTTGCCGATCAGCGCACGCTGTGGGGCATCGCGCATGCCATGGACGTGCTCACCAACCTGCCGTTCGCCCTCATGGGGCTGCTGGGCGTGCGGCGCCTGGTGCAATGGGTGCGCAGCGGCAAGGCTGGCGGGCGCGGCGAGGGGGCGGCGCAGGCGGCCGGCACCGGCCGCACCACCACGGCGGTGATGTCGGCGATCTTCTTCTCGGGCCTGCTGCTCACGGCCGGCGCCTCGGCGCTGTACCACGCGGTGCCGCACGACATCACGCTGCTCTGGGACCGCATGGGCATGCTGGTGGCCTTCACCGGGCTGCTGGGTCTGGCGGTCGATGGGCGCATGGGTGCGCGGCCCGCCTGGGTGCTGGCCTGTGTGGTGCCGCTGGCGGGCGCGTGGTCGCTGCGGGCCTGGGGCATGGCGGGGCAGGTGCTGCCCTGGGGCGTGCTGCAAGGCGGGGGCATGCTGCTGGTCGCGGCGCTGGCGATGGTGCCGGCGCGGTCCGGCCGGCCGCCCCTGTCGCTGGTTGCCGTGATCGGCTGGTATGCCCTGGCCAAGCTGCTGGAGTTGGGCGACCACGCGGTGTTCGGCTGGACGGGCGGCTGGGTGTCGGGCCACAGTCTCAAGCACGTGGCGGCGGCCCTGGCCGCATGGCCGGTGATCGCAGCGCTGGCACCGCACCGCGCCCCACTGCCGGGCGCCTACTGGGCCCAGTGCGTGCGGGCGGTGCCCTGGCGCCGCCCGGCGGCGGCCGCAACGGGCCTGCGCCGGGGCACAATCGCCGCCAGCGCGGACGAGGGGGCCCAGCCTGGCGCCGCGGCGCAACGCGTCTGAAGAACCATTCCACACAGGAGCACGGCATGAGCCAAGAACAGGCCCGCATGGCCGACCACCCCCGCGCGGCCGAGCCGTCGCACCCCAACCAGTTCGCCCTGCTGCGCCAGCGCCGCTTCGCACCCTTCTTCTGGACGCAGTTCGCCGGCGCGGCGAACGACAACCTGTTCAAGTTCGCCTTCACGGTGATGGTGACCTACCAGCTCAGCGTGTCGTGGATGCCGCCGTCCATGGCTGGCCTCGTGATCGGCGCGCTGTTCATCCTGCCCTTCCTGCTGTTTTCGGCCACATCGGGGCAGCTGACGGACAAGTTCGACAAGACCCGCATGATCCGCTTCGTGAAGAACCTGGAGATCGCCATCATGCTGGTGGCGGCCTGGGGGTTCCTCGCCTCCAGCGCCGCCGTGCTGCTGGCCTGCACCTTCCTCATGGGGCTGCATTCCACGCTGTTCGGGCCGGTCAAGTTCGCGTACATGCCCCAGGTGCTGGATGAGCGCGAGCTGACGGGCGGCAACGGCATGGTGGAGATGGGCACTTTCGTCGCCATCCTGCTGGGCCAGGTGGCGGGCGGGCTGCTGGTGGCGGTGCCGGACATCGGCCATGCCTGGGTGGCGGCGGCCTGCGTGCTGCTGGCCTTGGCCGGGCGCGCGGTGGCGCAGTTCATTCCGAGCGTGCCGGCCACCGACCCGGGCCTGTCGATCAACTGGAACCCGGTGACCGAGACCTGGCGCAACCTGAAGCTCGCGCACGCGAGCCCCGTGGTGTTCCGCTCGCTGCTGGGCATCAGCTGGATGTGGTTCTTCGGCGCGGTGTTCCTCTCACAGTTTCCGAGCTTTGCGAAGGAGGTGCTGCACGGCGATGCGCACGTGGCCTCGCTGCTGCTGGTGGTGTTCTCGGTGGGCATCGGCGTGGGTTCGCTGCTGTGCGAGGTGCTGAGCCGCCGGCACGTGGAAATCGGCCTGGTGCCGCTGGGCGCCATCGGCATGAGCGTATTCGCCATCGACCTGTACTTCGCCTCCCGCTCCCTGCCGCCCGCGCCCGAGATGGGGCTGGGCGCCTTCGTGGGGCAGGCCGCGCACTGGCGCGTGATGGCCGACCTGGCGCTGCTGAGCCTGTTCGCCGGCCTGTACAGCGTGCCCATGTATGCCCTGATCCAGATGCGCAGCCAGCCCACGCACCGGGCGCGCATCATCGCGGCCAACAACATCCTGAACGCGCTGTTCATGATCGGCAGCTCGCTGATCGCCGGGGCGCTGCTGGGCGCGGGCTTTTCTGTGCCGCAGATCTTCCTGTTCACGGGCATCGCCAACGCCATCGTGGCGTTCTACATCTTCCTGCTGGTGCCCGAGTACCTGCTGCGTTTCGTGGCGTGGGTGGCCTCGCGCTTCGTCTACCGCTTCAGGATCCGGGGCGACGAGCACCTGCCCACCCAGGGCGCGGCCATTCTGGTGTGCAACCACGTGAGCTTCGTGGACGCGGTGCTGCTCATGGCCGCCAGCCCGCGCCCGATCTACTTCGTGATGGACCACCGCATCTTCCGCGTGCCGGTGCTCGGCTGGCTGTTCCGCTTGGCCAAGGCCATTCCCATCGCCCCGCAAAAGGACGATCCGGCGGTCTATGCCGCGGCGTTCGAGCGCGCCGCGCAGGTGCTGCGGGAAGGGGATTTGCTGGCCATCTTTCCCGAGGGTGGCATCACGCGCGATGGGCAGCTGCAGCCGTTCAAGGGCGGCATCATGAAGATTCTCGAACGCGCCCGCGAAGAAGGCGTGGTGCCCCCGGTGATCCCGATGGCGCTGACCAACCTGTGGGGCTCGTATTTCAGCCGCATCGAGCGCGGCACCGCGATGGCGCGGCCCTTCCGGCGCGGCCTGTTCAACCGGGTGGGCCTGAACGTCGGGCCGGCCGTGCCGGCCACGCTGGTGCAGCCCGATCTGCTGCGCGAACGGGTGGCGGGCCTGCTGGCCGACTGAAGGCTGGGATTGCGCAGACCCCGCCGCGAAGGCGGGGCGCGCCGCCTCAGGTGACGGCGAGCGAGGCCAGGCCCTGCAGCCGCCGCTGCTCGGCCGACGCCTCGTCGGTGTCGTCCTCCTCGCGGGCGCGCAGGCTGGCCTGCACGATGGCATCGGCATCCACCGCGAAATGCGCCCGCAGGGCGGCGCGCGAGTCGCTGCGGCCGAAGCCGTCGGTGCCCAGCGTCACATAGCGCCGGCCCGGAGGCACGAAGGCGCGCACCATCTCGGGCAATGCCACCACGTAGTCGCTCGCGGCGACGATGGGCCCGGACGTGGGCGCCAGTTGCTGCTCGAACCAGCTGCCCACCGCATCGCGCTCGCCCTGGCGCCAGGCGCGCTCGCAGGCCTGCCCCTCGCGCGCCAGTTCCACGTAGCTCGTCACGCTCCACACATCGGCCGCCACGCCGTGCTGCTGCTCCAGCCGGTCGGCGGCCTTGAGCACCTCGCCCAGGATGGCGCCGCTGCCGAAGAGCTGCACGCGGTGCGCCAGTGCCGGCGCGCCCTGCCGCAGCCGGTACATGCCGCGCACCACGCCGTCGTGCGCGTCGGCCGGCAGGCTGGGGTTGGCCACGTTCTCGTTGGTGACGGTGATGTAGAAGAATTCGTCGATCTGCGCCTCGACCATGCGGCGCATGCCGTGGTCCACGATCACGGCCAGCTCGCCCGCGAAGGCCGGGTCGTAGGCACGGCAGTTCGGAATGGTGGAGGCCATCAGGTGGCTGCTGCCGTCCTGGTGCTGCAGCCCCTCGCCGCCCAGCGTGGTGCGGCCCGAGGTGGCGCCGATGAGAAAGCCGCGCGCCCGCTGGTCGGCCGCGGCCCAGATCAGGTCGCCCACGCGCTGAAAGCCGAACATGCTGTAGAAAATATAGAACGGCAGCATCGACAGCCCGTGCGTCGAATAGCTCGTGGCCGCCGCCGTCCACGAGGCCAGCGCGCCGGCCTCGGTGATGCCTTCTTCCAGGATCTGGCCGGATTTTTCTTCCCGGTACACCAGCATCGAGGCGTTGTCCTCGGGCTGGTAGAGCTGGCCGAACGGCGCATAGATGCCGACCTGGCGGAACAGCCCCGCCATGCCGAAGGTGCGGGCCTCGTCGGCCACGATGGGCACCACGCGCGGCCCCAGCGCCTCGTCTTTCAGCAGGTTGCCCATCAGGCGCACGAAGGCCATGGTGGTGCTCATGGCCTTGCCGTCGGCCTCCAGCGCAAAGCCACCGGTGACCGGCAGCGGCGGCACGGCCACTTCGGGCGCACGGGCGCGGCGTGCGGGCAGGTAGCCGCCCAGCGCCTGGCGGCGGTCATGCAGGTAGCGCATCTCGGCGCTGTCGTCGGCGGGCTTGCAGAAGGCGGCGGTGCGGGCCTCTTCGTCGGTCAGCGGCAGGTGGAAGCGGTCGCGGTAGGCCAGCAGTTCGTCGGCGCCCAGCTTCTTGTGCTGGTGCGAGGTCATGCGGCCCTGGCCCACGCTGCCCATGCCGTAGCCCTTCATGGTCTTGGCCAGCACCACGGTGGGCTGGCCGGTGTGGCCAGCCGCGCGCGCGAAGGCGGCATGCACCTTGGCCGGGTCGTGCCCGCCGCGGCGCAGGCGGTCGATGTCGTCGTCCGACAGATGGGCCACCAGGGCCTGCAGCTCGGGGCTCTTGCCGAAGAAGTGGCGGCGGTTGAAGGCGCCGTCGTTCGCGCTCAGGGTCTGGAACTCGCCGTCCACCGTCTGCGCGAAGGCCCGGGCCAGCGCGTGGCCATGGTCGCGCGCCAGCAGCGCGTCCCATTCGGAACCCCACAGGCATTTCACGACGTTCCAGCCGGCGCCGGTGAAAAGCGATTCCAGCTCGTCCACGATGCGGCCGTTGCCGCGCACCGGGCCGTCCAGGCGCTGCAGGTTGCAGTTGATGACGAAGATGCAGTTGTCCAGCCCCTCGCGCGCGGCGAGGGTGAGCGCAGCGATGGATTCGGGCTCGTCCATCTCGCCGTCGCCGAAGAAGCCCCAGACCTTGCGGCCCGCCGTGTCGCACAGGCCCCGGTCGGCCAGGTAGCGCATGAAGCGCGCCTGGTAGATCGCCTTGATCGGGCCGATGCCCATCGAGCCGGTGGGAAACTGCCAGAAATCCGGCATCAGGTAGGGATGGGGGTAGGAGGTCAGGCCCTGGATGCCCTTGGCCTCGGCGGCCAGTTCCTGACGGTAGTGGCGCAGGGAGTCTTCGCTCAGCCGGCCTTCCAGGTAGGCGCGCGCATAGACGCCGGGCGCGGAATGCGGCTGAAAATACACCAGGTCGCCGCCGTGCTGCTCGGTGTGCGCATGGAAGAAATGGTGGAAGCCCACCTCGAACAGGTCCGCCGCCGAGGCGTAGCTGGCGATGTGGCCGCCCAGTTCGCCCTGCGCGGCATTGGCCCGCACCACCATGGCCAGCGCGTTCCACCGCACGATGGCCGACAGCCGCTGCTCGATCTGCGGGTCGCCCGGGTAGGGCGGCTGTTCCTCCACCCGCACGGTGTTGAGGTACGAGGTGATGCCGGCCGGGCTCCATTGCAGCCCGCGCTGGCGCGCATGGGCCAGCAACGCGTCGAGCAGCGCCGCGGCCCGCTCGCGCCCCTGGCGGGGCTCCCAGGCGGCCAGAAGGCCGTCGAGCGCATCGCACCATTCCTGGACTTCCCCGGGATCGAGCGTATCGGGCAAGGGGGTGGCGCCGGGCCAGCCGAGTCGTGTCATGGTGCTGCGTTCTCCTGGGGAGTGATCAACCGTTGCGGAAAAGGAAACTGTAGGCGTTCAGGGCGGGCACGCCGCCCAGGTGGGCATACAGCACCTTGGAGCCTGCCGGAAATTCGCCGTTGCGCACCATCTCGATCATGCCGTGCATCGACTTGCCTTCATAGACCGGGTCGGTCAGCATGGCCTCCTGGCGCGCGCACAGGCGGATCGCCTCCAGCGTGCCCTCGCTGGGCAGGCCGTATTCGGGGCCGCCGTAGCGCGTGTCCAGCACGATGTCGGCTTCGGTGATGTCACGGCCCAGTTCCACCAGTTGGGCGGTGTTCTGCGCGATGCGCAGGATCTGCGCACGGGTCTGCTCCGGCTTGGCCGATGCATCGATGCCGATCACCTTGTCCGCCCTGCCATCGGCCGCGAAGCCCACCACCATGCCGGCCTGCGTGCTGCCCGTGACCGAGCACACGACGATGTAGTCGAACTGAAAACCCAGTTCCTTTTCCTGCTGGCGCACTTCTTCGGCGAAGCCGACGAAGCCCAGGCCGCCCTTGGGATGCTCGGAGCAGCCTGCGGGAATGGGAAACGGCTTGCCGCCGGCCTGGCGTACGTCTTCCATGGCCTGCTCCCAGCTCGGGCGGATGCCGATGTCGAAGCCCGCGGCGTCCAGCCGCACGTCGGCGCCCATGATGCGGCTCATCTCGATGTTGCCCACGCGGTCGTACACCGCGTCGGAGTAGTTCACCCAGTTCTCCTGCACGAGCACGCACTTCATCCCCAGGTGGGCGGCCACGGCGGCCACCTGGCGCGTCTGGTTGGACTGGATGCCGCCGATGGACACCAGCGTGTCGTAGCCGCCTTCGATCGCCTCGGGAATGAGGTATTCGAGCTTGCGCGTCTTGTTGCCGCCGAAGGCCAGGCCCGAGTTGCAGTCCTCGCGCTTGGCGTACAGATCGACCTTGCCGCCCAGGTGGGCGGACAGGCGCGGCAGCGGCTGGATGGGCGTGGGGCCGAAGGTCAGCGAATGGCGGGGGAATTTCTGCAAGTTCATGGGAAGCATCCTGGCAAAGGGAAGGGCATGGGAGCGGGATGGCGGCGCCGCGGTGGGCTGCTGCCGCCACGCGGTGGCAGGAGCAACCGCCCAACGCGGTCCGTTGCCTGGAATGGTAGGAAAATGCGGGCGCAACAGGGTTGCGAAAATGGATCGTGAATCGGCTTTAAAAAAGAGGGATCAGGCTATTTGGCCCGATTGGATTGCAGGAAATCATTCATGTGCGCAACAAAATTAAGAAAGCCGGCGACACCGGCGGCCGCCGTCGATCTCACCGGCGAACTGGACCGCACCGACAGGGCGATCCTTCGGTCTCTGCAGCGCGATGCCTCGGTCTCCAACGTGGCCCTGGCGGCCAAGGTCCACCTGAGCGCCCCGGCCTGCCTGCGGCGCGTGGAGCGCCTCAAGCGCCTGGGGCTGATCGACGGGGTGGTGGCGCTGCTCAATCCGCGCGCCGTGGGCGCGGGCATGCTGGTGATGATCGGCGTGGTGCTGGACCGCTCCACGCCCGACTCGTTCGCCGAGTTCGAGAAGGCCGCCGCCAAGATCTCGGGCTGCATGGAATGCCACGTGGTGACGGGCGAGTTCGACTATTTCCTGCTGGTGCGCACCAAGGACAGCGAAAGCTTCAACCGCCTGCACGCGGAACAATTGCTCTACCTGCCGGGCGTGCGGCAGGTGCGCTCGTTCATGGTGATTCGCAACGTGCTCTCGACGACGCAGCTGCCCATGGCAATCTGAGTCGGGGCCGGCCGGTCGGCCCGAGTGGGGGCTGCGCCGCATGGATCGGCCCCTTGACCGGGCGCAGCGACCATCGGGGCACCTGCCCCCCTGACTGCCGCCGCAGCGGCGGTCAGGGGGGATCTGCCCGCGGGCGGTCTCAGGGCGCCTTCACAACGTGCGGAAAGGTCAGCCCGTAGTTGGCCGCCACGCCTGGAGCGGCACTGGGGTTGCTCAGCTTGGTGAACGAGGTGCCGATGAGGGGAATGCCCCGCGCGTCCGGCATGCGGAAGATGGCCCAGCCGTTGGAGAACGTGCCTTGCAATGCCTTGCGGGCCACGGAGGAGGAAACGGCCGACCGGCTGTCGGAGAACGACAGCACCGACAGCGCGCCACAGCTTTCCGGTTGCGAAGCCGAATCCGCCACCACGCTTTCCGGCGTGAGGCTGCCGTCGCGCGAGCCCAGCCGGAAGCTCCAGCTGCCGCCCTGGCTGCAGATGCCGTCTCGGACCTGGGTGTTCAGTGCATGGAAGTATTGCTCGCCGCCGCCAAGCGGGGGCACGACGGAATAGACGCGCTGGTTGGAAGGGTCCGTCTGGCTGTAGTCCTTGGCCACGCTGTACCGCTTGGTCGGGGTCGCCACGACCCAGTCGGTGCGCGCGGAGATGGACTCGTCGAGCACGTACTGGTTCTTGAACTCGCGCACGGCCAGCAGCCGGGAGAGGTCGCCTGCCGTCGTGCGGGCGCTTGCCGCGGTGGCTGGCAGATAGATGGGCGTCGAGAGATCGGGCAGGTCGTTGTAGCGGGCCAGAATCACGGCGGACGCGGTGGGGAAGGAGGTGTTGCCTTGCAGGTCCTTGTTGCGGGTCGCCAAGCCGGCGGACACCAGCAAGGGGTCGGCCGTGTAGCGCTCTGGCTGCATGACCGCCGTGTCGGTGGGCGGGAACAGCATGTAGTTGCCACGCGCGGGCAACCCGGTGTTGTTGACGGCCTGGATGGCCGTCGCTGCGCCGGAGAACGTGGTGGAGCCGGGCACGTCGATGATGTACCACGTGGCGCTGAGCTGTCCGCTCGGGGTGGCCAGGCCGCGGCTGGCGGCGACGACCTCGCTGCTGGTGTCCTGCAGCACCGCTGCATTCAGCACGGATTCGGTGCAGGGGGCGACTTCCTTCACCTGCTGGATCGCCACGGACAGGGGCGACTTGCTCGCCCCATCCGTGCCATAGATAGCCGCCTGCGGCACGTCGGCCATCACGATCGCCTCGATGGCGCCTTCGCGGGTATTGGCCGCCATCACCTCGGGCGTCCATGCCGGGTCGAGCCGGCCCGTGGAGAACGGCTGCGCCACGCCCTGGGCGAGGTGCGGCATCGTGCAGGTTCGGTCGCCCGTGGTGAGTTGCGCCAGTCCGTCGGCGCCGGCCGTCACGGCGCCGGTCCACACATCGCCGGGCGACAGCAGCACGTGCACGCTCAGCAGGCTGTCGCCGTTGGTGGCACCGCGAAAGCGCACTTTCACCACCTTGCCGTTGTCAAGGTCGGTGTTCACCAGGTGCAGCACGGTCATCTGGCCGTTCTGTGCCGTGAAATAGGGCACCAGCAGCGCATGGCCGGCCTGGCCTTCGGCCACCTTGAAACTGACGGCATCGGTCCCGCCCAGCTGCGTGCTGGAAGGCGTGGCGCCGGTACCGGCGATCACGCCTGCGTGTGCTGCGCCGGCCATGGCCAGCGTGCCGAGCAGGGCGCTGACCGCCCCGGAAATGGTTTTGACTTTCACGGTTTCTCCTGTGATTGGGATGGCAGGTGGGAACGTCTTCGCCATCGCCCGTGGGCCGCAAAGGCAGCCTGTCACGCGATGGGGTCGGCACGGTGGTGGGGCGGGGCCAAAGGCCCGCCTGGGCGGCCGCTGCATGCAGCAGGCCACCCGCAAATCGAAACCACCGCGCTGAGGATGGGAGCCATGCCGTGCGATGGTGCCCGGCGGCTCCGGCAAGGATCGTGAACCCGTTCCGAGCGCCGGGCCCATGACGGCCTCAATCGGCCGCCGCCCTGCGTGCGCTCAGGGCGCTTTATACATGTGCGGCATCGTCAGGCCGTAATTGCCCGCGACGCCAGGTGTGGCATTGGGGTTGGTGAGCTTGAGCAGTGCGGCGCCGATGATGGGTCGGCCATCCGACGCATTGGTGGCGATGCTGGCCCAGCCGGACACGAAGGCGTCCGAGCGGGGCTGCGCGGTGATTGAGGCAGAGACGCCGGAGCGGCCCGCCTCCTGGAAGCCCAGCGTGGCCACCGTGCCGCAGGCCACCACGGGGCTGAGGGCGAGCTTGGTGCTGGTCTGGCGGTCGAAATAGGTCAGGTTCCACTGGCTGCACACGCTCTCGGGGCTGGTCTTGACCTGTGTGTCGTCGCCCGAGAAATACTGGCTGCCGAGGTCCGAGGGCGGCACCACCGAATACACGCGGGCGACCGCTGGGGGCTGGCTGTAGTCGTAGGCCACGCTGTAGCGCTTGGTGGGCATGGACAGCACCCAATCCGTTCGGGCGGAAATGGAGGGGTCGGTGGCGTACTGGTTCATCACTTCGGTGGCCGCCAGTTGCGCCGACAGGTCCCCCGCCGTCCTGCGCGCGTTGCGTTCGCCGGCCGGCAGGTAGTAGGGCGTGGACAGGTCGGGCAGGTCGTAGTAGCGCGCCTGGATGACGGCCGCATTGGTGGGCTCGCTGGTTTCGCCGTCGATGTTCTTCACGCGGGTGGCGAAGCCGGCCGAGACCAGCAGTGGGTCGGCGGTGTAGCGCTCGGGCGCGGTGACGGTCTGCGCGGTGGGCGGAAACAGCACGTAGTTGCCCCGTGCATTGCGGCCCGCGTTGTTGACGGCGCGGATCGCGGTGGCGGCCCCCGAGAAGGTGGTGGAGTTGGGCACGTCGATGATGTACCAGGTGCCCGCCACGCCGCCGGTGGGCGTGGCCAGGCCCCGGGAAGCGGCCGTGGCCTCGGCGCTGGTGTCCTCCAGCAGCGCCGCGTTCAGCGCCGCATCGGTGCAGGGGGCCGAACCGTTCACCGGGCGGATGGCCGTGAAGAGGGCGGAGCGCTCCTGCTGGCCCGCGCCGTATAAGGCGGCGGCGGGAATGTCGGCCGCCACGATCGCCTCGATGGCGCCCTCGCGGGTGTGGTTGGCCTGCACGTCGGCGGTCCACAGGGGGTTGAGCCGTTCGGTCACGAAGGCTTGCGCCACGCCGGGCGCGAGCCGGGGCGAGGTGCAGGTGCCATCGGCGGTGGTGAGCTGCGCGATGCCGTTGGCACCGGCCGTCACCGCGCCGGTCCAGACGTCGCCTGGGGCCAGCAGCACGGTCATGTGCAGCAGGCCATCGCCGTTGTTGGCGCCGCGAAAGCGAAGCTTCACGGCCTTGCCGTTGTTCAAGTCGGTGTTGACCAGGTGCAGCACCGTCATCTGCCCGTTCTGCGCCGTGAAGTAAGGCACCACGAGGCTGTGGCCGGGGCCGCTTTCGGCGATGGCATAGGTGGTGGCATCGGTGGTGCCCATCACGCTGCTGGAGGGCGTGCCCCCCGTGCCGGCGATGACGCCGGCCAGGGCGCTGGAGGCGAAGCCGGCGCTGCACAGCAGGGCGCACGCGGCCGCGATCTTCTGGATAGGCATGCGGAGTCCTTCGGAGGGAGAGCCAATGATGGCGGCAGATTACCGCAATCCGCGCGGCTGTGGCACTCGCCGAGGGACTGGGGAAGCAGGGAAAGTATCGCCACGCGATACCTGGCAGCCGAAAGCCTGCCACCCGTGCATTCCAGGGCGGGCCGGGGTGGGCGGCCTGCGCATGATCCGCCCCATGTTCCACCACGGGCCGCAAGCCCTTCTCTCCATGTCACACCCCTTCGCTCCTTCGCCCCTGATCCAGCGCGATACGCCCGCCTGGCGCCTGCAGGTCTGGGTCTCGTTCGGCATCGCCGTGTTCTGCTGTGCGGTGGGGCTGGCGTGGCTGCCAGGGGTGGCCATGGAGCGGGCCTTTATGGTGATGGGTTACGTCTTTTGCCTCTCGGCCGTGTTCATGCTGGCGAAGTTCGTGCGGGACAACCAGACGCGCCACGGTGCGGACACGCCGATGTTCAAGCTGGTCGTCTGGGGCGCGTTCGCGGTGGCCGTGGGCCTCACGGGCTGGGGCCTGTGGAGCATGGACATCAACCCCACCTACCAGGCCTTTTTGGGCGTGAGCTGGCTCTACCTGATCACTACCGCCTTCACGCTGGCCAAGATGCTGCGCGACCGCCACGAGGCGGACCTGGCGGACGCCCGCTGGCAGGGCCGCCGCGAGGCCTCCATGCCAGCCGGCGGCACCCCTTCCGCACCGGCCGCCGCCCCGGACAAGGCGGGCAAGGCGGCGGCGGAGTGACCCCGGGGGCCGGAGCGGGCGCGGTGCCCGCTTTCCCGGCCGTCCCTTGCGCGCACGGCGGCCCCGCTGTCGCGCCCTTTTTCTGGAGAAAGACCATGCGCATCGAGACTCTGATCCCCCGTTTTTCCTGGACCCGCCGGGCCGCGGGCTTCGGCCTGGCCTTTGCGCTGGCGGCAGGCGCCGTGCATGCGCAGAGCGAGGTGTCCGTCGGCCTGTCGCTGCTGCCCGTGGCCTCGGTCGTGGGCACCGCTTCGGTGGCGTCCACGGCCGCCGGGGCGGTGGCGGCCGTTCCCGTCGCGTTGTCGGTGGGTGGCGCGATCCTCACCGTGAAGGCCGTGGAGGCGTCGGCCAACGGCACCGTGTATGTGCTGGAGCGGGCGTCCGATGGTGCGCAGGTGAGCGTGGAGGTGGCCGGCCGCGCGGCCTCCGGCACGGTCCATGCCGTGGGGTCGGCGGTGGCCTGCAGCGTGATCGGCACCGGCGTCGTCCTGTCGGTGGCGGGCGAGGCGCTGGCCTTCGTGCCCAATGCCCTGGGCCGTGCACTGCTCTACAACGAGCGGCTGTGAGGGGGCGGACCATGCGCAGACGGGCCCTGGCCGCCCTGGCGGCGGTTGCTCTCGCCGGAACCGGCGCCGCGCACGCGGGCCGATCTTGCGAGGCGCGCAAGCCGACCCCGCAGCTCATCGAGCGCGGCATGGATCTGGCCGCCCGCACGGCCCGGGCCCTGGACGCGGAGCACGCCCGCTCGGGCACCCAGGTGGTGGTCCTGGCGCGTGCGGGGCAGGACCTGTCCCGTTACGGGCTGCGCTACTCGCACCTGGGCTGGGCCTACCGCACGCCGCAGGGGCCCTGGCGCGTGGTGCACAAGCTCAACGAGTGCGGCACCGCGGTGGGCGTGGTGTACCGGCAGGGGCTGGGCGAGTTCTTTCTCGACGACCTGTGGCGCTACGAGGCCGTGTGGGCCGTGCCCACGCCCGAGGTGCAGCAGCGGATGATGGCGGTGCTCGCCGACCGCACGCGCGCCACGGCCATGCACCAGCGGCCCTACAGCATGGTGAGCTACGCCTGGGGCACGAAGTACCAGCAGTCGAACCAGTGGGCGCTGGAGACGCTGGCCGCGGCCATGGAGCCCGGCACCGTGCTCCGGCGCGATCAGGCGCAGGCCTGGCTGCGCTACAAGGGGTATGAGCCGACCGTGCTCAAGGTCGGCGCGCTCACGCGGCTGGGTGGGCGGGTGACGGCGGCGAACGTGGCGTTCGACGACCACCCGGACAGCGAGCGTTTTGCCAACCGCATCGCCACGGTGACCGTGGACTCCGCCCTGGCGTGGCTGCAGCGCGCGCAACTGGCATCGGCCCCGGTGGCGCTGCCGCCGCCGTGACGCCAACGCGGGTTTATAGTCAAAAGCCGCTGATGCCGGGATATTGATTGTCTGTGTTGCTATCAAATTAATAGTATTTCAATGCCGAGGAGCTGGTCATGAGCAAATCCCTTCGCCTGTCGGAAAAATGGTTCCGCCGGGGCCTGTGGCTGGTGTCGCTGGTGTTCGCCAGCTTCCTGATCGGGCTGGGCGGCACCGTCGTGGACGACCTGCCCAAGGTCGAGGCCACCCTGCAGCTTGACGATTTCCTGGACCGCCCTGCCGCGGAGACGCTGCGCGCCCAGGTGCGCAACGCGCAGCAGGCCGAGGAGAGCGCGGAGACGGCGCTCGACCAGGCCCGCCTGCAGCGCGCCAAGTCGCGCAGCGAGACCGCGGCGGAGCGCGAGACCTTCAACAACTGGCTGGCCACGCGCAGCGCCACGCAGCAGTCCGAGCACAACCCCGAGGTGGTGCAGCGCACGCAGGCGCTGGACCGGCTCCAGCTGCGCGAGCGCCAGACCCAACAGGCGGTCGAAGCGCAGCAGCAGGCCGCGCTCGATGCGCGCCAGGCAGCCACGGCCGCGCAGCAACGCCTGGCCGCGCTGGAAAAGGATGGCTACGAGCGCATGGCCGTGCAGCAGCGCAAGGTGCAGCTGCGCGTGTTCCTGTACCGGCTGGCGCTCACGCTGCCGCTGCTGGTGGTGGCCGGCTGGCTCTTCGTGAAGAAGCGCAAGGGCACCTACTGGCCGTTCGTGTGGGGCTTCATCTTCTTCGCGCTGTTCGCGTTCTTCGTGGAGCTGGTGCCCTACCTGCCCAGCTACGGCGGCTATGTGCGCTACGTGGTCGGCATCGTCGTGACCGCGCTGGTCGGGCGGTACGCCATCGTGGCGCTCAACCGCTACCTGGAGCGCCAGAAGCGGGCCGAGGCGCTGCCCGACCAGGAGCGCCGCAAGGAACTGAGCTACGACGTCGCCCTGGCGCGCCTGGCCAAGGGCGTGTGCCCGGGGTGCGAGCGGCCGGTGGACCTGAAGGACCCCACCATCGACTTCTGCCCCCACTGCGGCATCGGGCTGTTCGACCACTGCGGCGCGTGCAACACCCGCAAGAGCGCTTTCGCCCGGTTCTGCCATGCCTGCGGCGCAGGCGCGGGCCGGGGGCTGCTGCCCGGCAGCGACTCGGACGCCAGTGCGGCGGTGGTGCCGCACGCCGCCGGGCCATTGGCCGGTGGCCCGGCCCCGGCGGGACCGCTTTAGGGGATCTGCTTGAAAGGGCGCTGGTATGCAGGGGGCGTGGCGCCTCAGCCGCCCATCACCACCGGGCCGCCCTTGGCCAGCGCCCGCTGGTAGGCCGGGCGGGCCCGCATGCGGGCCTGGTAGGCCTTCAGGTGCGTGTGCCGGTCGGCGTTCTGCACGCGGCTCATGGCCGCCTCGACCGGAAAGCTCATCTGGAAATCGGCCATGGTGAGGTCGGCTCCGGCAAACCAGGCGTTGCGCGACAGGTGGTCGTCGATGAAGGCCAGGGCCGTGGCAAGGTTGGGGTCCACCAGCTTTTGCTCCGCCTTGCCGCACACGGCCCGCGCGATGGGCCGCACGAAGAACGGCATGGGCTGCCTGGGCAGCGTCTGAAAGACCAGCTTCATCACCAGCCAGTTCATCAGCGAGCCTTCGGCGTAGTGCATCCAGAAGCGGCACTGGCGGCGTTCGGGCGTGCCGCGCGCGGGCTCCAGGTGCGCGAGCTCGCCCTGCGCCTGCGCGCCGTAGCGGTCCACCAGGGTTTCGATGATGGCGCCCGATTCGGCGATGACGTCGTCGCCTTCGGTGATGACCGGCGACTTGCCGAGCGGATGGATCTTGCGCAACTCCGGCGGCGCCAGGCGGGTGCGCGGGTCGCGCTGGTAGGTCCGGAGTTCGTAGGGCACGCCCAGTTCTTCCAGGAGCCACAGGACGCGCTGCGAGCGCGAGGTTTCGAGGTGGTGGACGGTCAGCATGGCGCCATCGTAGCGGGCGCGCGCCGGGCCGGATACCACCGCCGTCCCGCAGCGGACATCGCCCGGGGCCTGGGGCGTCAGGGCGCCGGGGCTTCGGGGTTACACGCCCCGCGCGCGATCGGCCGCGAACTGGCGGCGGAATTCGCCGAAGCGGCCCGCATCCAGCGATTCGCGCACCTCGCGCATCAGGTTCAGGTAGTAGTGCAGGTTGTGGATGGTGGTGAGCATCGGGCCCAGCATTTCGCCGCAGCGGTCCAGGTGGTGCAGGTACGCGCGGCTGAAGCCGCCGCGCCCGCCCTGGTCCCAGGCCACGCCCTCGGCGCCCGCACAGGCATGGCAGGTGCAGGTGGTGTCGAGCGGCTGGTGGTCGGCCTTGTGGCGCGCATTGCGCAGCTTCAGGTCGCCATAACGCGTGAAGATCGTGCCGTTGCGCGCATTGCGCGTGGGCATCACGCAGTCGAACATGTCCACGCCCTGCGCCACGCCTTCCACCAGGTCCTCGGGCGTGCCCACGCCCATGAGGTAGCGCGGCTTGTGCGCCGGCAGGCGGTGCGGCGTGTGCGCCATGATGCGCAGCATCTCGTCCTTGGGCTCGCCCACCGAAACGCCGCCCACGGCGTAGCCGGGGAAATCCATCTCCACCAGCCGGTCGAGCGATTCGGCCCGCAGGTTCTCGAACATGCCGCCCTGCACGATGCCGAACAGTGCGTTGGGGTTGTTCAGGCGGTGGAATTCGTCTTGGCTGCGCTGCGCCCAGCGCAGGCTCATTTCCATCGAGGTGCGCGCCTCGCGCTCGGTGGTCAGGTGGCCCTTGGTTTCGTACGGGGTGCACTCGTCCAGCTGCATCACGATGTCGGAATTGAGCGTGGTCTGGATCTGCATGCTCACCTCGGGCGACATAAAGAGCTTGTCGCCGTTCACGGGCGAGGCGAAGTGCACGCCTTCCTCGGTGATCTTGCGCATGGCGCCCAGGCTCCATACCTGGAAGCCGCCGGAGTCGGTGAGGATGGGCTTGTCCCACTTCTCGAACGCGTGCAGGCCGCCGAAGCCCTGCATCACGTCCAGCCCCGGGCGCATCCACAGGTGGAACGTGTTGCCCAGGATGATCTGCGCGCCCATGTCGTGCAGGCTCTGCGGCATCACGCCCTTGACGGTGCCGTAGGTGCCCACGGGCATGAAGATGGGGGTCTGCACCACGCCGTGGTTCAGGGTGAGGGTGCCGCGTCGCGCGTGGCTTTCGGGGTCGGTGGTCAGGAGGTCGAACTGCAGCATGGCGCGCATTGTCCCAGACGCCCACAGGGTCGGGGGCGCGGCGGGGCGCCGGTACACTGGACCGCACTGCCTGCCGGGCGAGCGGAGCGCATCGCCGGCAGGCCCCTCAGACTCCCGGAAAGGACACGGACATGCTCAAGATCCTCATCGCCGTCGATGGCTCGGACCTCTCCCTGGATGCGGTGCACCACACCCTGGCCCTGCTGCGGCAGGGGCTGCGCGCCAGCGTCGTGCTGGCCCATGTGCAGGAGCCCGCCACGCTCTACGAAATGGTGGTGTCGCGCGACCCGGACCTCATCGCGGCGGCCAGCCTGGAAGCCGGCCTGCACCTGATGGCCCCGGCCCGTGCGATCTTCGAGGCCGCGGGCGTGGAGCACGAAACCGATGTGGGCGTGGGCGACGTGGCGAACACGCTGGTGGACATCGCCGAGCGCCACGGCTGCGGCATGCTGGTGATCGGCGCCCGCGGGCAGGGCGCGATCAGCAGCGCGTTGCTGGGGTCGGTGTCGCAGGCGCTGGTGCATGCGAGCCATGTGCCCGTGACCATCGTCAAGCACGCGGACGTGCTGGAAACCGTGGATGTGAATGCCGAGGGCGGGCAGGAAACCCTGGCCTGATCCTTTTCAGCAACTCTCAGGCGGCCTTGCGGAAAGGCTCGCTCGGGCGCTGCAGCTTGCCGTGAGGCAGGCTCGCCAGGCGCTTGAACATGCGCCGGCAGTAGCCGTTGATCCACAGGCACTTGTTGAGCTCGTCCACCGGCAGCGGGCCGGAGACGACGACGATGTCGTTGGCCACATCCAGCGCACCGGCCGCGCGCAGGCGGCGGCGCGTGTTGCTGGCCCAGGACTGGATGCGCGACGGCGTGCCGTGCTGGTGGACTTCGCCCGTGTGCGCATCGAAGGCAATGGCGACGGTATCGGTCTTCAGCTTGAAACGGCGCTCGCCCGTGACGGCACTGGGCGCCTCGCGCATGTCGTACAGGTAGTAACTTCCAGCCTTGAGCTGATATTGCATGTCCATGGTTTCGTCCTCCGAGGGGCATTGTCCCGGGGGCTTGGACCAGCAATGGTGGAGAAAGCGGCATGAAAACGCCTCTTTTTCCAGGGAGTGGTGCGCGGGGCCTGCCGGACTGCGATGTGCGTGCCATTGTGTCGGCGCGTGTGCGCCGATTCAAGGCAGCAGTCCTGTCAAAGGGTAACGGGATGTGATGCGGCCGACCCCTTGCCGCGCAGGCGGGGGCCGGCCGTGCGTTCAGGCGCTCAGAAATCGACCAGGCTCAGGCCGACGCTGAACACCGTGCGCTTGCGGTTGTAGTCGATCATGCTGTCGCCATAGCCGCTGAACAGGGCAGTGTGCAGGCGCAGGTTGCTCTTGCTGCCGCCCAGGCCCTTGCCCAGGTTCTGCAGCCATTCGATGCGTGCCGAGCCGCGCGGCGTGGAGGCCAGCGAATGGCGGACGGTCACGCCCACGGTGTTGTCGCGGTCGTAGTTCCAGTTCACCTGCAGCTCGCCCCGGCCGATGTAGTCGCTGATGCCCGGGTTGTCGTCGCTGTCGGCGCTTTCGCTCAGGCGCTTCCACAGGCGCGCGTTCACGCTCCAGCGGTTGTCCAGTTCCATGCCGGTCATCAGGTACACGCGGTTCCAGCTGCGCGACAGCGGCAGGCTCTGGCCGTTGGACTGGTGCACCAGCCCGATGCCGCTGTAGCGCCAGCGCCAGCCGAAGGGCAGCTTGGCGTCGGTGGGGTACACGTACATCACTTCCGGCTCGTGGTCGGTGGCGCGGAAGGGGCGCGAGATGTCGGGGCTGAACAGCTGCCAGTACGACTGCTGCGTGTAGCCCACCCACACCGAGTCCTTCAGCGTGGGGTGGCCCTGCGTGAGCAGGCCCTGGGCGATCTTGGTGCGCACCGACAGCTGGATGCGGTTCTCGGTGGTCCGGTAGTCCACGGCCGAGGTGGCGTTGTGGTCCGGCACGGGCGAGGTGGGCTGGCGATTGACGTTGCTGCCCTTGACCACCGAAATGCTGATCGGCCGATAGCCCCGGAAGCGGAAGGTGCCGCAATCGCTGCCCGACTCCAATTCCCAAAAGCGCGACAGCGTGCTGTACTGCTCGTCGCGGCAGCCTTCCACCTGGGCCACGTCGATGAGGCGGGTGGCCGGCAGCGTCGTGTCCACGGGGGTGGGCGGTGCGGTGCTGGCCGTGGTGTTGCCGGTGGACGCGCTGGCCGATGCCGCAGGCGCTTTCCAGGCCTGCTGGCCCGCCCACTGGTCGAAGCAGGCCAGGCGGGCGGTGCTGTCGCCGGCCATGGCGGTGCAACGGCGCCAGGCGTCGCCGGCGGCCTCCGTCTGGGCAGGCGCCTGCGCCAGCGCAGCGCCCGCGGGGGCGCACAGGGCCAGGGCCAGGGTGCCCAGGCGCCGCGGTGTCATGGCCGCCCGGACTGCTTGCGCAGCACGGACGGGGCGGTGGTGTGATGTGGTGCGTTGTTCCATGTTCCTCGTATCTCCTAGCCGCAACTGCCTTGTTCCACCTGGCCGATCCAGGTGGCGCTGATGTTCTTCTTGCCGTCCGCCCCGCGCGATGCCCGCGCCCAGGTGCGGTTGCGCGGCCCAGCGACACGCACGCTCTGTGCCAGCGGCCGGCGCATTCCGGCGCACGCTGCGGCCCGCCCGACGGCGACGTGGCGGCGGATCATGGCACGGCCGGTCATGGCGTGGCGTTCTGGGCCTTGCGCGCGGCGAATTCGGCGCGCAGCGCCTTGAGCTTTTCGCGCGGGTCTTCGCGGGCGGTATTCTTGTCCAGCGCCATCTCGGCGATGAAGCGGCTGGGCTGCGCGTTCACCATCTCGCGGCCCTTCTTGCGCTTTTTGGTCCAGCTGACGGCCAGGCTGCGCTGGGCGCGGGTGATGCCCACGTACATCAGGCGGCGCTCTTCCTGCAGGCGCTGCAGCGTGTCGTCGCTCACCTTGAGCTGGCGGCCCTCGTCGTCGTCGAGCTTGAAGGGCAGCATGCCTTCGGTCACGCCCACCAGCACCACATGCGGCCACTCCAGGCCCTTGGAGGCGTGCAGCGTGGACAGCGTGACCATGTCCTGGTCTTTCTCGCGCTCGCTGATGGTGGACAGCAGCGCGATGGTCTGCGAGACCTCCAGCAGGCTCTTGGTCTCCTTGGTGACGACGCTGCCCGAGGTGTCGTCGATCTGGCCGCCGGCGCGCTGCGACATCCAGTCGCAGAACTCCAGCACGTTGCTCCAGCGCGCGGCGGCGACCTTCTCGCTGTCTTCGCCGTCGTACAGGTGCTTTTCGTAGTCGATTTCCTTGAGCCAGTCGGCCAGGAAGGCGCGCGAATCCTCGGCGCCATGCGTGTGCCGGGCGCGGTATTCGAGGTCGTTGACGTAGCGCCCGAACTCCATCAGCCCGTCGAGCGCGCGCTTGGGGATGGCCGCCGGCAGCATGCCGTTGAACAGCGCGCCGAACATGCTCAGCTTGTGCCTGGTGGCGAATTCGCCCAGTGCGCCCAGCGTGGTGTGCCCGATGCCGCGCTTGGGGCTGGTGATGGAGCGCAGGAACGCCGGGTCGTCGTCGTTGTTGATCCACAGGCGGAACCAGGCGCACAGGTCCTTGATTTCCGCGCGGTCAAAGAAACTCGTGCCGCCCGAGACCTTGTAGGGAATGTTGGCCTTGCGCAGCGCCTTCTCGAACGGCTTGGCCTGGTGGTTGGCGCGGTAGAGGAGGGCAAAGCTCTTCCAGGCCGGCGGCGGGTTGGCCGCGGCACGCAGGCTCTGGATGCGGGCCACGGCGCGCTCGGCCTCGTGCTCTTCGCTGTCGGCGTCCACCACGCGCACCGGCTCGCCTTCGCCCAGTTCGGAGAACAGCGTCTTGGGAAACAGCTTGGGGTTGGGCTGGATCACGTTGTTGGCCGCGCGCAGGATGGCGCTGGTGGAGCGGTAGTTCTGCTCCAGCTTGATCACCTTGAGCTGCGGAAAGTCGACCGGCAGCTTTTTCAGGTTGTCCAGCGTGGCGCCGCGCCAGCCGTAGATGGACTGGTCGTCGTCGCCCACGGCGGTGAAGCGCGCGCGCTCGCCCACGAGCAGCTTGAGCAACTCGTACTGCGTGGCGTTGGTGTCCTGGTACTCGTCCACGAGCACGTGGCCCAGCACCCGCTGCCATTTGCTGCGCACCTCGGAGTGGTCGCGCAGCAGGCGCAGCGGCATGCCGATGAGGTCGTCGAAATCGACGCTCTGGTAGGCGGTCAGGCGTTCTTCGTAGCGCGCCATCAGGACGGCGATGCTTCGCTCGTGGTCGTCCGCGGCCTGCGCCAGCGATTCCTGGGCGTTCAGGCCCATGTTCTTCCACTTGCTGATGGTCCACTGCCACTGGCGGGCGGTGGCCATGTCGGTCGTGCCGCCGGCCGCGTCCTTGAGGATGCCGGTCACGTCGTCCGCATCGAGGATGCTGAACTGGGGCTTGAGCCCGAGCACATGCCCGTCTTCGCGCACCATGCGCACGCCCAGCGCGTGGAAGGTGCACACCAGCACGTCCTTGGCCGCACGGCCGATGAGGCCCTGCGCGCGCTCGCGCATCTCGGCGGCGGCCTTGTTGGTGAAGGTGATGGCGGCGATGCGGCGCGCCTCCAGCCCCGTTTCGATCAACCGGGCGATCTTGTGGGTGATCACCCGCGTCTTGCCCGAACCTGCGCCCGCCAGCACGAGGCATGGCCCCTCGGTGTAGTGGACCGCCTGGAGCTGGGCGAGATTGAGACCGGCGGACATGCGCAGAAAAAAGGGGGTGGACAGGCGCCGGCGAGGCACGGGTGGAGCACCGCTTCCCAGGGAGAAGGGAGCCAGAGCGCGCAATGATACCGGGATGGGCCGGAATCGAACCGGCCCTTTCTACAAGGTTTTGCCAGGAACGGCGTGCCGGGATCTGGAATTCGTCAAGAAGAAATCATTTTTCTCATTTTTAGCAAATTTCTTGACAATGTATCAATGTGCATCTTTATACTGGCCCTCCAATTTGATTATTTCCACCGGGGTCACCGCCATGCGCGATGCTTCAGCGGGGGTGGCCGCAGAGATGCTCACTCCCCACTTTTACGAGCGGTTCCACAAGCTGTTCAGCGTGGCGTCGCGCAAATCGTTGCTCCGCTGGCATGAGGTGCCGGCCGCCGAGGCCCAGGTGCTGCTGCTGGACGACGCCAGCGCGGCGCAGCCGGGCTCCCGCGCGCCGTGCCTGGTCTGCGTAGGGGGCTCGTTTCCCGACAAGGCGCCCCAGGCGCAGTGGACCGCGCGCCTGCAGACCGGCTATACGCTGGCGGACCTGATCGACGTGCTGGACCGTGCCGCCGTGTTCCTGATGGACTGGCGGGCGCGCCAGACGATGACGGCCGCCTCCGCCGACACGGCATGGGAGTCTCCTGCAGCAGCGCGCGCTGCGTTCGGCGACCCCCAGCAACGGTTCCGGCTGAGCACCTGGGTGTCCCTGGGAGCGCCGTTCCGCTCGGGCGGCCATGTGCGGGCGCTCGCGTTGCTCACCCGCGCGCCGGTCAGCTTGGCGCAGTTGTGCGAGCACAGCGGCCTGGAGCCCGCCACTGCGCAGGCGCTGCTGGCCGAGTTGTCCCGCCGCAACGTGCTGCGCACCGAAACGGCGGCGCCGGCACCCGCCTTGCGCGCCGACCGCCCGAAGCCCTCCGGGCACGGCGGGCTGGTTCAGCGGCTCACGCGCTGGGTGCGCGGTGGAGGCCAGGCATGACCGGGGCACTGCCCCGCATCGCGCTCGTGGGGCCCATGGGCATCGGCAAGACCACCGCGCTGCGCTCGCTGTGCGGCGACGTGATGGCGTCCTCCGACGTGCCCAACCTCGACCGGGCGGCGCATTCCAAGGCGTTCACCACCGTGGGCGCGGAGTTCGGCGAGATCGACCTGGGCGATGGCGAGCACGTGCAGGTGTGCGGCTGCCCCGGGCAGGACCGCTTCGACTTCGTGCGGCAATGGATCCTCTCGGTGTCGATGGGCGTCTTCATCATGGCCGACGTGGCCCGGCCCTCGGCCGTGGGCGAGACGCTCGACCTGCTCGCCGAAATGGCCGTGCAGCCCGATCCGCCGCTGGCCCTGGTGCTCAGCGCCCGTCCCGCCACGCCCGCGCAGATCGAGGCGTTCGGCTTGGCGCTGTCAGCCTCGCCGCACGGCGTGGTGCCCATCCTGGAAGCCGATCCGCGCGACCGCGGCCAACTGCTGGAGGCCGTGGGCGTGCTGGCTTCCATGCTGTCCCTGCAGAACGAAATGGACTGAAATCCCATGATGAACAAGGCGAACATCGTCCCCCCCGAGCGCGCGCAGGCGGCCCGGGAGGTGCTGGACCGCGTGGTGGCCCCCGCGGGCGACGTGCGCATGGCGCTGGTGACCACCCTCGACGGTTTCGAGGTGGCCTCGCTGTCGGTGGGCGGTGGCCTGGAGGTGCGCCGGCTGGCGGCCATGGCGGGCTCGCTCATGGCCATGGCCCGTGCCGTGGGCCGCGAGATCGATTACCCCGGTTGTCGTCGCCTCACCTTCGAGACCGAGGCGGGCCTGGCGATCTTCCAGGCCATCGGCGGGGCCTTCCCCTGCATCCTGTGCCTGGTGCTGGAAAAGCAGGCCGTGCTCGGGCGGGCCCTGTGGACCGCCGGCGAGGTCGCGCAGCAACTGGGCCGCCCCGAATGATCCCCCGCGCGTTGCCGGGTCGGCCGGCGGCGCGCATGTGTGCTTGCTTCCCTTTTCGTCTCTTTCTGTTTAAGGAATCGAACCCATGGCCTCCCTTCAAGAATCTCTGAACCAACTCCATTCCATCGACGGCGCCCTGTGCGCGGCCGTGGTGGACAGCGGCAGCGGCATGCTGCTGGGCAGCGTCGGCAGCGGCGTGGACATGGAACTGGCGGCTGCCGGCAACACCGAAGTGGTCCGTGCCAAGAACAAGACCATGCGCTCGCTGGGCCTGGCCGACAAGATCGACGACATCCTCATCACGCTGGGCAAGCAGTACCACGTGATCCGCCCGCTGGCCGCGCACGAAGGCCTGTTCATCTACCTGGTGCTCGACAAGGAGCGCTCCAACCTCGCCCTGGCACGCCGCAAGGTGCAGGAAGTGGAGCAGGGCGTGCAGATCTGACCGGACAGGCTGCGGCGCGCTGCGCCACGCCATCGGGGCCTGGAATCGGCCCCGGTCCCGCTGCCCGCCCTGTGCGGGCTTTTTTTCGCGGTGACGTGCGGCACTCTGCACGCTGCCTTGCGCCGACAATGGGCCGTGCTGTCCGTTCTGTCCATCACCTTTCCCTTCTTCGCGCTCGTGCTCTGCGGCTACTTGGCCGCGCGCGCGGGCGCGCTGCCGCAGGCGGCCATTCCCGGGCTGAATGCGTTCGTGCTGTTTTTCGCGCTGCCGTGCATGCTGTTCCGCCTGGGCGCGAACACGCCCATCGGCCAGTTGCTGGACCCGGCGGTGGCGGGCCTTTACATCCTGTGCGGCCTGGCCCTGGTCGGCGCCACGGTGGCGCTCACCCGGGCGCGCCTGGGCTGGAATGATGCCGCCTTCGGCGCGCTGGTGGCGGCCTTTCCCAACACCGGCTTCATGGGCGTGCCGCTGCTGGTGGCGCTGCTCGGGGCCTCCGCGGCGGGGCCGGCCATCCTGACGATGCTGGTGGACATGGTGCTCACGACCTCGCTGTGCATCGCCCTGTCGCGGCTGGACGGCGTGGGCACGCACGGCGTGGCGGTGGCGGTGCGCCGGGCCTTGCGCGGCATGGCGACCAACCCCATGCCCTGGGCCATCGCTCTGGGGGCCGTGGCGTCCGCGCTGCAGTGGAAGTTACCCGGCCCGCTCGACCAGACGGTAGCGATGCTGGCCGGCGCGGCGTCGCCCGTGGCGCTGTTCACGATCGGCGCCGTTCTGGCACGCTCGCAGATGAACCAGCACGACCGCGTGCCCCCGCGCGACTACGTGCCGGTTGCGCTGGCCAAGCTGTTCGTGCATCCGTTGCTCGTCTGGGGCGCGGGGCATGGCGCGATCGCGGCGGGCGTGCCGCTCACGCCGTTCGCACACACGGTGCTGGTGCTGGTGGCGGCGCTGCCGAGCGCCAGCAACGTGTCGCTGCTGGCCGAGCGCTTCGGCGCCCACAACGGGCGCATCGCGCGGATCATCCTGGTCTCCACCGCGCTGGCCTTTCTGAGCTTTTCGGCCGCCACCGCAATATTGACTTAGGCATTTTGCTATTCATTTGGTAGCAATCGATGCCGCATGGCGCCAACCCGCCAGACACGATCCAGCCGGGGATCAGATTGTCAGCGGGTCCACGTCCACCAGCCAGCGGATCAGCCCCTTGTGCTCCGGCGCCGCGCGCGTGGCGTGCAGCACCGGCTGCCAGGCCGACAGAAAGCGCTGCAGCGCCGCGCGGCTGCCGCTTTCCAGCAGCATCTGCGCGCGCTCCACGTTGGCCACCCGCTGGATCGCCAGGGGCACGGGGGGAAACAGCGTGACATGCTCCAGCCCCGGCAACCCATCGGCTTGCGCGGCGGCGCTGGCCGCGGCCAAGAACGCCTGGGCGACCTCCTGCGTGCGCGCGTCGGCGCGCACCAGCGCCTGGTAGGCGAAGGGCGGCATGGCGGCTTCGGCCCGCTCGGCCAACTGGCTGTCGGCGAACGCGGGGTAGTCGTGCTGGCGCAGCGCGGCGTACACGGCATGGTCGGGGTGGTAGGTCTGCACCCACATCTCGCACCGGCTGCCTTGCTCGGCCACGTAGCGTGCATCGCGCCCCGCGCGGCCGGCGGCCTGCAGCAGCAGAGCGAAGAGGCGCTCGGGCGCCCGGAAGTCGCTGGAAAACAGCGCGCCGTCGGGCTGCACCGCCGCCACGAGCGTGATGCGCCGAAAGTCGTGGCCCTTGGCCACCATCTGCGTGCCCACCAGCACATCCACCTCGCCCGCATGCACCTGGGCCAGTTGGGATTCGAGCGCCCCCTTGGCCTTGGTGGTGTCGGCATCGATGCGGGCGACGCGTGCCGCCCGCCGCTCGGGCGTGATCACGTTGCGCAGCAGGGCGGCCAGTTGTTCTTCCAACTGCTCGGTGCCCCGGCCGATGGGGGCGATGTCGGGGTTGCCGCAGCCCGGGCAGGCATGGGGCACCCGCTGGGTGTAGCCGCAGTGGTGGCAGCGCAGGGTGCGGTCGATCTTGTGGAAGACCTGGTGCGCGCTGCAGTGCGGGCAGTCGCTTTTCCAGCCGCAGTCGCTGCAGTGCAGCACGGGCGCGAAGCCGCGGCGATTGAGCAGCACCAGGCACTGCTCGCCGCGCTCCACGCGCTGGGTGATGGCGGCCAGCAGCGGGGCGGAGAACACGGCGCCGCGCGGCTGCTGGCCCATGTCCACCAGGCGCACGTGCGGCAGTTCTCCGGCGCCGATGCGGCTGGGCATGTGCAGCCGCCGGTAGCGGCCGGCCGGGATGCCGGCTTCGGCGGGCCGGCTGGCATGCCAGCTTTCCAGCGACGGCGTGGCCGAGCCCAGCACCACCTTGGCGCCCTGGTCGCGGCCGCGCCAGATGGCCAAGTCCCGCGCCGAGTAGCGGGCGCCTTCCTGCTGCTTGTAGCTGGCGTCGTGTTCCTCGTCCACCACGATGAGCGCCAGGCCCGGCATGCTGGCGAACACCGACATGCGCGTGCCCAGCACGATGCGCGCCGTGCCCGCATGCGCCGCCAGCCAGCTCTTGAGGCGCTGCGGGTTGGTCATGCCGCTGTGCAGCGAGACCACGCTGCCCGCGCCGTAGCGGGGCGCGAAGCGGGCGGTGAAGCGCTCCTCCAGCTGGGGGGTGAGGTTGATCTCGGGCACCATCACCAGCGCCTGCGCGGCCGGATCGGCTTCCAGCGCCTCCTGCACGCAGCGCAGGTAGACCTCGGTCTTGCCGCTGCCGGTGCTGCCGTAGAGCAGGAAGGGCCCGGGTTCGGCGGCGATGGCGGCGCGGGCGCTTTCCTGCTCGGCGCTCAGGGCGATCTCCGGTAGCGCATCGCCACCTTGCAACGACGCCGCCGGGCGGCGCAGGCGCCGCGCGAGCTGCGCGGGGCCCAGGTCGCGCAACTGGGGGGGCAGGGCGGCCAGGGCCACCTCGCCCAGCCCGCGCTGGTAGTAGCGCGCGGTGAAGGCCACCAGCCGGCGCCAGGGCGCCGCCAGCGGCGCCACGCCCTCCAGCACCGCGGCAACGGCGCGGGCGGACGTGCCGGCGGGCAGCGGCGGCAACCCACCCTCGGGCGCATCCCAGACCACGCCCAGCACTTCGCGGGTGCCCAGCGGCACGCGCACCAGCGTTCCGGGGGGCAGGGGCCGGTCGCTGGCGTAGCTCAGCAGGTCGCCCACATTGCTGTGCCCAGGGGTCTGGACGGCAATCTGCAGGATGGCGGGTGCCGGGGAGGGAGGATCGTCGTTTACGGGCACTTGTTCAGACGGGATGGCGATGCAGGCGTTAAGTGATTGATTTATCGGGGATTTGAGGGGCTGCAGGCTTTTTCTGTGGATAACTTTGTTGACATCCCAGGCCTGGCTGCTGGCTTAGAGGCGGCGGGGCGTCCCTTCGGCAATCTGCATGGCCTGAGGGAATTCAAAAAAATCCATATGAATCAATGATCTATCAAAAATATGGTGAATGCCGCCCGCAGCCGGTCATGCTGGGCCAGATGCTGCACCGCATCAAGCACCTTGTGCATAAGTGGACCCGTGTTGGTCTTGTCAAGGGGCCATTCTGTGTTAGGGCGGGGTGCGAAGGTCGGGCAATTTCTTCAATGGGCGACGCAAGTGCTTGATTTGACGAGGATTTTGGGAAAGCACCGATTTTCTGTGGATAACTTTGTTGATATCCGCGTCCGACCGGCCGCCAGGCCTTGAAAACACGTGGTTTTGTTACATTGCCCGGAAATTCGGCAAATTCTTCCAGTCCTTATGAATCAATGGCTTACAGGCGCTGACCAATTATTTTGACGCCCATCGAAAAGATTCCCGGGAATGCAGGCCGTGCGCCAACGTGGTGCGCGCAGTGTGCATAACTCGCCCGCCTGCATTCCCTGCTGTCAAGGCCTGTCAAGCCTGGCGCAACGCGCGGGAATGGCGGTGCACCGTTTCGACCAGCGCCGCCACATGCTCCGGGGGCGTGAACTGGCTGATGCCGTGGCCCAGGTTGAAGATGTGCGTGGGACCGGTGGTGGCCCGGTCGGTGTGGGGGGGCCCGAAGCTGTCGAGCACGGCGCGCGCGTGCAGCGCGATCTGCTCGGGCGGGGCGAACAGCACGTTGGGGTCGATGTTGCCCTGCAGCGCCTTGCCGGGGCCACCCACCGCGCCGCCGACCAGGGCGCGGGCACGGGCCAGGTTGGCCGTCCAGTCCAGTCCGAGCACCTCGCAGTCCAGGTCCTTCATGGCGTCCAGCCAGAGCGCACCGCCCTTGGTGAACACGATGCGCGGCACGTCGGTGCCGTCCACGCCGGTGCGCTGGAGCTGCTCCAGCACGCGCTTGGTGTAGGCCAGGCTGAAGGCCTGGAAGGCGCCGTCGGCCAGCACGCCGCCCCAGCTGTCGAACACCATCACGGCCTGGGCGCCCGCGTCGATCTGCGCGTTCAGGTAGGCGGCCACGGCGTCGGCGTTGACGGCCAGGATGCGGTGCATCAGGTCGGGGCGGCTGTACATCAGCGTCTTCACGAGGCGGTAGTCGTCGCTGCCCTTGCCCTCCACCATGTAGCAGGCCAGCGTCCAGGGGCTGCCGGAAAAGCCGATCAGCGGCACGCGGCCGTCGAGCGCGCGCCGGATGCTGGTGACCGCATCGAACACGTAGCGCAGCTTGTCCATGTCGGGCACGGCCAGGGCCGCCACGGCCGCTTCGTCGCGCACCACGTGGGCGAAGCGCGGGCCTTCCCCCTCAGCGAACGACAGGCCCAGGCCCATCGCATCGGGCACGGTGAGGATGTCGCTGAACAGAATGGCCGCATCGAGTGGAAAACGCTCCAGGGGCTGCAGCGTGACCTCGGTGGCGTAGTCCACGTTGGTGGCCAGCCCCATGAAGCTGCCCGCCCGGGCCCGCGTGGCCTTGTATTCCGGCAGGTAGCGGCCGGCCTGGCGCATCAGCCACAGGGGGGTGTAGTCGGTGGCCTGGCGCCGGCAGGCGCGCAGGAAGGTGTCGTTCTGGAGGGGGGCGAAGCTCATGCCCCTGATTGTGGCGTAGCCGCAAGGCCGGGTTTTTGCGCCAGGTCCATGCCCGGCCCCGGCGGCCGGTTCATCCCTTTCAATCCGTGGCCGCATCCCCCAGCAGCCCTGCCGCGCCGGCCTCGGCCAGCCGGGTGACCAGGGGGTGGATCACCTTGCGCGCGCTGTAGATCAGGTGAAAGTGCTCGTGCACGTCCGCCGTGGTGCCCACCGGCTCCAGCCCGTAGGTGCGCTGCAGGTGCTCGCCCAGCAGCAGGGCCGCCGGCATCACGCCCATGCCGGCGGCGGCGAAGGTGCTGAGCAGGGCACTGTCTTCGAACTCCCCGGCCAGCCGGGGGCGGATGCGCTCGCGCTCCAGCCAGTGGTCGATGCGTGCGCGCAGCGCGGCGTGGGCCGTGGGCAGGATCACCGGCACCACGGCCAGGCTGTGCGGAAAGTTCTGCGAGGCGGCGCGGGCCCACAGCGGCGGCGCATACCAGCCGATGGCGCTGGTGCCCAGCAACTGGCTGGTGGTGCGCAGGGCGGGGTTGGGCGGGGCGGGGCGGTCGGCCAGCACCGCATCGAGCTTGTGCAGCGCCAGTTCGGCCAGCAGGGGCTGGAATTCGCCGTCGTGGCACAGCAGGCGCAGGTGGGGCTCATCCAGCACCGGGGTGAGCAACCGGTGCACGGCCAGCTTGGCGATGCCGTCGGAGATGCCCAGGTTCAGCCGCACCGCCTGCCCGCTGGTGGCCTCGCGCACGCGCAGGGGCAACTGCTCGCCCAGCGCGAAGATGTGGTCGGCCTCGTGCAGCGCCGCCACGCCGGCATCGGTCAGCACGAGGTTGCGCCCTTCGCTGCGCAGCAGGGCCACGCCCAGGTCCTTTTCCAGCGACCGGACCTGGGCGCTGATGGTCTGCACCGCCATGTCCAGCCGTTCGGCCGCCCGGGCCACGCCGCCTTCCTTGGCGACCACCCAGAAGTAGTACAGGTGGCGGTAGTTGAAGCTCTGGCTCATGGCGGGGCGGGCGGTGGGGAAAATGGAATGGTTCGGAAAAACCGAAGCAATGGTACCGGGAAGGTATCTTCTTTTCTGGCAGCGGCGGCCCCACAGTCCGGTTCGTTCTCCCTCCAATTACTTTTCCAACAAGCCATGAACCACCTGCAGCCCGTTTCCCTTGCGCCGCCTTCGGCGTTCCCCCAACCGCCGTCACCGCACGGCTTTCAACCGATCGGAGGCTAAAGCCATGGAAACCATTGGAACCTGGTGGATGTGGGCGGGTTTTGCCGTCTTCGTGGTCGTCGCGATCGGGATCGACCTGCTGGTCATGGAGCGCCAGGGGGCGCACAAGGTGACCACCAAGGAGGCCGTGGGCTGGAGCGTGCTCTGGTTCTCGCTGGCCTTCGTGTTCGTCGGCATTCTGTGGTGGTACCTCAACGGCTCGCAGGGCCGGGAGGTGGCCAACACGGTGTCGATGCAGTTCATCACCGGCTACCTGGTGGAAAAAAGCCTGTCGGTGGACAACATCTTCGTGTTCCTGATGCTGTTCAGCTACTTCGCCGTCCCGGCGGAATACCAAAAGCGTGCGCTGATCGTCGGCATCATCGGTGCCATCGTGCTGCGCACCGTGCTGATCCTGGCCGGTGCCTGGCTTCTGGCCACGTTCCACTGGCTGCTGTACGTGTTCGGCGCCTTCCTCGTCATCACCGGCGTGAAGATGTGGCTGGCCGCGGGCAAGGAGCCCGACATCGCCACCAACCCGGTGCTGAAGTTCCTGCGGGGCCGCATGCGCATCGCCGACACCTTCGACGGCGAGAAGCTCACGACGATGATCGGCGGCGTCAAGCACTACACGCCGCTCTTCGTGGTGCTGGTGCTGATCGGCACGACCGACATCATCTTCGCGGTGGACAGCATTCCAGCGATCTTCGCCATCACGAACGATCCGTTCATCGTGCTGACCGCCAACATCTTCGCCATCCTGGGGTTGCGGGCGCTGTACTTCCTGCTGGCCGACTTGGCGAGCCGCTTCCACCTGCTGGCCTATGGCCTGGCCCTGGTGCTGGTGTTCATCGGCGCGAAGATGCTGCTGATCGACCTGTACAAGATCCCGATCGGCTATGCGCTGCTGGTCACCGCGGGCCTGATCGCCGGCTCGGTCGCCGCCTCGCTGTGGACCTCGCGCGGCCAGCCCCGCGAAACGCCCGCCTTGCCCCACGACCCCCGTTGAGCCCCCGAGGAGAGCCCTGCCATGTCCATGATCGAATTGATTTTGCTGTGCCTGCTGGCGACCCTGGTCATCACCACGTTCCTCGGCTGGCACGCGGGCAACGAGCGCCGCGATGTGGGGCTGCTCGCGGGCTTGACCGCGCTGTGCGGCGTGGGCGCCGCGACCGCGCTGGTGGTCTGAGCGCATCACGGCACGCGGCCCGCCCGGGGCCGTGCTGCCATGCCCATCGCCGGCGGATGGCATAAACCGTCGCCGGCCCCGTCGCCGGCCTATGCCGGCGATTTGTATTTGATCGAACAACCGTAGGGCTGCGTGGTGGACACCGCGATCGGCTTGCCCGCCAGGGCGTCGGCCAGGCCGGCCTTCACGTAGTTCGTTGCCTTCGGAATGTCGGCCGGGCGGGCCGAAGGAATGCTGTCGATGCCGCCCGCATACACCAGCGTGCCCTTGGGATCGACGATGTACAGGTGCGGCGTGGTGCGCGCGCCATAGGCATGGCCGGCGGTGCCTTCCTCGTCCAGCAGCAGGGCGGTGGGCACGGCCTTGCGTTCGGTGAACCAGGCGGCCAATTGCGCGGGTGCCAGATAGTCGCTGCTGGCTTTTTCGGTGGAGTTCACCGACAGCCATACCACCCCCTGGTCCACCGCGCCCTTTTGCGTGGCCGGCATGTTGCCGCTGTCGTAGTGCTTGCGCACGAAGGGGCAGCCCGGGTTGGTCCACTCCAGCACCACGTGCTTGCCCTTGAAGTCCGACAGCCGCACGGTCTTGCCGGTGGCGTCCTTCAGCGCGAAGTCGGGCGCGGGCTGGCCCACGGTGGCCGCTGCCTGGGCAGCGCCCGCGGCAAGGAAAAGGCAGGCGAAGAGGGTCCGTCGAAGCATGGCGTTTCTCCTGTCGAAAGAACGAGCGGGGCCGGGGCCCCCGAGGCGGCCCAGTGTCACCGAGCCTCCAGCGCGCCGCCACCCAAAACCCCCGTGCCGGCAGGGCGATGGCGCTCTCGATGAACGAAGCGCTTACAGGCCGGCGATGGCTGCGCGCACTTCCTGCACGCCCAGAATTTCCGACAGCACCACGGGTGGCCGGCCCGGCGCCTGCAGCACGTACACCGGCACGCCGCTGCGCCCCAGTTGCGCCAGCGCGGCGGTGATGGCGGGGTCCCGGCGCGTCCAGTCGGCGCGCAGCAGGGCCACGTTCTTGGCGGCGAAGTCCTTCAGCACGTCCTCGTGGGCCAGGGTGGTTTTCTTGTTGTACTGGCAGGTCACGCACCAGGCGGCGGTGTAGTCCACGAACACTGGCTGGCCCTTGGCCACCAGTTCCTCGGGCAGGCCGGGCTGCCAGGGGCGCCAGCCGCTGGCAGAGGGCGCCGCTGCGGCCGAAGTCGGCGCGATTTCAAGCACTTTTGGTGCCCATGCCATAGTCAAATATGCCAGGAGTGCTATCGAAATAGGAGCAATCGCCCAGCGGGTGCGCCCGGCCAGCGTGAGCGCCCATACCGCCATGCTGAGCGTGACCAGCAGCGCCAGCAGGGCCGCCGCGCCGTCGATGCCGCTTTGCTGGCCCAGCACCCACACCAGCCATACCACGGTGGCGAACATCGGGAACGCCATGAACCGGCGCAGCGTGTCCATCCAGGCGCCCGGGCGGGGCAGGGCGCGCGCCACCGCGGGCACCCAGCTGGCGGCCAGATACGGCAGCGCCAGCCCCAGGCCGAGTGCGCCGAACACCGCCAGCGCCTGCGCGGCCGGCAAGGTGGCCGTGAGGCCGAGCGAGGCGCCCATGAACGGTGCGGTGCAGGGCGAGGCCACGGCCACGGCCAGCACGCCGGTCAGGAAGGCGTCCACCGCCGGGTGGCGGGCCTGCAGGCTGGCCACCGAGCTGGGCAGGAAGCGCCCGAACTCGAACACGCCCGCCAGATTCAGCCCGATCACCGTGAACAGCGCCGCCAGCAGGGCCACCACGCCGGGCGACTGCAGCTGAAAGCCCCAGCCCACGGCCTCGCCCGCGGCGCGCAGCGCGAGCATGAGCGCGCCCAGCGCCATGAACGACAGCACCACGCCCGCCGTGTACGCCAGCCCGCCGATGCGGTGGGCGCGGCGGTGGTTCGCATGCTGGGCAAAGCCCACCACCTTGATCGCCAGCACCGGGAACACGCAGGGCATGAGGTTGAGGATGAGCCCGCCCAGCAGCGCGCCCGCCAGCGCCGCCAGCAGGGTGCCGAGCGGCGCGGCGGTGACGGCGGGCGCGGCCGGTGCGCCGCCTCCCTGGGCCGCGTTGGCGCGCAAGGCCGCCTCCAGCGCGGGCGAGACGCTGGCCATCGCCGCGAGCGGGGGCCAGCCGCCCGTGAGGGGCAGTTCGGCCCGCCAGCCCTGGCCGGCATGGGCCAGCACCACGGGCATGGGCGTGGGGCTGGCGCTGCGCTGCGGCGACAGCGGCACGCGCGCCGTCCACACGTCGCCCTGCCAGGCCTGCGTCCAGTCGGCCGCGGTCTCGATCACGCCGGTGGTCTCGGGAAAGAACTCCAGCGCCTTGCCGCGCAGCGCGGCGGGCAGCCCGGCCACGGTGAGGGCGATGGCGCCGCCGTCCACGCGGGCGCTGCTGGCCGGGGCGCCGGTGGCCGGCGCCGGCAGCGGCTGGGGGTGCGCCTGCTGTGCGGCATCGAAGGCCCCGGCGCTCAGCGCCGTGGTGCTGCGGATCGGCAACTGCAGGGTGAAGTCGCCTTCTTCGGGGATGCATTCCTTGCGGCACACCAGCCAGGAGGCGCGCAGGTGGAAGGTGGCGGTGCGCGCCAGCGGGCCGGGCGCGAACGCATCGGAGACGGCCATGGGCACCGGCAGCAGCACCGTGCCCTCGTAGCCGTAGTTGGCCAGGTTGCCGATGGGGATCTTGCGCGGCACGGGCCAGGCGATGTCGCCGGCCTCGATGCCGGCGGGCACCTGCCACTCCAGCTGCGTGGGCAGGCCCGAATCGCCCGAATTCATCCAGTAGGTGTGCCACTCGGGCTGGTGCGTGATCGACAGGCCCAGCCAGAGCGGCTTGCCCGGCACCACACCCTCGGGCGCGTGGGCCACCAGCTCGGCTTGCACATGGGGGGTGGTGATGGTGCTGCTGCCGCTGCTGGCACCGGTGGTCTTGGGGCCCAATTGGGCCCCGGCGCCCCCGTGAAAAGCGCTGGCAGCTATCAAGAAAAGAGCGGGCAGCAAGCGCTGGAGCAGGCGGTTTGACATGTCGCAGGGTGGGAGCCGCAGCCCGGGGTTTGGTTCCTGGGCCGGTGTCAGGCAGCGAAGCCGAGCACCACGCGGCGCGACAGGGCGCCTTTCTTCTCGATCCTGGTCACGACCACGGCGCCGATCTCGCCGGTGTGCGCCACGTGCGTGCCGCCGCAGGGCTGCAGGTCGATCTGCGGCGCGCCCGCCTCGCCGGTGCCACCCACGCGCACGGTGCGCACCTGGCCCGTGCCGCGCGGCGGCTGCACGCTCATGCTCTTGACCAGGGCGGGGTTGGCGTCCAGTTCGGCATCGGTCACGGTGCCCAGGGTGATGGCATGGCCCTCGGCCACCAGCCGCGCGATCGCAGCGGTGAGCGCGTCCTTGTCCAGCGCGCCGTCCATGTGGAAATCGAGCCGCGCGTAGTCGGGGGTGATCGAGCAGCCGTTCACGGGCTGCGCCACCAGGTGGCACAGCAGGTGGGTGGTGGTGTGAAAGCGCATCAGCCGGTGGCGGCGCTCCCAGTCGATGCGCGCGGTCACGGCCTCGCCCACCGTCCAGGGCGTGGGCTCGCCCGGTGCGGGCACGTGCACGATGGCGGCCGTGGGCCGGCCTTCGGCGTCCTTGCCCTTGCGCGTGTCGGCAATGGCGACGGTGCTGCCGTCCGCCCGCACCAGCACGCCGCTGTCGCCGGCCTGGCCGCCCCCGAGCGGGTAGAACACGGTGCGGTCCAGCACGATGCCGCCGTCCGGCTGCACCGCCACCACGGTGGCCTGGCATTCGCGCAGGTAGGCGTCTTCGCGGAAGAGGTCTTGCGTGGCCAGCGTGGGGGTGGGGGAGGTCGCAGGGGCGGAGCGGTCTTCGGTCGTCATGGCCCGATGGTAACGGCGGCGGCTGCGGGAGCGCCCTCCGTGCGGCGCGCCGTGGGCGTGGCGTGCGCCGGCGTGCACACCGGTGCGGGCGGAAGGCCGCCCACCTCGGCGGGCGTGGCCACCGATTCGCCGGGCGGCAGCATGCGCGCCTGGCGCCAGCGGCCGAACCGGTAGTAGGCG
Organism: Acidovorax sp. SUPP3434; assembly: GCF_030159015.1. Taxonomy (NCBI): domain Bacteria; kingdom Pseudomonadati; phylum Pseudomonadota; class Betaproteobacteria; order Burkholderiales; family Comamonadaceae; genus Acidovorax; species Acidovorax sp. SUPP3434. The sequence continues at coordinate 71,323 of NZ_BQXL01000016.1, forward strand.
ATGGACATCAGCATGGCGCACAGCGCGCTGGCCGGAAAGCTCCACCAGATCGCATCCGCGCCCAGTACCGGCTGCAGCCCGTAGGCGATCGGCAGGCGGATGCCCCAGAGCGCCAGCCCCAGGATGACGAGCGGCGGTACCACCGCGCCCGTGGCCCGCACCACGCCCGACAGCACGAAGGTCACGCCGAAGAACAGGAACGATCCCACGGCGATGTGGTTCAGGTGCCGGGCGGCTTCCAGCGAGGCGCTGCCCTCGGGCAAAAAGAGCGACAGCGCCATGCGGTCCAGCAGGATGAGCGGCGCGATCAGCGCGCCCGTGAGCAAAAAGTTGAACAGCGTGCCGCTGCGCGCCACGCCGTCCACCCGGTCCCAGCGGCCGGCCCCCACGTTCTGCGCCGCCATCGACGAGCACGCGGCGCCGATGGCCATGGCCGGCATCTGCACGTAGGTCCACAGCTGCAGCGCCGCGCCATACGCCGAGGCCGTCACCACGCCCTGGGCGTTGACCATGCCCATCACCATGAGCATCGCCAGCGAGATCATCACCATCTGCACGCCCATCGGAATGCCCTTGACCACCAGCGCCCGCAGGATGGCGGGGTCGGGCACGAACAGGCGCCACTGCGAGCGGCCGATCCACAGCGGATGGCGCCGGTAGCGCAGCCAGGCCAGCAGTGCCGCGAAGCTCAGGGCATTGGCCACCAGCGTGGCCATGGCCGAGCCGGCGATCCCCATGCGTGGCAGCGGCCCCAGGCCGAAGATGAGCAGCGGGTTCAGCGCCGTGTCCAGCACCACCACCAGCAGCAGGAACAGGAACGGCGTGCGCGTGTCGCCCGCGCCGCGCAGCACCGCCGACACGAACGCGAACAGGTACAGCAGCGGAATCGCCAGGAACAGCGTGCGCAGATAGGCCTCGGCCAGCGGCAACGCGTCGGCCGGCGTGCCCATCCAGCCGAGGATCTGGCGCGACAGCGGCAGCCCCACCAGTGCGATGAGCACCGAGGTGCCCCCGAAGAACGTGGCGCTGGTGCCCATCACGCGCTGGGCCTGCGCCAGGTTCCTGGCGCCCATGGCCTGCGCCACGAGGATGGTGGCCGCCATGCCCACGCCGAACACGGCACCGATCAGCAGGAAGAGGATGTTGTTGGCATTCGCCGTGGCCGTGAGCGCCGCCTCCCCCAAATAGCGCCCCACCCAGATGGCGTTGATGGAGCCGTTGAGGGACTGCAGCACGTTGCCCGCGAGGATGGGCAGTGCGAACACCAGCAGCGTGCGGCCGATGGGGCCTTGGGTCAGGTCGCGCGTGGGGGGCTTTGGCATGCGGCATGGTGCCAGCCGCCCGGGCGGCCCGGCTGTCGGCCGATGCCGGCACCCGTCATCAGAACCCCTGCAGCACGACCTTGCCGATGGCGCGGCCGCTTTCCACCAGCGCATGCGCCTGGCGCAGGTGGGCCGCGTCGATGCGCCCGCCGTCGGTGGTGAAGGTGCTGCGCAGGCGCCCGGCGTCCAGCAGGCGCGCCACTTCGGCCAGCAGCTCGCCCTGGCGGTGCAGGTCGGGCGTGCCGAACAGCGAGCGGGTGAACATCATTTCCCAGTGCAGCGAAATGCTCTTGCGCTTGAGGGGCATCACATCCAGCGAGGGCATGTCGTCGATCACGGCGATCTGCCCCTGAGGCCGCACGCAGTCCACATATTGCGCCATGTAGGCCGGCGTGTGGGTGAGGGCCGCCACATGGTCCACCTGCGGCGCGCCCAGCGCGGCCAGTTGCGGGGCAAGCGGCTTGTGGTGGTCGATCACGTCGTGCGCGCCCATGTCCAGGCACCACTGGCGCGTCTCGGGGCGCGAGGCGGCGGCGATCACGCGCAGGCCGGTCAACTGGCGCGCGAGCTGGATCAGGATCGATCCCACCCCGCCCGCGCCGCCCACCACCAGCAGCGACTGCCCTGCCGCCGCGCCATCCCCGGCCGGAATATGCAGCCGGTCGAAGAGGATTTCCCAGGCCGTGATGGCGGTCAGCGGCATGGCGGCCGCCTGCGCGTTGGACAGCGTGGCGGGCGCATGGGCGGCGATGCGCGCATCCACCGTATGCAATTCGGCATTGGAACCGGGGCGGTCGATGGCGCCGGCGTAGTACACCCGGTCGCCCACGGCGAAGCCCTGCACCGCGCTGCCCAGCGCCTGCACGGTGCCCACGGCGTCCCAGCCCAGCACCTTGGCCGCGCCGCCTTCGGGTGCCGCACTGGCGCGCACCTTGGTGTCCACCGGGTTCACCGACACCGCGTGAACGCGCACCAATAGATCGTGCTCGCCGGGGATCGGCGCGGGAAGGTCCAGGTCCACCAGGGCTTCGGGGTGGTCGATGGCATGGGGGGCGTGGTAGCCGATGGCTTTCATGGGCGACTTTCTCTGAAAAGAAATGGGAAAAACAGCGATGGATGCACTGTAGGTTGGCAAAATGGATTTGATAAGCCGGCTTGAATCTCTATCTCTTTCAAATGAAATTTGAAAATATCTCCGACCTGCGCGTGCTGGTGGAAACCGCCCGGGGCGGCAGCCTCACCGCCGCGGCGCGGGTGCTGGAAATCACGCCCGCGGCGGCCAGCGCCATGCTCAAGCGGCTGGAGGCGCAGGTGGGCGCGCGCCTGTTCGAGCGTTCCACCCGCGCCATGCGGCTCACCGACCAGGGGCAGACCCTGCTGGACTACGCCGCGCGGGCGCTCGAACTGCTGGAGGAGGGCGCGAGCCAGGCGGCCTCGGAGGCCGGCGCACTGCGCGGCACCGTGCGCGTGGCCGCGCCGTCGGACCTGTCGCGCAGCCTGCTGCTGCAGTGGTTCGACGGCTTCCTGCAGCAGCACCCGGGCGTGCACCTGGCCTTGTCGGTCAGCGACCGGGTGCAGGACGTGCGCCGCGATGCGGTGGACGTGGCCCTGCGCTACGGTGCGCTGGCCGACTCGCAACTGATTGCCCGGCCGCTGTGCATCACCCGGCGCGTGGCCTGCGCCGCACCGGCCTATCTGGCGCGGCGCGGCGTGCCCCGGCACCCCGCCGACCTGGCGGGTCACGACTGCCTCACACTGCACATTGCGGGCCGGCGGGAGGTGCGCTGGCATTTCGAGCGGGCGGCCGATGGCGAGGCGGTCTCGGTGACCGTGGAGGGCGAGCGCAGCGTGGACGATGGCTCCATTGCGCATGAATGGGCGCTGGCGGGCGGCGGCATCGTCTACAAGTCGGCGATCGACGTGCGCGCCAGCCTGCTCTCGGGCGCCCTGGTCGCGCTGCTGCCCGACTGGCGGGGGCAGCGCTATGCCCTGCACGCCGTGCTGCCCAGCCACCGGTTCGTGCCGGCGCGCGTGCGTGCGCTGGTCGATCACGTGGCGCAGTGCTGCGCAGCCCTGGTGGCCGAAGAAGCCGCGATGCCCGGCCATCCCGGCTGGGTGGCCCTGCCGTGACGCCGCGCGCCTTTTTTGATGGCCGGGCCGCCATGCGCGCCCGGCCTGGGCGCCGATAATCCCCCCGCCCATGAATGCGCTGCGCACGCCCTTCCTCACCGCCCGCTGGCTCCTGGCGTGGTTCGCGTTGGCGCTGGGCGTGGCCGCGGTGTCGCCCCTGGTGCACCCGCAGTCGCTGATGGTGGTGTGCAGTGCCGCGGGCGTGTTCCAGCTCGTGGCGCAGGACGATGGCACTGTGCCCGATGGCGGGGGCCTGCACACGCTCGACTGCGCGCTGTGCCTGCCGGGCGGCGCCCCGCCGCCGGCGCTCCGGGTGCGCGCCGCGCCGGCGCAGCCGCTGGCCCATGCCGTTCAGCCCGTGGCGGCTGCGCGCATCGCCGCGCTGGTGGGCGCGCCGCTGCCCGCACGCGGGCCACCGTTCGTTTCGTGATGCCTTGAATCGTGCGCCGCACCCCGGGGCTGGACCGGGGGCGGCGCGTGGGCGAGCGCCTGGGCGCAGCCCTTCGGTTTTCTTCGCCCTTGCCCTGCATCGCCGCGCACCGGCCGATGCGGGAGAGGGCCCACGGACGATGGCCATGAAACGACTTTCCTTTCCCTCGGGCGCTGCGCGCCACACCCTTGCGCTGGCCACCGCCACGGCCCTCGCGGCCCATGCGCAACCCGCACCCGGCACTGCGGCCGAACCCACGGCCGATGCCGCCCTCACGCTCGGTACCGTGCAGGTGCAGGCCGCCAGCGCGGGCCCGCTGCCCGTGCGCAACGTGTTCAGCTCGGTCGACATCCTGGGCGCCAGCGTGCTGCAGGACCCGCATGTGGACCACGCCTGGGAGTTGTTCGCGCGCGCGCCGGGCGTGCAGGTCACGCCGTTCCGCCAGGGCACCGATGCGGGGCGCTTTTCGATGCGCGGCTTCAACGGCGAGGGCCGCGTGAATGCCGTCAAGCTGCTGATCGACGGCATTCCTTCCAACGACAACGCGGGCGGCATGCCCTACCTCGATGCGGTCTTTCCCATCGACATCGAGGCCATCGAGGTCGTGCGCGGCACCAACGACCCGCGCTACGGGCTGAACAACATCGCGGGCAATGCCAACGTGGTCACGCGCACGGGCGGCAACGAGGGCCGGGCCATCGCCACGGTCGGCAGCTTCGGCACGCGCGAGGTGCAGGTGGCCAAGGGCATCGAGAGCGGCAACTGGAGCCAGAACTACACGCTGGCCTGGCGCGAGTCGGACGGCTACCGGGCGCACGCCGACGGCACGCAGCGCGCGCTGTCGGGCAAATGGTTCTACACCAGCGACGACGGGCGCTGGCGCACGGGCCTGACCGCCCGCTACTACCGCAACCGCGCGCTCGAATCGGGCTACCTCACGCGCGAGCAGGCCGAGGCCGCGGCGCGCTCGTCCCCCGCCTACGCCAGCGCCGACCGCAGCGAGCGCGAGACCGGCCAGCTCGCCCTGCACATCGACGGCGAGCTGGCCGACCGCCTCTCCTGGTCCGCCAAGGCCTATGGCAATCACTACGAGAACCAGCGCTGGGTGCGCTTTTCGCAGGCCGCCGTGCAGCAGGAGCGCGACAACGACGAGACGCACCGGGGCGCGATGACGTCGCTCACCTGGCGCCCGCGGGTGGAATGGGCGCAGGAGTTCACGCTCGAAGGCGGTGTCGATGCCCAGTGGCAGAGCAACGCCGCGCAGCGCTACCGCACCATCGAGCGCGTGCGGACCTCGATGTTTCGCGACTGGAACTTCGACCTGGACACGCGCGGCGCCTACCTGCAGGCGGTGGTGCGGCCCGTGGCGGCGCTGAAAATCGTGCCCGCGCTGCGGGTCGACCGCATCGGCGGGCATTTTTCCGACGGGCTCGCGGGCACCAACGCGCCCGTGCACGACTACGGCACCATTCGCCAGCCCAAGCTCAGCGTGGCCTACGCGCTCACGCCCGACAACAGCGTGTACGGCAACTGGGGCCGCACCTTCCAGATCGGCACGGGCATCGATGCCTACCGCACGCAGCCGCGCAACCTCGATCCCTCGATCAACGACGGCTGGGAGGTGGGTGCCAAGTTCCGCCCGCTGCCCTGGCTGGAGGCGCGCGCGGCGCTTTGGCGCCAGCGCGCCTCGGGCGAGGTGGCGCGCGTGCTGGGGGTGGATGGAGTTCCCGATCCCGGGGGGCTCGGCAACGTGGGCCGCACGCTGCGCAAGGGCTACGACCTGCAGCTCAACGCGCAGTTGCACGCCCGCTGGACCGGCTGGTTCGCCTATTCGCGCCAGGTGGCGCGCATCACCACGCCCGACCCGAGCGCGCCCGCCACGGCGGGCCGCGAGGTCGAGAACGTGCCGCACCACCTGGCGACCGCCGGCATCACCTACCGCGCCAGCGAGCAATGGGAGCTGAGCGCCTCGGCCAGCGCGCAGGGCGACTACTTTCTGGACCGCACCAACACGCAGGGCCGCGCTGGCCGCTACGCGCTGCTGAACCTCGGCGCCACCTGGCGCCTCACGCCCGCGATGGACGTGTCGGTGCAGGTGAAGAACGCCACCCACCGCCGCTACGTCTATGCGTGGTACGACAGCGGCTCGTCGGGCTATTCGCCGGGGGATGGCCGCAGCGTGTCGGCCTCGCTCGGCTGGCGGTTCTAGGCGCCGCGCGGGCCACCCAAAAAAAAGCCCCACGGCCGGAGGGGCGTGGGGCGGCGTTCGGTGGCGCAGGGAGTGGCCGCGTCAGAAGGTTTCCCAGTCGTCCGCGCCCGTGCCCGCCATTGCTGGCTGTTTGGCGGCTTTGGCAGGCGCCGCTACCAACGGGGCCTTGGCCGGCGAGGCCTGCAGTTTCCGCGCAGGGGCGGGCATGGCGCGCGGGGCCTTGGTGGCCGGGGCAGGCGCCGAGGCCAGCGAGGGCGTCGGCACCGGCGCCGTCCGGCTTTGCGCCTGCGCGCGGCGGATGACGGCGCTGGAGGCCGATTCTTCGAGCTGGAAGACGCTCACGATCTCCACCAGGCGGGTCGCCTGGTGGTTCAGGCTGTCGGCGGCCGCGGCGGATTCCTCCACCAGCGCGGCGTTCTGCTGCGTCACCTGGTCGAGCTGGTTCACTGCATCGCTCACCTGCGAAATGCCTTGCTCCTGCTCGCGCGTGGCGGCGCCGATTTCGCCGATCAGGTCGGCCACCCGGCGGGCTTGGTCGACGATCTCGTTCATGGTGGCGCCGGCTTCGCTCACCAGCGCCGAGCCCTGCTCCACCGTCTGCACGCTCTGACCGATCAGCGCCTTGATCTCCTTGGCGGCATCGGCGGAGCGGCCCGCCAGACTGCGCACCTCGCTGGCCACCACGGCGAAGCCGCGGCCCTGCTCACCGGCGCGGGCGGCTTCCACCGCGGCGTTCAGCGCGAGGATGTTGGTCTGGAACGCGATGGAGTCGATCACGCCGATGATGTCGCTGATGCGGCGCGAGCTGGCGGTGATGTCTTCCATGGTGCGCACCACGTTGTCCACCACCTCGCCGCCCTTGGAGGCCGTGGCGCTGGCCGAGCTCGCCAGTTGCGAGGCGGTGCGCACGGTGTCGGCGTTCTGCTTGACGGTGGAGTTCATCTCTTCCATCGACGCCGCCGTCTGCTGCAGGTTGGAGGCCTGCTCTTCGGTGCGCTGGCTCAGGTCGGCGTTGCCGGTGGCGATCTGCCCGGCGCCGGTCGCGATGGATTCGCTGCTCTCGCGCACCTGGCTCACGATGCCGCTCAGGCTGGTGCGCATGGCGTTCATGGCCGCCAGCACGCTGTGGGTGTCGCCCTGGCGCAACTGCACGCCCACCGCCAGGTTGCCGTTGGCCACCTGCTGCGCGACTTCGGAGGCATAGGCCGGCTCGCCGCCCAGCTGTCCTTTGATCTGCCGGGTGATGGCCCAGGCCACCATGGCGCCAGCGGCGGCCGCGAGGGCGGCCAGCGCGAGCATCAGCGTGCCTGCAGCGACCGCGTCCTTCTCGGACTCGTCGGCCGTGCGCACCGTGGCGGCCTTCTGGTAGTCGACCAGGTCGTCCAGCGCCTTGAAATAAGCGGCTTGCACAGGGCGCACCGGGCCGAGCAACTGCTCGCGTGCCTGATCGTTCTGGTTGGCCAGGCCCAGGTCGACGGCCTTGTTCAGGGCCTCCACATAGGCCGGCCGCGCCTGCCCGATCTGGGCAACCAGGGCTTTCGCCTCGGGGCTGGTCATGCGCTGGTTCAGTTGGCTGAGCAGTTCGGCATTGCGTGCCTGGGCCTTGTCGATGCGGCGTTTTTCATCGGCCATCTGCGGAATGTCTTCCAGCAGCGCGATGTTGCGTGCGGCCCGGGCCACCGTGTTGATGCCGTCCTTCATCTCCTGAAGCACCAGCAGGTTGGCGATGCGTTCATGCGACAGCAGCTTGATGTTGCCACCGATGTGATCGAGCTGTACCCGTCCGAAGGCGGCCACCAGGAAGCCGATGGCGATCACGAGAGCAAAGCCCGAGCCCAGCAAGGTACCCAGTTTCATGCGTTGGAAGAAGTTCATGGATGCAGCCTTTTCGCTAGAGTCGAATGCCGATTTGGCCGGCGGGATGGGTGTGTGTCAATGTGTAATTTTTAATCCTCTGATGTAATCGATCTGTAGGACACAAACCAGCCTGCCGGTGCGCGGATGGCGAGCGGACGAGGGTTCAGGTGCCGGGCAGGCGGCGACAATCGACGGTCCCTTGCTGGTTTGCGCCGCATCAATTTCGCGCCAATCCCCTTACTGCGACCGGTCCATGACGTCCTCCCGCCCCAATCTGATCTTCATCCTTGCCGACGACCTGGGCTATGCCGACCTGGGCTGCACCGGCGCCCGCGATGCCTACAGCGTGCCCGTGGATGTCTCACCGCGCCTGGACGCGCTGGCGGCTGAAGGCCTGCGATGCACGCGGGGCTACTCGAATTCGGCCGTGTGCTCGCCCACGCGGTTCGCACTGGCCACGGGGCGCTGGCAGTACCGCCTGCGCGGCGCGGCCGAGGAGCCGCTGGCCAGCGTGCACGGCGACAAGGTGCTGGGCCTGCCACCCGGCCACCCCACGCTGCCTTCGCTGCTGCGCGACGCGGGCTACGCCACCGCCCTGGTGGGCAAGTGGCACCTGGGCTACCCGCCGCATTTCGGCCCGCGCATGTCCGGCTACGACACGTTCTACGGCTTCCATGCCGGCGGCTCGGACTACTTCGCGCATTGCGACCCGCGCGGCCGCCCGGACTTCTGGGTCAACGAAACCGAGCACACCGAAGACGGCTACCTCACCGACCTGCTCAGCCGCCGGGCGGTGGACTTCGTGCGCGATCAGTCGGCGGACCGCCCCTTTCTGCTGAGCCTGCACTACAGCGCGCCCCACTGGCCCTGGCTCACGCGGGACGACCGCGCCGAATCGCAGCGGCTCGCCGGCTTCGGCAAGCACATCGACGGCGGCAGCCTGGAAACCTACCAGCGCATGGTCCACCACATGGACGAAGGCATCGGCTGGGTGCTGGATGCGCTGCAGGAAAAGGGCCTGGCTGAAAACACCCTGATCGTCTTCACCAGCGACAACGGCGGCGAGCGCTATTCCAACAACTGGCCGTTCGTGGGCCAGAAGATGGACCTGCTGGAGGGCGGCATCCGCGTGCCGCTGCTGGCGCGCTGGCCCGCCCGCATCGCTCCGGGCCGCGTGAGCGACACGCCCAGCCTCACCATGGACTGGACCGCCACCTTCCTCGACGCGGCCGGCGTGGCGGCCCACCCCGACTACCCGCTGGACGGCACCAGCCTGCTGCCGCTGTTCGACGACCCCGCGTGGAATCCGGAGCGCGACCTGTGCTGGCGCATGAAGCACCGCGAGCAGCGCGCGCTGGTGCGCGGCCGCCACAAGTACCTGCAGGTGGACGGCGTGGAATACCTGTTCGACGTGGTGGCCGATCCGCGCGAGCGCGCCAACCTGCGCGATCGCGAGCCCGCGCGCCTGGCCGAGTTGCGCGCCGCGTGGCAGGCGTGGGATGCAGCGCTTCCCGCGATCCCGCCGGAGGCCAAGGTCTCGCTCGTGTTCACCCGCAACGAATTGCCGCAGGCCACCTTCTGAACCGCCCATGACCTCACCCCGCACCGCTCCCCCGGCCCCGCCTTCCCGCTTCTGGGCCGAATGGTCCGCCCGCGATTTCGCGCAGGCGCAAGCCTCGGGCCGGGCGGCGCAAACCGTCGCCGTGCTGCCGGTGGCGGCCATCGAGCAGCATGGCCCCCACCTGCCGCTGAGCGTGGATGCCGCCCTGCTGCAGGGCGTGATCGATGCCGCGCTGCCGCAACTGCCGGCCGAGGTGCCGGCGCTGTTCCTGCCGCCGCAGAACGTGGGCCTGAGCACCGAGCACACGGCCTATGCCGGCACCCTCACGCTCAGGCCCGCCACCCTCATCGCGCTGTGGACCGAACTGGGCGAATGCGTGGCCCGCGCGGGCGTGAAGAAGCTGCTGCTGCTCAACGGCCACGGCGGCCAGGTGAGCGTGATGGACATCGTGGCGCGCGAGCTGCGCCAGCACTGCGGCCTGCTGGTGTACAGCGCCAGCTGGTTCAGCCTGCCGCTGCCCGAGGCCGTGAGCGCGCAGTTCAGCGCCGAGGAGCACCGCTTCGGCATCCACGGCGGCGAGATCGAGACATCGATGATGCTGCACCTCGCCCCCGGCACCGTGCACATGGCGCAGGCGCAGCACTGGCGCTCCACCTCGCAGGACCGCGCGGAGCGCTACGCCCTCCTGGGCAACGGCAAGAGCGCCAAGATGGGCTGGGCCATGCAGGATTACCACCCGGCCGGCGCGGTGGGAAACGCCGCGGGCGCCACGGCGGAAAAAGGCCGGGCGGTGGTGCAGGCCGCGGCAGCCGCGCTGGTGCAGTTGCTGGGCGAGCTGCACGCGCTGCCGCTCGATACCGTGGTGGACCGGCCCGGGGGCGGGGACTGACGAGGCGCTGGCGATCACGCCAGCGGCAGTGCGATGCCCGACTCCGCGAACACCTCGCGCACGACGGACAGCCCGTTGAGCGCGGCCGGAAAGCCCGCGTACACCGCCATCTGCATCACCACCTCTACGATTTCCTGGGGCTGGCAGCCCACGTGCAGCGCGGCGTGCACATGCACCTTCAACTGCGGCAGCGCATGGCCGAGGGCGCACAGCGCCGCCACGGTGGCCAGCTCGCGCTCGCGCAGGCCCAGCCCTTCGCGGGCATAGATGTCGCCGAACGGAAACTCCAGCAGGTAGCGCGCGAAGTCCGGAAACGACTGGGCCAGCGCTTCGACCACCGCCAGGCCGGCAGGGCCGTCCACGGCGGCCAGCATGCGCCGGCCCCGTTCGTAGCGCCCGGCGCTCATCGGGCGCCGCTCTGGCGCTGCTGCGCGCAGTTCTGGCGGGCGAAAAAATCAGGGAGATAACGGGTCATGGCGGTTCTCGAAAAGTGGATGGAAGCCGCCACTCTAGGGAGGGTCGTTCAGCCAGGGAATGACCCGATTCGTGATACCTTTTTGGTATGCCAAACCTTCTCGATTCCCGCTCCCTCGCGCTTTTTCTGGCGGTGGCGGATGCCCTCAGCTTCCGGCAGGCGGCCGAAACCCTGCACCTGTCCCAGCCGCCCCTGAGCCGGGCCATCCGCGAGTTGGAGGAGCGGCTGGGAACGCGGCTCTTCGACCGCACCACCCAGGGCGTGGCGCTCACCGAGGCCGGGCGCCGGCTGCTGCCCTACGCGCGCCGCGTCGGCCAGTTGCTGCGCGATGCGCAAGCGGCGGTAGCGGCCCAGGGCATGCCGGCCACGCTGCGCCTGGGCCTGACCAGTGCAGTCGAGCCGGCCTGGTTCCGCGGGCTGGTGCAGCGGGTGCAGGCGGCGCAGCCGGGCACCACGGTGTCGGTGGTGTCCGATGCCTCGCCGAAGCTGGTGCGGCAACTGGGCGCTGGCAAACTGGATGCCGCCTTCGTCGCGCTGCCGACGCGGGCCCCCGGGCTCGACGTGCAGGAACTGGATCGCCTGCCCATGGTCTTGGCGATGCCGTCATCCCACCCGCTGGCCCGACGCAGGTCGGTTCGCCTCGCCGACCTGGCGAGCGAGGCGCTCTTTTGGTTCGAGCGCGCGCGCCAGCCCGCGTTCTACGACCACTGCCAGCAGGTGTTTTCACGCCATGGGTTCGCCGCACCGAAGCTGCGGGAGCCGGCGGACCACCATGTCCTGCTGGCGGAGGTGGCCAGCGGGCGCGGCATGGCGCTGCTGCCCCGGTCGTTCACCGCGCTGCGGCGGCCCGGTGTGGTGTACCGGGCGCTGGCCGAGGGCGAGGCGCTGGCGGTCGGCATCGGGCTGGCGACGCGGGAGGGCCGGCAGCCGCTGCGCGATGTGCTGATCGCGGCGGCGGGTGTGGCCCCTGCCTGAGCGCCACTGGTTCGTCAGAAGGGGCGGTTCAATCCAGTCCCCCCTTTCCCGCTCACGCTTGTGCCACGTCCGCGACGCGCACTTGCCGCTCGCGGTCACGAACGCGTGCCGCCTGCATTTCCGTGGCGAGCAGGGTACCGCGCACTGCAGTGGCCTGTGTTTGCGCTTGCTTCATGCAGTAGTGCGCGAAAGGCCGGGCGGTGTGTTCCGGGCTGTGCGCCTTGCCGGTCTGGGATACCAGGAAGTGCTGCCTGACGGACTGCAGCAGCAGCGGGGCAGAAGGGCCATCGATCAAATTCATCTGAAGATCACCGTGGAGCGACTGCAGCATGTGCAATTGGGTCTGGTCGTCGGCGCGGGCCTTGCGAAGCTTGGCTGAAAGGGATGCCGGCGTTTCCAGGGATTCTGCGGATGCAGAGGGCAGAAGGCTTGCGTCGGAGCCGGCCAGCAAGTCCTCCAGGTCCCGCAGCGATTCGCGGGCATCCAACTTGGTTTCCAGGTATCTCTTTTGCAGATCGACCGCGGTCCGCATGTAATCCACCTGTATTTGCCTGGACTGCGGAGAGTCCAGCCACTGCGCCAGCACGGTCTCGGTGAGTCGGCCTGTCTTGCTTGCGTGCGCCTGGCGGGCCTGGTCACGCGCTTCACGCGGCTTGTGGCCGGTCAGCAGCGACTTTCCGTAGGCCAGCCCGCCGTGCAGGACAGCCTTGGCCTCGCGTTGCACGGAACGCTTGTGCGTGGGCGCCGCGGGAGGGGCTTGATCGGTGGAGCGGCCCTTGTCCTTGTAGCGCTTTTGCAGGCTCTCTGCCGCTTGCCGAAGAAACCCGCCCAGTGCGCGCTCGTGGCCATCGGTGGCTTGGTAGAGGGCGCTGCGCAGCACAAATCCCTGGGGCTCAGCGGGCACTGGGCCGGCATGCTGCATCGGCGACGGTGGGGCATGCGACGAAATCTCCGTCCCGGATTCGATGCCCGAATCCGCGTGCATGGATGCCTCTGTTTCGTCCAGATCCGATGGCGTTTCCGGCAGCGCCGAGGCATAGGACGAAATTTCCGATCGGGAATCGATATCCGAATCCGCAGGCAGGGATGGAGCGGTGTCGTCTGGTTCCGATAGCCTTCGCGAGAGCGCCGACGCATAGGACGAAATTTCGGTTGGGGATTCAGCGTCCGAATCCGCGTGGATGGATGGAACGGTGCCCTCCTGCGCTGCTGGCGTTTCCGCCAGCGCCGACGGCCCCCTGCGGGTTGCTGCCGGCAGTAGGTCCGCCATGGCAAGGAAGGCCCGGTCGATGCCCGCCGCGTCCTCGCGATCATAGTTTCGATATCGCTTGACCTTGCCGTGGGTGAGCACGAACTGGTGCGAGCCGACGCCCATGGTCACAGCGCCCAGCAGCCCGACGCCGATCAGCAGGCCAAGGCCGACGGGTCCAGCCACGGCGCTGGCGCCCGCCACCGTTGCGATGCCGACGCCCACCTTGGCCGCGGTGCTGGCGGTGTAAGTCACGCCGCCAACGACGAATCCCTTGTTCCAGTTGTTGAACCCGTTCACGAAGCGGTTGCGCTGGTCGAACTTGGTTTTCAGGAAATCATGGTATTGCTTTGTTTCTCCACTCAGCCCCTTGGCACTCACGCCGTCCAGAAAAGCGCTGACACGCTTGAAGTCGGCACGAAAACGCTTCTTTTCCACGTGCGACTGGTGCAGAAAAACTCCGCCCAGCACCGTCGCCATCACGCTGGCAGCGGGCCCGAGGACGAAGGTGCTGGCGACCGTGGCGGCCGACGCCGCGCCGGCTGCACTGGCGCTGTGAGCGACCAGATTGGCGGCATTGGCATGGCCCGAAGCGATCGACAGGCCCGCCTGCACCGAGGTTTCCACTGCAGTTTTGGCGAAGATCAGACTGGCCGAAGTGACGGATGCACCCGCGACGCGGCCGTCGTGCCGGTTGATGAGCTGCTGGTGGGCCACGTCGTCGATGGTCTGGTCCAGCGCAAGCGTCTGGGCTTGAACCGCCGCCTGCGCGGGGCCGGATTGCGCCGCGGCGGGCAGGCTGTCGCGCTGGTGCTGCAGCGCATCCTTTTGTTGTTCGAGGATCGTGCGCTGCTCGGCCACCTCGCGCAATTCCCGGTAGCCGGTGTGTATCGCCAACGCCGACAGCGGCAGCATGGCCGCGCCCAGTCCCAGGGTGGTCGCAAGGTCGCTCACGCCACTGGGCGTGCCTTCTTCTGCAAGCTTATGCAGCGCATCGGCATGGGGGGCCGCGTCTTCCGTGCCGACGCTGGCGCCATGGCGGTTGCCTGCGTCCGCGCCCTGCTGCGCAGTGGTCTGGGACGGATCCTGGGCATGGTGCCCTTCCGCTCCGCTGGCGGACGTGCCTCCGTCCGCGCCTTCCGCGGAGGTTTCTCCCCCTTGCTCGCCGTTCACGCCCTCCGTTCCCAATTCCACGGCTTTCTCGGATGCCCCGTGCAATGGATCGGTCATGTACTTCACTGCGGCCAGGAGATTCGAGCCAGCCTCCTCCGCATCGATGATCGCCAAAGGCGTCAGTTCGGCATGGTGTTCCGGGTCGGGCTTGTGCCCGGCGCGCTCTCTGGCCTCCCGCATGGAGCGCAGTCCGAGCGGCCAGCCATGTGACGATGACACCGAAGGGCGGCATGCTGTGGCGTTGGCGGGCTGGCGCGGCCGGGGAGGCAAGGGTTGGGGCGTGGGCGGTTTTGCAGCAAGTGCGCGAGTGGGCATGGTTTCACCAATAACAATGCACCAGAATCGCTGGCAAAGGAGTGGCGAGCGCTCGGTAGCGCGAAAGCGCGTCAGCGCATCCGAAGTTGCCTGCGTCGGCCTGGGTCGTCCACCTCCATGCAGGAAGAGGCGGGCAGAACAGGCTGCCAAGTGCCCGCGCAGTCCGCGCTCATGCGTGCGTCACCCAGATCGCATGTTCTTCGGTATCGAGGTGCGGCAGCGTGTTGAACGTCTGCATCATGAGCCGCTTGGGGGCGATGCTGAACTCGGTCACCGCGCTGTTGCGGATGCGCATGTTGAGCGCGATCGTCACTTCGGGCGGCGTGCTCAGCACCTCGCCCACAGCGGTGGAGATCGGCCCGCCGCTGGACACCAGCAGCACGTGGTGTCCCACGTGATGGCGGCGCACATGCTCCAGCGCCGCGCGGATGCCGCTGGAAAACGCCACCCAGCTGGGCATGCCCGCCGGGCTGATCGTGCCGCCCATCCACTGCGCCAGCGCATCGCACAGCAGCCGGAAGTGGTGCCGGTACCGCTCGGGCGTGTCGGGCGGGGGCAGCGGGTGGGGATGGATGGCGGCGATGAGCGCCGCGCTGTCGTACTCGTTCAGGGCGGGCAGGGCCAGTGGCTGCGGCGTGATCTGCAGGCCCTCGGCGATGCCCTCCAGCGTCTGCACATGGCGGCGCAGCGTGCCGGTGATCACCGCATCGAAGCGCACGTTGCGGGCCCGCCAGTACTCGCCCAGGCGCACCGCCTGCTCGCGCCCGCGCGGGCTCAGCTGGTCGTAGTCATCCGCGCCAAACGAGGCCTGGCCGTGGCGCACGAGGTAGAGGGTTCCCATGCCGGCGATTCTGGGCGGGGCCTGGGCGCGCCTTTGTCTCCCGGGTGACGAATGCTATCGTTTTAATAGCTGCATGCCGGCGTTTTCATTGTGCTGGCGGCCGTTCCGATGCGGGTGTTGCGCAGAATCCGCAGCGGGGCATCAACGGACCGTATCCATCCGATCCAGGAGGTAGCGCAGATCGAACATCAGCGCTCTGGCCGCTAGGCGGTCGAGCGCCGGAGCGGGCGTCGCGCTGCGTTGTGCGGGTGTGCGCGGCAACGCCACCGAAACTTGCGTGTCATCGTCTTCGCCGGCCTTGGCATCCACCAGATCGCGATGGTGATCGGTGCATTCCTTGCGCATCGCTGCCACAGCTGCACGCGCTGTCGGCTTGTTGTTCATTTCCAATGCGGGAATCAAAACGTCGAACTGGCGGTTGAGTCGTGTGAGCACATCGGCATGGATATGCTCGTATTTCACCCAGGACTGAACGTGTGTTTTTAGCCTGCGAGCCAGTTCCGCCCCACTATATGGCGTCGGCACTGGAATCACTGGCGCCAGAACGGGGACCAAGACGTAATCCAAATCTTGAATTTCGTCGATCTTCTGACTCCAGTAGGGTGTATCAGGCAGGTTATCCAAGCCCCAAGGCTCTGCGGTGGCCCCCGTCAGCTTGGCACGTGCCATGCCGGGCAGCTCTACACGGGTCACGACAAAGCCATCTTGTGTTTTTCCTGGAGAAATGCCGTCCGGATCAGTATCTTTCAAGCCCGGAGTCCAGACGAAACTGGTCTGCCCCACATTCTCGTCAACGCGCAAGTTTCCGCTCCAGCCTGTGGGCGCCTTGATTATTTTGGTTTCAAAATTTCTTTTGGAAATTAATTGATTCCAGTATTGCTGTGTCCATCTGTCATTTTCTGTTTTTGCGTTTGCCGTCACCGCTGGTAAATTTGGTATTGCATATACCAGTGGGATCCCCCAAATCCGGAAGAGATCGATTGCCTGTTTTGCTTCGCGGCTGTTGCTTAGTCGATAACGGTATATATACTCTGATCCGCTAGCTTGTATGGCAGACTTGATGCCTGGTTTGATCGCATTCTGTTGAATGTAGGTCTTATTCACCCACTGCGAAGTTTCTGGGTCTTGGTAGTAGAGCTTCCATGCGTTTTTCTGTGCGTCGAAGATGGCGCTGTCTTGGGCATGGGCCAAACCGAAAAAATCAGTGGTGCCAACGACATTGCCCGAACGAATTGAATAATCTCCATTGCTCTATTCCAAAGACCATTCAGTCAGTCAACGCCCTGAGTCCATCCGATCCATCAAATAGCTCAAATCAAAAATCAGCGCCCTGGCCGCTAGGCGATCGAGCGCCGGAGCGGGCGTGGCGCTGCGTTGTGCGGGTGTGCGTGGCAACGCGACCGAGGCTTGCGTGTCATCGTCTTCGCCGGCCTTGGCATCCATGAGATCGCGATGGAGATCGGTGCATTCCTTGCGCAGTGCTGCCATAGCTGCACGCGCTGTTGGCTTGTTGTTCATTTCCAGCGCGGGAATCAAGACATCGAACTGGCGGTTGAGTCGTGCCAGCGTGTCTGTACTCGCATGGCCGTATTTTGGCCAAGTTTGTACATGCGCTTTGAGGCGCCGCGCAAGTTCGCCAGCGTTGTACGGATCGGGGATGGGAATGATGGGGGCTAGAACAGGCACTAACAGATAATCCAGTTCTTCGATTTCATCGACCTTCGCTTTCCAGAACGGAGTGTCTGGCAGTCCATCCAGGCCCCAAGGCTCGGCAATGCGTCCCTGTAGGTAGGTCCGTGCTATGCCGGGTAATTCGACCCTGGATACCGTAAATCCACTCTGCGAGTGTCCTGGCTCTATCCCATAGGAGTCCGTGTCTTTCAACCCCAAAGTCCAGACAAAGCTGGTCTGCCCTGCTTCTTCGTCAACCCGCAGTCCGGCACTCCAGCCCTTTGGCGCTTTGACAACAGTTTGTTCAAAACTTCTCTTCGCGGTCAATTGATCCCAATACTGTTGGGTCCACTTGTCATTCTCTGTTTGCGCACTTGAGGTTATTAGGGGTAAATTCGGAACGTCATAAACCATAGGAATTCCCCAGATGTTAATAATGCTGATATTTTGTTTTGCGCCTCGCTGATTGCGGATGATGTATTTGTAAGTGAGCTGTTTGCCATTTTTTGTAATGCTTGATTGAATAGCCGGGCGAATGGCTGTGCGTGCTTCATAGGTTCTTTTAATCCATTGAGAGGATTCGGGATCTTGAAAGTAGAGCTTCCACAAATTTAGTGATGCATCATAAACCGCACTGTCTTGAGCGTTGGCTTGGCCTGTGCCTAATGATAGAGTCAGCAAGGTAAGGAGTGTGTACTTAATGATATTCATGATTTAATGTTCCGATTTCCAGCAGGCTGTTTGTTTTTCTAGATACACATGAAAGTGTGGGGCATTCACGTAGTGATGAAGAAGTGAAAAAGGAAAATTCACTTTTTTGTTTTTGCAAAATTTATCATAAAAGTCATTTTGTTTAGATGCTGAAATCGGGTTGTTGGCACGTGCAAATGAAATGTCTATTTCACGACCTTCTCGATGCCCCGCATGTGGCCCGCGCCAGTTGGAAGTGATGTCATAGCGGCCACCCCAAAATAGGCTGGCATCGTTCAATGCCACAGTGCCCCAACCTTCGGCAGCAAAAGAGCCAATCAAACCGAGCAGATTTTGCAACGATTGTTGTGTCAATAGTATTGATTGTGGTGATACCGCCCATTGCCTTGGTGGGTTTTATCCACACTGGTCAATGCATAAACGAAAGTCCCATCTGCATTCTGGGGTGGATTCGGAGAAATGGGCAGCAGGTCTGGCACCTTGACCTGTATCTCTTTGGAAACCGGGCTGTTGAAGCAAACGGCGCAAGCGACTTGGATCGTATGAATCCCCGCCACTTCGGGAGCTTTGAAGGCGATTTTGACTTCGCCATTGGCATCCGTGACGCCCTGGGTTGCGTTCAACAAGCCCTTGGGCCGGGCCACGTCGTGGTGTTCATGCCCGCCAGAATTGGGGGTGACATCGACCGAAAAGCCGAGCGCCACACCGGACTTGGCGGCGGTGCTGTTGGTGACCTTGGCAATCAAGGTGATTTCGGCAGAACCGCCCGTGGCGGCGGGGCGCGTTTCCGATGGTCCCGACAAAGCGATCAAGGTGGGAAATTGCTGGTAGTAGCACTTATTGATGGCCGCCCAGTAGGGGCCTTCTGTGCCCATTTCCCGGCAGGTATATCCCGTACCAGCCGTCGGTGACGGACTCAATTGGCCATTCCCGCCAATGGTGCAGGCTTCCTGGATGGAGGGGTAGCAACTTCTGCCATCCGATCCCCAACTCCCAACCGTCCATCCTTGCACGGTGATCTGTGCCTGCACCGTGGGAGCCGCCATTGCCACCAGCACCAAAGATAGCGCGCGTTGATGGATTATTTTGCTCAAGATTAACTTTCGGAAAAGTCCCGAAAGTTACCACGACTGGAAGTGATTCTTGCAGCTTTTTTGCAACGTTGTAGCCGCGCGCGCAGATTCTCCAGGCTTTTCTTTGCGACCAGATGCAGGCGCCCTGTCAACGGGCCAACAATCGAACATGCGGCAATTTCTGCAAGCCCCTTCCCTGCCGTTGAAAAAGAAAAATTGCGACACCGTCTTGAGCGCTTTGGTGACGGCAGACTTTCTCATTCGCTTCCAGCCGTATGGCGCAGGGCAATTCAAAATCAATCGCTATTTTTTAATAACGATACGCCGGCATCTTTATTGTGCTGGAGGTTCTTTCCTATCGACATCCCCCCTGATTCATACCTCCTCCCTTCGTGTCGTTCGGTGACTGGGGGATCGGCTGCGTTACAGCACGCCAGCGAACATCGCCGCATCCACGTTGCCGCCCGTGAGCGCCAGCCCCACGGGCAGACCGGCGAGCGATGCGCGTTCCTGCATCGCGGCGGCGAATGCGGCGGCACCCGCGCCTTCGGCGACGTTGTGCGTGTCGGTGAACAGGGCGCGCATGGCGGCGGCCACTTCGGCGTCGGTCACTTTCACCACGTGGTCCAGGTGCGGTGCCAGGATGGCGAGCGCGGCCGGGTCGGCCACGCGGCAGGCCATGCCGTCCGCCAGTTGCGTGGTGACCGGCGCCTCGACCACGTGGCCGGCGGCGATGGAGTCAGCATACGTGGTGGCATGGGCGCTGACCACGCCGACGATGCGCACGCCGTGGCCCAGCGCGCGCTTGGCCGCGATGGCCGAGCACGCCCCCGACCCCTGGCCGATGGGCACATAGGCCACCGCCAGTTGCGGCACCGCGCGCAGAAATTCCCACCAGTACGTGGCCACGCCGCGCAGCAGGTCGGCATGGAAGCTGGGGACCATGTGCGCGCCGCGGTCGGCCGCCAGTTGGATGGCGTGTTCGCGCGCTTCCTGGAAATCGTCGCCATGCTCGATCAGGGTGACGCCCAGGGCGCGCATGGCGGCGTTCTTTTCCACCGAGTTGCCGCGCGGCACGACGATGGTGCAGGCCACGCCGTGGCGGCGCGCGGCCCAGCCCATGCTCTGGCCGTGGTTGCCGCGCGTGGCGCTGACCACCTCGCGCGGCAGCGCGCCGCGCCGGGCGAGCTGGTCGAAGTACGTGAGCCCGCCGCGGATCTTGAACGCTCCCACGGGCGTGTGGTTCTCGTGCTTGAGCCAGCATTCGGTGCCCAGCCGCTCGCTCAGCAGCGCCCAGCGGTACTGGGGCGTGGGGGCGAAGTCCGCGTAGACCACCTGTGCGGCGGCCTCGATGTCGGCGAGGGTGGGGAGTGCGGCCATGGCGTGCAAACCGGCGCTGTCCGTGGCGGGTGCCGATGCGGGAGCGAAGGCGTCGATGGCGGTGGTGGGGGCGTTCATGCGGTGGCTTTCTTTTCGGACAGGATGCGAAGCGCAAGCAGGCCCGCGCGCGGCCCCTGCGTGAGGCTGCGGGACACGCAATAGACCCTGTTGGGCCCGGGCGTGAGCACGAGCACGAGCACCAGCGCGGCGAACGCGAACAGTAGGATGTCCTGGAAGGTGAAGAGAAACATCAGACGGGCTCCTTCGATGCGAGGGTGACGGGGCCGCGGGGCGTGGCCAGCACGGCCTGCAGGCGCGGCGCGGCCCCGGGCGACACAGTCACCTGCGTGCCCAGGCCGAGGGTGGCGCAGGCGCTGGCCAGCGCGGGCGCCTCGGGGTGCTCCAGCCGCAGCGACTGCAGCTGCACGCCGCTGGCGGCGGGCAGGCTGTAGCAGGGATGGCGCTCGCCCCACTGGATCAGCGTGGGCAGGCAGCCGCCCAGCAGGCGCTGGCCGTCCGGCCGCAGGGTGATCTGCCACTGCAGCAGCCCCAGCGGCGTGGGGCGGCTGGCGGTGGCGACTTCGCCCCGGTCCAGCCCGCGCGCGGCCAGCGCCGCATGGGCGGCGGCCACGTCGCGCACCGAGGCCACCCAGTGGATGAGCTGCGGGCCGTCGCGCGCCACGCGCGCCTGCAGAGCGGGGTCGTCCATGTCGAACCAGCGCCGTGTGCCCGCCGCCGGCCCGGGGGCGCCGGGGTTCATGGCGATGATTTCCAGATAGGTGCGCGGGTGCGCCGGGCCGCTGAGGTTGAGCAGGCGGTTGTGCGTGCCCATGAGCGGGTGCTCGCCCCCCATGGCCGGCACCACGCCCAGGGTGCGGCGGCACCAGTCCACGCCGCTGTCCAGGCGGTCGGCCATCACCACGAGATGGTCGATGCAGGCGTCGGGCAGGTTCACAGCCGTACCTCGCCGTTCACGCAGGTGACCGAACCGCCGCCGATCCAGATGCGCTCGCCGTCCTGATGCACGTGCACGCGCCCGGCGCGGCCCATTGCCGTGCCCTGGCTGGCGACGTAGCTGGGCGGTGCCAGGTGCGCGCCGATGAGCCACTGCGCCAGGGCGGCGTTGAGACTGCCCGTCACCGGGTCTTCGGCCAGGCCGTTGTTGCCCGGAAAGAACGCCCGCACCTCGAAGGCGATGCCCTCGTCGGCATGCGCACCGACCACGCCCACCTTGCCGCGCGGCCCCACCACGCCGATGTCCAGCTGGCCGAGGACGGCACTGTCGGGCTGCAGGGCCAGCACCTGCTCGGCACTGGCGAGCATCACGCCGCGCCAGTTCGGGCCGTTGTCGCACCAGGCATGCGCCACGATGTCGCTGCGCTCGATGCGCAGGCCGCGCGCGATCAGGGCCACGTCCTCTTCGGCCAGCGGCCCGCTCTTGAGCAGCGGCGGCGCGGCGAAGGCCAGTCGGTCGCCGTCGCGGCGCAGCGTGATCAGACCCAGCGCGCATTCCTGCACCACCTCGCCCTCGGTGCGCGGCTGGCCGCCGGCCTCCAGCCAGGCGTGGCAGCTGCCCAGCGTGGGGTGCCCCGCGAACGGCAACTCGCGGCCCGGGCAGAAGATGCGCACGCGGTAGTCGGCGCCAGCGGCCCGGCCGGCCTCGGTGGGCGGCAGCAGGAACGTGGCCTCGGACAGGTTGGTCCAGTTGGTGAAGTGCTGCATCTGCTCGGTGGACAGGTCCGAGCCGTCGAGCACCACGGCCAGCGGGTTGCCCAGGTAGGGCTGCTGGGTGAACACATCGACTTGCTTGAAAGGGCGTTGGCGCATGGTGTGGGCTTCTTTGCGAGGGAGGAAAGGCCGGCTGCTGGGCCGGGGGCGATGAAAAACGGGGTGGAAGCGGGTCGGCAGGCCGGCGTTTCGCGCCGCGCGCCCATGCGGCAGCGCGGCGCGGCCGGCGCCGGGACCCATCGACCATTCAAAAAAGGGGGCGGCGCGTCAGCCGGTGGGGATCTGGCGCGGCGGTGCGGTGGCGGGCGGGGCGCAGCTCATAGGCGGGCGGTTCCCTCGATGCAGGTGAGGCTGCGGCCACCGACCCAAACCTGGCCCTGCGCGTCCTGGCGGATGTGCACACGGCCGGCCCGGCCCAGGCTCTCGCCCTGGGCCACGAGGTAGCTGTGCGGCGCGCGGCCTTCGGCGATGAGCCACTGCGCGAAGCTCGCGTTCAGGCTGCCCGTGACCGGGTCTTCGGGGTTGCCCATGGGCGCGGCGAAGGCGCGCACCACCACGCCGGGCTGCGTGGCATCGTGGGCGTCGGCGCCGACGTGGATCACGCCGACATCCTGGCCCAGGTCCTTGAGCCGGGCGTGGTCGGGCCGCAGGCGGTGCACCGTCTCGGCGCTGTCGAGCACCAGGCCCAGCCAGCGCGGGCCGTTGTCCAGCAGCTGGGCGGCCTCGATCTGCTGCGGCCGGATGCCCAGGGCCCCGGCGATCAGCGGCACCAGCGCGGGGCTGGCATCGCTGCGGCGCAGCGGCGGCGCGGCGAACGCCAGCCGGTCGCCGCTGCGCTGGATGCGCACCAGCCCACCGGCCGACTCCTGCACCACCAGGCCGGCATCGCGCGGCACGTGGCCGGCCTCCAGCCAGGCGTGGCAGGTGCCGAGCGTGGGGTGCCCGGCGAACGGCAGCTCGGCCCCGCGCGGCGTGAAGATGCGCACGCGGTAGTCGGCCCCCGCCGTACGGCCCGCCTCGGTGGGCGGCAGCAGGAAGCTGGTTTCCGACAGGTTGGTCCACGCGGCGAAGCGGCGCATGTCGGCGTCGTCCAGGCCCTGCGCGTCCAGCACCACGGCCAGCGGGTTGCCGTCGCCGGGGCGGTGGCTGAACACGTCGATCTGCTTGAAGGGGCGCTGGCGCATGGCGGGCGATGGGGTCAGGCGAGCGGCTGGTCGATCACGCCGCGTGCGCCGGGGCGCGACAGCAGGCCCTGGTACCAGGCGTCGAGGTGGGTGCGCGCAACGCGCTCCTGCGGCAGGCCCCACCAGCGGTGGATCTCGCAGCCCACCACGATGTCGGCCATGGTGAAGCGCTCGCCGGCCAGGCACGGCTGCTGCGCCAGGTGCGCCTCCAGCCGGTCCAGGAGCGGCTCGGTGGCCGCCACCGACCGCGCGATGGCGGCCGGGTCGCGCTGCGCCTCGGGCGTGCGCACCCACTGCAGGAACGCGTCGCGCCCCGCGGGGTTGAGCGTGGTCTGCTGCCAGTCCATCCACTGCTCGGCCACGAAGCGCGTGCGCAGGTCCTCGGGGTAGAGGGTGCCGCTGGCGTGCTTGGCGCACAGGTAGCGCACGATGGCGTTCGACTCCCACAGCGTGAAGCCGTCGTCCTCGATGAGCGGCACCATGCCGTTCGGGTTGAGCCGCAGGAACTGCGGCTCGCACACGATGCCGAACTGCCCGCCCGCGTCGGTGCGCTGCAGCTCCAGGCCCAGCTCCTGCACGGTCCACACGACCTTGCGCACGTTGATGGACGACAGCCGTCCCCAGAGCCGCAGCATGCGTCAGGCCTTCTGGGCGACGCGCGCCCGGATGGCCGCGGCCAGCGCGCCCACGCCGGTGTTGATCTGCGCGGCGCTGGCCGTCACGAACGACAGGCGCAGGGTGCGCTGGTCGGCGTTGTCGGCATAGAAGGCCGCGCCCGGCACGAAGGCCACGTTGCGGTCCACGGCCTCGGGCAGCAGGTCGATGGCGCTCATGCCTTCGGGCAGGCGCACCCACAGGAACATGCCGCCGTCGGGCTTGTTCCAGTGCACGTCCAGGCCGGCCATCTCGCGCGTGAGCGCCTCCAGCATGGCGTCGCGCTGCTGCTTGTACAGCGCGCGGATGGTGGGCACGTGGCGGCCCAGGAAGCCGTCCTTCATGACCTCGTGCACCATGCGCTGGTTGAAGCCCGGGCTGTGCAGGTCGGCCGCCTGCTTGGCCTGCAGCAGCTTGGGGAACACGGCCTTGGGCGCCACGATGAAGCCCAGGCGCAGGCCGGGGGCGAGCACCTTGGAGAACGAGCCCAGGTAGATGCAGCCTTCCGGGTTGCGCGCGGTCAGCGGCGCGGGCGGGGGCTGGTCGAACCACAGGTCGCCGTAGGGGTTGTCCTCGATCAGCGGCAGGTTCAGCTCGGCGGCCTTGGCCACCAGCGCAGCGCGGCGCGCCTCGCTCATGGTGCGGCCGGTGGGGTTCTGGAAATTGGGCAGCACGTACAAGAAGCGCGCCTTGTCGGCACCGCTGCCGGCCTTGGTGGCGAGGTCGTCGATCTGCACGCCTTCGTCGTCGCTGGCCACGCTCACCACTTCGGGCTCCATGGGCGCGAAGGCCTGGATCGCGCCGAGGTAGGTGGGCGTTTCCACCAGGATGCGGCTGCCGGCGTCGATCAGCACCTTGGCCACGAGGTCCAGGCCCTGCTGCGAGCCGGTGGTGATCAGCACCTGCTCGACGCTCACGTCCCACGGCAGGAAGTCGGCGACCGCCTGGCGCAGCGGCTGGTAGCCCTCGCTCGCGGCGTATTGCAGGGCCGACTGGCCGTCCTGCGACAGCACGGCGCTGCAGGCCTTGGCGAAGTCGTCGATGGGGAAGGTCTTGGGGGAGGGCAGTCCGCCCGCCAGGCTGATGATGCCGGGCTTCTCGGTCACTTTCAGGATCTCGCGGATCACCGAGGGGTTCATCTTCGCGGCGCGTGCGGCCAGGGTCCAGTTCGTCATTGAGTGCATCTCCAGGGGGCGCTTGTTCTCCGGGGCGCCGGGGTCGTCGTTGAGGAAGCCGTTGTGCGGCGGGTGGCGGGCATGCGGGTGGGCCCGCCGGGGAAAGAGCTTAACCGCGCATCGCGGCGGGTTGGGGGTTCCTGGCGGGGCCTTGTCGCACCGGGGCGCGTCGGCTGACCACCACCGTGGCCATCACTGCGATGCCGAAGCCCAGGCTGACCGCATCGAGCGATTCGCCCAGTAGCGGCACCGAAAACAGCATGCCCAGGAACGGCTGCACCAGCTGTACCTGGCTCACGCGCACGGTGCCGCCGAGCGCCAGGCCCCGGTACCACGCGAAAAACCCCAGCCACATCGAAAACACCGACACATAGGCCAGCGCGCCCCACGCCGATGCCGGCATGGGCGCCGTGGGCCACGACCAGGCCCCCAGCGGCAGCGTGGCGGGCAGCGAGACGACCAGCGCCCAGCAGATCACCGAGCCCGAAGGCATGCGCTGCGACAGCCGCGCGCCGTAGCCGTAGCCCACGGCGGCGCACAGCACGGCCGCGAACAGCAGCAGGTCGGCCGGGTGCAGCGACAGGCCTGCGCTGCCCGAGCGCAGCACCGCGAACGCGACCACCATCGCCGTGCCCAGCAGCGCGCACAGCCAAAAGCGCGGCGACGGGCGCTGGCGGTGCAGCAACGCGCCCACGCCGGCCGTGGCCAGCGGCAGCATGCCGATGATCACGCTGGCATGCACCGCGCCCACGTGGCGCATGGCCAGCGAGGTGAGCAGCGGAAACCCGAACACCACGCCCAGCGCGGTGAAGGCCAGCGGCCGCCAGTCCTCTGGCCGCGGCCAGGGCGCGCGGCGCGCCCACAGCAGCAGTGCCGACAGCACCCCCGCGATCGCCGCCCGGCCCATGGCCATGAAGACGCCGGACATCTGCGGCGCCTCGGGCGTGCCCACGGCCAGCCGCGTCATGGGCAGGGTGAAGGCGAAGATGGTGACGCCCAGCAGGCCCCACAGCAGGCCGCGGGTTTCGGGCGACTGCCAGCCGGTGGCCGGGGCCGTGGGGGCGCCGGGGTCGCTCGGCAAGATGGCGGGGTGCGTCATGGGCGGGGTCCGGTGAAACAAAGGGCGCGCAAGCGGCGGGGGCGGGCGGTCATGCGTTCACCATCCAGGCGGCGGTGGACGATCATGCGTTCACCATCCATGCGGCGGTGAGTGCGAGCACCAGCGCCATGGCGCGGTTGAACCACAGCAGCCGCGAGCCCTGGGCGAGCCAGTGGCGCAGCAGCGCGCCCGTGGCGGCATACACCAGGTTGCTGGAGAAGGCGAACACCACCATCACCGGCAGCACCACGCCCAGCCGCGCCAGGGCATCGTCGCGCCCGGCGATCCAGCCGGCCACGATGGTCAGCGCCAGCAGCCAGGCTTTGATGTTGACGAACTGCATCGCCGCGCCCTGCCAGAAGCCCACGTCCATGCGCCCGGCCTGCGCCTGGCCCAGTTGGGCGCTGCGGCTCAGCTTGAAGGCCAGCCACAGCAGGTAGCCGATGCCCAGCACCTTGATGCCCAGGCGCACCGCCGGCACCGCCATCACCAGCGCGCCGACACCGCCCGCGCACACCAGCAGCAGGGCGCTCCAGCCCAGGGGCACCGCCCAGACGAAGCGCATCGCGTGGCGCAGGCCGCGGTTGGCGGCGATCGCCGTGGCCAGCGTGGTGTTGGGACCGGGGCTGAAGCTCATGGCGGTGGCCAGGGCCAGCAGGGCGGTGAATTCGACGAAGGGCATGGGGTGTTGTAGGGGTTGTGGCTTCCAATGTAGGAGCAGATTCCATTACAGTTGCAATACAGTTATTTCGACAATTTCATGATCTGTATTGGTGTTTGCATCAGCACAGTGAAGGAGCCCACCCGCCATGCTGACCCGCACCGCCCGCCGATCCCTGACCGAACAACTGGCCGAGCGCTTCGCCGAGCGCATCCGGGCCCGGCTACTGCCCGCCGGTGCGCGGCTGCCTTCGGTGCGCGAATGCGCTCGGCTGCAGGGCGTGAGCGCGTACACGGTGGTGGCCGCCTACGACCAGCTCCTCGCGCAGGGCCTGGTGGAGGCCCGCAGCCAGCGGGGCTTCTATGTGCGCGATATTGCACAAAAAATGCCTGAAGGACATATTCCACTAGGGCATGGTGCTATAGAAAAAATAGCAAACGACCGCAAATCGTCCCCCGTGCTTTCCCCGCTGCCTTCGGGCTCGTGCGTCAATGCCACGGCACTGATCCGGGGCATGTTCCACCAGGCCTCCAGCCACCCGCAGCCGGGGGCCGGCGTGTTCCCGCGCGACTGGCTGGAGAACACCTTCATGGGCGCGGCGGTGCGCAAGGTCTCCAGCGGCCGGGCGCTGCAGGACAGCTCGCTGCAGTACGGCGACCCCATGGGCGAGCCCACCCTGCGCGAGGTGCTGGCCCGGCGCCTGCAGGGCTTCGGCGTGCCCGCGCAGGCCAGCCAGGTCATCACCACCATGGGCGCCACGCATGCGCTGGACATCGTGAGCCGCACCCTGCTGAAGGCGGGCGACACCGTGATGGTGGAAGAACCCGGCTGGTCGGTGGAGTTCGCGCGGCTCGATGCGTTGGGCATGCGCATCCTGCCGGTGCCGCGCGGCGCTCAGGGCCCCGACCTCGCGGTGATGGAGCGCTACTGCGAGGTACACGCCCCCAAGCTCTTCGTGAGCGTGAGCGTGTTCCACAACCCCACCGGCTACTGCCTCACGCCGGGCAGCGCACACCAGGTGCTGCAGCTGGCCGGGCGGCACGGCTTTCACATCGTCGAAGACGACA
The DNA here is from genome assembly GCF_030159015.1 of Acidovorax sp. SUPP3434. Lineage (NCBI taxonomy): Bacteria > Pseudomonadati > Pseudomonadota > Betaproteobacteria > Burkholderiales > Comamonadaceae > Acidovorax > Acidovorax sp. SUPP3434. The sequence goes on from NZ_BQXL01000016.1 coordinate 99,152, forward strand.
CCTACAGCCACATCGCGCCGGAACACGCCACCCGCCTCACGGTGCTGGACGGCCTGGCGCGCACCATCTACGTGAGCGGCTTCGCCAAGATCCTCGCGCCCAACTGGCGCATCGGCTACCTGGCCGCGCCGCCCGATCTGGTGGAGCCGCTGCTGGACACCAAGCTGCTGTCCACGCTGACCACGCCCTCGCTGCTGGAAAAAGCCATGGCCCTGTGCATCGAGCAGGGCATGCTGCGCCGCCACAGCGACCGCATGCGCCAGCGGCTGGCCCAGGCCCGTGCGCGCAGCGTGCAGCTGGCGCTGGAGGCCGGCTGCACCTTCGCGGCCGAGCCGGCCGGCATGTTCGGCTGGGTCGAGACGGGCGTGGATACCGACGTGCTGGCCCAGCGCATGCTGGACGAGGGCTACCTGCTCGCGCCGGGCGCGCTGTTCCACGCCAGCCGCCAGCCGTGCACGCTCATGCGCATCAACTTCACCACCACGCAGGACGCGGCGTTCTGGCGCGTGTTCCAGCAGCAGGCAGCAGCCCTGGCCGGGGGCGTGCGGGGGTGACTGCGGGGGAGGCCCGGTGGCCGCCGGGCGGTGCCCCATGGGCCTGGAGATGGGGCGGCGGTCTGTGTGATTTCGTGTACGTTGCGGCCGAAACGGCCGCAATTGGTTACATCTAGAGGCATTTTCCCGCTGGCGGGGGGATTTCCGGGGGGTGGGATGCGCTCAGCCGCGCACTATCATTCGGCCCATTCCAATCCGACCCACCGGCCCTTCGCGGCCGCTGCACCCATGACACGCCGAGTCACCATCCAGACGCCCCTGGGCGAGCAGTTGCAGTTTCGCCAGCTGCAGGGCAAAGAAGCGCTCTCCGAGCTGTTCTCCTTGGACGTGGACCTGCTGAGCGAGAGCAAATCCATCGACCCCAAGGCCCTGCTGGGCAAGAGCGCCACCATCGTGGTGGAGACCGAAGGGGGCGGCACGCGCTACCTGGACGGCATCGTCACCCGCTTCGGGCTGCAGGGCCAGGACCACCGCTTCTACACCTACAAGGCCCGCCTGAGCCCCTGGCTGTGGCTGGCCACGCGGCAAAGCGACTTCAAGATCTTTCAGAACAAGACCGTGCCCGACATCATCGAAGAGGTGCTCGGCAAATACGGCTACCCGCTGCAGCGCAAGCTCACCCAGAGCTACCGCACCTGGGACTACTGCGTGCAGTACAACGAGACCGACTGCGCATTCGTCTCGCGCCTGATGGAGCACGAGGGCATCTACTACTTCCACGAGCACAGCGCCGGCCAGCACGTGCTCACCCTGGCCGACGACATCGTCGCCTCGCACAGCCCGCTCGCGGGCGCCGCCGTCATCCCGTTCTACCCGCCCGAGAAGGCCGCCGTCGCCGACAAGGAGAACATCCACGCCTGGCAGCTGGCGCAGGAGATCAAGCCCGGGCGGCACTACAACGACGACTACGACTTCAAGAAACCCAAGGCCGACCTGTCCAACATGCGCCAGACCCCGCCGGGGCACGCGCACGACAGCCACGAGATCTACGAATGGCCGGGCGGGTACACCGAGTTCGGTGATGGCGAGGCCTACGCGCGCTCGCGCCTGCAGTCCAGCCTGACCGGGCACAGCACCGTGCGGGGCGAGTCGCGCCACCGGGCGCTGGCGCCCGGCTACACCTTCACCCTGGAGAACCACCCGCGCGAGGACCAGAACCAGCAATACCTGCTGACCGGGCTGGAATATCACTTCAAGGAAAACCCCCAGGTCAGCGCCGTGGCGCCCGGCACCAAGGGCACGCCGCAGGAGGAGGGCTCGTTCCAGAAGTTCACCCTGCAGGCCCAGCCCACCAGCCTGCCGTACACGCCCGCGCGCACCACCCCGAAGCCCAAGACCACCGGCCCGCAGACCGCGGTGGTGGTGGGCCCGCCGGGCGAGGAGATCTGGACCGACCAGTACGGCCGGGTGAAGGTGCAGTTCCACTGGGACCGCATCGGGGCGATGGACGAGAACTCCAGCTGCTGGGTGCGGGTGTCGCACCCCTGGGCGGGGCTGAACTACGGCAGCATCCACATCCCGCGCATCGGGCAGGAAGTCATCGTGGACTTTCTGAACGGCGATCCGGACTACCCCATCATCACCGGGCGGGTGTACAACGGCATCCAGATGCCGCCGTGGAAGCTGCCGGACAACAAGACGCAGTCGGGCACGCTCACGAACTGGAGCAAGGGCGGGGGCGGGGCGAGCATGCTGCGCTTTGAGGACAAGAAGGGCATCGAGCACCTGGAGCTGTCCAACACCTACGGCAACACGTACCTGAACATGGGGTACCTGATGCACCAGGGCAGCGGCTCGCAGCGCGGGTACGGGTTCGAGCTGCGCACGGACCTGTGGGGGTCGATCCGGGCGGACAAGGGCCTGCTGATCACCACGTACCCGCAGGACTTCACCTCCAAGGTGGCGAGCAACAACCCGGATGGGTTCGATCAACTGGGAGATGGGCTGGCGGGGACTGCGGCGTTGATGGAGGAAGCCGGCCAAGCGGTCAACGCAATGAACAGCGCCATTGGCGCCATCAATGGGCTCAAGACCTCGCACATGATGGAACTGAGCGCAGGCATTGCCGCCATGACCGGGGGCAAAGCGGCAGTCGCCACGCTGTCCAAGGCCTCAGCGGCGCTGTCCGCGTTCAGCGGCGGATCGGGTGGCGACGGCGGCGGTGGTGGTGGTCCTGAAATGCTACTGCCTTCCAACACCGACCCGGCAATGCCGCAGGCACAGGCCCTGCGTGAACTGTCAAAGGACATCACCAAGCCGATCGTGTCGATCGTGAGCCCTGAAGGGCATTCGATGATCAGTCCCAAGCCCATTGTCATCAGCTCGGGGCAAAGCGCGTCCATGCATGCCAAAGAGCACATCACGGTGTCCAGCGGTGCACAGCTCACGCAACTGGCCAAGAGCGGCATGCTGACCCACGTGTCCGAAGGCGGCCAGCGCAACACCGTGGCGCAGGGCGATGTGGCGTCGGAAGCCCAGACGGGCAACATGAACCTCACCGCGCAGCACAACATCACCTTGGCCTCCAAAGCCGACACGGCTACCGTGATCGGGAACCAGAACGTCAACGTGCAGGCGACGAGCGACTCCGTGCTTATCAAGGCCGCCAAGCACATCCGTCTGCAGGCCGGGGAAAGCATCACCCTGACCATTGGCGAAGGCGAGGGCCATGCGTCGATCAAGCTGACCGATCAGGGCGTGGTCGTCATCAAGGGCAAGAACGGTCTGATCGATCTTTCTGAACTATTGGACGTGCACGGCGCGCCCATTCAACTCAATTGCTCATCCGGTGAGTAAGGCGGAACGCCGCCCGCCGATCGATCGCTTTTCCCCCATAAAACCGAAAGCACGGAATGCAGTTTCATATCCAAGAGGGCACGTTCGAATTGCCCGCAGGCCTTCAGGACAACAGCATGAACATGCTGATGACGGGCACGAGCGGGCTGGACCTGAGCTTGATAGTGACGCGCGACCGCCTTGATGCTGGCGAGAGTTATGGCGCGTTCATGGAGCGCCAGATCAAGTCCGTGACTTTGCAGGTGAAAGATTTCGAAGTCACGGAGAGGCACGAGCAGAAATCTGCAGCTCAGGATGAACTCATCGGGCTGGAGGTTTCGCAGAAGTTCAAGCAAAACGGCCAATGGGTTTATCAGCGCCAGCGCTCGTGGCTGCTGCCGGACAAAGTCCGGGTGCTGGTGTTGACGGCCGCATCGGTGGCGCCTATCACCGACACGCAAATGCAGCGTTGGAAAACCATCTGCGCCAGCTTCCAGCCACGCGATTGAGCCTGCTGTTGGGCAGGGCATCCGTTGCCTTGCATTCCCGTGCCAATGCGCACCGTGCAAATCGCCTTTTGCCAAACCATCCATGAGCCAATTTCCGCAAGCTGCCCGTCTCCACGATCCGATCGCGCACAGCAATGCCAATTCTCGACTGCTGGCGAAAGTGGTGGGCATCGCTGCAGGTGCTGCCATTCTGGGTGCTGTCTGCGCCGGCACCATTGCGGCGGGTGTGGCGGCCGGTGTTGCCGCTGTTGGCACGGTGGTCAGTGGTGGGCTGGCTGCGCCCATTCTGGTGGGCGCTGTGGTGGCCACCGGTGCGCTGGCTTCGGTGGCAGTCAGCATGGTGGGTGGAGCCATTGGCGAAAAGATTGCAGATGCGATCGTTCCCGAGAGTTGGGAGGTCACCGGCAAGATCCTGACGGCCTCTCAGGACGTGATCATCAATGGCAAGGGAGCCGCTCGGGCGACCGATGAGGTGCCGCTGGATGAGGTCGAATGTGGCAAGCACACCATCAAACCCGTCAATCTGATTGCACAAGGAGCGGCCCAGGGTCCCAAGCAAACCATCATCAACGACGCGCTGGCCGCGCGCAAAGGTGACAAGGTAATTTGCGGAGCGTCGATCCATGAAGGGTCCGCCAACGTGTTCATCGGCGGCGAGCCGGAAACCGTACGGGACTACGATGACGAAGTGTCGTTCGCCCTGCGTGCGGCACTTTTCGTGCTCGAAGCTCGCCGTTTCTATAAGAACGCCAAGTGTCTCTGGAGGATGGCGAAGAATCCGAGGGCCGTCCTGAAGGACATCAACTGTCTGCTGAAGGCTGCACAGGCTGCAGGCTCTGCGGCCATGACGCTGCCCGCCATTTTGGGCAATCCGGTGCACATCGCGACCGGGGCCAAGCTGCTGTCGGGTGGCAATGACCTGGATTTCGTGTTGCCAGGCGTGCTGCCCATTGTCTGGCAGCGTACCTACAACAGCCTGGACCTGCGCACGCAAGGCCCATTCGGCCAAGGCTGGAGCACCCCTTACTGTGTGCAACTGCACCTGGGCATCAATGCGCAGGGAGAGCCGACGGTCACTTATTTCGATATGGACGGGCGCGATGTCACTTTTGCCGCTCCGGCGCACGGCGAGGGCCATTTCAGCGTGGCGGAAGGTTTCGGCGTTTTCCGTAGCGAGGGTGGTGATTACTTTGCGGTGACCGGCGATGGTCAATACCAGTGGTTCGGTGCACCTGAAGATGCCGTACCGGGCGGGACAAGAGGCCAGGGCGTGCTGCAGTTGCGGCGCATCGAGGACCGAAACGGCAATTTCCATGCCCTGCGCTACGACGCGGACTACCGGCTTACCCATGTGGCGGACAGCACGGGCCGGCTGCTGGAGTTCGAATATGCGGAGGCCAGCCGCCGTCTGCGGCAGATCGTGCTGCGTATCGGCTCGGAAGACGAAACACCGGAAGTGCTCGTGCGTTACCAGCATCACCAAGATGCCGGCCATTCCCAACTCGCGCAGGTGATCGACCGTAACGGGGAAGTCGTCCGGCGCTTTGCCTACGACCAGGGCCACATGATCAGCCACAGGCTGCCTACGGGTTTGGTCTGCCACTACGCGTGGGAGCGGTTCGATGCGGCGCTGGGCGAGCGCAAGGGCCCGCACCTTCGAGTGGTGCAGCACTGGACCGACGATGGCGAGCGATACCAGTTCGCGTATGACCTAGCCAAGCAGACCACCGGCGTGACCGATGCTCAGGGCCGAACCCAGCATTGGACCTGGAATGCCGATCACGAGATCGTCTCTTACACCGACACCCTGGGCCGTGTCTGGACCCAGGCATGGAGCGACACCAAGCAGCTCTTGCAGCACACCGATCCATTGGGCCGAACGACGACGTGGACCTATGACGACGCCGGTAACGTCACCGCTGAGACCGACCCTCTGGGCCGTATCCAGCGCATGCGGTGGACCCCGGCCCCGGCCTGCCTGCTGCAGTCGAGCATCGATGCTGCAGGCGCCGCCTGGAAATACCGCTACGACGACTACGGCAACCTGCTCGGAGAAACCGACCCTCTGGGGCAGCAGACCACCTATGCCAACGATGAGCGCGGCCTGCCGCTGGTCATCACCGACGCACACGGAGGGCGCAAAAGGCTGGCTTGGGACGCCCGAGGCCTGCTGACGGCCTACACCGATTGCTCGGGCAAGACCACCCGCTTCACCTATGACCGCCGCGGCCATCCGCTGACGGAAGCGGATGCGCTGGGGCAATCGACCCGCACTGAACACGATGCCAAAGGCCGTCTGCTGCGCATCACGCGGCCTGATGGCAGCTCCTACCAATACCAATACAACGCGGCGGGCCAGTGCGTCATCGCCACCGACGCGATGGGGCATGGCACGAGCTACAGCTACAACGCCCGCGGCCAGTTGATCGGTCGCACCCGCACCGTGGGATCGCAGCACAGCAACATCCAACTGGGCTACGACGCAGCCCACCGGTTGGCCGTTCTAATCAACGAAAACCGACAGGCTTACCAGTTCGCCTACGACGCCGCTGACCGGCTCGTCAGCGAAACCCGCATCGACGGCACGCGGCAGGTTCTCGAGCGCGACGCCGCTGGTCAGGTGGTGGGGGTGACGGAATATCCCATGCCCGGCGGGGGTGACGAAGTGCCGGGCCATGCTCCGATACAACCGGTTCGCACCCGTCTGGTGCGTGACGCAGGCGGCCAACTGGTGAAAAAGACGGTGGCATCACTGAGTGCTGAAACCGAGCAGCCAGAGGTGCAGATGCAAACCGCATACACCTACAGCCCAACCGGGGAACTGATGCAGGCGGAAGAGAAAACCGCAGAGGGTCAGTTGCTGTCTCGCCATGCATGGCAGTACGACAAGGCGGGCCAATTGCTGCAAGAAACGGCGGTGCACCCTGTGGTGCCCGGCGCTCCGCACAGCAGCACCGTGCGCTACCAATACGACGCACTGGGCAATCGCATCGCCACAGTGCTGCCCGATGGACGCACCATCAACCACCTTCACTACGGCAGCGGGCATTTGCACCAGATCAACCTGGACGGCGCCGTCGTGGCGGATTTTGAGCGTGACGATCTGCACCGCGAAGTGCTGCGCACGCAGGGGCGGTTGGCCAGCCGGTTCGCTTATGACGGTGCAGGCCGTAGAAGCGCGGCCTGGGTACGCCCGGCCATGCTCCGGGTCGGCAATGGCACTGGCCAGTGGAGCCCGCAAAGCGCCGAGTGGAACGCGCGGCTGCAGCAGCCGGGCCTGGATGACACCCTGCTCAAGCGCTACGACTACGACCGCAACGGCGAACTGCACAGCCTTCACCACAGCCGCAATGGGCAGACCCGCTACCTTTATGACGCGAGTGGCCGCGTTACCAGTGCGCAGCACACTGGACATCCGCAACTCAACGAATCATTCCATTTCGACCCGGCAGGCAACCGGATCAACGCCCTGGAAGCCGGCGCACTCGCGACGCAGGGACGTGGCTGGGTGCGCGACAACCGGGTGAAGGTTCTGGAGGACAAGCGCTACGACTACGACGGTTTCGGCCGGCTGATCCGCAAGCGGATCGGTTCACATACCGAGCAGCACTTCCGGTACGACGCGCAGCACCGGATGACGCATGCAGCAGTGGTGCGAGCAGGAGGCAATGGTGAGCCTGTGCGGCAAGTGTTCTGCTACCACTACGACGCGCTTGGTCGGCGGATCGCCAAGTCGGATGATTTCGGTACCACGCTGTTCACGTGGGAAGGTATGCGGCTGCTGCAGGAGCGCCGGGGCGAACACTGCAGCACTTACCTGTACGAGCCTGACAGCTACAGCCCGTTGGCACGGATCGACGGGCAGGGGGCGATCGAACCCCACCCTGCGGCGCAGCATGCGTTCGGGGCCAATGCGAAAGAAGGGAAGGCGCAGTCTGTTCCGACGACGAATCCAGATTGGGAGGATCGGTTCAACGTGGTTGCGGCCAACGACGCGAATGAGGGCGGCAAATCTCACTCCCAGATACCGGAGCCGAGTTTCAGCCGCAACGCAGCCGTGCCCAATGCGCAGGTGTACTACTTCCACAACCAGCCCAACGGACTGCCAGAGGAGTTGAGCGATAACCGGGGCAATCTGGTCTGGCGGGCGCAATACAAAACCTGGGGAAGTGCCGTCAGCGAAAGCTGGCAGGCCTTTGACGATGTGGGACGCCCGATGGGGCAGGCTGTTGCTGGCGGGCAAGCGGTAGCACCGCAGAACCTTCGGATGCAGGGGCAGTACCTGGATCGCGAGACGGGGTTGCACTACAACACATTTAGGTATTACGAACCGGAGGTGGGAGCGTTCACGACGCCAGACCCGATTGGGTTAGCGGGTGGAATGAACCTGCATCAATATGCGCCGAATCCGATTGCTTGGGTTGATCCTTGGGGGCTGGCGCCGAATACAAAAGCTCCGATATCGCTACCTGACGGCTATAGAGGCAGGACAGATAGATTTAATACTTCATCTGGAACCTCTTTCGAAACTCATGTTTATGCACCTAATGGAAAGGAAGTGGGTGTGTATGGGCCAGATGGATTCTTCAATAAGCACGGCACAAAGGGAAATCAGGTCGTCATACCGGAAAAAGTATTTAATGCTTTGAATGGAATTAATGTGGATGAATTGAGGAAAAATGGTGGATTGCCGGCAAAGGGAACACCTGGTAGTAGACGTGCTGTCAGAGAGTATACAGAGAAGATCCGCGCAGGCGGTAACTCCGGAGTTCCTCAAAAGCCAGGTTGCTAAGGATCAATGAAGTGAAAATAGTTAAATGTGAGGTTACGAAATCCGGCTATTATTTAGATAGTAGCGGTTATGAAAAGTATCTAGAGAATTATAAGGATAAGTTTCCTGTAAAAGCATATGCTTTTGCCTCCGCTGATTGGCATTATGATCATCGTAATGAGAAGTGTCCTCATGATGCAAAAATAATTAGCATAACCGCAAGAGAATTTTTGAAAAATGACTCGCCTGAAGTTGGCTTGACTATCGAATTGGAAGGTTCGTATGGAGGTCGGACTGAAATTTTTTACTATGGCGTTCAATCATATCTTGTGAGAAAAAGAAAAACCAATTGGCCTTTGGGTGACAGTACTCATGGTGAATGGTTAATAGATGAGGTCACAGTTGGCGAAGATGGTTTATTGAATCATGAGATCGCATTGTCCGATGGGCGGATATTCATAAAATTTTACGATTGTGATTTTAAATTCTTCGAGAGTTAATGAGTGATCTATGTCAAGATAAATTTTATATAATAGATCGGTGCACATAACGAGCAGCACTTCCGGTACGACGCGAAGCACCGGATGACGCATGCAGTATATAGAACGGCCTCAGGAGATCTAAGGGCTGCGGACACCCAGCATGGACGAATAGAGCATACGGATAGTAAAGGTCGTCATATGGATGATTTTAATTGACGGGAAAAACAAAGCCCGCAGATAGCTCTGGAAAGCACAATTTAAAATGTTAATAATGGAGTTGTATGGCTATCAAGTTAATTGACTATTCTGGGAATTTGTCCCGCGGCACAATTTTGAGATGCACCGGGAAGAGTCCTTATGAGGATTTTGTGGATTTTATGGTTGTAGAGTGTTTTAATAAAGCTGATGGCAACTATTATTTAATGGTCTCTTCCGGGTATAAGGCTGGAATTACTTATGCTGTGCTCCCTCTGGAGTCTCTGCCTTCTGGAAATGATGGATATGCTGTTGATTTGGAGTGGTTGACGGCTAATTGGCAAAAATGGGGGTATTTTGAGTGCCCCTTAAATGAGGTTTTTGTTATTGAAAATAAACCTCCAGAAAGTTTCGATTGAAAATTATTGCTCATGGAGGGCGTGCTGCCTGAGGACTTAAGCGGCAATCAGGTGTCGTCAGTAGGTAGCCTGCAATAAAGCAGCTGGCGAGAAGATTTTTTACAAAGGATAATGCAATGAAAATTCATAAATTGAGGTTATGCATGAATTTTGTGGCTGTATAAGATCTCCTTGCACTTATGATTGAATATATAGATAGGAATGATTTTTTGAAAAAACTTTTCCCAGAAGGAGATTTTGGAGAAGTTTTTTATGGACAACTTGGTTTTGATGTTGGGGGGCGGGTGACGGTCAGCTTGCCTGTTAAAAATAGACCTGCAATAGAGGTTGAAAAATGGGGTGTGTGGGGTGTTGATTACAATGTAATTGTTGCTGAGCTGTTGGGCAAGAAACATGGAGATATCGTTCTGAAAAATCAAATTGATTTTGATTTTGCAAAAAGCTCTATGATTCCAGAGGGTGGCGGATTTTTTATAAAACAGGAGGGGTCGAATTTCTCCTTGTGCCTACCCGTAAAGTATTTAATTTTCCAAGGCTGTACTGTTTATAAAAATTGCTTTGAAAGTTAGGGACGGTCTGCATAAATCGCCCCACGACATGCTTGGCATGGAGATGAAGCCCTGAGACGATAAGTCACATGAAGCAGCACAGCCTGGGCTTGGGAATGACGGCGAAGCGAACGCGGCGGCGGG
>NZ_BQXL01000017.1:0-98836 GCF_030159015.1 Acidovorax sp. SUPP3434
CCTGCGCTGCCCGTCCCGCCTGGCACGTACTGGTAGCCCACGGTGCTGCTGCTGCCGTTGGCCAGGACCTGGGTGCGTGCGGTGATGCGCCCTTGCGCGTCGCGCTGGTAGCGCGTGGTGACGCCCGCGTCCTGGATCTCGCTCAACGACCCCACGCTGGCGCTCGGGCTGCCGCTGGCGTTGTACTCGGGCCCGGGCAGGTCGTAGCGCAGCACGGTGGTGCGGCTCGCGCCGCCCAGGCTGCTCACGATCTGCGTGGGCCGGCCCAGCGCATCGCGCGTGATGGCGGTGGCACGTCCCAGCGCGTCGGTGAGGCTTTGCGGCAGCCCCAGGCTGTCGTAGGTGCGCGTGAGCGTGCCGCTGTCGGCACTGGCTTCCTGGCTGGCATTGCCCAGGGCATCCCGCGTGTAGCTGGTGGCCACGCTCTTGAAGTCCGTGGCCTGGGTGATGGCGTCCTGGGCGTTGTAGGTGAGGCTCGCCTGCGCGTTCGATGGATTGCTTTGCGTGGACAGGCGCCGCAGGTTGTCGAAGGTGTAGCGGGTCGCCTGGTTCAGGCCATTGGTGTGGCTGACGAGATCGCCAAAGGGGTTGTATCCGTAGGTGGTGCTCTGGTTGCCGCCCACGGTTTCAGAGGCCACGCGGTTGACGGCGTTGATGGTGCGAGAGAGGGTATGGACGATGTTGCCGGCGCTGTCCTGAACCTGCTCATTGATGCGGTTGCCCATGCCGTCCAGCGTGTAGCTGCCGGCATGGCCCCGGTTGTCCGACCAGCCGGTCAGGCGCTGGGCGTCGTCGTATTGATAGGAGACCGCGTAGCCCGAGGGCTGGGCGACGCTCTGCAGCAAGCCCGTGGGCTGGTAGGTCATGGCAACGGCCAAGCCATCCTGAGTGATGCGTGTCACCCGCTGCCGCACATCGCGCGCATAGACGGTGACACTCCCCGTTGGATCGATCTGTTCAACGACATTGCCATGGGGGTCATAGCGCGTGTAGCGGGTCACCTGCCCACTGGGGCCAGTGACGCTCATGAGGTCGCCCTCGGTGGCGTCCCCCGTCGTCGCAGCATGGTAGGCGTAGCGCGTCACGCTGCCGGCAGGGTCGGCTTCGCTGAGGACCTGGCCGGCGTCGTTGTACGTCCAGTTCCAGGTGCGGGACACCCCACCCGCCACCAACTGGGCCGCGAAGCCGCTGCCCCCGTTGGCGTCGGCCGTTTCCTGCTCGACCTTCTTGCAGAGCGCCGCGATGGGTGAACCATCGGGCAACAGCGCCGAGGCGGGCGCGCAGCGCAGCACGGCGCCGCCGGCCAGCGGATCGGGCTGGCCGTGGTACACGTAGGTGGTCAGCTTGCGTGGCTCGGCCACGCGCGTGGGCAAGGTCCACACGGGGTGCCACTGGTAGGAAGTTCTGCGGGCCGCTTCCGGAAAGCCGTACTGACCGGAGGCGAGTGTGGAGCACGCGAGCCCTGGAGGAAGCCCCTGCGTCTTCGATGTCTGCAGGCCACGGGCCTGGTCGTATTCGAAACAGGTGAAGTTGCCCGAATCCGAACGCTGCAGCACCCTGCCCTTGGCATCCCGCCAGAACGCCTGGCTGGACGCGATCGCGGGATCGACGGGGCTCGCGATGGTGACCTGGCTCGGCCAATACTTCTCACCGATTTTTTCGAAGCCGTGCCGCCGCTGTGTTCCCAAAGGGTCCGTCACGGTGGTTTCACTCGGTGTTGACGAGTAATAGCTGAAGCTGTATCGATGCACCCCGCCTGCATGCTCCGAACTGGCCGCCCGACCGTCGCAGAGGTATCGGTAGGTGGCGTAGCGGTGACCGGCCTCGTCGGTGATTCCGGTCAGCAGGTTGTCGCCATAGGGCGCAGCACAGCCATTTTGGGCGGCGAATTCGTAGTGGTAGGTTTTCGAGGCACCGTCGGGAAAGACGACCTTGCTGAGCCTGTGCGGCCCGGAGTATTCGTACCGATACGTCTGGGACGCGGGATCGACCATCGACGCCAACTGGTTCGAGGTGTCGTAGCTGAATTTCAATGCCCGGCCGAACCGGTCCGTCACCTGGGCGAGCAGGCCGGACAGTCCGGAGTACGACGAGGGATCATTGGATTCCGAATAGCTGTACGACAGCTCGACGCGGCCATCGGCAGACATCTTCCGGATCACCCGTCCACGCGAATCCAGCGCGTAGAGAAAGTTGTCCCTGGAGCGAACGTAGCCCCCGCCGGAACCACTCGGCGCGACGAAAGCGTATTCCCCGAGGGACACCTCGCTCAGGTTGCCGGGCTCGCCGCGGTACATGCTGAAGCGCCCGGCACCCAGCTGCCAGACATGCGGGTTGTTGGTGACCTGATAGCAATGAGACGCGGTTTCGGTGCGGTTTTTCCACCAGAAGGCCGGATAACAGGGGTTGCCCTGGTTGGAGACGTTTCCGTACCACCCTTGATCGAGCGTCGAGTAGAACCGCCCTTTGGTGCTTCGGTAGACCCGCTCGAAGACCAGGCCCGTTTTGGCCATCGGGTAATCCAGCTCGGACTGGATCTTCTGCCCCGTGCTGGGCAACACCGGATTGCCCTGGGCATCGCAGTCGTCACAGGAATCGTCATTGGCGACGTACAGCACGCACGTGATCTGCTCGTTCGAGCCGTTTTGCGTCCTTTCGACGTCCTTCGACACGACGCTGGCGTCGAAAACGGTGGGGCACTCATACCCCAACGTGACCTGGACGGCGGCCGCTCTGCCGGAGCCCAGGTCCGGGCTGCCCTCCGAGTAGAAGCTCGCCGGCAATCCATTCACTGTACCGCCCAGGATGACGGGTGCTTTTGCGCTGCGGCAGAAAACGCCACCCTCGTCCGTGGGATGGCAACTGGTGTCGTGGTATCGCTGGGCCGCGATGGAATAGGCCTCGCCCATGGTTTCGGCTTTTTCCACCACGACGCTGGGCCAGCCCCCTCCGCCGCCCAGCCATGCCACCGACTGGTAGGTGAACTTGGGCTCGACTTCGAACCTCACCACCCCTGCCAACGCCGTTGGCAGGAAGGCCAGCAACCATGCCGACAAAAGTATCTTTATTCTCATTCTTTGAATCCCCCCTCGATGCCATTCAGAAATGCGCGGAACGAAGCATGTCTCTTTCCGCCGTGCGCCCGGCCACCCCGCACCAGGGGCCGCGCCGAGACGCACAATGTTAACCAAAAATCACGTCACTGCGGCCGCACCATCCGGCAGCTCTGCGGCTGCTCCGCCTTCTCCGCCGCGATCTGCCGCACCACGCGAAATCCATAGCCCGAGCCCTCCACATCGAACGGCACGCCGGGCGCGCCCTGCCGGTCCATCACGCCCACGGCCAGGGGCTGCTGGAACTGGTGGTCGGCCGCGCGCATGGTGCCGGCCTGGCCGTTCAGCTGCACCTTCGCGGTTTCCATGGCGCGGGCGACGGCGGTGGCATCGGTGCTGCCGGCGCGTTCGATGGACTGGGCAAGGGTCTCCACCATGAGCTGCATGCGCATGTGCACATAGTCGTCGGCGGGCTGCGGAAAGCGCTGGCGGAAGGACCGGTAGAAGGCCTCGCTCTGCGCGCCCGGCACATTGGGCAGCCAGTCGGCCACGGCCACGACCTTGCCCACGCCGGCATCGCCGAGCGCGGCGGGTGCGCCCAGGGCGTTGCCGTAGAAGGTGTAGAACATGCCGTCGTAGCCGACCTCGCGCGTGGCCTTGACGAGCAGGGTGAGGTCGTTGCCCCAGTTGCCGGTGACGACGGCCTGGGCGCCGCTGGCCTTGATCTTGACGGCGTAGGGGGCGAAGTCCTTCACCCGGCCGACGGGGTGCAGCTCGTCGCCCACCACGGCGACGTCGGGACGCTGGGCGGCCAGCTGCTTCCTGGCCTCGCGCAGCACGGCCTGGCCGAAGCTGTAGTCCTGCCCGATGAGGTAGACGCTTTTCAGGGCCTTGTCCTCGCGGATCACGTCCATGAGCGCGGCCATGCGCATGTCGGCGTGGGCGTCGAAGCGAAAGTGCCAGAAGCTGCACTTTTCGTTGGTGAGGATGGGATCGACGGCCGAGTAGTTGAGGAACAGCACGCGCTTGCCCGGCTCACGCTCGTTGTGCTTGTTGATGGCTTCGATCAGCACGGCCGCGGTGGCTGACGAGTTGCCCTGCAGGATGACGCGCGCGCCGTCGTCGATGGCCGCGCGCAGGGCGGACAGGGCCTCTTCGTTCTGGCCCTTGCTGTCGTAGCGCTCGATCACCAGGGGCCGGGCACCGCCGGCCGCGGTGGGCAGGCGCACGCCGCCGCGCGCGTTCACGCGCTCGGCGGCCCACAGCACGTTGCGGAACACCGCCTCGCCGGTATTGGCGAAGGGGCCGGACATGCTTTCGATGAGCGCGACATGGATGGGCGCGCCGGTGGCTGAGGCCGCCTTGCGCGGCGCGCTGGCGGGCGTGGCCTGGGCCGTCGCAGCGGCCGATGGCGACACCACCGGACCGGGGCCCGAGGCCGCAGCGGCGGCGGCCGGGGCGGCCTGCGCGGCGCTGGCCGCTATGAAAGCCAGGGGAGCGAGCGTGGCGGCGGCCACGGCCAGGGTGCGCGCGCGGCGCGCGGCGGGCGAGGAGGAATGGGTCATGCGAGCGGTCCTGTGGGCCGCGCTGCCGGCAGGGCAGCCGCCCGGGATGGGAAAGGCGCGCAGTGTATCGGAGCGGCCGGGCGCGGATGGCGCTCCAGCGCTGCGCCATCACTGCGGCCCGCCCTTCAGGCGGCCCACCCAGCAGGGGCCGCGGAACGGCATCGCCCGGGGCCCGTTGGTATCGCGCGGCAGGCGCCGCGCTCCCGGCGGTGCCGCCGTTCAGTTCGCCGGCGTGGAGGCCGGTGCCGAAGCAGGCGCCGCAGCCGGTTCGGCCGCTGGCGTTTCTACCCCGGCGTTCGCGGCGGGCGGCATCGGAAAGCCGGTGACGGCCGGCGGGCGAGGCACCGGGGCAGGGATGGTGACGGGCATGGGCAGGATCTCGTGCACCTCGCCGGATTCGCGGGCCTCTTTCTTCGCGGTTTCGTTGGCGACCGTGGGCGGCACGGCGGGCGATGCCTGCCCCACCTGCTCGCGCGCGGCGGGCACGAAGCGGTCGAACAGCTGGAAGAAGCGGTCGTAGAAACGCGGGTCGGTCACCGTCTCGCTGCCCACCTTGACGAGCGTGTCGTCGCTCGCGGAAAACGGCAGCGACACTGAGCCCAGCGCGCCCACGCCGAGCGAGGCGGAGTTGTTGATCTTCTTGATGACGTAGCGGTCCTGCAGGGCGCTGGCGAAGGCGGCGGTGCGGGTCTTGTCGCCGCCCTCGGTGGCGCAGACGACGCGCATCTCGACCTCGTAGTGGATGTCGCTGGACGGCTGGAAGTACTTGCGCCCGGCCACCACTTCGGCGCTGGCGGTGCTCACCAGGTAGCCCTGGCTCAGGAGGGCGCGGCGGGCGCCTTCGCACACGCGTGCCTGCGGTGCATTGATGTGGCGGGTGTGCATGCTGGCGCTGTCGAAGTCGTCCGGGTCGAAGCGCGGCGTGCGGTCCAGGCCGGGGACCGAGCTGGAAGCGCAACCGGCCAGGGTGGCGACGAGCGCGGCGGACAGCGCGAGCACCCGGACGGTGCGGGGATGGCGCGAAGGCATGGGGCTTGAAGGTGATGGACGAAGAGTAGGCATGGCGGTTCCCTGATCAGCGTGCATTGTGAAGGCTGCGAAAGACGCGTCCGGACAAAGGGATGTAACCCCGCGCAACCAGCGCAGAGGCGGCTGCACATGGGATGCGGCAGCGCCGCGCGGGTTCCGGCCGCGCAACCCCGTGCGCGGCGGCACCTTGTAAAAACGGCAGGCATCCCCAGGCCGATCCAATGCGCGTGAAGCGCCGATTCGCGTGATCAAAAGCCCTTGAAATGCAGCGCGCCACACACATTTGTGGACCATGCGGCGAACGACCCGGGAGCCGCGAAGACACTGTTTTTCCAGGAGTTTTTCCATGATTTTCGCCCCCGTGATCCGCCGCGCCGCTTTCAACGCCCCCCGCTCCGCCGACGTGGCCCTGCAGCGCTTTTTGAACCATACCCTGGCCACCCCGGCTGCCGCCGGCTACACCGTGCAGCAGGACGAGAAAACCGTCACCCTGCAGATGGATCTGCCCGGCCTGAGCCGTGACCAGTTGCAGCTGACCATCGAAGGCAACCAGTTGCGCCTGACCAGCGTGGAAGGTGCGCCGCGCCAGGTGCAGCGCGCCTGGGAACTGCCGGCGGACATCGACGTGTCCACCAGCTCCGCCAAGCTGGAAAACGGCGTGCTGACGCTGGTGCTGGGCAAGGTGGTGCCGGTGAGCCGCGCCACGCAGCTGGCCATCGGCTGACCCTGGCCCGCATCCGCTGCGGATGGGGCGCCGGCAAGGCGCTCGCATCGAACGCTTCGCCGCGCCCCTCGGCCAGTTTTAACGAGCGCCCTGGCCGCCACGCCAGGGCGCTTTTTCATGTGCACGGGCGCATCGCCGCCAGCTGCGGCCGGGTGGCCTGCGCGATCACTGCAGCGTATCGAGCGGCCAGCGCGGCTTGACGTCGAAGGCGTAGTCGCGGTTGGCCTGCTGGCGGCCGGCCTGCAGGCGCATGGCGGCGGCCATGGCGATCATGGCGCCGTTGTCGGTGCACAGGTGCAGCTCGGGGTAGTGCACGCGCACCTGGGCGCGGGCGCACGCGGCATTGAGCTGCTCGCGCAGGTGCCGGTTGGCCCCCACGCCGCCCGCAACCACCACGCGGCGCAGCCCGGTCTGCTGCAGCGCCGTGGCGGTCTTGCGCACCAGCACGTCCACGATGGCGGCCTGCGTGCTGGCGGCCAGGTCGGCCTTGCGCGCGTCGAGGTCGTCGCCCAGCTTTTTGGCCTGGGTGAGCACGGCGGTCTTGAGGCCGGCGAACGAGAAATCGAGGTTGCCGCTGTGCAGCAGCGGGCGCGGCAGCTTGAAGGCGGCCGGGTCGCCCTGCTCGGCCAGCCGCGACAGCGCGGGCCCGCCGGGGTAACCCAGGCCCATCAGCTTGGCGGATTTGTCGAAGGCCTCGCCCGCGGCGTCGTCGATGGTCTCGCCCAGCATTTCGTAGCGGCCCACGCCGTCCACGCGCATCAGCTGCGTGTGGCCGCCGGAGACCAGCAGCGCGATGAAGGGGAATTCCGGCGGGTCCGCGCTGAGGAAGGGCGACAGCAGGTGCCCTTCGAGGTGGTGCACGCCCAGCACGGGCTTGTCGAGCGCCGCGCCCAGGGCGCAGGCCACGCCGGCGCCCACGAGCAGCGCGCCGGCCAGCCCCGGGCCGCGCGTGTAGGCCACCACATCCACGTCGGCCAGGCGCCGGCCGGATTCGGCGAGCACGGTTTCGGTCAGGGGCAGCACGCGGCGGATGTGGTCGCGGCTGGCCAGTTCGGGCACCACGCCGCCATAGGCTTGGTGCATTTCGATCTGGCTGTGCAGGGCATGGGCGAGCAGCGTGGGCACGCCGTCGCCGGGGGGCGACTGCACCAGCGCCACGCCGGTTTCGTCGCAGGAGGATTCGATTCCGAGGATCAGCAGACTCATGCGCCCGAGTGTAGGACCTGGGGCGCGCCCCTCCCCGCCCCGTGGACTGGCGCGGCCCCGGACGCCGTGGTGGCGCCGGGTGGCGGCCCGCTCACCAGCGGTCGGAGCGCATGCGCAGTTCCCAGTTGCCGGCGCGCAGGCTGTACACGCCCACGGCGCCGTAGCGCTGTTCGCCCTTTTCGTCCCAGGTCATGGTGCCGGTGACGGGCGCGTAGCCGTTGATGGCGCGCAGGGCCTTGGTGATCTCCTTCGGATCGGCGGACTTGGCCTGCTTGATGGCGGCCGACAGCACGTAGGTGGCGTCGTAGCTGTAGTGGCCGCCGTAGGCGGGCGGCTTCTTGAACGCGGTGTTGTAGCGGTCCAGGAACTGGCGGCCGGTGATGAACTCGCGCGCCTCCAGCACGGGCGAGGTCGCATAGATGGCCGTGACCATCCCCATGCCCTTGACCATGTCGGTGGTCTTGATGGTGTCGCCGCCCAGCACGGACAGCTGGGTGTAGTTGATCTTCTGCAGCGCCTGCAGCAGCGCCAGCACCTGGAAGTCGTTGAGCGTGGTGACGATCACGCCCACCTTCGCCGTCTGGATGCGCCGGGCCACCTCGTCGAAGGCCGTGGTCTTGTCGTCGAACGACTGGCGCACGGTGACTTCCTTCTTCTCCGTCGCCAGCTGCTTGGCCGCGCCGTCGGCCAGGCCCTTGCCGTAGGGCGTGCCGTCGTCCAGCACCGCGTAGCTGGCGGTGCTGAGCTGCGTGGCCGCGAACGAGCCCATGGCGCGGGCCTGCAGGTTGTCGTTGGCCACCAGGCGCAAGGTGGTCTGCAGGCCCAGCTCTGTGAAGCGCGGGTTGGTGGAGATGGCAAGCTGCGCGATGCCCTTTTCGCCATAGATGGGCGCCGCCGCGATGCTGACGCCCGAATTGAGGTTGCCGATGACCGCCACCACGCCGGATTCCACCAGTTGCTGCGCGGCTTTCTTGCCCGACTCGGCGTCGGCCCGGTCGTCCTGCGCGACCACTTCCAGGGTGACGGTCTTGCCATCGACCGTGAAGCCGGACTTGTTGAGCTCCTGCACCGCCAGCGTCACGCCGTTGAGCATGTCCTGCCCCAGCGCGCCGAGCGGCCCCGACAGCGGCTGCGCCACGCCGATCTTGATGGTGTCGGGCACCTTGCTGCACCCTGCCCCCAACGTGGCGGCCAGCGCCGCGATCGCCAGCAGCGCGGCACGCCTGCTTCCTTGTGTGCTCATAGACCCAGCTCCAATCCATTCAGTGGTTTACATGTATCCGGATGTATATAAGACCGAAGAGTCTTACGCTATCGGGTAACCCCTGCTCCATAGCAAGTTACATCCATTAGCAATTTCCATCCCAGGCCGAAAGCGGTGCTAATGCACCCGCACAGTGCGCTTTCGGGCCTCCGCCGCGATCCATCGGGCTTGCACCGCGGCGGCGCACCAGGATGGGCGTATTTATTGCTTAAGCTTGGGGCATGACCGACTCTCTGCGCATCGTGGTGGTGGCCCCCGACCTGGCGGTGGGCGCCGAGGACGACGAGCACGCCCAGCTGCAGGCCGAGCGCTCGCGGGCGCTGCGCATCGGCCTGCTGGAAAACAACTTCAATCTGGTGGCCACGCTGCCGGCCGACGTGTTCCTGAGCGAGCGGCTCGCGCAGCTGCAGCCCGACCTGGTGATCGTGGACGCCGAGAGCGACGCCCGCGACGCGCTGGAGCACGTGGTGATGGCCACCCGCGATGCGCCCCGCGCCATCGTGATGTTCACCAACGACGACGACCCCTCCCATGTGCGGCAGGCGGTGGCCGCGGGCGTGTCGGCCTACATCGTGGCCGGGCTGTCGCCCCAGCGCATCCGCCCCATCCTGGACGTGGCGATGGCGCGCTTCCAGCACGAGCAGGCCCTGCGCTCCGAACTGGCCGACGCGCGCAGCGAGCTGAAGGACCGCAAGACCATCGACCGCGCCAAGGGCCTGCTGATGCAGCGCCAGGGCCTGACCGAACAGGCCGCCTACGACAAGCTGCGCAAGAGCGCAATGGACAAGGGCATGAAGCTGGTCGAGGTGGCCCAGCGCATGCTGGACGTGGCGGACCTGCTGGGCTGACCGGCGCGGCCGAAGGCGCTGCACAAGGGCAGTGCGGCACTGCACCATCGCGCGGCTTTCGTGCCCGGCCCTGCACGCGCTGCGGCCCGCTTCGGCCCAGGGCCACGCGGCGCACGGCGCGGGGTGGTTCAAGCCAAAAAGGCCTGCAGCGCAATCGACACTAGGGCATATCGCTACAAAAACAATAGCATATGCCCCGCAGGGCCCGCTCTGGCACAAGGCTTGCAATGACGAAGGCAAGACCAACGTTGGTCGATTGCCAGGCCCCACCCAATGGCGGGTGCGACCTGGCAGAACCCGGACAAAGGCGTCCCCACCGCTCGCGGCGCTGCCCCCAAGGCAGCCTGCGGGCGTGTGAGGACGCCTTTTTTGTTTTCACGTTGCCAGCCAAGCCAAGGGATGCCTTCCATGACCGACCTGTCCAAAACCAGTCTCCACCGCCGCACCGTGCTGCAGGCCGCCGCCGTGGGGGCCGTGGGCGTGAGCCCCGCGCTGCGCTCCATGGTGTATGCGGCCGGCTCCGATGCGCCGGAAAAGAAGGAAGTGAAGATCGGCTTCATCCCGCTCACCGACTGCGCCAGCGTGGTGATGGCCTCGGTGCTGGGCATCGACCAGAAGTACGGCGTGAAGATCGTGCCCTCCAAGGAAGCGAGCTGGGCCGGCGTGCGCGACAAGCTGGCCAACGGCGAGCTGGACTTCGCCCACGTGCTGTACGGCCTGGTGTACGGCGTGCACCTAGGGATCGGCGGCCCCAAGAAGGACATGGCCGTGCTCATGACCCTCAACAACAACGGCCAGGCCATCACGCTGAGCAAGAAGCTCGCCGATGCCGGCGCGGTGGACGGCGCGGGCCTGGCCCAGCTCATGGCCAAGGAAAAGCGCGAATACACCTTCGCGCAGACCTTCCCCACCGGCACCCACGCCATGTGGCTGTATTACTGGCTGGCCGCCAACGGCATCGACCCGCTCAAGGGCGCCAAGGTCATCACCGTGCCGCCGCCGCAGATGGTGGCCAACATGCGCGTAGGCAACATGGACGGCTTCTGCGTGGGCGAGCCCTGGAACCACCGCGCCATCATGGACGGCATCGGCATCACCGCCACCACCACGCAGGACATCTGGAAGGACCACCCCGAGAAGGTGCTGGGCACCACGTCGGAGTTCGTGCAGAAGTACCCCAACACCGCGCGCGCCGTGACGGCCGCCATCCTGGAGGCCGGCCGCTGGATCGACGAGGGCCTCGCCAACAAGAACAAGATGGCCGAAACCATCGCCGGCAAGGCCTACGTGAACACCAGCGTGGACGCCATCAACCAGCGCATCCTGGGCCGCTACCAGAACGGCCTGGGCAAGACCTGGGACGACCCCAACTACATGAAGTTCTACAACGACGGCGCGGTGAACTTCCCCTACCTGTCCGACGGCATGTGGTTCCTCACGCAGCACAAGCGCTGGGGTCTGCTCAAGGACCACCCGGACTACCTGGCCGTCGCCAAGTCGATCAACCGCACCGAGCTGTACAAGCAGGCCGCCACCGCCGCCAAGGCGCCCCTGCCCAAGAGCGACATGCGCTCCAGCAAGTTGATGGACGGCGTCGTCTGGGACGGCAAGGACCCGGCCAAGTACGCCGACAGCTTCAAGATCAAGGCCTGACCCCGGCCCCGCCCGAGCCGCCCGCCCCCAGCCCCCGCCAGGAGAACCCACCATGGTCAGCGCCGTCTTCCACGCCCCGCCGGAGCCCACCCCAGCCGCAGCCCCGTCTGCTATGCAAACGATAGCAACACCGGCAATCAAAACGCCGGCATCGGGGCAAAAACCCTTGCAATCCGCCCCGCCCAGCCCGCCGCGGGCGCCGCGCGACTGGGCGGCCGCCTCGCGCGCCTTCTGGCTCGCGGTGCTGCCGCCGGCCTGCGGCCTGGGCCTCTTGATCGGGCTGTGGGCCGTGGTGTCCTCCACCACCGGGCAGAGCATTCCCGGCCCGCTGGAGACCTGGAAGCAGGCGCTGGAAGTCTTCAGCAACCCCTTCTACCGCAACGGCCCCAACGACCAGGGCGTGGGCTGGAACGTGCTCGCCTCGCTGGAGCGCGTGGCGGTCGGCTTCGGGCTGGCGGCGCTGGTGGGCATTCCCGCGGGCTTCGTGATCGGGCGGTTCAACTTCCTCTCGCGCATGTTCAACCCGCTCATCAGCCTGCTGCGGCCCGTGTCGCCGCTGGCGTGGCTGCCCATCGGCCTGCTGGTGTTCAAGGGCGCCAACCCGGCCGCCATCTGGACCATCTTCATCTGCTCGATCTGGCCCATGGTCATCAACACCGCCGTGGGCGTGCAGCGCGTGCCGCAGGACTACATGAACGTGGCCCGCGTGCTCAACCTCTCGGAGTGGAAGATCGCCACCACCATCCTGTTCCCCGCCGTGCTGCCCTACATGCTGACCGGCGTGCGCCTGGCCGTGGGCACCGCCTGGCTCGTGATCGTGGCTGCCGAGATGCTGACCGGCGGCGTGGGCATCGGCTTCTGGGTGTGGGACGAGTGGAACAACCTGAACGTCAAGAACATCATCATCGCGATCTTCGTGATCGGCATCGTCGGGCTGCTGCTCGAATACGCCCTGGTCAAGCTGGCCACGGCATTCACGTTCGAAGAGGTGAAGGCATGAACAACCCTGCGAAATTCATCGAGGTCCAGGGCGTCGCCCAGACCTTCAAGACCGCCAAGGGGCTGTTTCCGGCGCTCAAGGGCATCGACCTGTCCATCGCCAAGGGCGAGTTCGTCGCCCTCATCGGACACTCGGGCTGCGGCAAGTCCACCTTGCTCAACCTGATCGCCGGGCTCACGGTGCCCACCGCCGGCGCGCTGCTGTGCGCCAACAAGGAGATCAAGGGCCCCGGCCCCGAGCGCGCGGTGGTGTTCCAGAACCATTCCCTGCTGCCCTGGCTGACCTGCGAAGGCAACGTGCACCTGGCGGTCGAGCGCGTGTTCGGCAAGCGGGAACCGAAGGCCCAGCTCAAGGCCCGCACCGAGGCCGCGCTGGCCATGGTGGGCCTCACGCACGCGGCGCAAAAGCGCCCCGGCGAGATCTCGGGCGGCATGAAGCAGCGCGTGGGCATCGCCCGGGCGCTGTCGATGGAGCCCCAGGTGCTGCTGATGGACGAGCCCTTCGGCGCGCTCGACGCCCTCACCCGTGCCAAGTTGCAGGACGAACTGCTGGAGATCGTGGCGCGCACGCAGAGCACCGTGGTCATGGTGACCCACGACGTGGACGAGGCCGTGCTGCTGTCCGACAAGATCGTGATGATGACCAACGGCCCGGCCGCCACCATCGGCGAGGTGCTGGCGGTGGACATCCCGCGCCCGCGCAACCGCGTGGCCCTGGCCGAAGACCCGCGCTACCTGCGCTGCCGCAAGGCGGTGATCGATTTCCTGTACACGCGCCAGGCGCACGTGGAGAAGGCGGCCTGAACCAGGGCCGGCGAATGGTTCCAGGCCGCAGCGGTGGCCGCACGGCGCACCGCCGCGCTGCCCGAGGCACACCCGCGCCTGCCGCCATGGCGCGTGCGGCGGCCGTGCCCTGAACGGCGGGGCCGCAGGCGCCGCGGCCCGCACGAGGGCTTCACGGCCTTGTCATCCCGGTTTAGTCCAACCCCGATAGCCTGTGAGCGAAAGCTGGCGTGCCCGGATTGACCTGAGGCGACGATCTTCCGAAAAATAGGCACCGCACGGCTTTTGCAAGACAGGCAAAAGACGCGTGGCTTCGGCGCACCCGGCTGCAGCGGGGGAGCGTCGCCCAGCAGAAGAATTCGTTCGTCCACCCAAAGAGAGGGGGTTCCCGATGCGCAAGCCGTTCAACCACCAACGATGGGAATGGAATGGGTCCGGATAAGCGGCGACCGCCACCGTTCGCCCCATCCGGCGTCGGCCCGATCCGCGTGGCCGCCGCTGCCATTCCAGCATTTCTCATCGCTCCATCATGACCCAAGACATTCAATCGTCCGTTCGGCGCTCGGCCGCCACCCAGGACACCGAGGCCTACTACCAGCAACTCCTGGGCAGGATTGCCGAGAATCCCGGCGTCCTGATTCCGGCCGATGCCGACACGCAGGCGTTGATGCCCTTCAACGGCTACTACCCGCTCGCCAATGCCGTGGGGGCATTTTTCGCTGTGGACACCAACATGGTGGTCCACCCGCAGGCCGCCGCACCGTTTTTCGACCTGACGCTGATCGTCTCGCTGGACGGCAAGACGGCCACCCGCTATGCGTTCACCGGCACCTTCGACGGCACCACCCTCAGCCAGACCTGGGAGACGGGCGGGCTGTCCATCCAGCTGACATTCACCCGGCCGCAGGGCGGCTTCGGCCCGGTCGCCTCCTGTTCGGGCACCATCGCCCTGCCCGGGCAAGCGGCGGTGCCGGTGGTGGGCAGCACCTACAACAACCCCATCCCGGCCTCCCTGTTCGCAGGGGACTACTTCGATGAGGACAGTGGCAGCAAGGTGGCGCACATCGGGGCAGACAACCAGCTGCAGTACGACGGAGGCACCAACACTGGCACGCTGGCCCCGGTGACGACGTACCTGTACAACCTGAACATGTACTTCTTCACCTTCATGCAAGGCAGCGCCAAGGTCAACCTCATCATGGGCACGGCGGCCGAGCAAGGTTTCGCCTGCAACAACATGATCTCGGGGACCGGTGGCTCGCTGGTGTCCCGGTCCCTGGTCACCATTCCCAAGGCCCAGAAGCCAGCGCTGGAGCTGTACGACCTCAGCAGTTGCCAGCTGGCCGATTTCAGCGGCTACTACACCATCCAGGGCACGGCGGCCCAGCCCCTGCAGCCAACGGCCTTCGTGTCCATCCAGTCCCAGTACGCCACGGTGCTGCCCGACACCGGGTGGGACCTGAATTTCGTGATGATCAGCGTGTCGCTGGACGGCGTGACCTCGCAGGGGTATTACTTCAACCCCTTCACCATGTCCTTCAAAGGGGGCACGCTGAGCATGCCGGACCAGGGCATCACACTGGAGCTGACGCGGGGCTACAGCGCGGGCAACGGAGCGCTGGCGTCGCTGAGCGGAACGATCGGCGGCCAGGCCATCACCGGCTCGACGCTGTTCAACCCGGTGCCGCTGTCCGCCTTCCAGGGCGCGCCCATGACGAACAGCCAGTCCGACACGCTCACGGTCAACAACGACAATGAGGTCCACTACAACGGCACCGACATGGACAGCATCATCTACGTGCCGCTGATGTACATCCTGGCCTACCCCGCCAGCAATCCGACGGTGGTGATGTCCTTCGGCACGGACGGCACCCACGGCAATGCCTGCATCGTGACCACCCAGGCCAACACCGCCGACCGGAAAACCACCTCGGTCTGGGGGATTCCTTCGTAACCGGCCCACCGGCCCGCCGCGCGCCCGGACCAGCAGCGGGCAGCGCTCGCCGCTCTGGCCGCGCGCGCTGGCGCCCCACGGGCCCCCGTGGGGCTATTTTTCGGACTGCGGCCCGGCGCCGGTCTCTGCCCGAGCCGCATCGGGCAGCCAGCCCCGCACCACCCCGTTCGTCCAGCCGAACCCGTCCTGCAGCGGGTATTCGCCACCATCGCCGCCGGTGGAAGGGCTGTCGCCGGATTCGCACAGCGAGTATTTCTCGACCAGCTTGCCCTCGTGGTCGTACACGTCCTGCACGGTTTTGACCCAGCGCGTGCGGATGTCGTCCGACAGCTGGCGGCAGCTTTCGTCGGCCGCGCCGTAGGCGGCGAAGCCTTCCACCGCCATCCACTGCAGCGGCGCCCAGCCGTTGGGGCGGTCCCACTGCTCGCCGCTGGCGGTCTCCGAGGTGGACAGGCCGCCCCGCACCAGCAGGCGCCGGCGCACGGTGGCGGCCAGCGCATGGGCCTGCTCGGGCGTGGCCGTGCCGGTGAAGAGCGGCGCCACGGTGGCGGCATTGAGCGAGGGGCGCGGCGTGCCGGCCTGCCAGTCGTGGTCGAGGAAGGCGCCGGCCTCGGCGTTCCACAGCACGCGGGACATGGCCTCGGCACGCTGGCGGGCCCGGTGGTCGAACGCGTCGGCCGTGGCCGTGTCGCCCACGCTGCGGCTCAGGCGGGCGATGGTGGTCTCGGCCTTGTGCAGCAGCGCGTTCAGGTCCACCGGCAGGATGCGCGTGGTGCCGATGGTGGACAGGGTCTGCGTGCGGCAGGTGCCGCAGGCGCCATCGTCCAGCCAGCGCGCGCTGAAGTCCCAGCCCGACTCGGCGGCGGCGCGCAGATCGCGGTACACCTCGTTCGCGGGGCGCTGGCATTGGGCGGCGGTCTCCACGTCCTCGCGCCACGATTCCTCGCGCGGCGTGTCGCGGTCGTCCCAGTAGCGGTTGAGCACGGCGCCGTCCGGCAGCGCCACCACGCGGCGGTGGGCGCTGCCCGGGGCCAGGGTGTCCGCGCCCTCCATCCAGAAGTCGTATTCGCGCCGCATCTGCGGCAGGTACTGCGCGGCGCCGTGCCCCGCGCACGATTCGCACAGTTCGGCCATCAACGAGAACACCGGCGGCTGCGAGCGGCTCAGGTAGTAGGTGCGGGTGCCGTTGGGCACGTGGCCGTAGGTGTCGATGAGGTAGGCGAAGTTGTCCGTCATCGTGTGCAGCAGGTGCCGCCGGCCGCTGCGCACCAGGCCCAGCATGGTGAAGTACGAATCCCAGTAATACATCTCCACGAACCGGCCGCCCGGCACCACGTAGGCGTGCGGCAGCGCCAGCAGCGAGCCGCGCGGAGGGTGGTGGGCCGGGTGGCGGGTGAGCTCGTCCCACAGCGCATCGATGTGCGCCGCCATGGTCAGCCCGGGTTCGACCGTGGGGCCGTCGCAGGCGCGGGTCTGGGGCTTGAAATGCCGGTGCACGAAGGCATGCAGGTCGAAGCCCGGCGCCTGGCACTGCGCGCGGTAGGCCGCGAGGATGGTCTCGGGCGGCTGGCGCGGGGCGCAGTCCACGAAGGTCTTGGAGTCTTCGAAGATGCGCTGGCGCTGCACTTCGATGAAAAGCTCTTCATAGCGGTCCGCAGGCGTGTGGGTGTCGGCCGGCGGCGCCAGCGCGGCCGCGGCGCGCCGCGAGGCGCTGTGCGCACGGTGGGTGGGCGAATCGCCGCCCGGCAAGGACGGCGGCGGGGCGGCGGGAGATTCGGTGCGGGACGGCAAGGCAGACATTCGGGTTCCAGACGAAGGGACCAAAGAGAAGGGTCGGCGGGGGATGGCCCTATTGAACGACGGCTGAGCCGACCGCGCCGGCCCGCGGCCCCGGCAAATGCGCAGGACAAGACGCCGAACCGGCGTCGGCGCCGCAGGGCATGCCGGCGCGCTTCTGGCCCCGCCTAGCGCCCGGGGGCGGTGCCCCTCAGGAAGAAGTCCACGGCCCGCACCACCCGCGCGTGGATGTCGGCGACGGAGACGGCCGGTGGGTCCTGCTGGTACAGGCGCGGCCCGGTTTCCGCGGTGAGCAGCGCCATGAACTGCATCGCCATGACCTGGGGATCGCCCTCGCACACCTCGCCGTGCGCCATGGCGGCGCCCATGAAACGGGTGAGCGCGTCGATGCACTGGCGCGGGCCGGCGCCGTCGAACAGTTCGCCGATGTTGGAGCGGCCCGCGTCCGCCAGCACCATGCGATACACCGAGAGCGCGCGGCGGTCGTTCAGCATCACCTGCAGCGCCTCGTCCCCGAACCGGGTCAGCGTGGGCCGCATCGGCGGGCGCGTTTCCAGCGCTGCCAGCAGATGGGAGGTGGCGTCGGCCAGGTGGGAGGTCGCCAGCGACTGCACCACGGCGACGAACAGCGGCTCCTTGGACGGGAAATAGCCGTAGAGGGTGGCCTTGGAGCCCCCGAGCCGCTTGGCCAGCTCGTTCATCGACGCCGCCTCGTACCCCACCTCTTCGAACAATTTGGCCGCCGCTTCCACGATGGCATCCCGCCGCGCCTGGGTCCTGACCCGCATTCGCATCTCCAAAAGTGAACTAAATTGTACTCTTTACTTGACAGGGCTCCCTCGGGCAAATCATACTATACCGTACATGCATGTTCAGTTATAGCCCCATCCCCTGGCCCCTCGGCCCGGGGCTGGACCCCCTTCGTCCCTTTCTTTTGGAGAAGCTCCATGCATGCCACCCCTTTTCCGCGCCCCGCGGTGCTCCTGCCCCTGCTGTGCGTTGCTGCCCTGGCCGGCTGCGCCAGCACCCAGCCCATCGCCTACACCGGGCTGCAGTCCGCGCCCCAGTTGCGGCCCAACCTGGACGACGACACCGGCCGCATTCCCTACCGCGTGGCATCGCACCGGGACTGGAGCCAGTACACCAAGGTGATCCTCGACCCCGTCGTGATCTACGGCGGGCCCGACCACCAGTTCGAGGACGTGCCCGAGGCCCAGCGGCGCCAGCTGGCTGGCGACATGCGCCGGCAGTTCACGGCGCGGCTGGCCACGCGCTTTCAGATCGTGGCCCAGCCCGCCCCCGCCACGCTGCGCCTGCGCGTGACCCTCACGGGCGCCAAGCTCACCACGCGGGGCCTGAGCACTTTCACGCGCTTCGACATCGGCGGCGGGCCCTACAACCTGGTGCAGGGCATCCGCGGCAAGGAAGGCACCTTCACCGGCTCGGTCAGCTATGCCGTGGAGATCTTCGATGCGGTGTCGAACCAGCTGCTCGACGCCTTCGTCACCAAGCAATACCCGAACGCGCTGAACATCGGCGCGACCTTCGGCACCCTGGATGCGGCGCAGGCCGGCATCGAAAAGGGCGCGCAGGAACTCACCGCCCAGTTCCAGTGACCGCCGCCATGATCCCCACCCACCCCGCCCCCCTGCCCGCCGCGGCCCCGAGGATTGCCATGCCCCTGATTGCCTTCGTTCGCGCCGCGTGCGTGTCTTCGCTGCTCGCCGCCGCCGCCCTGCCCGGCCATGCGGAACTGTTCACCTCCATGGCCTCCAGTGCGGGGTCGGCGGCCTCGAGCGCCTCGGACTCGATCGGCCATTCGAGCGGCGGCGGGGGCCGCGACCGGCGCCTGGCCGAGGGCGAGTACCGCGTGATCGACGTGGTGCAGGTGCCCGGCCGGCCCGACGCCACGGGCCTCAGGCTGCGCGCGACCGAGACCGGCGCCGCGCGCGAGTTCGTGCTGAACCTGCCGCGCCAGGCGCAGGGTGCGCGGCCGCTCGCCGCCGGCGACCTGGTGCAGGCGCGCGAGCGGCCCTACGGCTTCGAGTTCGCACGCGGCGACACCCACGAAGCCTTCTTCCTGGTGCTCAACGACGACTGGTACGAGGAGATGGACTCCCGGCCGCTCGCCCTGTGATGCGGCGCGCCACCTTGCCATCCGGCGTGCGGCCCCGGCGCGCGCTGGCGCGCTGGACCGGGATCGCCGCCATCGGCCTCGCCGCGCTGGGGGCGGAGGTTCCGGCCCGCGCCGGCACCTGGGGCCTGTGCGATGCCGCCGCGCCGCTGAGCGCCACCGACCAGGACCGCATCCTGCGCTTTGCCGCGGTGGTCAAGCAGGTGCTCGACGCCTCGGGCCAGCGCGTGGCGCTGATCTCGCGCTCGGGCCTGGACCTGGGCCGCTTCGGGGTGCGCTACTCGCACGCCGGCCTGGCCCTGCGGCCGCAGCCGGACCGCCCGTGGGCGGTGCGCCAGCTGTACTACACCTGCGAGGAGTCGCGGCCCCGGCTGTTCGACCAGGGCATTCCGGGGTTCCTGATGGGCCGGGACGATCCGTCGCGGGGCTACGTTGCCATCGTGCTGCTGCCCGCGCTGCCCGCCGACGCGCTGGAGCGCACGGCCCAGGATAAGCGCGCCGCGCTGGCCTTGCTGGCGGCCGACTACAGCGCCAATGCCTACCCGTTCAGCACGCGCTACCAGAACTGCAACCAGTGGGTGGCGGAGATGATGGCCAGCGCCTGGGCGCCGGCCGGCGACGCGCCACCGACGCGCGAGCGCGCGCAGGCGTGGCTGCGCTCGGAGGGCTACCGGCCCGAGCCGATCGGGCTGGGATCGCACGGGGTGGTGTTCGCCGCGCATTTCGCGCCGCTGGTGCATGTGGACGACCACCCGCGGGACGACCTCTACGCGCTGCGCATGCGGGTGAGCCTGCCGGCCTCGCTGGAGGCCTTCGTACACGATAGCATGCCGGCCGCCGAGCGCATCGAGCTGTGCCACGACCGCCGCCAGATCGTGGTGCGCCGCGGCTGGCAGGCGCTGGGCCCGGGGTGCGAGGCCGGGCCGCAGGACGAGGTGATCGCCCTGGATCCCTAGAGGGCGGTTTGCGCGGCGCGCGGCAGCCTCAATTGCGCTGCCCGCCGGTGATGTACTGCTCCATCTGCTCGATGATGAACTGCTGCTCGGACATGATGTTCTTGACCAGGTCGCCGATGGAGATCAGGCCGACGAGCCGGTTGGCGTCGTCCACCACCGGCAGGTGGCGCAGCCGGTTGTCGGTCATGAGCTGCATGCACTGCTCGCTGCTCTGGTGCGGCCGCACGAAGCGCACGGCCCGGGTCATCACGTCGCTCACCTGGGTGGCGCCGGAGGTGCGGCCCAGCAGGGCCACCTTGCGGGCGTAGTCGCGCTCGGTCACGATGCCGGCGATCTGCTCGCCCTCCATCACCAGCAGCGCGCCGATGCCCTTGTCGGCCATGAGCCGCAGCGCATCGAGCATCGAATCGGAGGGCCCGATGGTGTGGACCTGGGCATGGGGCTTGGACTTGAGGATGTCGGCGACTGCGGTCATGGGGCCTCCCGGAGTGAAGTGGCATGGATGGCCGCAGTTTCCGCCCAACGGCGGGGTGCGCGCAACAGGGGTTTGCGAAGCCGCCCGGGGCGGCGATGCAGTTGGTTGCAAACCCGCGCGCCGCCGATCGCCGGGCGCTCGGACCGCGCTTGCGCTCTCAGCTCAGCGTCGCCCGCCGAACAGGCCGCCGCCGAGCTTGACCAGGTCCGACAGGCCGACCTGGCCGTCGCCGTCCTGATCGAGCAGGCTGCCCAGCGCGCCTCCACCCAGGCCGCCCAGGCCGCCCGGCTGCTGGGCGCGGTCGCGCTCGTGGCCGAGGGTGCGACCCAGGCTGCCGGCATCCAGCCCGCCGGCCTGCACCCGCTGCGCGAGGAACGACATCACGATGGGCGCGAGCAGCTGGAGCAGTTGCCCCGCGTTGGCGCCCAGGCCCGTCGCCTGGCCCAGCCCAGCCTCGGCCTGCGGGCGCTGGCTGCCGAACACGTGGCCCAGGATGTCGGCGCCCTGCCCGCAGGCAGCACCGCTGCCGCCCCCGAGCAGCGACCCCAGGAGCCCGCCCAGGTCCAGCCCGCCCGCGCCGCCGACGGCGGCCGGCTGGTGGTCGCGCTGCAGGGCACCCAGCAGGGCCTCGGCGCCCTGTGGCTGCGCGGCGTTGCGGCCCAGCGCGCCCAGCAGCAGGGGCAGTGCGGTCGCCACCGCGGAACGGGTCTGCGTGGCGTCGGTGCCCAGCTGGCTGGACAGCTGCTGGAGCGGGGCCCCTTGCAACTGGGCCATCAGTTCATCGGCCAGGGAGGGGGTGGACGGGTTCATGGGCGGCTCCTTCATCAACATTCGGTGCGGGTGGCAACGCGTGGGCGTTGCCGTGGGCGTAGCGGCCGGACATCGGCCCCGGGCCCCATGCTATCCGGCCGGGCGCGCGCCCATCGCCGCCGCCTTCGTCTTCAAGCCCCCCGCGCGGCGATCAGCGATGGGCCGGGGCGCGCCGCCTTGCGCAGGGCCACGGCATCGGACGCCACGGCGCCGCGCGGGCCGCCGTGCACGCGGAACACCTGCACCGCGTCCGACACGGTCTGCGCCTGGGACTGCAACTCCAGCGCCAGGGCGGCGTTCTCCTCCACCAGCGCCGCGTTCTGCTGGGTGATGCCGTCCAGGTGGGAGACCGCGCTGTTCACCTGCGAGATGCCGGCCTGCTGCTCGTCGGCCGCGCTGTGGATCTGGCCGATGAGGGCACCCACGCGGCGCACCAGGTCCAGCGACTCCTGCATGGTCTTTTGCGCGCTCTCGGTGCGCTGGCGGCCCTCGCCCACCTTCTCGGCCGACTGGTCGATGAGCTGGCGGATCTCGCGCGCGGCGGTCAGCGTGCGCTGCGAGAGGCTGCGCACCTCGCCGGCCACCACCGCGAAGCCCCGGCCCTGCTCGCCCGCCCGCGCCGCCTCCACCGCCGCGTTCAGCGCGAGGATGTTGGTCTGGAAGGCGATGGAGTCGATGAGCTGCGTGATCTCGCCGATGCGGCCCGAGGCGGCCTGGATCTGCTGCATGGTGGCGGCCACGCCGTCCACCGCGCCGCTGGTTCGCTCGGCCACGCCCATGGCCTGCCGCGCCAGGTCGGCCGCCTGGCGGGCCGATTCGGCCGTCTGCTGCACGGTGCCGGTGATCTCCTCCATCGAGGCGGCCGTCTCCTGCAGGTTGCTGGCCTGCGTCTCGGTGCGGCCGGACAGCTCCTGGTTGCCCTGGGCGATGGCGCTGCTGGACACGCGCATCTTCTCGGTCTCCTGCAGCGCATCGCGCACGATGGACTGCAGGTTCACGTTGAGCTGGCTCAGCGCCTTCTGCAGGTCGCCCACGCCGTCGGAGCGGGTCACGCGCATGCGCTCGGTCAGGTCGCCGGCCGCCATGCGGTTGGCGGCGCGCACCATGTCCGACAGCGGCAGCACGGCCACGCGGCGCACCTGGGCGAAGGCGGCCATCGCCACGCCGGCCACGGCAGCCCAGGCGGCGGCCGAGAACAGGCCCTGCGCTTCATCCACGAGCCCCGCCAGGAAGGCGGCCGCCAGCACGGCCAGGAACGCCATGGCCACCTGGCCGCCCACGCCGATGCGGGTCCACTCCGCGATGCGGCCCAGCGCAGTCAGGCGTGCCAGCCGGCCCGCGCGCAGCACGTGCACCGGGCGGCCGGCCTCGGCCTCGGCGCGCATGCGGGCATAGAGCGCGTCGGCGGCCTGCACCTGCTCGCGGGTGGCCTCGGTGCGCACCGACAGGTAGCCCACGGGACGGTCGCCCTCCATCAGCGGGGTGACGTTGGCCATCACCCAGTAGAAATCGCCGTTCTTGCGCCGGTTCTTCACCGCGGCCGACCAGGGCCGGCCCTGGCCGATGGTGTCCCACATGTCGCGGAACGCCTCCTCGGGCATGTCGGGGTGGCGGATCAGGTTGTGGGGCTGGCCCAGCAGGGCCTCGCGCTCGTAGCCGCTCACCTCGATGAACATCGGGTTGCAGTACAGGATGCGCCCTTTCAGGTCGGTGGTGGACACCAGGGTTTCGCCGGAAGGAAACGGGTATTCCTGCGTGCTGACCGGAAGATTTCTTCGCATGGGAAGCCTTTCTGGGGAAGAAGCTTTTGTCTCGTACGGACGGTGCGGCACGGCGCCGCGGGCCCCTGCGGGGATGCAGTGCGGCCGATGGTAGGTGGCGCATCCCGGCTTGTGGAAACCTTTCGGCCGGGGCTTGATCTGGGTCAAGAGCCCGGGGGCGCTGCGAACGCGGACCGTCGTTTCCCGACCACCCATTTGCTATCAATTAAATAGCTACCAAGACAATGAAAACGCCGGCATGCGGGCGATTTGGCTCTCAAAACCCCGTTCCGCCCCGCAGAAACCCTTCGGATCGACGGCCCGGCCGGCCGGCGGCCCGCCAGCGTGGCCACACACTCCCGGGGCCAGCGCCCGAGGGGCCCGCCACCGCCTGCGAGGGGGGCGCGCGGCCCGCAGGCGGCATGAAGGTTGCAAGGTCCGGACACGAGGCCCGCCGGAGGGCTTTCCAGCCTGCTACAGCTTCACACGATCTTTTCAATTGACCGTCAGAATGCTCGCCACAACGAAAGCCGTGCCCTGTCCATGAATTGCCCACGCCCCGCCACACGCTCGCTGCCCTCCACGCCCGCTGCCATGGCCCCACGGCCCTCCTCCTCGACTTCTCCCCGTACGACCGCT
This sequence comes from Acidovorax sp. SUPP3434, assembly GCF_030159015.1. Classification (NCBI taxonomy): domain Bacteria; kingdom Pseudomonadati; phylum Pseudomonadota; class Betaproteobacteria; order Burkholderiales; family Comamonadaceae; genus Acidovorax; species Acidovorax sp. SUPP3434. The sequence continues at coordinate 23,650 of NZ_BQXL01000017.1, forward strand.
GCCCCAGGTGCCCTGCGCCGGGCCGGCGCTGCCGTGCTGGCGGCCGCCTTCGTGGTGGCCGGGTGTTCGGACAAGGCCGCCAAGCAGCCCGCGCCGCGCGCCCCGGTGGAAGCCGGCGTGGTCACGATCCAGCCCGAGCGGCAGTCGATCACCACCGAGCTGCCCGGGCGCACCAGCGCCTTCCTGGTCGCCGAGATCCGGCCGCAGGTGGGCGGCATCGTGCAAAAGCGGCTCTTCACCGAAGGGGCGGATGTGAAGGCCGGCCAGGTGCTGTACCAGCTGGATGCCTCGCCCTTCGAGGTGGCGCTGGCGAGCGCCGAGGCGTCGCTGGGCAAGGCCCAGGCCACCGTGGGCACGGCCGAAACCAACGCGCGTCGCAATGCCGAACTGGTCAAGATCGATGCGATCAGCCGGCAGGTGTATGACGACAGCCAGGCGGTGCTGGTGCAGGCCCGCTCGGACCTGGCCGTGAACCGCGCGGCGGTCGAGAACGCCCGCATCAACCTGGGCTACACCCGCATCAAGGCGCCCATCTCGGGCCGCACCACCACCTCGGCGGTGACGCCGGGCGCGCTGGTCACCGCCAACCAGACCACGGCGCTCACCACCATCTCGCAGATCGACCCGCTCTACGTGGACGTGACCCAGTCCAGCACCGACGTGCTGCGCCTGAAGACCGACCTGGCCAAGGGCCGCTTCCAACGCGCGGGCGAAGGCCAGGCGCGCGTGGCGCTCAAGCTGGAGGACGGCAGCACCTACGCCCAGGCCGGCCGGCTGCAGTTCAGCGGCGTGACGGTGAACCCCGCCACCGGCGCGGTCACCCTGCGCGCGGTGTTCCCCAACCCGGACGGCCTGCTGATGCCGGGCATGTACGTGCGCGCGGTGCTGGAGACGGGCGTGAACGAGCAGGCCCTGCTCGTGCCCCAGCAGGGCGTGACGCGCGACACCGCCGGCAACGCCAGCGTGCTGCTGGTCAATGCCGAGAACAAGGTCGAGCGCCGCAAGATCCAGGTCGAGGCCGCCGTGGGCAACCGCTGGCAGGCCGTGGGGGGCCTTGCCGCCGGCGACCGCGTGGTGGTGGACGGGCTGCAGCGCGTGAAGGTGGGCGACACGATCAAGCCGGTGGAGGTGGCGGCCAGGGCGGCGGCAGCCCCGGCAGGCGGCGCCTCCTCGGCGGCACCGGCCGCATCGGCTGCGGCACCCGCGGCGTCCGGCGCTGCGGCCCCGGCCGCCCGCTGAAGGACCGCCCGCCATGGCACAGTTCTTCATCAACCGGCCCATCTTCGCGTGGGTCATCGCCATCGTCATCATGCTGGCGGGGGCCATGTCCATCAAGACATTGCCGCTGGAGCAGTACCCCAACATCGCGCCGCCGCGCGTGTCCATCAGCGCCACCTACACCGGCGCCTCGGCCAAGACGGTGGAGGAATCGGTCACGCAGGTGATCGAGCAGCAGTTGAAGGGCCTGGACAACCTGATCTACATGGGCTCGACCAGCGATGCCTCGGGCGGCTCGCGCACCACGCTCACCTTCAATGCCGGCACCAACATCGACGTGGCGCAGGTGCAGGTGCAAAACAAGCTGCAGCAGGCCATGTCGCGCCTGCCGCCCGCGGTGCAGAGCCGGGGCGTCACCGTCACCAAGGGCGGCAACGACTACCTGATGATCGTCACCTTCACCTCGCCCGACCCGAGCGTGACGCAGGTGGACATCGGCGACTACATCTCCAGCAACCTGGTGGACGTCATCAGCCGCATCGACGGCGTGGGCGACGTGGCCACGCTGGGCACGCCCTACGCCATGCGCGTGTGGATGGACCCGGCCAAGCTCGAGAAGTACGCGCTCATGCCGTCCGACATCGGCAACGCCATCAACGCCCAGAACGCTCAGGTCTCCGCCGGCCAGCTGGGCGCCCTGCCCGCCGTGGGCGAGCAGCAGCTCAACGCCACCATCACCGCGCGCAGCAAGCTGCAGTCGAGGGAAGAGTTCGAGAACATCGTTCTCAAGTCCACGGTGGACGGCGCCATCGTGCGCCTGAAAGACGTGGCCCGCATCGAACTGGGCGCCGAGAACCTCACCATCACCTCGCGCCTGAACGGCCAGCCCGGCGCCGGCATGGGCGTGGTGCTGGCCGACAGCGCCAACGCCATGGCGGTGGCCAACGCGGTGAACGCCAAGATCGCCGAACTGCAGCCGTTCTTTCCGTACCAGCTCAAGCCCTTCACCAGCTACGACACCACGCCCTTCGTGAGCGCCTCCATCGAAGAGGTGGTCAAGGCGCTGGTCGAGGCCATGCTGCTCGTGGTGCTGGTGATGTACATCTTCCTGCAGAACTTCCGCGCCACGCTGATCCCGGCGATCGCGGTGCCCGTGGTGCTGCTGGGCACCTTCGGCGTGCTGTCGGTGGCGGGCTACTCGATCAACACGCTGACCATGTTCGGCATGGTCCTGGCCATCGGCCTGCTGGTGGACGACGCCATCGTGGTGGTGGAGAACGTCGAGCGCGTGATGAGCGAGGAGGGTCTGCCCCCGAAGGAGGCCACGCGCAAGTCCATGGCCGAGATCACGCCCGCGCTGGTGGGCATCGCGCTCACACTGTCGGCGGTGTTCATCCCCATGGCGTTCTTCGGGGGCTCCACCGGGGTGATCTACCGGCAGTTCTCCATCACCATCGTCTCGGCCATGGTGCTGTCGGTGCTGGTGGCGCTCACGCTCACGCCGGCGCTGTGCGCCACGCTGCTCAAGCCCATCCCCCAGGGCCAGCACAGCCCGCACGGCGCGCCGCGGCGGGGCGTGCTGGGCTGGGTGGACCGCTTCTTCACCGGCTTCAACCGCCGCTTCGACCGCACCGCCGACGGCTACCAGCGCGGCGTGGGTCGCATCGTGCGCCGCGGCGGGCGGATGATGCTGGTCTATGCGCTCATCGTGGGCGGCATGGCCGTGCTGTTCATGCGCCTGCCCACCTCGTTCCTGCCCAATGAGGACCAGGGCGCCGTGCAGGTGCAGATCACCCTGCCCCCGGGCGCCTCCAACACCCGCCTGCAGGTGGTGATGGCCGAGGTGCAGAAATATTTCGCCGCGCAGCCCGACGTGGTGAGCTTCAACTCCATCACCGGCTCCAACGGCGACCAGAGCTCGGCGCGCGGCTTCGTGCGCCTCAAAGACTGGAGCGAGCGCCCCCTGGCCTCGCAAAGCGCCGACGCCATCGCCCGCAAGGCCACGCGCGATCTGTCCAGGATCCGCGACGCGCGCATCTTCGTCGTGCTGCCGCCCGCCGTGCGCGGCCTGGGCGCCAATGCGGGCTTCAACTTCCAGCTCAAGGACCTGAACGGCCTGGGCCACGACGCGCTCGTGGCCGCGCGCGACAAGGTGCTGCAGCTGGCCGGCCAGCGGCCCGAGCTGTCCAACACCCGCAGCAACAACCTGGACGACACGCCGCAGCTGGGCGTGGCCATCGACGACGCCAAGGCCGGCGCCCTGGGCCTGGCCACCACCGACGTCAACAACACGCTGGGCAGCGCCATCGGCGGCACCTACGTGAACGACTTCCTGAACAAGGGCCGGGTCAAGCGCGTGTACATGCAGGGCGATGCGCCCTACCGCATGCTGCCCCAGGACATTGCGCCCTGGACGGTGCGCAACAGCCAGGGCCTCATGGTGCCGTTCTCGGCGTTCTCCAGCACCAGCTGGACCTACGGCTCGCCCCAGCTGCAGCGCTACAACGGCAGCCCCAGCTACGAATTCGTGGGCGACGCGGCCACGGGGGTGAGCTCCGGCGCAGCCATGGACGCGGTGGAAACCATCATGAAGGAGATGCCGCCCGGCATCGGCTACGAATGGACGGGCGCCTCCTACCAGGAGCGGCTGTCGGGCTCGCAGGCGCCGCTGCTGTACGCCGTGTCCATCCTGTTCGTGTTCCTGTGCCTGGCGGCGCTGTACGAAAGCTGGTCGGTGCCGTTCTCGGTGATCCTGGTGGTGCCGCTCGGCATCGTGGGCGCGCTGCTGGGCATCGGCATCCGCGGGCTGTCCAACGACGTGTACTTCCAGGTCGGGCTGCTCACCACCGTGGGGCTGTCGTCCAAGAACGCCATCCTGATCGTGGAGTTCGCCACCCAGCTGCAGGCCCAGGGCAAGAGCGTGATCGACGCCACGCTGGAGGCCGTGCGCCTGCGCCTGCGCCCGATCCTCATGACCTCGCTGGCCTTCGGCTTCGGCGTGCTGCCGCTGGCCATCGGCACGGGCGCCGGCGCGGGCGGGCGGCAGGCCATCGGCACCGCGGTGCTGGGCGGCATGATCTCCGCCACCGTGCTGGGCATCTTCTTCGTGCCCGTGTTCTTCGTTCTCATCCGCGGCTTCTTCGCCGACCGGGCCGCCAAGGCCGGCGGCCAGCCCACCGGAGCCCCCGCATGACGCCGCGCCAAGCCCCCACCCTCCCCGCCCTGCGCCCGCTGGCCTGGGCGGTGGCCGCCACCGTGGCGCTGGCCGCGCTGCCCGGCTGCACCAACCTTGCGCCGCCCTACCAGGCGCCCGCGCTGCCGGTGCCGGCCGCCCTGGGCACGGGCTCCGTGCCGGTGGCCGTGACCGCGCCCGCCGCCCTGGGGGACGGGTCCGCCGCGGCGGTCCCGGCCGATCCGCTGGACCGCCCCCTGGAATGGGGCGAATTCTTGCAGGACCCCCGCCTGCGCGCCCTGGCCGAGATGGCCGTGGCCAACAACCGCGACCTGCGCGTGGCCGTGCTGGCCATCGAGCGGGCGCGGGCGCAGTACGGCGTCTCGCGCGCCGACCTGTTCCCCGGCGTGAACGCCACCGGCGCGGGCAGCCGCAGCCGCACGGCCGACGACCTGACCACCGCGGGCCGCTCCAACGTGGGCGGGCAATACAGCGCGCAACTCGGTTTTGCCAGCTACGAGATCGACTTCTTCGGCCGCGTGCGCAACCTGAACGACGCCGCGCTGCAGGAGTTCTTCCGCGCCGCCGAGAACCGCCGCAGCGTGCAGCTGAGCCTGGTGGCCGAGGCGGTGAACGCCTGGCTCACCCTCGATGCGGACGGCCGCCGCCTGCAACTGGCGCGCGACACGCTGCGCACGCGCCAGCAGTCGCTGGACCTCACGCAGCGCAGCCATGCGCTGGGCGCCACCTCGGGCCTGACCCTGGCGCAGACGCAGACCACGGTGGACACCGCGCGCGCCGACGTCGCCACCTACACCGCCCAGGTCGCGCGCGACCGCAACGCGCTCGCGCTGCTGGTGGGCACCGCCGTGCCCGACGACCTGCTGCCGCCCGTGGCCCTGGCCGCCGCGGCGAATGCAGCGCCCGCCACGGTGCCGCCCGCCAAGGCCCCGGCCCCGGCCGACGGCACCTCGCGCAGCAGCGCCCCCCGCAACACCAGCACCGCCATCGTGCCTGCCACGCCCGCCGCCGCTTTGCTGGCCGTGCCCGCCGACCTTCCCTCCGGCGTGCTGCTGCGCCGGCCCGACGTGCGCGCGGCCGAGCGCACGCTGCAGGGCAGCTACGCCAGCATCGGCGCGGCGCGCGCGGCGTTCTTTCCGTCCATCACGCTCACCGGATCCATCGGCACGGCCAGCAATGCGCTGTCGGGCCTGTTCGACGGCGGCAACGGCACCTGGAGCTTCGCGCCGCAGATCCGCCTGCCCATCTTCGACGCCGGCCGCAACAACGCCAACCTGCGCGTGGCCGAAGTGACGCGCGACACGGCCCTGGCCCAGTACGAAAAATCCATCCAGACCGCGTTCCGCGAAGTGTCCGATGCGCTGGCCGACCGCGCCACGCTGGACGAGCGCCTGGCCGCCCAGCGCTCGCTGCTGGACGCCACCCAGCGCGCGCTGGACCTGTCGGACGCGCGCTACCGGCTGGGGGCCGACAGCTTCCTCACGGTGCTGGACGCGCAGCGCTCGCTGTACGCAGCGCAGCAGACGCAGATCACCCTGCTGCTGGCCGAGCAGACCAACCGGGTCACGCTGTACAAGGTGCTGGGGGGCGGCTGGGCCGCCAATGGCGCCGGGGTGGCGGACGACCCGCTGCGCTGAGGGGCTGCGGCCCAGGGGCTCAGTCCGCCGGCACCAACTCGACGGCGGCGTGTTCTTCCAGCCAGTCCGCGACCGGCAGACCGGCCTCGTCGGCCACGCCCTGGTTCCAGAACTGCGAGGCGCACAGCACCTCCACGTCCAGGCCCTCCAGCGTGCTGCGGGCCAGCACCGCGCCGATGTAGGCGCTGCGCGCCCGCTCGACGATGCCCCAGACCAGCGTGGTCTCGGCGGCGCATTGCAGGCCGATCAGGAACGCCTCCTTGCGCGCGCCATCCGCGGTTTTCTCCACCATCCAGGGCAACTGTTCGGCCAGCAGTTCGTCCTGCAGCAGCACGTTCATCAGATCGCGCGCCGGCTCGGGGCCGAGCGGAACGACCACGAAACGCTCGGTTTCGAATTTCGGGGCCTGGGTGGGCAGCAGCTCGACGCTGGCTTTCATCTCTTGGTACGACATCGTTTTAAACCTCCGTGGACACCGAGCCTAGGCCCGCGCCCTCGCGGGCCGGGCCAGGCGTCCGAAGGAAGGTGGCCGCAGCCGAAGGCCATCGGCCCGGGGCGGCGCGCTCCTCGCCGCCCCGATACGCACCAAAGATGGCTACCCGGCGAGCGCCGGATAGTCCGTATAGCCCTGGGCCCCAGGCGTATAGAACGTGGCCGGATCGGGCGCGTTCAGCGGCGCGTCCTGGCGCATCCGTTCGACCAGGTCCGGATTCGCGATGAATGTACGGCCGAAGGCGGTGAGGTCGGCCAGGCCGCCTTCCAGCGCGCGCTCCGCACCGGCCTTGTCCAGGCCGCCGGCCAGGATGAACGGGCCGTCGAACGCCGCCCTCAGGTCGGCCTTGAGCTGGGCGGGAACCGGTGGCGTTCCCATGGCCGAGTGGTCCAGCACGTGGACGTACAGCAGGCCGAGCGCGGACAGCGCCTTCACCAGGGCCAGGTACTGCCCGTCCACGCCGTCGAAGGCGCCGGCGCTGTTGACCACTCCATGCGGCGACAGGCGGATGCCCACGCGTTCGGCGCCGATTTCCTTGGCGGTGGCCCGCGCCACTTCGAGCACCAGCCGGTTGCGCCCCTCGGCGGTTGCGCCGTAGCCATCCGTGCGGCGGTTGATGTTGGCATTCAGGAACTGCTCCAGGAGATACCCATTGGCCGCGTGCAGTTCGATGCCGTCGAAACCGGCTTCGATGGCCAGGCGCGCGGCCGTGGCGTATTCGCCGATCACGGCCTGGATGTCGGCCTCGGTCATGGCGCGCGGTGGCGTGTGCGGCTGGCTGCCTTGCGAATCGGTGTACATCTCGCCGGGGCACGCCTCGGCCGACGCGCTGACCACTTCAGCGCCGGCGGGCAGGTTGGCCTGGTGGGCCACGCGGCCCGTGTGCATCAGTTGCACGACGATCTTGCCGCCTTGGGCATGCACGGCGCTGGTCACCTGCTTCCAGCCTTGCACGTGGGCATCGTTGAACAGGCCGGGAATCCGGGCATAGCCCAGGCCGTTGGGCGACGGCGACGTGCCTTCCGTGACGATGAGGCCGGCCGTCGCGCGCTGCGCGTAGTAGGTCGCCATGAGCGGGTTGGGCGTGTTGTGGTCCACCGCGCGGCTGCGGGTGAGCGGCGACATCACCACGCGGTTGGCCAGGGGGATGTTGCGCAAGGAAAAGGGTTCGAAAAGCATCGGGGCTGTCCTTGGAAAAAAGCAGGGCGAAAGCGGCAGGGGAAAAGGCCATCGGCGTGCGGAGAACCGCGTGCGATGGGCTGTGGGGTCCATGGGCTGGCGTCAAACGACGCTGTAGCGAGGGGCCGGCGTTCCCATCTGGCTGCCGGCGAACAGCTCGGCGCGGGCCGACTCGTAGCGGTCCCACAGGCCGGTGTCGGCAACGGACGGCCAGGTGACCGTTTCGCCCTGGTCCAGGCCGGCGAGCGCGGCGTCGACCAGGTGCTCGGTGGTCATCACGGTGTCTTGGTTGAGTGCCGCCAGCGGCACGCCCGAGAGGTCCCAGATTTCGGTGGCGGTCGATGCGGGCAACACCAGTTGGACCTGCACCCCCGTGTCGGCCAGTTCCTGCTGCAGGCCTCTGCTGTATTGCAGGACGAAAGCCTTGGTGCCGCTGTAGACCGCGCTGACCGGCAGCGCATGGATGCCCAGCACGGAGGCGATGTTGATGATCACGCCCTGCTTCCTGGCGATGAAGGGGGGCAGCACCGCCTGGGTCAGCCGCGTCAGGGCGGTGATGTTGAGGTCGATCTGGGACACCGCGTCGTCGGCAGACCACTGGGCGACGGGCCCCAGGCGGGCGATTCCGGCGTTGTTCACCAGGATGTGCAGGCGTTCGTTGGTGGACAGGAGGGCTTCGATGCGCGCCAGGTCCTCGGCCTTGCCGAGGTCCGCCACCACCGGCTCGGCTTTCACGCCGTGGGCCTCGGCGATCCGGGCGCTGAGGGCTTGCAGGCGGTCGGCACGCCGGGCCACCAGAATAAGATCGTATCCACGGGCAGCGAGGCGATCGGCATAGACCGCACCGATGCCGGAAGAAGCCCCGGTGATCAATGCGACTTTGTTGGAATGGGGACGGGTCATCGGGTGTTCTCCAATAAAATTGAGGGCTCAACCAAATAAGTTGAGGGCTCAAATGTAGAACAGGCCAGCAATGCATTCCGAATAGTGCAGCACTCAACCATTTGGAAAATATGGGAATTACGAACCACCCCGTCGGTGCGGCTGCGGATGCCGACTGCGCCTTGAATCAGGCGATCGCGGAGGTCACCGCCGCGACCGGTGTGCAGGTCTGCACGAACACGTCGGTGCGCCTGGCGGCGCGCAGATTGGGGCAGCTGTACGACGACGCCCTCGCGCCCCTGAACATCAAGGCGACGCAGCTGGCGCTGATCGTCGAGATCGGCAAGTTCCAGAGTGCCGATGGGCAGGGGCCGACCCTGCAGGACCTGGCGAACCGGCTGGCCATTCAACTATCGGCGCTGACCCATGCCCTCAGGCCCCTGGTGCGCGACGGCATTGCCGAGTTGCGGCAGGACGCCCAGGACCGGCGCACCAAGCACGCCGTGCTCACCGCGCGCGGCAAGCAACTGCTGGCGCAAGCGATCGGGCGCTGGGCCGCCGCCAACGAGCGGGTCGAGGCCGTCCTGGGCCCGGCCTCGGCCGCGAGCCTGCGGGCGCTGGCCGATCAGGTGGCGTCGGATGCGTTCATGGTGGCCTATCAGGCAGAGAACCCGGCGCGGGTGCCCCCGCCCTCCCCGAGCGCGCCGCCAGCAAAAGAGGACTGACCCACGCACCGGCCTGGGCGCCATGCACCAAGGCGGGTCGCCCCCGCCCTGCCCTCGCCTCCGTGCAGGCCACGCCACGCCGCCAAACGCTATTAAATCAATAGCACAATGCCCTAGTGGAATATGCGCCAGGGCCCGATTCCCCTTCAACCCCTTCGATCCCACCCAGACCTGGCACGCGCATTGCAACAGCGTCCCCGTGACCAATGCCGGTCACATGGCTGGCCCCTTCCAATGGCGGAAACGGGGCGGTCAGGACGAAGGCGTCCCCACAGGCAGTGCAGGCTTCATCGGCCCGCGCCCTGTGCGGACGCCTTTTTTGTTTTTGGTTTCGGCTTCGTCTGCCGGCAGGCGCTGTTCATCCATTTTTGCAGCGCCGCGGCGGGCACCCATGGGGGTCACGATGAAAAAATCCAGGCTGGTGATGGTGGGCAATGGCATGGCCGGGGTGCGCACGCTCGAAGAGCTGCTCAAGATCGCTCCGGACCTCTACGACATCACGGTGTTCGGCGCCGAGCCGCACCCCAACTACAACCGCATCCTGCTGTCGCCCGTGCTGGCGGGCGAGCAGACCATCGACGAGATCATCCTCAACGACTGGTCCTGGTACGAGGAGCACGGCATCCACCTGCACACGGGCTTCACCGTGAACGAGGTGGACCGCGTGCGCCGCGTGGTGCACGCCACCAACGCGGCGGGCGAGGCCATCAGCGCCGAGTACGACCGGCTCATCCTCGCCACCGGGTCCAACCCGTTCATCCTGCCGATTCCGGGCAAGGACTTGCAAGGCGTGCTGGCCTACCGCGACATCGCCGACACGCAGGCCATGATCGACGCCGCCGCCACGTACCAGCATGCGGTGGTCATCGGCGGCGGGCTTCTGGGCCTGGAGGCCGCCAACGGCCTCATGAAGCGCGGCATGCAGGTGAGCGTGGTGCACGTGGGCGACTGGCTCATGGAGCGCCAGCTGGACGACGTGGCCGGCAAGATGCTGCAAAAGTCCCTGGCCGAGCGCGGCATGCAGTTCCTGATGAAGGCGCAGACGCAGGAGCTGGTGGGCGGGGCGGACGGCCGCGTCACCGCCGTGCGCTTCAAGGACGGCACCGAAGTGCCCGCCGACCTGGTGGTGATGGCCGTGGGCATTCGCCCCAACACGCAGCTGGCCGAAAAGATGCGCCTGCACGTCCACCGCGGCATCGTGGTGAGCGACACGCTGCAGACCACCACCGACGCGCGCATCTACGCCGTGGGCGAGTGCGCCGCGCACCGGGGCATCGCCTACGGGCTGGTGGCGCCGCTGTTCGAGCAGGGCAAGGTGCTGGCCAACCACCTGGCGGAGTTCGGCATCGGGCGCTACCAGGGCTCGCTCACCTCCACCAAGCTCAAGGTGACGGGCATCGACCTGTTCAGCGCGGGCGACTTCCAGGGCGGCGAAGGCACCGAGGAGATCGTGATGAGCGACCCCTTCGGCGGCGTGTACAAAAAACTCGTCATCAAGGACGACAAGCTCGTGGGCGCGTGCCTCTACGGCGACACGGTGGACGGCAGCTGGTACTTCAAGCTGCTGCGCGACGGCCGCACGGTAGGCGACATCCGCGACAAGCTGATGTTCGGCGAGAGCAACATCGGCGACGCGGGCCACCAGGGCCACAGCAAGGCCGCCGCCATGGCCGACACCGACGAGGTGTGCGGCTGCAACGGCGTGACCAAGGGCGCCATCTGCAAAGCCATCAAGGACAAGGGCCTGTTCACGCTGGACGACGTGAAAAAGCACACCAAGGCCAGCGCCAGCTGCGGCTCGTGCACCGGCCTCGTGGAGCAGATCATCATGTTCACGGCCGGCGGCGACTACTCCGCCACGCCCAAGACCAAAGCGGTGTGCGGCTGCACCGACCACGGCCACCAGGCCGTGCGCGACGCGATCCGCGCCAACAAGCTGCTGTCCATCGGCGACGTGTTCGCCTTCTTGGAGTGGAAGACGCCCAACGGCTGCGCCACCTGCCGCCCGGCTGTCAACTACTACCTCATCAGCACGTGGCCGAAGGAGGCCAAGGACGACCCGCAAAGCCGCGCCATCAACGAGCGCAGCCACGCCAACATCCAGAAGGACGGCACGTACAGCGTGATCCCGCGCATGTGGGGCGGCGAGACCACGGCCAGCGAACTGCGCCGCATCGCCGACGTGGTGGACAAATACCAGATCCCCACCGTGAAGGTGACCGGCGGCCAGCGCATCGACCTGCTGGGCGTGAAGAAGGAAGACCTGCAGGCCGTGTGGAAGGACATCGGCATGCCCAGCGGCCACGCCTACGCCAAGGCCCTGCGCACGGTGAAGACCTGCGTGGGCAGCGAGTGGTGCCGCATGGGCACGCAGGACAGCACGCAGATGGGCAAGGACCTGGAGCGCGCCATGTGGCGCATGTATGCCCCGCACAAGGTCAAGTTCGCCGTGAGCGGCTGCCCGCGCAACTGCGCCGAGAGCGGCATCAAGGACGTGGGCATCATCGGCGTGGACAGCGGCTGGGAGATGTACATCGCCGGCAACGGCGGCATCAAGACCGAGGTGGCGCACTTCTTCACCAAGCTCAAGACCGCGGCCGAGGTGCTGGAGTACACCGGGGCTTTTTGCGAGCTGTACCGCCAGGAGGGCTGGTACCTGGAGCGCACGGTGCACTACGTGAACCGCGTGGGCCTCGATCACGTGAAAAAACGCATCCTCGAAGACCACGAAGGCCGCCGCGCGCTGTGGGAGCAGCTGCAGTTCGCGCTGGATGGCGAGCCCGACCCGTGGTTCGATTTCGAGGAAGCGCGCGTGGACACGCGGCAGTTCGCCGCCATCGCGCCATGAGCGCGCCATCGCCACGAGCCCATCCCTTCTTCAACACCCCTCCCCTCTTCACCGATTCGCAAGGAGCCGCCATGAGCGACTGGAAATACATCTGCCGCGTGGAGGACATTCCCGTGCTGGGCTCGCGCCGCGTGGCGCGGCCGCAGGGCCTGGACGTGGCCGTGTTCCGCAACGGGGCGGACGGGGTGTTCGCGCTGCTGGACCGGTGCCCGCACAAGGGGGGGCCGCTGTCGCAGGGGATCGTGTTCGGGACGAGCGTGGCGTGTCCGCTGCACAACTGGACGATCGGGTTGTGCGATGGGCAGGCTTCGGCGCCGGACGAGGGGTGTACGCCGAAGTTCGCGGTGAAGGTGGAGGGGGGGGAGGTGTTTTTGGATGCGGGGGAGTTGGCGGGGCATGCGGTGGAGTTGGTTAGGCCTGTGGCGGGGCCTGTGAGGCGGGGTGTTGTTGGTTCTGGGTTGGATGCTTGAGGCTGGCTGTGTTTTGTTTTTGCGGTGGCTGTGGATTTTTCTCCCGGGGCCGGGTCTCGGCCCGGCGGCCGAGGTACTTTTCTTTGCTTCGCCAAAGAAACGTACCCAAAAGAAAGGCGACCCTACTGGCTGCGTCCCTGCGCTTCGCTCCGGGCAACCTGCGGTGCTCGCGGCTGGCGGGGTCCGCGCAAACTCGCTTCACTGCGTTGCGCTCAGACAGCGCGCGGCCCTTTTTCCGCCAGCCACTGCGCTCCTCGGCGCATCCAGAAGGGAACCCAACAGCCCACACACGGGCCATCGCTGCGCTCGGCCCCCAACGCGCAGGCGCTGCGCGCCGCGAAGGCCGGGCCGAGCGCAGCGATGGCCCGGTTGGCGGGTTCCCTTCTGGATGCGCCGAGGAGCGCAGGGCGCGGGGCGGGCAGGTGTGCCGCAGGACACACCTGCCTTCGTCATCTGACTCGCTGCGGTTGTCCGAGCGGAGTTCACGCAGTGAACGCAGCGAGTTCCGCAGCGCGACCCGCGACCGAGCACCGCAGGTTTCCCCGTTCGCCGAAAGGCGAACGGGGACGCAGCCAGCAGGGTCGCCTTTTCTTTGCTTACTTTCTTTTGGCGAAGCAAAAGAAAGTGAGTGCGCCGCCGGGCGCACACCCCGGCCCCGAAACGTAACCAATCAGCAACCAACAAAAATCAGCGCGTGCCCAGCAACACAAGCAGCAACACAACCATAAATTAACCAAAAATCACGCCATGACCCAAACCAAATCCACCTGCCCCTACTGCGGCGTAGGCTGCGGCGTGATCATCGAATCCACCGGCCCCCAGATCACCAACGTCAAAGGAGACCCCACCCACCCCGCCAACTTCGGCCGCCTCTGCACCAAAGGCTCCACCCTCCACCTCACCGCCGCCTCTCCAGTCACGCTGCAAACCAGACTCCTGAAACCCCAGCACCGCCCCCACCGCGGCGACAAACCCCAGCCCATCGCCTGGGAAGCAGCCCTCGACACCGCCGCACAAAAATTTGCCGACATCATCGCCCGGCACGGCCCCGACGCCGTCGGCTTCTACGTCTCCGGCCAGCTCCTCACCGAGGACTACTACGTCTTCAACAAGCTCGCCAAGGGCCTCGTCGGCACCAACAACATCGACACCAATTCGCGCCTGTGCATGAGCAGCGCCGTGGCGGGCTACAAAACCACGCTCGGCGCCGACGCCCCGCCCACCTGCTACGACGACGTGCAGCACGCGCAGTGCCTCTTCATCGTGGGCAGCAACACCGCGTGGGCGCACCCCATCCTGTTTCGCCGCATCGAGGACGCCAAGGCCGCCAACCCGGGCATGAAGATCATCGTGGCCGACCCGCGCCGCACCGAGACGGCCGGGCTGGCCGACCTGTTCCTGCCCATCCAGCCGGGCAGCGACGTCATGCTGTTCCACGGCATGCTGCACCTCATGCTGTGGGAAGGCTGGGTGGACAGCGCCTACATCGCCGCGCACACCACCGGCTTCGACGCGCTCAAGGCCCTGGTGCGCGACTGCACGCCCGCCCGCGTGGCCGAGGTGTGCGGCATCAGCGAGGCGGATCTGGCCACCGCCGCGCGCTGGTTCGCCGGTGTGGGTGCCGGTGCAGATGCAGGTGCCGCGCGCCAGCCCACGCTCAGCCTTTACTGCCAGGGCCTGAACCAGAGCACCAGCGGCACGGCCAAGAACGCCGCCCTCATCAACCTGCACCTGGCCACGGGCCAGATCGGCCGACCGGGCGCGGGGCCGTTCTCGCTCACCGGGCAACCCAACGCCATGGGCGGACGCGAGGTGGGGGGACTGGCCAACCTGCTGTCGGCCCACCGCGACCTGGCCAACCCGCAGCACCGCGCCGAAGTGGCCGCGCTGTGGGGCGTGCCCGAGGTGCCGGGCACGCCCGGCAAGACCGCCGTGGAGATGTTCCAGGCCGCGGCCGACGGCGAGATCCGGGCGCTGTGGATCGCCTGCACCAACCCGGCGCAGAGCCTGCCCGACCAGGCCACCGTGCGCCGCGCGCTGGAGCGCGCCGAGTTCGTGGTGGTGCAGGAGGCCTTCGCCACCACCGCCACCGCGCAGTACGCCGACCTGCTGCTGCCCGCCACCACCTGGGGCGAGAAGACCGGCACGGTGACCAACAGCGAGCGCCGCATCTCCCGCGTGCGCCCCGCGGTGCCTGCGCCCGGCGACACGCGCCACGACTGGGCCATCGCCGTGCAGTTCGCCCACCGGCTGGAGGCGCGGCTGCGCCCGGGGCGGCCCACGCTCTTTCCGTATGCCACTGGCGACGGCGAGGCCGAGCGCGGCGCCGAGGCCGTGTGGAACGAGCACCGCGAGAGCACGCGCGGACGCGACCTGGACATCACCGGCCTGTCGTGGGCGCTGCTCGATGCGCAGGGCCCGCAGCAGTGGCCCTGCCCGGCCGGCGCCGCCGACAACACCGATACCAATACCAATACCAATACCAATGCCGATGCCGATCCTTCGGCCCCGCCCCGCCCGCTGGGCAAAGCGCGCCTGTACGAAGACGGCGTGTTCCCCACCGCCGACGGCCGCGCGCGCTTCGCCGCCAACGCCTGGCAGCCCGTGGCCGAGCCGCGCCAGGCGCGCTACCCGTTCAGCCTGACCACCGGCCGCCTGCGCGACCAGTGGCACGGCATGAGCCGCACCGGCACGCTGGGCCGCCTGTTCGGCCACGTGGCCGAGCCCAGCGTGCAGATGCACCCGCAGGACATGGCGCGCCGCCAGCTGGCCGAGGGCGATCTGGTGCACGTCACCAGCGCGCGCGGCGCCATCGTGGTGCCGGTGCAGGGCAGCACCGACGTGGGCCTGTCGCAGGCCTTCATCGCCATGCACTGGGGCAGCGAATACCTGAGCGGGCAGTCGTCCACCGGCACGCCGCTGGCGGGCGTGAATGCGCTCACCACGCCGGCCTTCTGCCCCACCTCCAAGCAGCCCGAACTCAAGCACACCGCCGTCAAGATCCTGAAGGCCGAGCTGCCCTGGCGGCTGCTCGCCATGGCCTGGCTGCCGGCCGACAGCGCCCTGGCCGCGCGCGAGGCGCTGGCCGCGCTGATGCCTGCCCTGCCCTTCGCCAGCTGCGTGCCCTTCAGCAACAACGCGCCCCTGGCCGGCCCGCAGCGCGAGCGCCACGGCGTGCTGCTGCGCGCCGCCGGCCACGAGCCCGCGCCCGATGCGCTGATTGAACGCATCGAGGCCCTGCTGGGCCTGGACACCCCCGAAACCCTGCGCTACGCCGACCGCCGCCGGGGCCAGCGCCGCGCGCTGCGCCTGGAGCGCCAGGGCAGCGACAGCCTGCTGGCCGGCATGCTGCTGGCCGGCGACACCCGGGCGGAGGTCTGGCTCAAGACCCTGCTGCAGGAAGAGCTGCCCGCGCAAGGCTACGGCCGCCTGCTGCTCGTGCCCGGCGCCCAGGCGCCCTCCGGCGCACAGGCCGTGCAGTCGCGCGGCAAGCCCGTGTGCTCCTGCCTGAACGTGACCGACGCCGCCATCACCGCCCACCTGGCGCAATGCCACGGCACCGATGCCGACCGGCTCGCGCAGCTGCAGGGCGCGCTGCGCTGCGGCACCCAGTGCGGCTCGTGCGTGCCCGAGCTCAAGCGCATGGTGCGCGCCACCGGGCCGCTGGCCCCCGCCACCCCGCAGGCCCCCGCCGCCGCCCTCTCCATATAACCAAAAGTTGGCAGAAGTGGGGGAGAATCCGGTCCCCTTCGATCCGCCAGAAAAACCCCACGCCATGGCCATCAGCCACTATCTCAAGGACCTCGGCCGCGGCGCGCGCGGCGCCCGCGCCATCGGCCGCGAGCAGGCCAACGACCTGTTCGGCCAGGTGCTGGACGGCCAGGTCACCGACCTGGAGATCGGCGCCTTCTGCATCGCCATGCGCATCAAGGGCGAGACCGCCGAGGAGATGTGCGGTTTTCTCGATGCCACCCACGCGCGGCTGGCCCGCCTGCCCGCCAGCGACCGGCCCGTGGTCGTGCTGCCCAGCTACAACGGCGCGCGCAAGCTGCCCGTGCTCACCCCGCTGCTGGCGCTGCTGCTGGCGCGCGAGGGCCTGCCCGTGCTGCTGCACGGCATGCGCACCGAGGCGCGGCGGGTTTTGGCCTCCGATGTGCTCGACGCCCTAGGAATATCTGCCCTGAATGCTCCTGAAAAGATAGCAAACAGCACCGTGGCCCACATTCACACCGAAGCCCTGCACCCGGGCCTGGCCCGCCTGCTGGCCGCGCGCGAGGCCATCGGCCTGCGCAACCCGGGCCACAGCGTGGTCAAGCTCATGAACCCCTGCGCCGGGCCGTCGCTGGTCGTCACCGCCTACACCCACCCCGAATACCAGGCAATGCTGCACGCCACGTTCGGCACGCTGGGCATGAACGCCCTGCTCTCGCGCGGGCTGGAGGGCGAAGTGGCCGCCGATCCTCGCCGAACGCCCCGTTACGACGCCTTCGTCGCCGGCGCGCACCATCTGTGGGAAGAGCAGCAGCCCGGCACCGCCAGCGAGGTGCCCGGCCTGCCCCAGGACATCGACGTGGACACCACCGCCCGCTACACGCGCCAGGTGCTCGACGGCGCGCTGCCGGTGCCTGCGCCGCTGTCCCGTCAGGTGGAACACATCTTGCGTCTGGCCGGGCAAATCCCTTTGGAGACAAACCCATGAACCGCCCATCCACTCCCGCCTTCGAAGGCGTTCCCCCCGGCCGCTGCACGCTGGTCGGCGCCGGCCCGGGCGATCCGGAACTGCTCACCATCAAGGCCCTCAAGGCCATCCAGGCCGCCACCGTGCTGCTGGTGGACGACCTGGTCAGCGACGAGATCGTGGCCATGGCCCCGCCCGGCGCGCGCATCGTCCATGTGGGCAAGCGCGGCGGCTGCAAGAGCACGCCCCAGGCCTTCATCGAAAAGCTCATGGTCATGGCCGTGAACGAGGGTGAGAACGTCGTGCGCCTGAAGGGCGGCGACCCGTTCATCTTCGGGCGCGGCGGCGAAGAGGTCGAGCACCTGCGCGCGGCCGGCATCGACGTGCAGGTGGTCAACGGCATCACCGCGGGCCTGGCCGGCATGACGCTGCTGGGCACACCCCTCACCCACCGCGAGCACGCACACGGCGTGGTCTTCGTCACCGGCCACGCCAAGCCCGGCGACGCCGGCACCGACTGGCGCCAGCTGGCCGCCACGGCGCGCGATGCCCGCCTCACCCTGGTCATCTACATGGGCGTGAGCAGCGCCGCGCACATCCAGCAGGAACTGCTCACCGGCCTGCCCGCCAGCACCCCCGTGGTCGTCATCCAGCACGTGAGCCTGCCCCAGCAGCGCCACGCGCTCACCACCCTGGGCGAGCTGCACGCCACCATCGAGCGCGAGCAGCTCGCCAGCCCCTCGGTCATCGTCGTGGGCGATGTGGTGAGCGGCGTGGCGGCGGCCAGGGGCAGCACCCGCAGCGCGGCCCCCCTGCCCTCCGCGAAGCGCAACGCGGCGGGGGGCTGAGGCACGCGGCGGGCTGCGGGCACACGGCAGCAGCGACCGCAATGCGCCGCGGCATCGTCGCCGCGCCCGCGTCACGGCGCCCCGATGAGCCGCACCTCCACCACCATCCCGCCCTCCTCGAAATGCCGCGCCACCTGGGCCATCTGCGGGGCGCCGCGGTCGGGGTGCCTGGAGTAGCGGCCCGACTGGTTGGTGATGAAGAACGTCTCGCGCTGGGCATCCCACAGCAGCTCGCCCGAGATGCGGGTCTGCTTGCCCCACCAGTCTCCAGTCGCCTCGTCCCGGGTTCCCGCGACCAGTGAAGGGTGGCCCATCCGGCGCTCCTTGCCGGCGGTCTCGCCGGCCGGCGTCTCGACCCGCGCGTGCGGCCCCAGGTGCAGCGTGGCGCCCATGCCGATCGACCACAGGACCGGCGTTCCCTCCCGGATGGCCTGCAGGTCCAGCACTTCGGGCAACCGCACGCCACGGGGGTTGCCCGGCGGGATGGAGACGCGCTGCGGGTGCAAGGCCTCTTCCCAGGGGTGGATCTGCGGGTGGCCGTTCTTGACCCGGGCCGATTGCAAGGTGCCCCAGTCGCGTTCCAGCCCCCGGGCCGCCGCCTCGCCGACCAGTTGCGCGAACGGCAGGGAGCCCGCGCGATGCGCCGGCCGGCTGTCGGGCGAGGCCGAACGCGCGCGCCGCGGTGCCGCCTCCGTCTCCGTCTCTGCAGCCCTCCCCTGGGGCCGCCCGGGCTGCGGCAGCGCCGTGGGGTCGATCCTGCGCCGCTTCGCGCCCGAGGCGCTGGTCTCGGCGCCCGCCGCCCGCGCCCGGGTGTCGACCGGAAACCCGGCGGGCGGCTCCGCGCTGCGCGCACGGCGCCGTGGTGGCAAGGCAGCAGCGGGTGCCACGGGTGCGTGGGATGCAGTGGATGGGGTGGTCAAGGCCGGGGCCGCAGCGCTTGCGCTGGACCCGGCCCGGTCGGTCGTTTTCATGGCTCGCTCCCTTTGGCGCCCCGCCCTCTGGCGGGCGGTGGGGGAGCATGGTGGGCGGCAGGCCCGTCCGGGGCAAGCCACCATGCGAAGCCGTGTGCGCCCCGGCGCACGGCCAGCGCGTCTCTACGTCTCTACGTCTCTGACGTCTCCTACAGGCCGGCCGGCCCCGCCGCCGCCAGCCGCACCTGCTCGAAGCGCTCGGCCTGCTCCTTGCGCAGGGCCTTGCGCAGCAGCGCGGCCTCCCATCGGCGGCGCTCGTCGGCGGTGGAGGGCGACAGGGGCGGCACGGCGACGGGCTTGCGGTCCTCGTCCACGGCCACCATGGTGAAAAAGCAGCTGTTCACGTGGCGCACCACCTGGGTGCGGATGTTTTCGGCCACCACCTTGATGCCCACTTCCATCGACGAGTTGCCGGTGTAGTTCACGCAGGCCAGGAAGGTGACGAGTTCGCCCACGTGGATGGGCTGCAGGAAGGTGACCTGGTCCACGCTGAGCGTGACGGCGTAGCAGCCCGAGTAGCGCGTGGCGCAGGCGTAGGCCACCTGGTCCAGCAGCCGCAGCACCGCGCCGCCGTGCACGTTGCCCGAGAAGTTGGCCATGTCGGGGGACATCAGCACGGTCATGCTGAGCTGGTTGGCCGGAAGGTTGATCGTCATGGCGCGCGATTTTAGAAGCGCGAGGGCCTGCGGCACGGGCCTTGCGTGGCGCGGATCGGGCCGGTGATGCGGCTTCGCTACACTCGCGCCCGGCGTTCCCGCCCGGAGAAAAAATGCTCGACAAACTCAACGAACTCACCGCCAGCCATGGCGAACTGCGCACCGGCCGCGGCCTGGTCTCGGGCGTCATCGCCCTGTCGCTGGCCATCCTGTGCATGCTGGGGGTGCTGGCCTTCCACTTCCCGCAGTACCTCACCACGCCGGAGCTGCGCAAGAGCTACAACGTGGACGTGATCCGCATGATCATGCTGGCCGCGCTGGTGGCGGCGGGCGGCATCTCCCTCGTCAACATGCTGTTCAACCGTTCGCGCTGGCTGTCGGCGGCGGCTTTCCTGCTGGTGGTGTCCACCGCGCTGCTGGGCGGGCACAAGGTGCCGGTGAACGACTTCGCGGACAACACGCCCTACATCGGCCTGGACTGGTTCATCCTCGACCTGCTGGGCAGCGCGCTGATCTTCATCTTCATCGAGAAGCTCTTCGCGCTGCGGCGCAACCAGCCGGTGTTCCGCGCCGAGTGGCAGACCGATTTCCACCACTTCATCGTGAACCACATGGTGGTGGGCTTCGTGCTGCTGGCCACCAACCTGCTGGTGCACAAGTTCTTCGGCTGGGCAGCGAACGACGGCATCCGCGGCTGGGTGCAGGGGCTGAACTTCTGGGTGGCGCTGTTCCTCATCGTGCTGGTGGCCGACCTGGTGCAGTACTGGACGCACCGGGCCTACCACGAGGTGCCCGTGCTGTGGCGCCTGCACGCGGTGCACCACAGCGTGAAAAGCATGGACTGGATGGCCGGCTCGCGCCAGCACATCCTGGAGCTGCTGATCACGCGCACGCTGGTGCTGGCACCGATCTACGTGCTGGGCTTTTCCAAGGAGGTGATCGACGCGTACATCGTGATCGTGGGCTTCCAGGCGGTGTTCAACCATGCCAACGTGAGCGTGCGCCTGGGGCCGCTGCGCTACCTGATCGTCACGCCCAACTTCCACCACTGGCACCACAGCCAGGACCAGGAGGCGCTGGACAAGAATTACGCGGCGCACTTCGCCTTCATCGACTACGCCTTCGGCACGGCGGTCAAGAGCACCAAGCTCTGGCCCGAGCACTACGGCGTGCTGGGCGACTACGTGCCCAACGGGTTCATGAAGCAGCTCAAGTTCCCGTTCACGTGGAAGGGCTAGTGGTGTCCATGGACACGGCGGACACCGCGCAGCAGTTCGACGCCGTCGTCATCGGCGCCGGCGCGGCGGGCCTGTTCTGCGCCGCGCAGGCGGGGCAGCGCGGCCTCTCGGTGCTGCTGATCGACCACGCCGAGAAGGTGGCCGAGAAGATCCGCATCTCGGGCGGCGGTCGCTGCAACTTCACCAACCGCGACCTGGACCCGGCCGCGCCGCACAAGCACTTCGTGGGGCAGAACCCGCAGTTCTGTCGCTCGGCGCTGTCGCGCTACACGCCGGCCGACTTCATCGCGCTGATGGACCGGCACGGCATCGCCCACCACGAAAAGCACAAGGGCCAGCTCTTCGCCGACCGCTCGGCGGAGGACATCATCCAGATGCTGCTGGCCGAATGCGCCGCGGGCGGCGTGCAGCGCTGGCAGCCGTGCCGGGTGAAAAATGTGGCCTTTTCGGCCTCCAGCACAGATTCCACTAGGGCGTTCTGCTATCAAATTGATACCGATCGCGGTCCCGTGCTGGCCCGCAGCGTGGTCGTGGCGACCGGGGGGCTGTCGATCCCCAAGATCGGCGCCACCGACTTCGGCTACCGGATCGCGCAGCAGTTCGCCATCCCGCTGGTGGAGCGCCGCCCGGGCCTCGTGCCGCTGACCTTCGACGGCGATGCCTGGGCGCCCTACGCCCAGCTGGCCGGGCTGGCGTTGCCGGTGGAGATTTCCACGGGCGCCAAAAAGGCGCGCATGGCCTTCCACGAAGACCTGCTGTTCACCCACCGGGGGCTGTCAGGCCCGGCGGTGCTGCAGATCTCCAGCTACTGGCAGGAGGGCCTGCCCCTGTCCATCCACCTCGCGCCGGGCACCGACCTGCCCGCCCTGCTCGCGCAGGCCAAGGCGCGGTCGCGCAAGCTTATCGCCAACGAACTGGCCGGCCTGGTGCCCAGCCGCCTGGCCGACACCTGGGTGCAGCAGGACGCGGACTGGCAGCGGCCCATCAACGAGGCCTCGGACAAGGCGCTGGCGCGGCTGGCCGAGCGGCTGTCGCGCTGGGAGCTGGTGCCCACGGGCACCGAGGGCTACAAGAAGGCCGAGGTGACGCTGGGCGGCGTGGACACGCGCGCGCTGTCGCAGCAGACCATGGAGGCCAAGGCCCAGCCGGGTCTGTACTTCATCGGCGAGGTGGTCGATGTGACCGGCTGGCTGGGGGGCTACAACTTCCAGTGGGCCTGGGCCAGCGCGCATGCCTGTGCGCAGGCACTGCCGGGCGGCTGAGCCCCGCCGGCACGGGCACCGGCGCCAGCCCGGGCCCCGGCACGAGGCCAGCGCATGCGGTCATGCGCGCCCGATGGACGGCGGAATTTCGCTCGGTTCGCGCACGGGCGTCTGGTTGCGGTCCGCGCGAAACTGCGCGGAGCGCTCGTACGCCAGCTTGCGGGCGCGCATCACGTTGCCCAGGGGCTGGTGGTCCGCCAGACCGCGCCAGGGGCTGAAGAAGAGGCCGTCTTCCGACACGGCGGCCACGGCCTCGCTCCACGCGGTCTGCGGCTGCGCCACCAGCCGGGCCACGGTGATGTAGGGGCTCTGTTCCTGCGGCCACTCCACGGACGCGTCTTCGACCGGCATCGACTCCAGGTCGGTGCACAGCTGCACCCGCAGGTCCCACTGCGCGGGGTTCACCGCCATGAAGCGGACCACCTCCTCGCGCAGACCGTCGGGCCGGCCGTCGAGATCGACCTTCTGGTCCACCAGCGCCTTCAAGGCGTCCGATGCCGGCGCCAGCGACAGCTTGGCGATGTACTGGCCGTGCCGCAAGGCCGCGCCCGAGAAGAAGGTGGCGCCCAGCACGTGCGTCGGGGCATGGCCGCCCAGCGAGATCAGCTTGCCGCTCTTGCCGCCGAAGGCCTCGACGACCCTCTCCGCCACCTGCAGGGTGGCCGACAGCGCTTTCTTGGCCCCCTCCGCCACATCGGTGGTGGCCGCCAGGGGCTTGAGGTTGCTCAGGAATTTCCGGGCCGTGGGCGCGGCGAAGACCGGGCTGTCCGCAAAGACGAAGTTCTGGGTGGTGTCGGACTCCGAACCCGGGAGCCGCGCGCCCTCGACGCCGAGGACCTTCAAGCCCAGGCCCCGGGGCAGGGACACCTTGTCGTCCAGCACGTCGCCCGGGTTGGTGGAGAACCGCAGGATCGCGTCGTACGTGCAGGGCCGGGCGAACAGCCCCTGGGCGAGCGGCTCGGGCAAGTCCGGCAGCACCGTCAATTGCGCCCGCAGCACGCCGTGCGCCTTGGCATGGACGCTGCGGCGCGCGTGGCCGCTGTGCTCGAACGTCGTCTCGCGGATCTTGGCGAGCGTCTGGTCCAGTTCGGTGAACACCTGCGGCTCGTCGGGATCGGCCTGCTCGACGGCAGGGTGGTAGCGAACGGGCGGCTGGCTGGCGGGGTCTTGGCGCATGGCGGGTCCTTGGCAGAAAGAGGGTTGGGGCGGGCGCATCAGCCTGGAAACAGGCGGACGGGAATGGACTTGGCGGCGGGCACGTGGCTTTCCCTGGCGTGGTGGTCCAGGGGCATCAACGGGTTGAGTTCGGGGTAGTAGCCCGCCACGGCGCCGCGCGGCAGGTCGTAGGCCACGACGGTCAGTCCGGCCACCTCGCGGCGCACGTCGTCCTGCCGCCACTGCGTGCGCGCCGTCACCCGGGCGCCGGCCTGCAGGCCGAGCCGTTCGATGTCGTGGGCATTCATCAACAGCACCTGGCGCGTGCCCTCGATCCGGCGAAAGCGGTCGTTCAGGCTGTAGATGGTGGTGTTGAACTGGTCGTCGCTGCGGATCGTGAAGAGGCGCAGCACCTCGCCGTCCACGGGCGTGGGCACCTGGTCCGGATCGGCCTGCAGGCCGCCGGGCGCGACGAAAGCGGCCCTGCCGCTGTCGGTCTCCCACACCCGGTGGCGGGCCGCGATGGGCCGCGCGAAGCCGCCCGGGACGGCCAACCGGCGGTTGAAGTCGTGGAAGATCCTGGGGAAGGTCAGCGCGATGGCGTCCCGCACGCGGGCGTAGTCGTCGGTCCACCCGGCCCACGGAACGCAGGCGTTCGGCGCGAGGGTGGCCTGCGCGATGCCCGCCACGATCGACAGCTCGGAGCGCAGCGTCGCGGCCGCCGGCTCGGCCACGCCACGGGAGGGGTGCATGAAACCCGTCGAATCCTCGGTCGACACGGTTTGCTCGCCGCTGGCCTGCCGGTCGATCTCCACCCGGCCCAGGCACGGCAGCAGGTAGGCCACCTCGCCATGCATCACGTGGCTTCGGTTGAGCTTGGTCGCGATCTGAACGGTCAGCCGCATCCGGCGCCACGCGGCCTCGATCAGCGCCGTCTCGGGCACCGCGCGCACGAAATTGCCGCCGAGGCCGAGGAACGCCCGCACCGAACCGTCCAGGATGCCCTGGCAGGCGGCGACGGTATCCAGGCCCTTCTTGCGCGGGGGCTCGAACTGGAACTGCGAGGCCAGCTGGTCCAGCGGGGCGAGTTCCGGCTTCTCGGTGATGCCCACCGTGCGCTGCCCCTGCACGTTGGAATGCCCGCGCACCGGGCACAGCCCGGCGCCGGGCTTGCCCACGTTGCCGCGCAGCAGCAGCAGGTTGGCGAGCATCTGCACGTTCAGCACGCCCTCGCGGTGCTGCGTGAGCCCCATGCCGTAGATGCCGATGACGCGTTCGGCCGCAAGGTAGGTGCGTGCGGCCTCCTCCAGCGCCGAGCGGGACAGGCCGGAGTCGCTTTCGATGTCGGCCCACGAGGCGGCGCGCATCGCCCGCGCGAGTTCGTCGTAGCCCTGCGTGTGCTCGGCGACGAACCCGGCATCGATGGCGCGGGGGCCGCCCGATGCCAGCGCGGCATCGTCCGCCTCGATCACGAACTTGCACAGGCCGGTCAGCGCGGCGATGTCGCCCCCGGGCCGGATCTGCAGGTACTGCGTGCTGATGGCGGTGCTGCCCGGCGTGAGCATGTCCACCGGCGACTGGGGGTTGTTGAACGCCACCAGGCCGCTCTCGCGCAGCGGATTGAAGGTCACGATGGGCACGCCCCGGCGCCGCGCGTCCTGCAGGGGATGCAGCATGCGCGGGCTGGACACGCCGACGTTCTGGCCGAAGAAGAAGAAGATGGCGTCGCACTGGTCGAAGTCGTCCAGGTCCACCGTGCCCACCGGCGACCCGATGGACTTCTTGAGGCCGACCGATGTGCTCTCGTGGCACATGTTCGAGCTGTCGGGCAGGTTGTTGGTCCCATACAGCCGGGCGAAGAGTTGCCACAGGTACGACGTCTCCAGCGACGCCCGGCCCGACGCGTAGAACACCACCGAATCGGGCTGCAGCGCTTTCAGCTCCCGGCCGATGCCGTCGAAGGCCTCCTGCCAGGACACTTCGACGTACCGGTCCCGGCCGGCGTCGTAGCGCAGAGGAACCGTCAGCCGCCCGCCCGCTTCCAGCGCGTGGTCGGTCCAGCCGGCGAGTTCCGCCAAGGGGTGGGCCTCGAAGAAGGCGGCGTCCAGGCGCCGGTCCGTCAGCTCCCACGACGTGGCCTTCGCGCCGTTCTCGCAGAACTCGGCGGGATGCGGGTGCAACGGCTTGGCCCAGGCACAACTGGAGCAGGTGAAACCGTCGTGTTTGTTCTGCAGGGCCAGCGCCTTGATCACCGTGACGCCCGGGCGATCGCGCAGCAAGGTGCCGGCGACCGCTCTGACGGAGCCCCAGCCGCCGGACGACGGAGGGTCGTGCTCTACATCGGGGGAGACGCTACTGGCTGGCGTGGCCAGGGCTTCGGTGGACGGCGGCGGCTTATCGCGCATGGACCGCTTTCGACGCGGGCCTGCGGCAGTGCGGGGCAGCGGCCCGCTCCAGGAAGCCAGGGCAGGCACGCAGTGGATGGCGGTGTCGGAATCGATCGATCGAAGGGGGTGGCATGGGGGGCTCGGCGGGCAATGGGGCGTGGCCCCCGATTACGCGGCTGGGAGCCGTGCAGGCCCTGTCGGATGGAGCGCCTATTGGCCATGCGCGTTGGCCGACAGCGGGCCGATGGACCCTTCGCCAACGCGCCGGCGCGGCAAGCCGAGCGGCTGCCGCTGCAGGCCAGGGAGGGCCAGGGCCCGATCGCGCCTTCGTCGTTTCAGGCGCCGGGCAATGGTGCTTGCACCACGCCGCTCCAGCGCGCGGTGCCCAGCCAGCCTTGCAGGGCGGCGGCCCCGGGCGGGGTGATGGCGAGCGCGCGCGAGCCTTCGCGGCGCACCAGCCAGCCCTGGTCCAGGCAGTGCGCGCACACCAGCGCGCCCAGGCGCCCGGCCAGGTGCGGGCGCCGCTCGCTCCAGTCCAGGCACGGGCGGCACAGCGGGCGCGGGCCCCGCTGCGGCGGGCCGGCAGACGGGCCCGCCAGGTCCAGCCCCAGGCGCCCCAACACGGCGGCGGCCCGGTCGGTCACCTGCCCGCCCGCCTCGGTGTCGAACACGATCGCGCCCTCTTGCAGCAGGTGCTCGGCCACCGCCACGCCGAGGCGCCCGGCGATGTGGTCGTAGCAGGTGCGCGCCCTGCGCAGCGCCGCATCGCGCGGGCCCACCGCCACCGGGCGCGCCGGCGGGGCCTGGCCCGCGGCCAATTGCATCAGGCCTTCCAGCAGCCGCGCCACCTCGGCCGAGGCGAGGCGGAGGTAGCGGTGGCGGCCCTGGCTTCGCACCGACAGCAGGCGCGCCTCCACCAAGAGGGCGAGGTGGCGACTGGCCGTGGCCGGGGTGACGTGCGCGGCATCGGCCAGCTCGCGCGCCGTGAGCGCGCGCCCGTCCATCAGCGCCAGCAGCATGCCGGTGCGCGCCGGCTCGCCGACGAGCGCGGCGATGTGCGCGATCTGGTTGGTGTTCATGCCGGCCAGTGTGCCGCAGCCGCCGGCCGCGATGCTTCGTTCCACGGCGAAGCATCGACCCCGCGGAACGCGGCCCAATGGCCACCATGCCGTGCGGATGCGGTGCCCCGCCGGCCCTGTGCCTTCGCCCCCAACCTTCTACCCAAGGAACCCTCCATGGCCCTCACCTGCTTCATCCGCTACCATCTCGACCCCTTCCAGATCGCCGCCTTTCGCGAGTACGCCGCGCAATGGGGCCACATCATTCCGCGCTGCGGCGGCCACCTGCTGGGCTACTTCGTGCCCAGCGAGGGCACCAACGACGAGGCCTGGGGCCTGATCGCGTTCGACAGCCTGGCCGCTTACGAGGCATACCGCGCACGGCTGCGGACCGATCCGCAAGGCCGCGCCAACTTCGAGCGGGCGCAGCGCCAGCGCTTCATCCTGCGCGAGCAGCGTACCTTCGCCGAGGTGGTGGAGGGCACGTTCCAGCGCCCCGCCCTGCCGCCGCACCCGCCGCTGTCGCTGCTGGGATCCGCAGGAGAGCCGCCCGCCGCAGGGGCCACCGCATGATCGCGGTCATCTTCGAGGTCGTGCCCAGTGCCGCAGGCCGCCAGCCCTACCTGGACACCGCCGCCGCGCTGCGCTGCGAGCTGGAGCGCATGGACGGCTTCGTTTCCATCGAGCGGTTCGAGAGCCTCAGCCAGCCGGGCAAGCTGCTGTCGCTGTCGTTCTGGCGCGACGAGGCCGCCGTGGCGCAGTGGCGCCAGTGCGAGAGCCACCGCCATGCGCAGGCCGCCGGCCGCGCGGGTGTGTTCGCCGACTACCGCCTGCGCGTGGCGGCCGTGCTGCGCGACTACGGGCTGAACGAGCGCGCGCAGGCACCGGCCGATTCGCGCACGGTTCACGACGGCAGCAGCGCCAATCGAGGCCGCTCGCCCGCGTAGCCCCGCACCCAGGCCTCCAGGGCCGGCACGGGCAGCGCCTGGCTGAAGTGGTAGCCCTGCAGTTCGTCGCAGTCGAGCGAGCCCAGCGCCTGCGCCGTGGCCAGGTCCTCCACACCTTCGGCCACCACCTTGAGGCCCAGGGTGTGGCCCAGCGCGATGACGGCGCGGGTGATGGCCATGTCCGCGCCATCGGTCAGCATGTCGCGGATGAACGACTTGTCCACCTTGAGCTTGTCGATGTCAAAGCGCTTGAGGTACGCCAGGCTCGAATAGCCGGTGCCGAAATCGTCGATGGACAACTGCACGCCCAGCCCCTTGAGCGCGGCCAGCTGCTGCTGCGTGGCCTCGGCGTTCTCCATCAGTTGCGATTCGGTCAACTCCAGTTCCAGCCACTTGGGCGGCATGCCGCAGCGCGCCAGCAGGGTGCGGATGTCGGGCACCAGCGCCGGGTCGGCCAGTTGCGCGGCGGAGAGGTTGACCGACACCGGCAGCCCCGCCAGCGCCAGGGGCGGCCTCGCCCGCCGGGCGTCGTGGGCGATGCCTTGGCCCTCCTGCGGGCCCTGTGCGCCCGGGCCCGCGGCGTGGCGCGCGCCGCCGTGCGCGGACTGCCAGCGCGCCCACTGCAGGCAGGCCTGCTCCAGCACCCAGCCGCCGATCGCGCGGATCAGGCCGGCCTCTTCCGCGATGGGGATGAACTCGCCCGGCAGCACTTGGCCGAGCACCGGGTGGTTCCAGCGCACCAGCGCCTCCACGCCCGTGAGGCGGCCCGATCGTGTGTCCACGCGCGGCTGGTAGTGCAGCTCCAGTTCGTGGCGCTCCAGCGCGCGGCGCAGCATCTGCTCCATGGCCTGGCGGGCCTGCACGCGCCGGTCGGTCTCCAGCGAATACAGGCGCGCCATGTCGCGGCCGGTGGTCTTGGCCTCGTACATGGCGGCGTCGGCGCGGCGCATCAGCTCGTCCAGCCCCGTGCCGTCGTCGGGGTACACGGCGATGCCCACGCTGCACGACACGTTCAGCTCGTGCCCCTGCACCGGGTGGCTCTGGCGGATGAGCGGGATCAGCCGGCGCTCCACGGCCTGCAGCACGTCCTCCGGGCCTTCCACGTCGCGCATCACGATCACGAACTCGTCGCCGCCCAGGCGGCTCACGGTGTCGTGCGTGCGCACGGCCTGCAGCAGCCGCGCCGCCACCGAGCGCAGCAGCCCGTCGCCGATGTGGTGGCCCAGCGTGTCGTTGATGGACTTGAAGCGGTCTAGGTCGATGAACAGCACCGCCACGCGCTCGCCCGTGATGGCGGCATGCGCGATGGCCGCCTGCAGCCGCTGCACGCACAGCGAGCGGTTGGGCAGCTCGGTGAGCACGTCGTGGTGGGCCAGGAACTGGATGCGCTCCTCGTTGCGCTTGCGGTCGGTGATGTCGATGGCGATGCCGATGTGGTTGGCCACGGCGCCGCCCTTGCCGCCCTCGCGCACCGCCGACACCATCAGCCAGGCCGGGTAGGTCTCGCCCGAGCGGCGCCGGAACCGCACCTCGCCCTGCCAGGACTCCTTGTCCAGCAGCGTGCGGGCGATGCGCGCGCCCAGCGGCGGCTCGCCCGGGTCCTCCAGCAGGAAGCCCAGGTTCTCGCCGATCACCTCGTAGAAGTCGTAGTGCGTGCTGCGGCAGAACGCCTTGTTCACGCTCAGGATCTTCTGGTCCGCGGCCATGATGATGATGCCCTCGGACGAGGCCTCGAACACCTTGGCCCACAGCTCCAGCCGCTGCTCCATCACCTTGAGCACGTTGATGGGCGTGAAGGCGGTCAGCATGGCATCGCGCCCCTGGAAGTGCAGGCGCCGCGCCGACAGCACGGCCCACAGCGGCTCGGCGCTGCCCTTCCAGCGCACCTCGAACTCGTCCACCACGCCCTGGTCGGCCAGCCGCTGGAAAAAGCGTGCGCGCACGCCCGGCTCCATGCCCGTGCGCCAGGGGTCCAGCGTGGTGCCGTTCAGCCACAGGCCGGCCGGGGCGTTGGCGTGCAGCACCTCGTGCTCGGGCACCGAGGTGACCACCATCGGAATGGGCAGTGCCTCCACCAGCTCGCGCTGGGCTTCGGCGGCGCGCGCGCTGGCGGCCAGCTCCTGCTGCAGCACGCGCTCGCGGTCGAGCTGCGCCAGCATGCCGTTGAAGGCCGTCACCAGCCGGCCGATCTCGTCGCGGCTGATCCAGTGCGCGCGCAAGGTGTGGTCGCCGCTGCGACGCACCTCGTCGGCCACACGGGCCAGCTGCTGCAGGGGCTTGGCGATCTGCCGCGCCACCAGCGTGACCAGGCTCAGGATGCAGCCCAGCAGCAGCACGGCCGTGCCCAGGTGCAGCCACATGCGCGCGAAGAGGTCGTCCACCCGGGCGTAGAGCAGGCGGTCCAGCTGCGCCGTGCCTTGCACCCACGCCGTCTGCAGCGCGCCCAGCAGCGCACGCTGGCGTGCGGGCAGCTCGGCTGCCGCGGTGCGCCCCTCGCCCTGGGCGATGCCCTGCAGCAGCGCCTGCAGGTCGTTGCCGGCCTGGCGCAAGGCCGCGCGCTGCGCGTCCAGCGCCGCCCGCAGCGCGGGCGAGCCGGCGATGAAGGCCTGGTCGTAGTCGGCATCGATGCCCAGCATCACCGCATCGAGCCGGCCCGCCAGCGTGAGCAGTTCGGCCGCGCGGTGGTCGCCCTGGCGGGCACCGGGCGCATTCAGGAAGGCCGCCGTGTCGTGCGTGACCTGCAGCAGCTCCGGAAAGCGCAGCAGGATCAGCGACATCACGTAGTAGCTGTCCAGGTCGGGATCGAGGATCAGGTTGGACTGGTTGCCCACGGTCGTGAGCAGCTCGCGCCCCTGCCGCAGCAGGGGCCCGCGCACCGGCTCGCCGGCCGCCCCCATCGCGCCCACCGCTCCACGCCCCGCCGGGTCGCCGGTGGCCGACTGGCGCAGCAGCGCCTCGAAGCGCGCGGCCGGCTCGCCGGTCTTGAGCGCGCCGTCGTGCGCGCTGCGCACCGCGGCCAGGCGGTCCATCAGCAGGATGCCAGCGATGCCGTCGCCCTCCATGAACGCGCCCATCAGCCCGTCGCGCACCACCGAGGCATAGGCGGTGCCCACGATCTCCTTGCGCGCGAAATCGATGGCCAGGAATTTCTCGTGGATCAGGATGCCCGAGACGTAGATCACGGCCGTCAGGTCCAGCAGGTAGATGAGCATGAGCTTGCGGCCCACACTGAGCCGGCCCAGCCAGCCCGATACGCGGTGCATGATTGCCATGGTGTCGTGCTTGGGGCCCCGCGCGGGGAAAGAGAACGGTGCGGGGCGGTTGCGGGAACGAACGAAGGGATGAATCGAATCAGCGCCACCGGGGCCCATGCAAATTCCAAGCCATACGCCTCGTGACAATGCGATCGGACCGCACCCATCGACAGAGCGGATTACAGGGCTATAATCTTCGGCTTTGCTGGCAATACCCCGTCGGCCAATACTAGTTACAGACGGGGAACCCGCTACACACGGCATTCAGGCCCGATCTCCTGGATACCCTCTGTGGGCACATTTTGGAAACCATTAGCTAATGACCACCATCCGCGTAAAAGAAAACGAACCCTTTGACGTCGCCCTGCGCCGCTTCAAGCGCACCATCGAAAAGCTCGGCCTGCTGACCGACCTGCGCGCCCGTGAGTTCTATGAGAAGCCCACCGCCGAGCGCAAGCGCAAGAAGGCCGCCGCCGTCAAGCGCCACTACAAGCGCGTTCGCAGCATGCAGCTGCCCAAGAAGCTGTACTAAGCTCTAACAGAGCCGGCCTCACCGCCGCAAAACCCGCGCTAGGGACGCCAAGCGCGGGTTTTTTCGTTTGGGGCACAGCGCGCCACCCCACCCACCCCTGGTTTGAACGGAGAACACCATGAGCCTCAAAGAGCAGATCACCGAAGACATGAAGACCGCCATGCGCGCCAAGGACGTCGAGCGCCTGGGCACCATCCGCCTGCTGCAGGCGGCGATCAAGCAAAAGGAAGTCGACGAGCGCATCACGCTGGACGACGCTGCCGTCGTCGCCATCCTGGACAAGCTCATCAAGCAGCGCAAGGACTCCATCACCGCCTTCGAAGGCGCGGGCCGCCAGGACCTGGCCGACAAGGAAAAGTCTGAAACGGCCGTGCTGCAGGCCTACCTGCCCGCGCGCATGTCCGCCGAGGAAACCCTGGCCGCCGTGAAAGCCATCGTGGCCGAACTGGGTGCCGCGGGCCCCGGCGACATGGGAAAGGTCATGGGCGTGGTGAAGACGCGGCTGGCCGGCAAGGCCGACATGGGCCAGGTCTCCGCCGCCGTGAAGGCCGCGCTGGCCGGCTGATCGGGCCCTCGGGACGCGTGCCATGCGCGTCCTTGCCAAGCGGGGTGCCAGCGCGCTGCACCCCGCCATATCTCCCTCCTCATTCCCCCGTACCGCCCACCGCGCCAATGCGTGCGCCGTCGCCGCCAGCCGCCCACTCCTGGCGGAAGTGCTCCTGCAGAAACTCCACGCACACGCGCACCTTGGCCGACAGATGGAGCCGCGTGGGATAGACGGCCCACACATTCGCTTCCTGCCGCCACTCAGGCAGGACCGGCACCAGGTGCCCCGCACGCAACTGCGGCTCCACGTCCCACAGCGAGCGCAGCGTGATGCCGCGGCCGTCCACGGCCCACTGCACCACCATTTCCCCGTGGTTGGCCGACAGCGGGCCGCGCACCTTCACCGACTCTTCCACGCCGCCGCTGCGCAGGCGCCACACGCCGAACGGGTGGTCACGCTCCTTGATGACGAGGCAGTCGTGACTGGACAGCTCCGCCAGCGTGCGCGGCGTACCATGGCGCGCCAGATAGGCGGGCGCCGCGCACAGCACCCGGTGGTTGTCCGCCAGCCGCCGCGCGATGAGGTGCGGCGCGATCTCGTCGCCCACGCGCACGTCCAGGTCGAACCCCTCGCCCGCCACATCCACCAGCCGGTCGAACACCTCCAGCCGCACCTGCAGGGCCGGATGGCGCTCCACCAGCCGCGACAACGCCGGCGCCACCACGCGCCGCCCGAATCCGAAGCTGCAGCTCACCCGCAGCAGGCCGCGGGGCTCGCGCCGCGTGACCGCCACCTCCTGCAGCAGCTGGTCCACATCGTCCAGGATGCGCTGCGCCCAGTGGAACACGCGCTCGCCCTCCTCCGTCACCACCACGCGGCGCGTGGTGCGGTGCAGCAGCTTGACGGCCAAATCCTCCTCCAGCAGTCGGATGCGCTTGCTCACATAGGCAGGCGAGGTGCCCAGCTCGGTCGCGGCCTCGCCGAAGCTCGATTTGCGCACCACCACGGTGAACACGCGCAGGTCGTCGTTGGAAGGAATTTTGTGCACGAAGTGTGAAGAATGAGACCACAGGCGGCCGATTGTATTTTGCGCGGCACTGCCGAACAATGCCCCATCCGGCACCTGCCGCTCCACTTTTTCCACAAGGACCCTCATGCAAAAAACCAAGTACCAGATCGCCGTGATTCCCGGCGACGGCATCGGCAAGGAAGTCATGCCCGAAGGCCTGCGGGCCATCCAGACCGCGGCCGAGCGCTTCGGCTTCGAGCTGGAATGCCGCACCATCGACTGGGCCAGCTGCGACTACTACGCCGCCCACGGAAAAATGATGCCCGACGACTGGAAGGCCCAGCTCGCCGGCGTGGACGCCATCTTCTTCGGCGCCGTCGGCTGGCCCGCCACCGTACCCGACCATGTGTCCCTGTGGGGCTCGCTGCTCAAGTTCCGCCGCGAGTTCGACCAGTACATCAACCTGCGCCCCGTGCGGCTCTTCGAGGGCGTGCCGTGCCCCCTGGCCGGCAGGAAGCCCGGCGACATCGACTACTTCGTCGTGCGCGAGAACACCGAGGGCGAATACACGTCCCTGGGCGGCATCATGTACGAGGGCACCGACCGCGAGATCGTCATCCAGGAATCGGTCTACTCGCGCCACGGTGCCAATCGCCTCTTGAAGTTCGCCTTCGACCTGGCGCAAAGCCGCGCCAAAAAGCACGTGACCCTCGCCACCAAGAGCAACGGCATCGCCATCAGCATGCCCTGGTGGGACGCCCGCGCCGACGACATCGCCAAGGCCTACCCCGAGGTCACGCTGGACAAGCAGCACATCGACATCCTCACCGCCCGCTTCGTGCTGCAGCCCGGGCGCTTCGACGTGGTGGCCGCCACCAACCTGTTCGGCGACATCCTCTCCGACCTGGGGCCCGCCACCACCGGCACCATCGGCCTGGCGCCTTCGGCCAACCTGAACCCCGAGCGCACCTTCCCCAGCCTGTTCGAGCCCGTGCATGGCTCGGCACCGGACATCTACGGCCAAAACATCGCCAACCCCATCGCCATGATCTGGTCGGGCGCGCTGATGCTGGACTTCTTGACGCAAGGCCAGGGCGCGGGAAGGCAGGCGCACGATGCCATCGTGGCGGCGATCGAAGAGGTCATCAAGACCGGGCCGAAGACGCCCGACTTAGGGGGCACGGCCAACACCACGCAGGTGGGCGAGGCGATTGCCGCACAAATCGCTAAAGCTTGATCAACGCAGGTCCGGTACTCTGACCACTCTGGCGGGTGCTTGCGTGGCGATCTTTGCATCCGAGCCGACGTAGCACCATTGCACACAATTTCGGCAGACCATTGTCAGTTTCACGCAAGCCCAAGAAAGCCCAATCCGGCGGCATTTAAGGAAGGTACGCGAGTCCACACCAGTCTATGGTTCGCGGCCTGTGAAACAGATAAGACTCTATGACCGAACAAAAATTGGTGTGCTTGCCCGATGGGTGCCGTAAACCTGTCGAGGTTTCCGATCCGGGCGCGATGAACAGGGTGCTCCTCAAGCTCCAGCAACTCTATCGAGCATCAACGCTGGCCGGAGACAATGCCGCTCAGTACTGGGCAGATATCGCCGTGAACTCAAAGAGCCCGCTTGCACCACTGGCGCATGTACCCGGCGCCCTGGCCGTTCTGTGGACCCCAGACATTGCACCCACCACAGCCCTGACGCTTGGAACCGCAGGGTATGGCTTCGCAGCGCTGCCGAAGAATCTGATCCATTTCACCACCAGGGCAGGCGCCGCCGGCATAGCGCGCACTGGGGTTATCAACGCGAGCCCTTTCGGATTGGATGGCATCTTCGGAGCGGGGGTATACATGGCCCGCATCGGCAGGCCGCTCAATGGTTTCATCGAGAAGGTTTCGCGCATCCCCATTCACATCTCCACACCCGCGGGCACGGTTCGAATCGTCCCCTACCTTGTTTACGTGAGGTGGGGACTCCAAGGCGTTAAGGTCGCAAGATGAAAACCGTTCCCCCGTCACGTGTAGTGCGCAGAGCAACTGTCCTGTTCGCCTGGATCTGCTGGGGGGTCGCTTACTGGCAGTCGAACTGGTGGTGGTTCGCCGGGTCATTCGTGCCATACCTCTTGTCCAATAGCTTCAGTCACTTGCTGGACAGGAATCAAAGTAGTGAGTAACCGGTAAATCGACCTTAGTCAGCGCGTTTTGCTTCAGAGCGGCTTCGTGGCATGAGCAGCGTGTAATGGGCGGCTAATTGGGCCATCATTCGATAGCCTTTCTTATTTTTCTCAACCTTGATGCCTCGATTGACATGCTGTAAGACTTCTCTCTCGTTACTCGAAAGTCCTGCACACGCTCCGAAAGCGTTTCAGCAGGATTATCGCGACCCGTACTGACGTTCTTTCCTTCCAGTTCGGGCTGACTCTCGATAACTTCCGCGATAGTTGCCCGCGAATGCGCATGTTTGAAGAAAACTGCTGGTAAAAATTTAGTGCCGTCAATAAATTCAATATTTTTATCAACTACGGATTTTCTCTCTTGAGAAGAAAAACATCTAACATTTCTCCTCAAACTATCATGCAATTCATCAAAAATATTGTCTTTCTGGTAAGCACAGAGCGCTAAGTCGA
Source organism: Acidovorax sp. SUPP3434 (assembly GCF_030159015.1). NCBI lineage: Bacteria > Pseudomonadati > Pseudomonadota > Betaproteobacteria > Burkholderiales > Comamonadaceae > Acidovorax > Acidovorax sp. SUPP3434. The sequence continues at coordinate 59,464 of NZ_BQXL01000017.1, forward strand.
GTGAAAAAATAATGCAATCATAGTTTGACTTTTGGGCACCTAATTGTACAACTGCCAAATCCCCATCGTCACCCAAGCAATTTTGAACATTTCTAGCCAATTGCTCATATCCTGCAAGAATTTGTACATCTCCATTGTCATCTTCACCGCGCGCTAGCGCTGGCTCAATTACCAATAGCGTTCGTTTTCCATCTTGAATACGCACATCCATAGCCACGTGATGTAGGCTCGATTGACTCAATTGAACGATGGATCGCCAAGCTGGTTTTTGCGACTGCATGAATTCGGCAAAGAATGATTGCGCAGAGTCGTGGCAACTCAACCGAAGTTCTGAATGGCGGTCGTTATATGCGTTTGCTAAGAGTTGTTTATTTCTGGCGTCTAGTGCAGTGATCTCACCCGTACTCCCTGTCGAAGCGGCTGACAGCGCTGTTCGCGCATACTCTGACAACTCATACGACACGTAGGAATTTTCCAATGCCTCCCTCAAGGCGGCTGCTTTTTTTTCTGCGCGGGGTGGCAGCGAATTAGCCCCCCCATAATTACCACCTCTACTTGCCAATTCCGACAGTGCGCCTGACTCACTGTGCCTCGAACTTGGCCGACTTGAAGGTGAGCGTTCTGGTCGAGATAAATTTTGTGGCGGGGTACGATGTGTGCGACTAGAACCAGCCCCTAAAGCTCGCATAAATTTTTTCATGGCAGTGCAAGTTAACAATGAAGCATTAATAATAATCTTCTCGATAAATTGCATATCCAGAGAAAACGAATTATTTATTCTCTATGCGAATTTTATAGGTATAAAAATAATTCAGACTCGCCCCACCTCCCTCAAACACCCCACCAACGCCTGCGTCACCGGCGTCCCCTCCACTCCCCGCATCCGTATCAACCCCACCGGCGGCAACGCGATCTCCACCGGCACCTTCACCACCGCCAGCATCCCCTGCTCCGCGAAATGCCGCGCCACCGTGCGCGCCATGAAGGCCACGGCGCCGCGCTGGTGCAAGAAGGTGATCTGCGACAGGAACGACGCCGACTCCACGATGTCGGCCGGCGGGTGCAGATCGTGCGCGAAGAACTGCTGCTCCAGCTTCACGCGCAGCGAGGCCCAGGGCGGGGGCAGCACGCAGGGCTGCCCGGCGATGTCGGCCCAGCGCGGCTTGCGCTTCGTGGCCAGGGGGTGCCCCGGTCGCACGACGGCGACCATGGGGTCGTCGTAGAGGGCCTCGGTTTCCAGGTCGGGTGATGCGTAGCCCGGCTCCAGGCGGCCGACGAACAGGTCCAGCTCGCCCAGGCGCAGCTTCGGCAGCAGGCGCGTCAGGTCGCCCTCCTCGATCAGCACGGTGGTGTGGCGGGACCGGGCCTTGAGCTGTTCCACCGCCTGCGCCAGCAGCACGGGCGTGGCGGCCACCATGGCGCCCACGCTGGTGCGGCCGCGCGCGCCGCTGGCCTCGGCGGCGATCTCGTCGCGGGTGCGGTCGTAGCCGGCCAGCACGGACCGCGCGAAGCGCACCACGCTCGCACCGGCCGCGGTGGGCTCGGTGCCGCGCGTGGAGCGGTCGAACAGCGGCAGGCCGAACATGCGCTCGACCTCGGCCAGGGTCTTGGAGACGGCGGGCTGGGTGACGGAGAGGAAATCCGCCGCGCGGCCGACGTGGCGAAACTGGTCCAGCGCCACGAGCATCTGCAGGTGCCGCAGCTTGAGGTTGGAGCGTAAAACGCGGTCGATCTGGCTCATGGGGCGTGGGCGTGGAAGGTGGTTGAAGGAAAGGACAGGAAAGGAAGCCGCAGGTGGGCGATGCAGCGCGGGCACCGGGGCACAGGCCGGCACGGGCCGGCCGCGCCCCGGTCAGCGGTGCAGCACGAACTGCCCGGTGAACTGCACGGCGTCGTCCTCGCTGCCCTCGGCCCGGACGCGGGTGTGCAGCGCAAGCCGCGCGCGGCCGCGGCGCTGGTACGTGGTGATGAAGGTGCGCCACAAGGCCGGGTCGGGCGCCTCGCAGATCGCCACCGCCGCCCCGCGCACGGGCAGCGGGTAGCGGATGTGGCTCTCCTGGATCACGATGTGGCCCCCCTCGATGCCCGCCTCCCGCAGGCGCAGGTGCAGCCAGCCCCAGCCGGCCAGCACGGCGCCGCAATACAGGCTGCCGCCGAACATGGTGCTTTTGTGGTTGACGTTGGGCTCCAACGGCAGATGCAGGTGCAGCGCGTGGTCCTCCCAGCGCAGCACGGTCAGGCCCATGTCGCGGGTGAGCGGGATGTCGTGGTGCAGCACCTGCTGCAGGGCCTCGGTCGGTTCGGTGGTCATCGGTGCGTCTTTCAACGAAGGGGAAGGTGCCGTTCGGCTTCATAACCTGCAGGCTATGAAGCGAGTCTGCTAATTCATTGGAAAGCAATGATTGTCTGCCCAAGAATCCGGCCTGTGCTTTCCCGATAAAAAACAGACCGGAGACATCGATGAATTCTTCCCGCCCCTTGCAGCGGCGCCAGTTCGTGCTGGGCGCCGCCGGCGCGGCTGCCCTGGCCGCCACGTCCACCATTCTTCCCTCCCGCGCCCTGGCCAACGGGTATCCCGAGCGCCCGATCACCTTCATCTGCCCGTGGCCGGCCGGCGGCACGGCCGACCAGTCGATGCGCACGCTGTGCACGGTGGCCGGCCGCATCCTGGGCCAGGCGGTGGCGGTGGAAAACCGCGCCGGGGCCTCCGGCATGATCGGCTCGAAGGCCCTGGCCTCCGCCCGGCCGGACGGCTACACGATCGGGCAGATCCCGATCTCGGTCACGCGGTTCTCGCAACTGGGCACGCTGCAGGCCGATCCGCGCAAGGACTTCACCTACCTGGCGCGCACCTCGGGCCAGACCTTCGGCATCGCGGTGCCGGCCGATTCGCGGTTCAAGACGCTGCAGGACTTCGTGCAGCACGCCAAGGCGAACCCCGGCCAAGTGACCTATGCGCACGCGGGGGTGGGCGGTGCCACGCACGTGGGCATGGAAGAATTCGCCAGCGTGGCGGGCATCCGCCTGAACCACGTGCCGTTCAAGGGCGGCGCCGAAGCGCTGCAGGGCGTGCTGGGCGGCCATGTGGATGCGCTGGCCGATTCCAGCTCGTGGGCGCCGCATGTCGAGGCGGGCAAGCTGCGCCTGCTGGCCACCTGGGGCGAGCAGCGCACCGCGCGCTTCAAGGACACGCCCACGCTGCGCGAGCTGGGCTACGACGTGGTGGTGGATGCGCCCAACGGCATCGGCGCGCCCAAGGGGCTGGACCCGGCCATTGCGGCGAAGCTGCGCGAAGCCTTCCGCCAGGCCGTGGCGAGCCCCGAGTTCAAGGCCGTGGCCGACCGGCTCGATGCGCCGCTGCTGTACCTGGACGGCCCCGACTACGAAAAATACGTGAACACGGTCTACGCCAAGGAGACCGTGCTGATCGACAAGCTCAAGCTGCGCGAGCTGATGAAGAGCTGATACCGAGCGAACGGGCGGCGGCATCGCAGCCGCCGCGCCGCCCCCGAAGCGCCCCCACCCGAAAGCCCCACCGATGAACGCCATTGCGCCGCTCCCCGCCCTCACCGATAGCCCGCTGCTGCACCTGCACCCCAACGACAACGTGCTGGTGGCCAAGTCGGCGCTGGCCATCGGGCAGGCCATTGCCGACCTGGGCGTGCGCACGCGCGCCCAGGTGCCGGCGGGCCACAAGATCGCCGCGCGGCGCATCGCGCAGGGCGAACAGGTGAAGAAGTACGACACGGTGATCGGCGTGGCCACGCGCGACCTGGAGCCGGGCGACTACGTGCACAGCCACAACATCGAGCTGGTCGATTACTACCGCGACCCGGCCTTCGGCGCGGACGTGCGGCCGGTGGACTATGTGCCGCAAGCCGAGCGCGCCACGTTCCAGGGCTTCGTGCGCGAGGACGGCAGCGTGGGCACGCGCAACTTCATCGGCATCCTGTCGTCGGTGAACTGCTCGGCCACGGTCATCAAGCAGATCGCCGCGCACTTCACGCCCGAGCGGATGAAGGCCTTCCCGCACGTCGATGGCGTGGTGGCGTTCGCGCAGACGAGCGGCTGCGGCATGTCGTCGCCCAGCGAGCATTTCGACGTGCTGCGCCGCACGATCGCGGGCTATGCGCGCCACCCCAATCTGGCGGGCGTGCTGATCGTGGGCCTGGGCTGTGAGCGCAACCAGGTCGATGGGCTGGTGGATTCGCAAGGATTGCAGCGCGGGCGCCTGATGCGCACGCTGGTGATGCAGGACGTGGGCGGCACGCGCGCCACCATCGCCGCGGGCGTGGAGGCGATCGAGGCGATGCTGCCCGCCGCCAACGCCGCGCGGCGCAGCACGGTGAGCGCCAGCCACCTCAAGATCGGACTGGAGTGCGGCGGCTCGGACGGGTTCTCGGGCATCACGGCCAACCCGGCGCTGGGCGCGGCGATGGACGTGCTGGTGCGCCACGGCGGCACGGCCATCCTGTCGGAAACGCCAGAGATCCACGGCGTGGAGTTCATGCTCACGCGCCGCGCGATCACGCCCGAGGTGGGGCAAAAATTGCTGGACCGCCTGGCCTGGTGGGAGCGCTACGCGGCCGGGCAGAACGCGCAGTTCAACGGCGTGGTGGGCCACGGCAACCAGGCCGGGGGGCTGGCGAACATCTTCGAAAAGTCGCTCGGCTCGGCGATGAAGGGCGGCACCACGCCGCTGCGCGCGGTGTACGAATATGCCGAGCGCATCGACGAGAGCGGCTTCGTCTTCATGGATTCGCCGGGCTACGACCCGGTGGCGGCCACGGGGCAGATCGCCAGCGGCGCGCAGCTGATCTGCTTTACCACCGGGCGAGGCTCGATGTTCGGCAGCAAACCGGCGCCGACGATCAAGCTGGCCAGCAACACGGCCATGTACCAGCGGCTGGAGGAAGACATGGACATCAACTGCGGCGTGATCCTGGACGGCGAACTGACGGTGCCCGAGATGGGCCAGCGCATCTTCGAGCAGATCCTGCGGCACGCGAGCGGCGGCGCCACCAAGAGCGAGCTGCTGGGCCTGGGCGACCACGAGTTCGTGCCGTGGCACCTGGGCATCGTGAGCTGACCCTGGCTGAACCGGGTCAGCACCATTACTACAAAATTGATAGCACGATGCCCTAGTGTTATTTGCACTGGAGCCCGATTTCATTCAAACCCCATTCCGTCCTTGCCATGCCCCTGACTCTCACCCGCCCCGACCTGATCCGCAGCGCCAACTTCATCGCGGGGCACTGGCACCCCGGCCCCGGCGCGCTGCTGCCCGTGACCGACCCCGCCACCGGCACCGTGATCGCCGAGGTGCCCGACTCCGGCGCCCCCGAGGCCCGGGCCGCGCTGGAGGCCGCCCATGCCGCCTTTCCCGCCTGGCGCCAGGTGCCGGCCAAGCAGCGCGCGGCCATCATCAAGCGCTGGAACGATGCGGTGCTGGCCCACCAGGACGACCTGGGCGCCCTGATCTCCCTGGAGCAGGGCAAGCCCCTGGCCGAGGGCAAGGGCGAGGTGGCCTATGCCGCCAGCTACATCGAATGGTTCGGCGAACAGGCCACGCGCATGAACGGCGAGGTCATCCCCGCCCCCGTGCCCGGTCGGCGCATGTTCGCTTTGAAAGAACCCGTCGGAGTCGTCGCCGCCATCACGCCGTGGAACTTTCCCGCCGCGATGATCGCCCGCAAGATCGCCCCGGCCCTGGCCGCCGGCTGCACGGTGGTCTGCAAGCCCGCCGAGGACACGCCCCTCACGTCCCTGGCCCTGGTGCTGCTCGCCCACGAGGCCGGGGTGCCGCCCGGGGTGCTGAACATCGTCACCGCCTCGCGCGAGAAGACGCCCGAGGTGGTGGACGTGTGGCTCGACGATGCGCGCGTGCGCAAGATCACCTTCACCGGCTCCACGCCCGTGGGCAAGCACCTGGCGCGCCGCAGCGCCGACACGCTCAAGAAGCTCTCGCTGGAGCTGGGCGGCAACGCCCCCTTCATCGTGTTCGAGGACGCCGACGTGGACGCGGCGGTGGAAGGCTTCATGGCCGCCAAGTTCAGAAACGGCGGCCAGACCTGCGTGTGCCCCAACCGGGTGTTCGTGCACACCAGGGTGCATGCCGAGTTCGCACAGAAGCTCACCGCCCGCGTGGCGGCCTTGAAGGTGGGACCGGCGAGCGACCCGGCCTCGCAGATCGGGCCGATGATCAACGCCCGGGCGGTGGAGAAGATCGAGCGGCATGTGCAGGATGCCGTCGCCAAGGACGCCAAGGTGCTCACGGGTGGAAAACGCCTGACCGAGCTGGGCGCCACCTACTACGCCCCCACGGTGCTGGAGAACGCCGATGCGACCATGGCCTGCGCCTGCGAGGAGACGTTCGGCCCGGTGGCGCCGCTCACGCGCTTCGAGAACGAACAGGACGTGATCGCCGCCGCCAACGACACGCCGTTCGGCCTGGCCGCGTACTTCTACAGCCAGGACGTGCGCCGCATCTGGCGCGTGGCGGAGGCCCTGGAGACGGGGATCGTGGGGATCAACGAAGGGGCGCTGGCGGCGGAGGCGGCGCCGTTCGGGGGCGTGAAGGAGTCGGGCTACGGGCGCGAGGGATCGACGCACGGGTTGGAGGATTACCTGCACACGAAGTACGTGTGCCAGGGGGGGTTGGGCTGAGGGGCACACGGTCCACTCCAGCACACCAAACGCACGAAGCGCCCGCCACCCAACCGCCTGTCACCGCCACGCAAGCCCCCCACCACGGAAGCCCCCATGCATTGATCGATTTCCCCACTGGCACGGCGCGACATGGGCGCGGTGCCGGTTTGTTCGCCCAAGTAAAAACCACACACCAGGAGACAACACCATGGTTCCCATCGCTTCCCGTGCCCATGCACACCCCGGCCCACTCACCCGCACCCGCACCACCACCGGCCGCCGAGCGCTCGTCGTATCGGCCGCGCTCGCCCTGTGCGGGCTGGCCGCGCCGCTCGCCGCCGTCCACGCGGCCGACGCCTATCCGACCAAACCCGTCACGCTGCTGGTGCCCTACCCGGCCGGCGGCGCCAACGATGCCGTGGCGCGGCTCGTGGGGCAGAAGCTGGGCGATGCGCTCAAGCAGCCCATGGTGATCGACAACCGACCGGGGGCCGGCACGACCATCGGCACCACGGTGGCCGCCAAGGCCGCGCCGGACGGCTACACGCTGGTGCTGGGCTCGCTGGCCAGCCACGCGGTGAGCCCGCACCTCTATGCCAAGCCCGGCTACGACGCGGTGGCCGACTTCACGCCCATCGGGCTGATCGGCGTGGTGCCGATGGTGCTGGTGGTGGCGCAGGATTCGCCATACACCAGCGTGCGCGCGCTGGTGGAGGCCGCGCGCAAGCAGCCGGGGGCGCTCAACTACGGCTCGTCGGGCAACGGCTCGCCGCTGCACCTGGCGGCGGAACTCTTCAAGCAGGCCGCGCAGGTGCAGATCAACCACGTGCCCTACAAGGGCGGCAACGCCCACACCATGGACCTGATGGGCGGGCGGCTGGACATGATCCTGGACACGCTCACCAGCGCCTCGCCGCTCATCAAGGGCGGCAAGGTGCGGGCGCTCGCCGTGGCCGCGCCCGCGCGCCTGCCCGAGCTGCCGGACGTGCCCACCTTCGCCGAGGCGGGCTACCCCGGCTTCGAGGTCAACGCCTGGTATGCCCTGTACGCCCCCGCCAAAACCAGCAAGGACGTGGTGGCCACCCTGAACACCGCGCTGAACGCCGTGCTGCGCCAGCCCGAGGTGCTGGAACGCATGGCCGCGCTGGGCGTGCGCCCCCAGCCGGGCACGCCGCAGGCCCTGGCCCGCTTCACGCAGGACGAGCTGGGCCGCTACGGCAAGGTGATCCAGGCCAACGGCATCCGCATCGACTGACACGGCACGCACGGGGCGGGCGTGGCCCGGCCCGCCCTGCATTGCGCCTGTTCAGCTCGCCGACCCCATTTACCCATTTGCCCCACCGCACGCACGCGCCATGAACGTTTCCACGACGCCCGATCCGGTCCCATCCTCCCTGGTCCCTTCCACCGCCCCGTTCGATGTCCTCGTCACCGCCGCGCACTGGCCCGAGGCCGCGCAGGACCTGGTGCGCCGCAGCGGCGGCCGCGTGCATTGCATGGCCGAGCCCATCACCGAGGACACGCTGGCCGAACGGCTGGCCGCCACGAGCGCGCAGGCCATCGTGCTGCGCGGCTCCAAGCCCATCACCGAGCGCGTGATGGCCGCCGCGCCCGCGCTGCGCATCGTGGCCAAGAACGGCGCCGGGGTGGACAGCGTGGACCGGGCGGCGGCACAGCGGCGCCACGTGGCGGTGGCCGTGGCCCTGGGCGCCAATGCCGATGCGGTGGCCGAACACGCGCTGGCGCTGATGCTCGCGCTCACGCGCCAGTTGCCCGAGCTGGACCGGCGCGTGCGCGCGGGCGGCTGGGCCGACAGCCAGTGGCAGGGCCGGGATTTTCGGGGCAGCACGGTAGGCATCGTGGGCTACGGCAGCATCGGCCGCGCCACCGCGCGGCTGGCCGCCGCGCTGGGCGCGCAGGTGCTGGTGCTGCGCCCGGCGGGCCAGGCCGACGGCTTTGCCACCGAGCCGGACCTGCATGCCTTCCTGGCGCGCGTGGACATCCTGAGCCTGCACTGCCCCTTGACCGACCGCACGCGCGGCCTGATCGGTGCGCGCGAGCTGGACTGCCTGCGGCCCGGCGGCATTCTCGTCAACACCGCGCGCGGCCCGGTGGTGGAGGAAGCGGCCCTGCTGTCGGCGCTGCGCAGCGGCCACCTCGCCGGCGCGGGGCTGGACACCTTCGACACCGAGCCCCTGCCCGCGGACCACCCGCTCAACACCCTGCCCCAGGTGCTGCTGACGCCCCACGTCGCCGGCGTGACGCGCGATGCCGCGCTGCGCGTGGCCACCGCCACGGCGCGCAACATCGTGGACCACCTGCAGGGCCGGCCGCTGCCGCCTGGCCACCTGCTGGCCGGCGTCTGAGCCCGGCCGGCTACCCTTCGTTCTTCTTCCCCTTCGCTTCACGCACGACCCGCACCATGCCCGCACACAACCCCTTCAAATCCGCCCTCGCCGCCCGCCGGCCCCAGATCGGCCTGTGGCTGTCGATGGCCGACCCGTACCTGGCCGAGGCCGCGGCCACCACCGGCTACGACTGGCTTCTGATCGATGGCGAGCACGCACCCAACGACGTGCGCAGCACCTTGGCCACGCTGCAGGCCGTGTCCGCGCAGCCCGCCCAGCCGGTGGTGCGCGTGGTGGAAGGCAGCACCGCGCTCATCAAGCAGATGCTGGACATTGGCGCGCGCACCCTGCTCGTGCCCATGGTGGACACGGCCGAGCAGGCCCGGGCGATTGCCGCCGCCACTCAGTACCCGCCGCACGGCACGCGAGGCGTGGGCAGCGCCGTGGCCCGCGTGTCGCAGTGGAACAGCCGCACGGACTACCTGCAGGTGGCCGACGACGAGGTCTGCCTGCTGGTGCAGGCCGAAACGGTGACGGCGCTGCAGAACCTGCCCGCCATCTGCGCGGTGGACGGCGTGCACGGCGTCTTCATCGGCCCGGCCGACCTGGCCGCGTCCATGGGCCACCGCGGCAACCCCGGCCACCCCGACGTGCAGGCCGCCATCGAAGGCGCCATGCGGACCATCATCGCCAGCGGCAAGGCCGCCGGCACGCTCACCTCCGATCCCGTGCTGGCGCAGCGCTACCTGGACCTGGGCTGCACCTTCGTGGCGGTGGGTGTGGACGTGCTGATGTTCGTCGGCGCGGCACGCAAGCTGCGCGCGCAGTTCGGCGGGCCGGCGGTGGCGGCGGTGCCGCCCCAGTCGGGCGCCGCGTATTGAGCGGTCCCACCGGCTGCGTGGAGCGCGCGGGCGGCCTTCCTGGGAAACGGGGGGCCATCGGTGCCACCGCACTGGCTCGCCGCGCCAGAGCGGTGGCTTTCGAAATTGGCACCAATGCAACAGTTACAGAATCGTTTGCGGTTCCGCATTAAACTTTCTGGCGGTAACAATTACTAACCCTTGGAGGCGGTTATGAGAAAAATCCTATTGGGCACTGTGTTCGCCCTGGCGGCAGGTACATCGTTCGGTGCCACGGTCAACATCAACAGCACCGGCAACTACGCCAGCCTGCAGAACTACACGAACTGCACCACGACGCCCGCGAGCCTGTGCGCCAACTACCTGACCACGAACAACGTCACCGGCACCTTCACGACGGCCGGTAACCTGCCCGCCAGCGCCAGCAACCTGGAGATCGGCTCGACCGTCACCTCCTACAGCTTCTCCAGCGGCCTGGACACCGTGGCCTCCACCGACCCCAACGCCCGTCTGAACACGCTGCGCATCTCCACGGACGCCTCCGGCAACATCACGAACGTGAACCTGATGCAGGCCGTGCTGTGGATGACGGGCACCGCACCGCACACCACGGCGGACCGCTTCGCGGCCGTGATCGTCTCCGGCGCCACCAGCACCTCCACCCACAACTCCGGCTGCCAGAACACGGGCACGGGCAGCAGCGGCGCGACCGATACCTGCCTGACATCGACCGTGACCGACACCTCGCGCAGCACGGCCAACAACGCCCCCGTGAGCTACGCGATGGCCGCGGCCGCGGTGACGGCATCGCCCATTCCCACGGTGTCCGAATGGGGCCTGATCCTGATGGCCTCGCTGCTCGGCATGTTCGGCATCGCCCGCCTGCGCCGCCAGCGCTGATCGGCTTTCGTTCAGCCCAACAAAAAACCCGCCGCTGGCGGGTTTTTTGTTGGGGGTCGGTGCTTTCGGCACCGCTGCGGGTTGCGTCAGCTGCCCGCTACCTTCATGCGGTTCACGAGGATTGAGCCGACGGTCTTGGCGCCGTAGTTGTAGGCATCGGCGCCCACGGCCTCGATGCCTTTCAGCATGTCCTTCAGGTTGCCGGCGATGGTGATCTCATGCACCGGGTAGGCGATCTGGCCGTTCTCCACCCAGAAGCCGCTGGCGCCGCGCGAGTAGTCGCCCGTCACGTAGTTCACGCCCTGCCCCATCAGCTCGATCACGAACAGGCCGGTGCCCAGCTTTTTCAGCATGGCGTCGAGGTCGTCGCCCGCGCGGGTGCGGCGCGAGGTGAGCGTGAGGTTGTGCGAGCCGCCCGAGTTGCCGGTGGTCTTCATGCCCAGCTTGCGCGCCGAGTAGCTCGAGAGGAAGTAGCCCTCCACGCGGCCGGCATCCACCACCTTGCGGGGCGACACGCGCACGCCTTCGTCGTCGAAGGGCGAGCTGCCCTTGCCGCGAAGAATGAACGGGTCTTCCAGGATGTCGATGTGCTTGGGCAGCACCTGCTTGCCCAGCGAGTCGAGCAAGAAGGTGCTCTTGCGGTACAGCGCGCCGCCGCTCACGGCCTGCACGAAGCCGCCCAGCAGGCCGGCCGCCAGGGGCGACTCGAACAGCACGGGGCACTGCGTGGTGGGGATCTTGCGGCTGCCCAGGCGGCTCAGGGCGCGTTCGGCGGCGTAGCGGCCCACCTGGGCCGGCGCGGCCAGCTCGCGCGCATCGCGCATGGAGCTGTACCAGGCATCGCGCTGCATGTCGGCATTCTTGCCGGGCAGCGCGGCGATGGGCGCCACCGACAGGCTGTGGCGCGAGCTGGCATAGCCGCCGCGAAAGCCGCGCGTGTGGGCGCTGAAGAAGTGGCTCTGCTGGGCCGACACGCCCGCGCCTTCGCTGTTGGTGATGCGGCGGCTGGTCTGAAGCGCGGCGGCCTCGCATTCCATGGCGATGCGCGCGGCCTCCTCGCTGGTGATGGCCCAGGGGTGGAACAGCTCCAGCTCGCGGTGCGAGTCCTCGGGAGCGATGTCGGCCTCGTCCGGCAGGCCGGCCACCGGGTCTTCTGCGGTGAAGCGGGCGATGTCGTAGGCGGCCTGCACCGTCTGCTCGATGGCGGCGTTGGAAAAATCCGAGGTGCTGGCATTGCCGCGCCGGTGGCCGATGTAGACCGTCACGCCCAGCGACTTGTCGCGGTTGCGCTCGACGTTCTCCAGCTCGCCCTTGCGCACGCTGACCGACAGGCCGCAGCCTTCGGAGGCCTCGGCGCCGGCGTCGGTGGCGCCCAGCTTCTTGGCGTGCGCCAGGGCTCGGTCCACGAGGTCTTCGAAAAACGGGCGGGTGTAGCTGAAACCGCTGTCGGGTGTCTTCGGGGCGGCGCCGGCGGCGCGTGGGCTGGGTGTATTCATATCGGCGGCTATGATACTTGCCGCCTTCGGCGCCAAGGTGCCGAAGCCTGTATGGGCACACGCGTGCCCCTCCCATTGCCCCCACCATGTCACGCAAACCCAAAAAAGGCTACTACGTGCGAGGCCAGTTCGTTGCCGAAGGCAGCGAGCTGGACATCGAACTGAAAGCCGAGCTCAAAGGCACGCACGAAGCGAGCCGGACCGACCTGAAGCGCGAGAGCGATGCGCTGCAGAAGCTCGGCGAAGACCTGCTCACGCTGCGCGCCGACCTGATGGAACGCCTGCAGTTGCCCGAGAAACTGCGCGACGCGCTGGCCGAGGCCAGGCGCATCACCAACTTCGAGGGCAAGCGCCGCCAGATGCAGTACGTCGGCAAGATCATGCGCCAGCTCGATCCCACCGCCGTGGCCGCCGCCCAGGCCGCGCTGGACGAGCAGCACAACGGATCGGCTGCCGAAAAGCTCGCGCTGCACGCCTCCGAGCGCTGGCGCGACCGGCTGATCGCCGACGACGCCGCGCTGCCCGACTGGCTGGAGCGCTTTCCGCGCACCGACACGCAGCAGATCCGCGCACTGATCCGCCAGGCGCGCAAGGATGCGCAGCCCGAGGGCAAGGTCGCGAACGTGCAGGTGTCCGAGGGCCTGGCCCCACGCAAGGGCCGCGCCTACCGCGAGCTGTTCCAGCTGGTGCGCGAACAGATGGAAGACGCGGCCACCCACGCCCGCCACGAAGAAACCGGCCGCGATGCCTGAGGCCGTGGCACCTGCCGCGACCGGCGGCTTCGAGCCGGTGCGCATCGGCATCGTCTCCATCAGCGACCGGGCCAGCACCGGCGTCTACGAGGACAAAGGCCTGCCCGCACTGCAGGACTGGCTGGCCCGCGCGCTGCGCAACCCCATCGCCTTCGAGCCCCGGCTGATCCCCGACGACCAGGCCACCATCAGCGCCACGCTGATCGAGCTGGCCGACACCGCCGGCTGCAGCCTCGTGCTGACCACCGGCGGCACGGGCCCCGCCCTGCGCGACGTGACGCCCGAGGCCACGCTGGCCGTGGCCCACAAGGAGATGCCGGGCTTCGGCGAGCAGATGCGCCAGATCGGCCTGCGCTTCGTGCCCACGGCCATCCTCTCGCGCCAGGTGGCGGTGGTGCGCGGCAGCACGCTCATCATCAACCTGCCCGGCCAGCCCAAGGCGATTGCGGAAACGCTGGAAGGCCTGCGGGGCGAGGACGGCAGCCCGGTGGTGCCGGGCATCTTCGCCGCGGTGCCCTACTGCATCGATTTGATCGGCGGGCCGTACCTCGAAACCCACGAGGCGGTGTGCAAGGCGTTCCGGCCGAAATCGGCCGTGCAGCGCTGATGCTATATTTTTTATAGCACAACGCCTTAGTACTTATTGCGCTGCAGGCCTTTTTTGCTTGAACATCGAAGCCGGGGCCAACACCGACCACCGGCCAAGGCGCCGGCTACTTCCCCACCAGCTCGTTGAGCTTGTCCGCCTGAAACTGCTCCTCGCGCGCCGCGTCGCAGGGCACGCAGTCCTTGGCCGGTGCCTGCGGGTTGGCCGAAAGCTTTTCGATGGCCTGCCACAGCAGCGCGATCTGGTGCTCCTGCGACGACGCGTTGTCGATCAGGCCGCGCATGGCCTGCGAGAGCGGATCGTCTTCCTGCGTGATGCCGTAGGCAGTGAAGGGGCGCGCGGCCTGCGGCTCGGTCACGTCGGCGCTCTGGCCGGCCTTGGAGGGGATGATGCGGGCCGGGATGCCCACGGCCGTGGCGCCTGGCGGCACGGGCTTGATGACCACCGCGTTGCTGCCGATCTTGGCGCCGTCGCCCACCTCGAAGCCGCCCAGCACCTTGGCGCCGGCGCTCACCACCACGTCCTTGCCCAGCGTCGGGTGGCGCTTGGCGCCCTTGTAGAGCGAGGTGCCGCCCAGCGTCACGCCCTGGTAGATGGTGCAGCCGTCGCCGATCTCGGCGGTCTCGCCGACCACCACGCCCATGGCGTGGTCGAAGAAGACGCGCTCGCCGATCCTGGCGCCCGGGTGGATCTCGATGCCGGTCATCCAGCGCGCGAAATGCGAGATGAAGCGCCCCAGCCACGGCAGGCCGTGGCGCCAGCACCAGTGCGCCGGACGGTGCAGCCAGATCGCGTGCAGGCCGGGGTAGCAGGTGACCACCTCCCAGGTGCTGCGCGCGGCGGGGTCGCGGTCGAGGATGCACTGGACGTCGGAGCGCAGGCGGGCAAACATGGGGTGGTGGGGCGTGGGGGCGCAGCGGAAAAAGAGCCGCCGAGTCTAGCGCTTTGCCTGCGCGGCGCCGGTCATGGCCTTGGCGACACCGCGCAGGATGTGGATTTCCTCGGGCGTGAGTTGCGCGCGGTTGAACAGCTGGTTCAGGCGGGGCATGAGCTTCTTGGGCGCGGCGGGGTCGAGAAAGCCGATGTCCACCAGCGCGCGCTCCCAGTGCGCCAGCATGCCGGCCACCTGCGCGGCGTCGGCGCGCTCGGTGGCGGGTGCTGCTGCCGCCGCCGCGCCGTCTTCTTCGGCGGCGGCGAACCCGCCGAGCGCCATGCGCCATTCGTAGGCGACGACCTGGATGGCCGCGCCCAGGTTGAGCGAGCCGAACGTGGGGTTGGTGGGAATCGACAGCGCCACGTGGCAACGGTACACGTCGTCGTTGGCCATGCCGAAGCGCTCGCTGCCGAACAGGAAGGCCACGCCGGCCTCGGCGGTCGGTGTTGGAGTCGAATCGGGCTCCAGCGCATGTTTTTCTATGGCATGCCGCTCACTTTTCAATAGCAATTCGAAGTGTTCGCGCGGCGAGCGCGTGGGCGGGCCGAAGTCGCGCGGGGTCATGGCGGTGGCGCACAGGTGGCTCATGCCGTCCAGGGCCTCGTCCAGCGTGGCGACGATGCGCGCGTTCTCCAGCACGTCGAGGGCGCCGCTCGCGCGCTGGATGGTTTCCTCGCGGCGCAGCACATTGGCCCAGCGCGGGGCAACGAGCACCAGGTCGCCGAAGCCCATGGTCTTCATGGCGCGAGCGGCGGCGCCGACGTTGCCGGCATGGCTGGTGTGGAGGAGGATGAAACGGGTCTTCATGGCGCGCGGTCGGTGAAAAAAGGCAGTACGGGTAAAATCGCGCGCTCATTGTCGCCGTCCGCATCGCCGGGGCGCCATTCCCCGTTCCTGAACCGCCAGGCCGCCCTTGCCGCGCGCCCGGCCCACGCCACAATCCAATGTCGACCAATCTGCACCCCATGCTCAACGTGGCCATCAAGGCCGCACGCGCCGCCGGCGCCATCATCAACCGCGCGGCCCTGGACGTGGAATCCGTGCGGATCTCGCAAAAGCAGATCAACGATTTCGTGACCGAGGTGGACCACGCGAGCGAAAAGGCCATCATCGAGACGCTGCTCACCGCCTACCCCGGCCACGGCATTCTGGCCGAGGAATCGGGCAGCGAGTACGGCGCGAAGGATTCGGAGTTCGTCTGGATCATCGACCCGCTGGACGGCACCACCAACTTCATCCACGGCTTTCCGGTCTATTGCGTGAGCATCGCGCTGGCCGTGCGCGGCAAGGTCGAGCAGGCCGTGATCTACGACCCGACCCGCAACGACCTCTTCACCGCCACCAAGGGCCGCGGCGCCTACCTGAACGAGCGCCGCATCCGCGTCTCCAAGCGCACGCAGCTCAAGGAATGCCTGATCTCCACCGGCTTTCCGTTCCGCCCGGGCGACAACTTCAAGAACTACCTGAACATCATGGCCGACGTGATGCAGCGCACCGCCGGCCTGCGCCGCCCCGGTGCCGCCGCGCTGGACCTGGCCTACGTGGCCGCGGGCTACACCGAAGCCTTCTTCGAGACCGGCCTGTCGATCTGGGACGTGGCGGCCGGCTCGCTGCTGGTGACCGAGGCCGGCGGCCTGGTCGGCAACTTCACGGGCGAGGCGGACTTCCTGGAGCAGCGCGAATGCCTGGCCGGCGCACCGCGCATCTACGGCCAACTGGTGCCCATCCTGAGCAAATACAGCCAGTTCGCCAGCGCCGGAGACAAGGCGGCCGTGCGCCAGGCGGCGGCCAACCTCTCGCTGCCCACGGACGGCCTGGACGACGTGGTGCCGGCCACCCCGGCCGAGGACGGCGAAGCCGCCACCGGCGCCCGCTGACCCATCCGCGCCCGCGCAAAGGGATTGCCGCTGCGGCCCATGGGCCGCGCGGCAGTCCCTTTTTTCTTTTCGGGCCTGCGGCCCGTGCCGGGCTATTCCGGGTCGGGGTACTTGAGCGCGATGTCGCGGAAGTCGTCGGCCAGGTCCACGAAGGCATCCACCATGTCGGGGTCGAAATGCGTGCCGCGGCCCCGCACGATGGTGGCGCAGGCCTGCTCGTGCGAGTACGCGGGCTTGTAGATGCGCTTGCTGATGAGCGCGTCGTACACGTCGGCCACGGCCATGAGCCGTGCCGAGACGGGAATGGCATCGCCCGCCAGGCCCTCCGGATAGCCGCTGCCGTCCCACTTTTCCTGGTGGCTGTAGGCGATCTCCTTGGACACGCTCAGAAAGGCCACGCGCATGCCCAGGCGGCGCTCGGCGTCCTCGATGGCATTGCGGCCCAGCGTGGTGTGCGTTTTCATGACCTCGAACTCTTCCACCGTGAGCTTGCCGGGCTTGAGCAGGATGCGGTCGGGGATGCCGATCTTGCCGATGTCGTGCAGCGGCGCCGATTTGTACAGCAGCTCGATCATGCGTTCGGTCAGCGTCTGCTCGAAGCGCGGGTGCAGGCGCAGGTGCTCGGCCAGCGCCTTCACGTACAGCTGCGTGCGGCGGATGTGGTTGCCCGTCTCGTTGTCGCGCGTTTCGGCCAGGGAGGTCATGGCCATGATGGTCACGTCCTGGATGGCCTGCACTTCCAGCGTGCGCATGGCCACCTCGCGCTCCAGGTAGGCGCTCTTGTCGCGCAGGAAGTCGGCGGTGGCCTTCAGCGCCAAATGGGTGTGCACGCGCGCCAGCAGGATGGGCGGGCTGATGGGCTTGGTGATGTAGTCCACCGCACCGGCCGCCAGGCCCGTGCGCTCGTCGTCCGAGGTGGAGCGCGCGGTGAGGAAGATCACCGGGATGTCGCGCGACTGCGGATGCGCCTTCAGTTGGCGACAGACCTCGTAGCCGTCGATGCCCGGCATCATGATGTCCAGCAGGATCAGGTCGGGCGGCGGGGACGACTGCGCGATCCGCAAGGCCTTCTCGCCCTGGTTGGCGACCTTGACGTGGTAGTGGTCACGCAGCAGCGTGCCCATGAGGGTGAGGTTGTCGGGCGTGTCGTCCACCACCAGCACGGTGGCGATGGGTTTTTCGACAAAGAGGGACTCGTCGGCATAGAAATGGGGAATGTCCATGGGGTGGTCCTGTCATGCGGCCCCGCCTGGAGAAGGCTCGGACCCGTCGAGGTCCGATTGCGCCGCGGCATGCAGCGTGTCCAAGGCCCGCTCAAACTCGAAACTCCGGGTATCCGATTCCAGCGCGGCGAACGCCGCGCCCAACGCACTTTCCAGCACCGGCCTATTTTGCTGCAGATGGTCCACGGCGGCCGGGTCGTCGGCCTGCAGCAGCACCTGCAGGCGCTGCAAGGCCGGGCGCAGCGCCATCGGCGCCGGCTGGCCCGGCAGCGCATCCGCCGGCAAGGGGTCAGCGGGTTGCGCCGCCGCCGCCCAGGCGTCCAGACCTTCCAGCAACTCGGCCACGCGCCGGTCCACGCCGTCGCACAGGCGCTGCAGCGCCGCGCTGCGCTGGCCGCTGCGCAGCGCCTGCTCCAGGGCCTCGGCCTCGTGGGACAGCGGCTGCGCGCCGATGTTGGCCGCCACCGAGCGCAGCGTGTGCGCCAGCCGCTCGGCCTGCTCCCAGTCCTGCGCCCGCACCGCGCCGGACAGGTCGCGCGCCACGTGCCGCTGACCTTCCGCGAACCGGCGCAGCATGTCGGCATACAGCGCGGGCCGGCCCAGCGCGCGCTGCAGCCCAAGCACCGTGTCGAGCCCCGGCACGCCCTGGGGCAGTTGAGCGGACCCTGCCATCGCGGCGGCGGTCGCGGCCGAGGCCCCGGTGCCCGTCGGGCCGGCGGCCACCGCGGGCCTCGCCGCCCCGCCGGCCTCGTCCAGGCGCACGCCCAGCCCCGGGCGCGGCCGGATCCACCGCGCCAGAGCCCGCCAGAGCACTGCCGGCTCGATGGGCTTGGGCACATGGTCGTTCATGCCGGCGGCAAAGCAGCGCTGGCGGTCGGACTCCATGGCGTTGGCGGTCATGGCGATGATCGGCAGGTCGGAGTGGCGCGGGTCCGCGCGCAGCGCACGCGTGGCGGTCTCGCCGTCCATCACGGGCATCTGCATGTCCATGAGCACGGCGTCGTAGTCCTGGCGCTCGATGCATTCGAGCGCGGCCTGCCCGTGCGCGGCCACGTCCACCACGAAACCGGCATCGCGCAGCAGCTCCAGGGCCACGAGCTGGTTCAGTTCGTTGTCCTCCACCAGCAGCACGGTGGCGCCGCGCACGGCCAGCGGCGGCTGGTCGCTGCCGGGCTGGGCCAGGTGGGCCTGCGTGGGCATCCAGCCGTGCTCCAGCGGCTGCATGAGCGTGTCGTACAGCACCGAGGCGCTCACCGGCTTGACCAGCACGGTCTCGATGCCCTGCGCGCGGGCGGCGAGCATGACCTCTTCGCGCCCGTAGGCGGTGACCATGAGCATCTGCGGCACGCGGTCCAGGCCGATCTCGCGGATGCGGCGGGCCAGCTCGATGCCGTCCATGCCCGGCATGTGCCAGTCGATCAGCAGCAGGCCGTAGGGATGCCGCTCGTCGATGCCCTGGCGCAGCGCGGCCAGCGCCTGCAGGCCGGACTCCACCTCGGTCGTCTCGAAGCCCATGGCCTGCAGCATGTCGGACAGCACGGTGGCCGCCGTCTGGTTGTCGTCCACCACCAGCACGCGGCGCCCGCGCACGCCGAGCGGCGGCAGCAGTGCGGGAACGGTCATGCCGCAATCGAGCGGCAGCGTCACCCAGAAGGCCGAACCCTTGCCGGGCTCGCTTTCGGCGCCCACCTCGCCGCCCATGAGTTCGGCCAGGTTCTTGCAGATGGCCAGGCCCAGGCCGGTGCCGCCGTAGCGGCGCGTGGTGGACGCATCGGCCTGCTGGAAGCTCTGGAACAGCCGCCCCATCTGCTCGGGGGTCATGCCGATGCCGGTGTCGCGCACCTCGAAGCGCAGCAGCACGCGCTGGCCGGCGCGCTCGAGCACGCGCACCAGGATGTGGATCTCGCCGCGCTCGGTGAACTTGATGGCGTTGTTGGCGAAGTTGATGAGGATCTGCCCCAGCCGCAGCGCATCGCCCACCAGGTGCGCGGGCACGTCGGCGGCGGCATCGAGCACCAGCTCCAGCCCCTTCACGCCCGCCTTGTAGCCCACCACGTCGGCCACGCCCTCCAGCATGCGGTCGAGCACGAAGGGCTGCTTTTCGACGATGAGCTTGCCCGCCTCGATCTTGGAGAAATCCAGGATGTCGTTGATCACGCCCAGCAGGTGCTGGCCGGCCTGCTGGATCTTGGAGACGTAGTCGCTCTGGCGCGGCGTGAGGCCCGATTTGAGCGCCAGATGCGACATGCCGATGATGGCGTTCATCGGCGTGCGGATCTCATGGCTCATGTTGGCCAGGAAGTTGGATTTGAGCGCCGTGGTCTCCTCCGCCATCTCCTTGGCGCGGCGCAGCTCGCGCTCGGCACGCTGGCGGTCGGTGATGTCCACGAAGGTGCCGATGACGCCGCCCGGCGTGCCGTCCGGCCGCTGGAACCCGTGCAGCCAGAACAGCGTGTGGTGGATCTCGCCGTCGGCATACGGCAGGTCCACCTCCTTGTGCACCGACTGCGCACCGCTCAGCGCGAACTGCGCATCGGAGTCGAAGGCGGCGCGCTCGGCCTCGGACAGGTAATGCAGGTCCAGCACGGTGCGGCCGATGAGGTCGTTGCGGCGCACGCCGAAGGCGCGCTCGTAGGCCCGGTTGAAGCCCACGTAGCGCCCCTCCGCATCCTTGTAGAACAGCGGCACGGGAATCGCGTCGATGAGCGCCTGCTGGAACACCAGCTGCTCGGCCACCTGCGCCTCCAGCAACTTCTGGTCGTTCACGTCCACCTGCACGCCGATCAGTCGCCGCGCGCGGCCTTCGTCGTCGCGGATGATGCGCGCCGCGCACAGGAACCAGCGCACCTCGCCATCGTGCCGCACCACGCGCCAGGAGTCCTGCAACTGGCCGTCGCTGCCAGCCAGCGCGCTGTCGATGCGCGCCTGGGCGCGGGCCCGGTCTTCGGGGTGCAGACGGTCGAGCCAGTCCTGCAGGCTGCGCCCTTCGGGCTGCGGCGGCACGCCGTACAGGGATTCGAGCTTGTCGCTCCACACCAGCCGGTCCGAGGCCAAGTCCAGATCGAACACGCCCACCTTGCCGGCCTCCTGCGCCAGCGCCAGGCGGTCATTGATCTCGCGCATGGCCTCCTCGGCCGCGCGCGTCTCGCTCACGTCCTCGATCACCCACAGGCATGAATCGCTGAAGCCGTCCATCTCGAGGCTGCGGCCGGACACGCGGGCCTCGAACGTCGTGCCGTCCAGGCGGTGCAGCGTGCAGACCTCCCGGACCGCCTCGCCCGCCGCCAGCCGGGCGCCGGTGCGCTCCAGGAACACGCCATGGCCCTGCGCGCCGCCGAATATCCGCGATACGGAGTGACCGAGCAACTCGGTGGCCGAGCCTTTCATCAACTCGGTGAACGCCGGGTTGAACTGGCGGAACACGCCGTCGCACACCAGCAGGATGGGCGGCGCGTTGTCGAAGATGGCGGTCTGCTGGGCCAGCAGGTCGTTGAGCAGGCGCTCGCGCCGCTGCAGTTCATGGTGGGCGGTGATGCGGTCGGTGACGTCCTCGTGCAGCCCGACGATGGCGATGCGCCGGCCCCGCTGGTCGAACACGGGCGAGAGCGTCGCCTCTTCATGGAACAGGGTGCCGTCCGCCCGGCGGTTGATGAATTCGCCGCGCCAGGACTGCCCCGACAGCAGCCGCGCCCACAGCTGCTGGTAGGTCTCGGGCGGCGTCTGGCCGCTGGAGATGACCGAGGGCTTCTGACCACGCACCTCCTGCAGCGTGCGGCCGCTGTTGCGCTCGTACTCGGTGTTGACCCATTCGATGCGCCCTTGCGCGTCGGTGATGACCACCGCCACCGGGCTGGTCTGCAGCGCCGCGCCCAGCACCTGGAACCGCTCCATCGCGGACGCCATGCGCGCGCGGTGGCGCAGCATCTCCAGCATCATGCCGCCCATGAGCAGCAGCAGGGCGAACGTGCCGCCGCCGATCAGCCAGCGCCGCGACGGGGGCAACAGCGCGCTCACGTCGTCCAGCGCGACGAGCTGCCACGTGCCGTCGGGGTCCTTCCAGTCGAGCGGGTGCTTGTCGAGCGCGTAGGTCGTCCCGTTCACCACCACCTCGCGCGCATCGAGCCGGAACGGCAGCGCCGACGCCACGCCGTTGTCGAAGACCTTGCCGAACTGCCGCTGGTCGCGCACGGCATCGATGCGAGCCTGGGTGAGCGGCGGCGCCATGGCGTAGCGCCATTCGGGCCGGGTGGCCGAAAAGGCCACGCCCTTGGGCGACATCAGCAGCATGGGGTAGCCCGAGCGGGCCATCTGCGCATCGAACGCGTCGAACGCCACCTTGACCATCACCACGCCGATGATGGCGCTGGCCGGAGAATCGCCCTCGTACAGCGGCGCGGCGTAGTACAGGCCGCGCTCCTGCGTGTTGCTGCCCAGGGCCGGGTACACGTTCACGCCGCCCCGGATGGCCTGCTGGAAATACGGCCGGTAGGCCAGGTTGATGCCGGTGGACGGCGCGCCCGGCGTCTCGTGCGCCACCACGGTGCCATCGCGGGACAGCACGTACACGCCGCTCATGAGGAACCGGCCGCGCACCACGGCCAGGCGGGCGAGCGCCTCGGGCGCATCGGGGGGCAGTTCGCCGGTCGCCACCTCTTTCAGCGCGGGCTCGCTGAGCCCCAGCAGCGTCACGGCACCGAGGATCGGGCTGCCCATGCTCTGGTTGAGCAGCGAATCGGCCGTGTGCGCCAGCTGGCGGCTGCGCTCTTCCCCCCGGCCCGCCGCGCGCACATGCGCCACGGTTTCGACCACCAGCCACGCCCCGAGCAGCGCCATGGCAACGACCAGCGCGGCACCGCGGCGCCACCGCCAGTCGCCCATGGCGTGGTCGTGCAGGCCGCCGATGCCGCCGGAGCGGGTGCTCACCGCCATGGGACGGTACCCCATGCCGCTGGCCGGCCCCGGGGGCCGAAGGCGGTCGCGCAGGCGGCGCGCACGCTATGCATTCCTGGAGACACCATCACAGTCGCTTTGAACCTTCCATCACGGCAGGACACACACACTGGTCAGGACATGCCCGAGGGGCACGCGCCCTGCAGTATGTCAAAACGTAACAGTTCTTGGAACCTTTTACTTCCAAGCAGTTTTTGGACAATCGGGATGTACCCGGCCCCGGCCCCTGCGGTCAGGGCACCTCCCAGTAAAAACCGGGGGGTTTTATCGGCCTTACCCAAGTCCCATCTCGCCCGGCCGGCGAGCGGCAGCCCCGAAGCGGCCCGCCCATCCCGCCGCCGTCTCTTTTCTTGCCACCCCATCCCAAGGAGCCCCCTCGACGATGCTGGATTTTCTGTCCCTCTCCCCCTGGCTCGCCACCTTGCTCGGCGCCAGCCTGGCCGCCATGGCCGGTGCCATGGCCCACCGCATCGCCGCGCTGCTCGCCCTGCGGGCCACGCGCGGGCTGCCCGTGCTGCAGACCGTCGTGCAGGCCTGCGTGCCCGCCATGCGCGTGCTGCTACCCCTGTTCGCCACGCAACTGGTCTGGGTGGCCGCGGCTGACACATTGCCCCACCTCGGCACGGTGCAGCACCTCACCGGGCTGGCGCTCATCGCGGTGACGGCCTGGGCGCTGATCGCCGCCATCGGCGGGGTGGCGGACGGGCTCATCGCCCGCTATCCGGCGAACGTGGAAGACAACCTGACGGCGCGCCGCGTGGCCACGCAGGCCCGGGTGCTGTCGCGCACCGCCATGACGGGCGTGGTGATGGCCGCCGTATCGCTCATGCTCATGACCTTTCCCGGCGCCCGACAGGTGGGCGCCAGCCTGCTGGCCTCGGCCGGCGTGGTCGGCATCGTGGCCGGTATCGCGGCACGGCCCGTGTTCAGCAACATCATCGCGGGCCTGCAGATCGCGCTGGCCCAGCCCATCCGAATCGACGACGTGCTGATCGTGCAGGGAGAATGGGGCCGTGTGGAAGAGATCACGGGCACCTACGTGGTGCTGGCCATCTGGGACGAGCGGCGGCTGATCATCCCGCTGCAGTGGTTCATCGAGAACCCTTTTCAGAACTGGACCCGCACCAGCTCGCAGATCCTGGGCACCGTGTTCCTTTTCGCGGACTACCGCCTGCCGCTGGACCCGCTGCGTGCCGAACTGGACCGCATCCTGGAGACGGCACCGGAGTGGGACCGGCGTGTGAGCGTGCTGCAGCTCACCGACGTGACTGAGCGCACCATCCAGATCCGCGTGCTGGTCTCGGCCCGATCGTCGGGCCTGGCGTTCGACCTGCGCTGCCGGGTGCGCGAGGCGCTGGTCACCTTCATCCAGCGCGAATACCCCGACTGCCTGCCGCAGGTGCGCGGCCCGCAGGAAGCCGCGCGTGCCGACGCATCGCTCGCCCCGCTGCCATGACGGCCACCCACAAACCCCTATTGCAGGCGCGCCGTTGGCCAGACAGGGCCGGCGGCCGTGCCATGTCTTTTGACATAGCCGGTTCGAGCGCTTGCAGGTATAAAACGTGGTTACTAGAAAGACGAGCGGAATGACCCAAAGGGCGGCGGAAATACTGGTGGTGGACGATCATCCCGAGACAGCGGAGCTGGCAGCCATGGCCCTCCAACTGGATGGTTTTACCGCTGCGATTGCCAACAGCGGCGCGGACGCGCTGAACTACATCGAAAAGCACCAACCAGCCTGCGTGCTGCTGGATTTCGACATGCCGGGCATGGACGGACTGGAATTGGCGCGGCGCGTGCGCGAAAAGCACAAGGACGACATCGTTCTGATCGCCCTGACCGGCTGGACGGACACCAACGACCGCGTCACCGAACTGCTGGCGGTGGTGGACCACCACTTTCTCAAGCCCGTCGACTGGCGGCGCCTCACGGGCATCCTGTCGCCGCTGCGCTGACCGCCTTCGCTGGGCCAAGGTTGCGGCTTCAAGGCGCCGCGCATAAGCCCCCTCCCCGGCCTTGACGACGCCTTCGTTCTCCGCCGCGCGGCCTGCCGCCTTCGGTTTCCCCGCGCGGCCACTCATGCCTCTTTTCCCGGCCATTGCAGGCCTTCTCGACCCAAAGCGGCACGGCATTCGGCCCTACCCGACACCGCAGCGCCCCCTCGCCCAGCAATTTCGCGTGGGGCGTCCCCCACCCGGGGGAAAATCGGCGGACTCATCCCCGCGCGAAGCCACACGGCCGCAAGCGGGGGATGCTCCGAAGACGAACGGCGCGTGCGCCAACAAGATGGGTCGAACATGAAACTTGCCACCTGGAACATCAACTCCCTCTCCGTGCGCCTGCCCCAGGTGATCGCCTGGCTCGCCGACAACCCCGTTGACGCGTTGTGCCTGCAGGAACTGAAGCTGGTGGACGAAAAGTTTCCCCACGACGCGTTGAAGGAGATCGGCTACCACGCGGTGGCCTTCGGCCAGAAAACCTACAACGGCGTCGCCATCCTGAGCCGCAGCCCGCTGCGCGACGTGGTGCGGAACATCCCCGCCCACGAAGACGCGCAGGCCCGCGTGATCGCCGCCACCCTGGACACCCCGGACGGCCCCCTGCGGCTGGTGAATGGCTATTTCGTCAACGGCCAGGCGCCGGGGTCGGAAAAATTCGCCTACAAGATGCTGTGGCTCGAAGCGCTGCACCGCTGGCTGCGCGAGGAATTGCAGGCGCACCCGCGCCTGGCCCTGCTGGGTGATTTCAACGTGGCTCCCGAAGACCGCGACTCGTTCGATCCGGTGGGCCTCAAGGACACCATCCACCACACCGTGGAGGAACGCGGCCACTTCCAGCAGCTGCTGCAACTGGGCTTGACCGACGCCTACCGATTGTTCGACCAGCCCGAAAAGAGCTACTCGTGGTGGGACTACCGCATGCTGGGCTTTCAGAAGAACCGCGGCCTGCGCATCGACCACATCCTGGTGAGCGAAGCGCTGCGGGCGCGTGTGACGGCCTGCACCATCGACCGCGCGCCGCGCAAGAACCCGCAGCCCAGCGACCACGCACCGGTCGTCGCCACGCTGGACTGACCACCGAAAACGCGCGGCCCCGCGGGCTGCCAGCGGTCAGCGACGGGCCGCGCCCGCCAGCCCCATTTCCACATCCGACGGCCTGCGGGCGGTGGGACCCAGGCGCTCCTGCGCCCAGGCCATTACGTTGGGCGCCTGCTGCCAGCCGTCCTTGATTTTCCGGGCGGCGTAGGCGCCGCCCTGGGCCACATACGGGGCCCCGATTTCGATCAGCCCCGACATGAGTCCGAACAGCATGACCGACGAGGCCCGCTTGCCCGCCAGCATGCCGGCATCGGCCCGGTCGGGGGGCAGCTCTGCAGGCGATCCGGCTAGGTCGATGCTGGCGTTGGCGGCAAAGAGCTCGGACGCGAACAGGCCCACCGTGGCCACCACCGCGACCGGCACGGGCGAGGTCACCAGGGATTTGGCGCCCTGCAGCGCCGACGGGCCCATGGCCTTGATCCTGTCGCCCCAGGAGGCCTGGGTCTTGTCGATGACTTCGGGCAGGTCGTCTCGCAGCAGCATGCGGGCGTCATATGGCACCGTCTGCGACAGCTTCATCACGTTTTTCGCCCCGGCGGCCAGCATGCCGCCAAACCCATCGATGAAGGTCGCGTCGATGCGGTCCGCCCAGGCACGGTTCACGCTGTGGTCGCCCCGGCCCTCGATGGCCGCCTGGATGTAGGGCTCCACCGTCCTGGGCAGGTTCTTGGCCACGTTGAGCCCCGCCGAAACGCCCGCGTTCTTGACAATCTCTGCATGCGGATCCGGCCGCAGCGACGCCGGCAGCCGGGCGTTGCCGCCATAGTCGTTGTAGATGCCGGGCTTGATGATGGCTCCGCCAACCACGCTGGTGAACACATCCACCGCACCCACGCCGACGCCCACCGCCAGCCCCAGCAGGGAGGGGTTCTTGAGCAGCGCCAGCGGCAGCATCGCCACCAGCTTTTCGTTGGCCGCCGTCATGGCGGCCATGTAGCCCGCGCCGTCGGCAAAGCCCATTCCGATAAAACTCAGCGTCGCATCGTGCCGCCACGCCTGGCTCAGGAAATCGTGGAGCTTCTTCGGGGTGTCGATGCCTTTCGTGAAAAGCACTTCGGTGTTGCGCTCCAGCCGCGCGACCACGTCCGGCGCCTGCGCGGCGCCCGGGCCCAGGAGCGAGGCGATCGTGTCCTCAGCGGCGTCATGCAACGCCTCCTCCCGAGGGAGAGACGTCCGGGCGGAGAAATAGACCGAGGTCCGGTCAGACACGCTTTCGGACAGGTCGATCTCGACGAACGAAGCGGCCTCCAGGGAGGAGATGGACCCAGGCATGGCGGCATGCTCGCCCCCGGCCGGCCGTACCGACCCGGGTGGCCGCGACAATGCGGCCCGGGGCGAAGGCGCGACGGCGTCGCCGCGCGGCCTGCCAGAGCGTGGAAAAAGCGGCTGGAGCCCGCCCGAAGACGCCGTGGTTTGCGCACGGGAGCGTTGCGGGGGCGCGTCCGTGTTGGCGTTGGTCTCGCGCCGATCGGCACCAGGAAAGCTCTGCCCCCGTTCAGGGCCCGGCCGCCGGGCAGATACCGGGCTGCTGTGGATTGCGTTCATGAAATCTCCCCCCTTTTGTTGTGAACGGAATGGTCCACCGGGTGAGCACACCACCGGTGAACCGCTCACTCTAGGGTTCGTCCACGGACCGTTGCAGGCCCCCAAGCGAAGCGCCGCAGCACGATGCGAACGGGATTTGCAGGATTGCTGGCAAACGCAAAAAAGCCCCGGGGTCCGGGGCTTTTGGGGCACAGGGTTGCAGC
Source organism: Acidovorax sp. SUPP3434 (assembly GCF_030159015.1). NCBI lineage: Bacteria > Pseudomonadati > Pseudomonadota > Betaproteobacteria > Burkholderiales > Comamonadaceae > Acidovorax > Acidovorax sp. SUPP3434. Next base: position 86,905 of record NZ_BQXL01000017.1, read on the forward strand.
GAAATAACCACCGCCACGGCCACCGCAGTGGCGGTGACAGCGCGGCATTCAGCTTTCGCGGAACCGGCTAAGGAAGCGTTATGCCGCAGCCTGGAAGCGATTGCGCAAGGCACGCACTTCGTCGTGATTGCGCTGGGCACCTTCGGCCTGGCGTTCCACCATGGCACGCACGTTGGCCGGCAGAGACGCCTTCAGCGCCTTGCGGTAACGGGCCACGGCCGCGTCTTCACCGCGCTCGCACTCTTCCAGCACGGCCTTGTCGTCACGCGTGGACATCGCCGCCTTGACGGACACCCAGCCGCGATGCAGCGCACCGGACATCGAACCACCGCTGGATGGCTCGCCACCGTGGTTGCGGATTTCGCGCTCCAGTTCCGTGGCCGCAGCCGCGCATTCGCTGGCATGGCGCAGGAAGATGCCCTTCAGTTCCGGCGAGTCGGCGTGCTCGGCCGAAGCCTTGAAGCCGTATTCGCCATCGCGGCAGGATTCCAGCAGGTCGTCCAGCACATCGACCACGTCGTCGTTGTCCACCAGGGCAGTGGTGTTGTCGTAGGTGTTGCCGTACGTGGAGTCGGAGGCCAAAGTGGTGCCGCGGCCTGCGCGCTCCCAGGCGGCGCGGGCAGCGGGACGGGCTTCTTCCCATTCCAGGCGGCTGGTCGAGCGTGCCGTGCCCCAGTCGCGGGCCAAGTTGGGTTCGACGGCCTCGAAATCACCGTCGTATCGGCCGACCGAGCTCCAGCCCAGTTCGTAGGCAGGACGGTATTCGTCATAGGCACGGCCCTTCACGTAGTAGGGCTCGCGGTCGTAGCTTTCACGCCAGTAGGCGTCTTCCACGGTGGGGTTGACCGACTCGGCAGCCGCCTTGCCGGCCAGGCCGCCGACCACCGCACCCGCCACACCACCCACCGCGGCGCCGATCGGGCCGCCGAAGGCACCGGCCGCCGCTCCCGCCATTGCGCCACCAGCAGCGCCGACGCCGGTGCCCACGGGATGTGCGCCAGGCTCGTTGGTCAGAGGGTCGCGGTTTGCATCGTTGAAATCGGACATGAAGTAACTCCGGTTGGTTGAACAGTGCCTTCATTCTTCAAGGCATCCATTGCGCCGGAGGTCGGCCTGTGCACCGCACGCCTGTAGGACTCGTGCCTGCACAGGCCGGCGTGAAAACACTGGCCGAATCTTGCTCTATTGCTACAAAATCAATAGCTACGTGCCGGCGCTTTCATTGCCGTGGAGGCCTTTTTGTCATGCATCTTCGGGTGCATCCAGGCCCAGCTCCTGGATCTTGCGCGTGATGGTGTTGCGGCCAATGCCCAGGCGCTGCGCCGCCTCCATGCGCCGCCCGTGCGTGGCGGCGAGCGCCGTGCGGATGAGGCGCGACTCGAAGCGCCGCGACAGCGCATCCCAGACCTCGGTCTGCCCCCCGGACAGCAGCTTGTGCGCCTCGGCTTCCAGCGCCTGCTCCCAACCCGGCGGGTCGGCGAGGATCACCTGCGACGCCCCGGCCGGCGGGATGGCCGCACCCAGGGCCGGCGCCGCAACCCCCCGGTCTTCCCGGGGCAGCGCTGCCGCCGCAGGAATGGCCGGTGCGGTGCCTTGCGAAGCCGGGGCCGCCAGCGTGGAAACCGGCGCCTCGCTGCGCGGCTCTGGCGAGGCCGCTGCTGCGTCCAGCGGCGTTGCCGCCACCGGCGCCTCCAGGACTTCGGGCGGCAGATCCTGCAGCGAGATCACCTGCGCTGGTGCCATCACGGTCAGCCAGTGACAGATGTTCTCCAGTTGCCGCACGTTGCCGGGGAAGCCGAACTGGCCCAGCCGGACGAGCGCGGCGTCGGAGATGCGCTTGGGCTCCACGCCCAGTTGCCGCGCGCTCTGCTGCAGGAAGTGCCGCGTCAGCATGGGCACGTCTTCATGGCGCTCGCGCAGCGCGGGCAGGCGCAACCGGATGACGTTGAGGCGGTGGAAAAGGTCTTCGCGGAACACGCCGTCCTTCACCCGGCGTTCCAGGTCCTGGTGGGTCGCCGCGATCACCCGCACATGGGCTTTGACGCCGGCATGGCCACCCACGCGGTAGAACTGGCCATCGGACAGCACGCGCAACAGCCGCGTTTGCAGGTCGAACGGCATGTCGCCGATTTCATCGAGGAACAGCGTGCCGCCTTCCGCCTGCTCGAAGCGCCCGCGCCGCTGTGTCTGCGCGCCGGTGAACGCGCCGCGCTCGTGGCCGAACAGTTCGCTTTCCAGCAGGTCTTTCGGGATGGCCGCGGTGTTGATGGCCACGAAGGGGCCGCCGGCCACGGGAGAATGCTTGTGCAGCGCGCGCGCCACCAGTTCCTTGCCCGAGCCCGATTCGCCGGTGATGAGCACCGTGACCTGGCTCTGGCTCAGTCGCCCGATGGCCCGGAACACGTCCTGCATGGCCGGGGCCTGTCCCAGCATTTCAGGGGTGGCGGTCTGGCGCTCTTCAGTGACTTCTTCGCGCTGGCTTTCTTCGACGGCGCGGCGGATCAGCTCCACCGCCTTGGGCAGGTCGAAGGGCTTGGGAAGGTATTCGAAAGCGCCACGCTGAAAAGCGGAGACCGCGCTGTCCAGATCGGAATACGCCGTCATGATTATGACGGGCAGGCCCGGCTGCTGTTCGCGCACTTTCTCCAGCAGTTGCAGGCCCGAGCCACCCGGCATGCGGATGTCGCTCACCAGCACCTGCGGACCTTGCCGCTCGGGATCGCCGGGGGTGATTTCAGCCAGCGCTTCCAGCACCTCGCGCGGGTGGGTGAAGCTGCGCGTCGGCAAGCTCTCGCGTGCCAGCGCCTTCTCTAGGACGAAGCGGATCGAGGGGTCGTCATCTACTATCCAGATCGGCTTCATGTGTTGGTTCTACCTTGTTCCCATGGATTGCTTATCGGGACCTCAAGGCAAGGGAATGAGGATTCGGAAATCGGTGCGACCCGGCACGCTGTCGCATTCGATCAATCCGTGGTGCCGCTGCACAAAGGTTTGCGCCAGCGTCAGCCCCAACCCCGATCCCCCATCACGCCCTGTCACCAAGGGATAGAAAATCCGCTCCTTGATGGCTTCGGGCACGCCCGGTCCGTTGTCGATGACATGCAATTCCAGTGCCAGCCGATACCGCTGCCGGCCGAAGGTGACCTGGCGCGCCACGCGCGTGCTCAACGTGATGAGCGCGTCGCCCACGGCGATGCGTTCGGTCAGCACCTGAGCGGCGTTCTGCACGATGTTCAGCAGGGCCTGGATGAGTTGCGCGCGGTCGCCGCGGAACTCGGGAATCGAGGTGTCGTAGTCGCGCTGCACGCGCAGCCCCTGCGGGTACTCGACCAGCACCAGCGACCGCACACGCTCGCACACCTCGTGGATGTTCACGTCGCCCACCAGGTGCGGATGGCGGTGCGGTGCCAGCAGACGATCCACCAGGCTCTGCAGCCGGTCCGCCTCGTGGATGATGACCTGCGTGTATTCGGTGAGCTCGGGATTGTCGAGCTCCATCTCCAGCAACTGCGCCGCGCCGCGAATGCCGCCCAGGGGGTTCTTGATCTCGTGCGCCAGGTTGCGGATCAACTCCTTGTTGGCCAGCGCCTGTTCACGCAGGCGCTCCTCGCGGTCCTGCCGGGCCTGAGCCTCCAGAGGCCACAGCTCGACCAGGATCTCGCCGGTGTGCTCTGCGACCGCCAGGTGCACGTGCACGGGCATCGCATCCTGCTGCTGGGCGCGGCGAAGCGCGGCCTCGAAGCGGAGCGCGGCGAAGTCCTGCCCACGCGCGCCGGCCAGGGCCGTCTGCAGCAGCGCCGGGTCGGAAAAATAGCCGCTGAAGTCGGAGCCTTCGAGAGTGCGCCGCGACAGTCCCAGCATGTTCTCCAGGGACGCATTGGCGAACAGCACGGCCCCGTCGGGTTGCAGCACGGCCACCAGCGTGGACACGAGGTCCAGCGCCTGGTAGCGCGCGGTATCGGGTTTGGAAGAAGCCACCACGCTCAGCGATTGGCCGCGGGCAGGCGGGCGAGTTCGCGCTTGATGCCGGCCACATCGCTGTCCGCGCGGGCGAGGCTGGCCTTCAGCTCGGCGGTGCGCTCCATCCACAGCTGGGGGTTGCGCAGTTCGAGGGCGGTGCGCTGGGGCTCGCCGTTGTTGTATTCCTTGGCGATCTCGGCCTGGCGTGCCTCGGCCTTGCGGAGTTCGGCTTCCAGGATGGCGCGCGCATCGGAGTCCCTCGCACGCTGGTCATTAGTGTCCACCCGGGGGGCATTGGCGGGCGAGGTGCTGGCGCTCGGCGCGCTGCCGCCCGAAGCTGCTGGCGCGCCGCCTGGCCGCGCGCCCTGCACGACCGTCACATTGCCGCCTTCGACCAGCTTGCAGCCACGTTCCTTGGCCTGGCTGGCATTGTTGGTGTATTCATTGCCGCAGCGGTAGATGCGATCCTGCGACCACGCGGCGGGAGCCACGGCGGCGATGGCCATCAGTGCGATGAGTGTTTTTTTCATTCAGGTTCCTCGCAAGGCATGCCGGCGGCATGCGGGAGATGCCAGGGGAGTATCTCCCAATCGCTGGGCCTCGCCAATCGGCGCCCCCGGTCCGGGGCGGTTATTCATCCATGGGTCACGGCGCTGGCAACGCCATGAAAAAAGGCGGCCGAAGCCGCCTTTTGGTGGTGTGTCCCGTGGCCGCAGCCCAGGGATCACAGCGAGTAGTACATATCGTATTCCACGGGGTGGGGCGCCATGCGGAAACGCGTGACCTCGCCCATCTTCAGGTCGATGTAGGCGTCGAGCATGGAATCGGAGAACACGCCGCCCTTGGTCAGGAAGCCGCGGTCCTTGTCCAGATACTCCAGCGCCTGATCGAGGCTGTGGCACACGGTCGGCACCAGCTTGTCTTCCTCGGGCGGCAGATGGTACAGATCCTTCGTGGCGGCTTCGCCGGGATGAATCTTGTTTTCCACGCCGTCCAGGCCGGCCATCATGAGGGCCGAGAAGCACAGGTACGGGTTGGCCGATGGATCGGGGAAGCGTGCCTCGATGCGGCGGCCCTTGGGGTTCGCCACGTAAGGAATGCGGATCGATGCCGAGCGGTTGCGAGCCGAGTAGGCCAGCTTCACCGGGGCTTCGAAGCCGGGCACCAGGCGCTTGTAGCTGTTGGTGCCAGGGTTGGTGATGGCGTTCAGGGCACGTGCATGCTTGATGATGCCGCCGATGTAGTACAGGGCGAAGTCCGACAGGCCGGCATAGCCGTCGCCGGCGAACAGGTTCTTGCCGTCCTTCCAGATGGACTGGTGCACGTGCATGCCGGAGCCGTTGTCGCCCGCGTAGGGCTTGGGCATGAAGGTCGCGGTCTTGCCGTAGGCATTGGCCACGTTCCAGACCACGTACTTCAGGACCTGGGTCCAGTCGGCGCGCTCGACCAGCGTGCTGAACTTGGTGCCGATCTCGTTCTGGCCTGCGCCCGCCACTTCGTGGTGGAACACTTCGACCGGAATGCCCAGGGATTCGAGGATCAGGGACATTTCAGCGCGCATGTCCTGCGTGCTGTCGACGGGGGGCACGGGGAAGTAGCCGCCCTTGACCGTGGGACGGTGGCCGCGGTTGCCGCCTTCGAGCTTGGCGCCGGAGTTCCATGGCGCTTCGTATTCTTCGATCTCGAACATGACCTTGCCGGGCTCATTGGACCAGCGCACGCCGTCGAAGATGAAGAATTCAGGCTCGGGGCCGAAGAAGGCCGTGTCGCCCAGGCCGGAAGCCTTCAGGTAGGCCTCAGCGCGCTTGGCGATGGAGCGAGGGTCACGGTCGTAGGCCTTGCCATCGCCCGGCTCGATCACGTCGCATTGCAGGAACAGCGTGGTTTCCTCAAAGAACGGGTCGATGTTGGCGGTGTTGGGGTCGGGCATGAGTTGCATGTCCGAAGCTTCAATGCCCTTCCAGCCCGCCACCGAAGAGCCGTCGAATGCGTGACCCGAAGAGAACTTGTCCTCATCGAAATGGGACACGGGCACAGTCACGTGCTGTTCCTTGCCGCGGGTATCGGTGAAGCGAAAGTCAACAAACTTGACCTCGTTCTCCTTCACCATCTTCATCACGTCTGCAACGGTCTTTGCCATCAGGTTCTCCAGGATTTAAGCGCTTGTTGAAAAAAACACCACGAAAGAAAAGCAGGTTGCGTGCCAGCCAGGTGCTGCAATGCACTAAGGCGGAGCACGACCGCTTCCAGATCTGCCGCCCCACTGAATTTGCACCATTAAAGTGCAATTCATGGCGTGAAACAGGGCTCTAGAGATTTCGCACCATTTCAGGGCCGCAGTTTGCACCAAATTCATGCAACGCTGCCTGTAACGCGGTCCAGGCGGCGGGCACCAACTCTGCGGGGCCTTTGACGCCAAGCTCGATGTGGCGCCCATGCACGGGATGGTCCACGCTCGGCAGGCTGAAAACACGTACCGACGCGTGCTGGCTTTCAATCCGCTCCATTAACGGCGTCAGAGCCGCCTCCATCGCGCCGTAGACCACGACGGAATGCTCGGTTTGGGGGGCGCGATTGAACCACTGCGCACAGTGGCGGTCCAGCACCCATTCCACCATCGGCCAAGCCATCACGGGAAAGCCCGGCACGAAATGCACGGCACCGCCGGCACCGCCGTCGCATGAAAAACCAGGAATCTTGTTGTACGGGTTCGGAATGATGCGAGCCCCCTCGGGAAACACCCCCATGTTCAGTCGGTGCACATTGTCCGCACGGTCGGGCTCATAAGGCACGCCCTGCTCCGTCGCGACGTCTTGCATGCGCTCCCGAATCAACAACTCTGCCTCCGGATGCAACCGGAGCGGCACGTTCAGCGCGCGCGCAGCGCATTGGCGGGTGTGATCGTCGGGCGTGGCACCGATACCGCCGCAGGAAAACACCACATCCCCGGAAGCGAAGGCACGCTGCAGGGTCGCGGTAATGCGACCTGAGTCGTCACCCACATAGTCGGCATAGGCCAGCTGCAAACCGCGCGCTCCCAGCAGCTCGATCACCTTTGGCAGGTGCTTGTCGGCGCGCTTGCCGGACAGGATTTCGTCGCCAATGATGATGAGTCCGAAGGAAGGCGTCATGGTGCGGGGTTTGCGGGTGCAATGGGGGTAAGGATGGGAGTGGGTACAGCGCCAGCACCGCCGCCGGCACTACCGCCGGTTTGTTCGGCACGCAACTGTTGGAGCGCGTCCAGCGCGTAGTGAGTGAACCACAGGGAAGAGAAGGCGAACACCAGGGTATAGATCCAGACGGCCAACGGAATCAGGACTAAAAACGCCGCAGCGAACAACACCCCGGACGCCCAGACGATTCCAGGCGCTGCCCCCAGGTAGCCGCACAAGATGCCGATGGTCAGCAGGCGCATGCGGTGGCGTTTGAAAATGGCTTCGCGCTCCTGTCGGCTCGCATGCTCGGCCAACGCGTCGAACGCCATGACGCGGTAGGTCAGCCAACCCCAGATCAGCGGTGGCAGCACCAGCACCAGCGGTGGAATGAGCCAGAGCGGAACGGACACCACCAGCGCCGCCATGGCGGCCATCGTCGCGCCGAGAGACCATGCCAGGCTGGCCACCATCGACGCGCCGCGCTTGCGCTCCAGCAATGGGAAACGGCGCTTGGCCACGACCGTCACGAGCGCAGGCGTCATGATCACTGCGACCACCAGCACCGAGAAGATCATGATCACCGGCGTCGAGAGAACCACCACGATCAAAGGAGCGATGGCGGCAGGTGCCTGCTCGATGCCCCAGGCCTGAAACCATCCCCAAACCATCGCCAGAATGTCCGATGACTCCAGTGCGGAGCGGACCGCCTGCACCGCAATGCCCCAGAAAAAATGACTGGCCACCCAGGCCAGCAGCAGCATGAGCAGCAACGGCAGCAGGGAAAGCGCAATCACGCGGGGGTGCAGGCAATAGGCGGCAGCGCGCCAGAAGGAATCGATCAGCAATGCCATGGCGCGAGCATAGCGTGGGCAGAAGTCCGACCGCTGGCTAGGCTTTGCCAAGGAGACGCAAAACACCTCGCCACTGCTGCGCCCAAAACCCCCGCCCATAGTTGCGAACACGGCCATCCGGCCCTGGCTGAACCTGATCCCGGACACCGGTCGGGTCGTATCGCAGTTCGAAATTGGCAGTCCGAAAGAGGATGTCCCACCAAGGCAGCAACACGCCGAAATTGCAGCCACCCAAGACCGTGACGGGTTTCTGGATGGGCTCGGCTTGGACATAGCGCTCCGCCACGACCTGCGATGGAGACTGGACCGGGCGCATCGTCACCGATTCGTGCCCGATGCCGATCGCATGGTGCAGGCGGTGAAACCGGGGACTCACCCAGAGACGCTCCCCCCAGCGGCCGAACCACACACGCAAATTGGCGTGATGGAAGTTCTCGCTCAATTGAGTCAAGGCCACGATGGCCACGAATTGGCCAGGTGCCACACCGATCAGTTGCGCCACGGTGACCACGATCGCATCCCGAAGCAGGTCATCCAGAAGGTGGTTGCGGTTGTCGCTCCACATGGTCATCTGCCGCTGCGAGTGGTGCAGCGAGTGCAGCCGCCACCACCATTCGAAGTGGTGTTGCCCGCGGTGAATCCAGTAGTCCAGGAAGTCAAACACTGCCAGATAAACCAGCAAGCTGACCCAAGGCAGGTCGGTCACGCCCGGCCATAGCGCATCCAGATGGAACGTGCTGATACCGTCCATGCGCAGCGCGCCGAAAAATGCGTCCCACAGCGGATCGACACTGAAGAAAAGTGCCAACCGAAACAGGCCGAGGCGGTGAATCAGTGTGTAGACAATGTCCGTCCGCACCGCGGCACGGTCGAGCAGGGGCTCTACGGGCCGCCAGCGCTGCAGCGGCGCAATGATTGCCAGCATCACCACCAGCTGCAGCAGTCCGACCAGCAGCCACCCGGTAGCGGCATAGCCATCCTCCAGCAGCCCCGCCATGCCCGTCGCGAACATCACAGGCTGAATGACCGACTCGAACAGACATTGCTGTGCGGTATCAAAACCGTTAGTCAACCAATCCATCGCTCACAACTCCTGTCCTGTCCATCGACTGATCGGACTCAACGCTTGCCCGTCAGCCAGTCGCGGTAATCGGGATGGTCATTCAGCGTTCTGAAGCAGAAACCGCGCTGCTTCAACCCGTCGATCAGAGGCTCCAACACCGTTGGAGCCCACGGGTCCTTTCGCGACCAGATGCCCAGATGGGCCAGCAGAATGTCTCCGCTGCGAATATTGTCCAGTGCTTTCTTCAACAAGGCTGCATTGCTGAATTTTTCACTGGGCAGTTCATCGCCCAGGAAGCCTGCTGGCGACCAACCCACGTGCGCATAGCCGCAGGTTTTGGCAACGGCCAGAAGGCGAGGCGATGTCTTTCCGCCAGGCGCCCTGAAAAGTGGAAGGGGCGCCGTCCCCGTCACTTCGCGCAAGCGATCGGAAGCCCTTCGTATCTCGCTGCAATACTGCTCAGCGCTGAGGGTCAAATCCTTGCCTGCCTGAGGGCCAGAAGAGGAACGCACATGGAATTGCGGCGCAGTCGGCGTGCCAGCATCGGCACGCCAATAGGTATGGTCCATCGTGTGAGAGGCAAACGCATGCCCTTCTGCCGCCCGTGCATGCCACCACGGAGCCCAGGCCGTTCCCAAACTGCCATCGCCCGTTTTTGTTTTTTCATTGGCTGCAAAAAAAGTCACAAGGACTTTTTTTCGCTTGAGCACATCGGCAACCAAGGGGGCAATTTCCATGTGCCCCGTATCGAAGGTCAGGTACAGCGGTTTTTGGCAATCGGCTGCTTCAGCCGCTTCCGCCGTACTTACGGCCCCAGATGCTATTAAAAAAATAGCATAGAGACCCACGAAGGTCGAAGTGCGCAATGCCATTTTTTTCCAGTTTTATCTGGGAGCGTGCTGCAGAGTCCAGACGCCGTGAGGCGATTTGCCCACATTGATTTTTTGAACGACCTTACGCTCTACCGTGTCGATGACCAACATCTTGCGGGCCCATCGGGCACTGACATAAATCCACCGGCCATCCGCAGAAACGTCCATGCAGTCTGGCCCACCGGGCGCAGGATAGGTATCGACGACTTGCCGTTTGACCATGTCGATCTTGCTGATCGTATTGGCGACCCGATTGCTGACATACACATGGCGCTTGTCACCTGCACCGCGGAACGCATGGGCACCGCTGCCGGTCTTGATCCTTTGGACGCTGCGAGGCGTATTTTCAGACACGTCGAACACCTCGACACTGTCGCTGCCCGTCAAACCGATGAACAGGAACTTATCGTCCGGGCTTCCATAGATGTCGGCCGGCATGGCTCCCGTCTTGATCCGCCACTTGATCTTCTGGGTTGCGATGTCGATCGCAACGAGTTCATCACTGTCCTGCATCGTGGAGTAGACCGTTCGGCTCTGGCTATCCACCCACAGATGACTCGGGGTTTTGGCTGTCGCCACCCTTTGTACCAAAGTCAGGTCTTTGCCATCCCAACGATAAAAGTCCACGTGGTTCAAGCGATTGGCCGCGGTGATCAGCCATTTCATGTCGGGAGTGAACCGCAAATGGTAAGGATCAACAATGCCTCGCACCGTACGTTGCACCTGGGCGGTCTTGGGATCAATGAAGGTCAGCGTATCTGCCAGCGCATTTGCTACCACGAGAGATTTCTCGTCCGGTGTCAGGTACATGTGGTGCGGCTCTTTCCCCGTGGGAATCCGCGAGGTTTCCGTCCAGGTAGCCGGATCAATCACGCTGATATCCGCTTCAAGCGAGTTCAGCACGAACACAGGAGGGGGTGACGAAGGGGCCGCACTGATCACGGTCGCAGCAAAAAAAGCCCACCCCAACAACGCACCGCGGAAACATCCGCTAAATGAAAACTTCACAGCATGTACTTTCAACACGCGGCAGTGTAGCCGGTGCAAGTGCACCGCATCTGCCCCATCAGGTAACAACCTAGTACCTTATCAGCCCACCGCAAGAGACGACAAAAATTGATAGTCAGCGGCAGGCTAGCTCGTCAAGGCCGCAAGATCATTGTCATCAAGCCATTTCCACTGCCCTGGCGCCAGATCGGTTGGCAATGCCAGATTGCCGATACGCGACCTGTGCAGGGTCTCCACACGGTTCCCCACTGCAGCAAGCATGCGTTTGACCTGATGGTACTTACCCTCTGTCAAAGTGAGGCTTACACCGTGATCGGATGTCTGAACACAAGCAGCGGCTTTCACCGCAACAGGATCATCATCAAGTACGACGCCTTCGAGCAAGCGGGAAATTTGAACTGCGCTCACAGGGTGTTTCGTCGCCACTTCGTACACTTTGGGAACATGTTTTTTGGGAGAACTCATGCGATGAATGAATTGCCCGTCATCGCTGAGTAACAGCAATCCCGTCGTGTCTTGATCCAAACGCCCTACCGCTTGCACACCTTGTATTGCACTTTTACAAGGTCGTTGTCGCAACGGCACAGGCAGTAATGTATAGACACTTGGATAAGTGGAAGGCTTCTGAGAGCATTCGGTCCCAGATGGCTTGTGAAGCATCACATAGGCTTTGGCTTGGTACACCCACGTTTCCTCTTGAACCTGAAAACGCAACCCATCCGGAGCTACATCAACAGAGGAATCCGTGCAAATGCTGAATGCATCAGCTTTCGGGTCAAACAAGCACACTAAGCCTCGTTGGATCAACCCTGCACATACCCTTCGTGTTCCGAAACCCTGGGAATAAAGAATATCTTGTAATTGCATGTGACTACAACTGTATTGCTTGATTCAAAATTTTCATTCTCCAAAGCAAATCGCCCCGACATCGTTGGATGTCGGGGCGATTTGGGCTGTAAGAGCCTGACGATGACCTACTTTCACACGGGAACCCGCACTATCATCGGCGCAAAGTCGTTTCAC
>NZ_BQXL01000018.1:0-98444 GCF_030159015.1 Acidovorax sp. SUPP3434
TCTCCGGACAACTCAGTCATCCGTCTCACCTGCCAAGCCCGCAAGTATAGACCACTTTTTCCACACCCGTAGGAGAAAGATGACAAAAAATTGTCATCAAACCCCTCCCCTCACTCCGACCTCCAACGCATCCACGAACAACGCGGCCACATCGCATCCTGTCTGGTCGTAGATCTCCTGGAAACAGGTGGGGCTGGTGACGTTGATTTCCGTGACGCACGTACCGATCACGTCGACGCCGGCCAGCAGCAGTCCCCGGCTCTGAAGAACAGCGCCCAGCGATCGACCGATTTCCACATCTCTTTCCGTCAAAGGCTTGGCGACGCCCTTACCGCCCGCCGCCAGGTTGCCCCGGACCTCCGTGCCCTGGGGAATGCGCGCCAAGCAATAAGGAACAGGCTTGCCCCCGATGATGAGGATGCGTTTGTCGCCGTCGACGATCTCCGGCAGGAATTTCTGCACCATCACGCTCTGCGAGCCCTCCTTATTGAGGGTTTCGATGATGCTTCCCAGGTTCAGGCCATCGTCCTTCACGCGGAAGATGCCCATGCCCCCCATGCCGTCGAGCGGCTTGAGGATGATGTCCCGGTGTTCCGCATGGAAGCGGCGGATGTCTTCCGCGTCCCTGGTCACCAGCGTGGGGCCGATGAACTCCGGGAATTCCATGATCGCCAGCTTCTCCGGATGGTCGCGCAGCGCCCGGGGCTTGTTGAACACGCGTGCGCCCTCCCTTTCGGCCTGCTCCAGCAGGTGGGTCGCGTAGAAATACTCGCTGTCGAAAGGGGGGTCCTTGCGCATGAGCACGCAACCGAAGCCCGCCAACGGCACTTCGCGGTGGCCCTGAACGGTAAACCACGCCTCGGGCTGCCCGGTGAGCACGATGTCCTGCACCCGCGCCATCACCTGCCCGCCGCGCTGCCACGCGATGTGCGAGGGCTGGCACACGGAAATCGCATGGCCGCGCCGCTGGGCCTCGCGCATCATGGCGAAGGTGGTGTCCTTGTAGATCTTGAAATGTTCGAGCGGATCGGCGATGAAGAGGATGTTCATGGTCTGCGAAAGGAAGGGATCGGCTATGCGCCCGGTGCGCGCTTGCGGCCGTACTGTTGCACAAATAGCGCGAGGCTGCCGGCCGCCACGCCCCAGAAGGCCGAACCGATGCCCGCAATGGCCACGCCGCTCAGCGTGACGAGGAAGGTGATGGCCGCCGCCTCGCGATGCGCATCCTCCTTGAGCGCCGACGCCAGGCCGGTGCCGATGGTGCCGAGCAGCGCCAGCCCCGCGATGGCGTTGACCAGCTACTTCGGGAACGCGGTGAGCAACCCGGTGATGACCGCGCCGAAGATGCCGATCACGATGTACAGGAACCCGCAGGTGACGGCCGCGGTATAGCGGCGGGTGCGATCTTCATGCGCTTCGGGGCCCATGCACAGGGCGGCGGTGATGGCGCTGAAGTTGAGCGCGAAGGCCCCGAAGGGCGCGAGCACGAGCGTGGCCAGGCCGGTCATGGTGACCAGGCGCGAAACGGGCAACCCGTAGCCGGTCGCGCGCATGACCGCAACGCCCGGCAGGTTCTGCGACGCCATGGTGACCACGAAGAGCGGCAGCGCCAGGCTGATCAGTGCCGGCAGGCTGAACTGCGGCGCCATGAACACGGGCGCGGCCAGCTCGAAGTGGACGGCGGACCAGGCCATCTGCCCGCTGCCGGCCGAAAAAGCCACGGCCACCGCGAGCGTCGCGACCACCGCATAGCGCGGCAGCAGCCGGCGCATCACCAGATAGCAGACCAGCATGAGCAGCACCAGCGGCAGGGCGGTGTTGGCCGAGGCAAAGGCCTGCATGCCGAACCGGGCAAGCACGCCGGCCAGCAGCGCCGAGGCGATTTCCATGGGAATGCGGCCCATGATGCGCTCGAACCAGCCAGTGGCACCGGCCAGCGCGATCAGCACCGCACAGGCCATGAAGGCACCGACCGCCTCCCCCATGCTGAACCCGCCCGCGAGCCCCGCGGTGGCCAGGACGGCCGCGCCCGGCGTGGACCAGGCCACCATGACGGGCTGGCGCAGTAGCAGCGACGGCACCAGCGAACACAACCCCATCCCCAGGCCCAGGGCCCACATCCAGGAGGTGATCTGCGCCGGCGTGGCCTGGAACGCCTGGGCCGCCTGGAACACGATGGCCACCGAACTGGTGAAGCCCACCAGGACGGAAACGAAGCCTGCGGTAGCGGTCGAAAGGCTCAGGTCTTTGAAGAAGGACATGGGCCGCGATTCTGTCACCGGCCGCCGGCCCCACCTCGATCTGGTCGAATTGCTATTAATTTAATAGCAGCAAGGGCAATAAAACCGCCGGCATGCGGCAGAAAAGCCCATGAATTCTCAAATCTCGATCTTGGAGCCCAGCTCCACCACCGCATTGCCCGGCAGGTTCAGGAAGCCGGCGGCGCCGCTCGCGTTGTGGTGCATCTGCGCGAAGAGTTTCTCGCGCCACGGTGCCATGCCACTGCCGATCGTGGGGATGACGACATCGCGCGACAGGAAGTAGCTGGTGGTCATGGGTTCCAGCTCGCAGCCGCGCCCGCGCATCAGCGCCAGGGCGCCGGGCAGGTCGGGATCGTTCTTGAAGCCGTAGTGCACGATCACCTGCCAGCAGTCGCCGCCCAGGGGTTCGACCTGCAGCCGCCGGTCCAGCCCGATCCACGGGACCTCGTGGCTGCGCACGGTCACGAACAGGTTCTGTTCGTGCAGCACCTTGTTGTGCTTGAGGTTGTGCAGCAGCGCATTGGGCACCGAGCCCGTCTCGGCCGTCAGGAAGACGGCGGTGCCGTCCACCCGGGTGGGCGGACTGACGAAGACGGCGGTAAGGAAGTCGCGCAGGTCCAGGGAGTCGTCGCGCAGCTTTTCGTTGAGCAGCTCGCGCCCGCGCTTCCAGGTCATCATCAGGGTGAAGACGATGCCGCCGATCAGCAGCGGGAACCAACCGCCCTGGAACAGCTTGAGCAGGTTGGAGCTGAAGAAGGCCAGGTCCACCACGAAGAACGAGCCCGTGGCCGCGACGCACAGGGCGAGCGGGTACTTCCAGCCGTACCGGATCACGAAGAAGGTGAGCACGGTGGTGATGAGCATGTCCAGCGTGACGGCGATGCCGTAGGCCGCCGCCAGGTTGCTGCTGGAGCGGAACATGACCACCGCCAGCACGATGGCGACGAACAGCATCCAGTTGACGAACGGGATGTAGATCTGGCCCGTGTCCCGCACGCTGGTGTGCAGGATGTTCAGGCGCGGCAGGTAGCCGAGCTGGATGACCTGCTTGGTCACGCTGAAGGCGCCGGTGATGAGCGCCTGCGAGGCGATGACGGTCGCCATGGTGGCCATGATGACCAGCGGGATCAGCGCCCAGTCGGGGGCCATCATGTAGAACGGGTTCTTCACCGCCTCGGGCTCGGCCAGCAGCAGCGCGCCCTGACCAAAGTAGTTGATGGTGAGCGCCGGCATCGCCACGCTGAACCAGGCCAGGCGAATGGGTTTCTTGCCGAAGTGGCCCAGGTCGGCATAGAGCGCCTCGGCGCCGGTCACGCACAGCACCACCGCGCCCAGCACGATGAAGCTGGTGCCCGGGTTGTTCCAGATGAAGCCCAGCGCATGGTGCGGGCTCAGGGCGCCCAGGATTTCGGGGTGGCCGATGATGTGCGGAATGCCCAGGGCGGCCAGGCTCAGGAACCACACCAGGGTGATGGGCCCGAAGTAGCGCCCGATGCCGCCCGTGCCGCGTTTTTGCACCGCGAACAGGCAAAACAGCACGACAAGGGTGAGCGGGATGACGGCCTTGCCGAAGTGCGGCGACACCACTTCGAGCCCCTCGACCGCCGACAGCACCGAGATGGCCGGGGTGATGACCCCGTCGCCATAGAAGAGCGAGGTGCCGAAGATGCCGATGCACAGCAGCACGCTGCGCAGCCGGGGCTTGTCCTTCACCGCCTGGGAGGCCAGCGCCAGCATGGCGATGAGCCCGCCTTCCCCGTTGTTGTCGGCCCGCAGGACCAGCACCACGTACTTGAGCGAGACGATGGTGGTCAGCGTCCAGAAGAAGATGGACAGGATGCCGTAGACGTTCTGGGGCGTGAAGGCCACGTGTCCCGAGCCGAACACCTCCTTGACCGCATACAGCACGCTGGTGCCGATATCGCCATACACGACGCCGATGGCGCCCAGGGTGAGCGCCGCGAGCGAGGACTTGGAACTTTGCACAGACTGGCCCGCTGGCACCGGGGCCAACCGGGATTCCGATATTGGGGGACCGCTATTGTGGCGCGGCTCGCCCCCGATGGTTCGGCCCCCGCCCGGCTGTTGCAATGCAGCAACTGAGGCGGCCACGGCCGCCCCCTCCCCTGCCCGAGCGTGGCCGCGGGGCCGTCAGTCGTAGATCTCGGCCTCGGGGTTGGTGGCTTCCAGCTCGTAGCTCGCGGCGAGCATCGCCAGGCGCGCCACCACGCCATACATATAGAAGCGGTTGGGCGCGCTCGCACCGGGGCGGGCGCCGGGCTGGGGCAGGTGCGTGCTGTGCTCGAAGGCCAGGGGCACGAAGCTCGCGCCGGGGGCGTTGAGGTTCTCGTCCACGCCGCGCTCGGCATGCATGCGGTAAAAGCCCCCGACCACGTAGCGGTCCATCATGTAGACGACCGGCTCGGCCACGGCCTCGTGCACCCGCTCCTGGGTGAGCACGCCTTCCTGGATGATCACGTCGCTCACCGCCTGCCCGTCCTTGATGACGGCCATCTTGTTCCGGGTCTTGCGGTTGAGCGCGTCCAGGTCCTTGGCGTCGCGCACGGTCATGATGCCCATGCCGTAGGTGCCGTTGTCGGCCTTGACGATGACGAAGGGCTTTTCGTTGATGCCGTATTCCTTGTACTTGCGGCGCACCTTGCCCAGCTGCGCATCGACGGCGGCGCGCAGCCCCTCCATGCCCGTGCCTTCGTTGAAGTCGACGCCTTCGCAGCGGCTGAACAGCGGGTTGATGAGCCACGGGTCGATGCCCAGCAGCTTGCCAAAGCGCTTGGACACTTCCTCGTAGCTCTGGAAATGGCGGCTCTTGCGGCGCACGCTCCAGCCGGCGTGCAGCGGCGGCAGCAGGTACTGCTCGTGGATGTCCTCCAGGATGCCCGGGGGGCCGGCCGAGAGGTCGTTGTTGAGCAAGATGGTGCAGGGGTCGAAGTTCTTGAGCCCCAGGCGCCCCTTGGTGCGGACCACGGGCTCGAGCGTGACGGAGTCGCCGTTGGGCAGGGTCACCGTGGTGGGCTTCTTGATCTCGGGGCTGATGGAGCCCACGCGCACGTTGAGCCCCGCCATGTTGAAGATGCGCTGCAGCTGGATCACGTTCGCCAGGTAGAACGTGTTGCGGCTGTGGTTCTCCGGCACGATGAGCAGGTTGCGGGCCTCGGGGCAGATCTTCTCGATGGCCGCCATGGCCGCCTGCACGGCCAGGGGCAGCATGTCGGTGGTCAGGTTGTTCCAGCCGCCGGGAAACAGGTTGGTGTCCACCGGAGCGAGCTTGAAGCCGGCATTGCGGATGTCCACCGACGTATAGAACGGGGGCGTGTGCTCCATCCACTCCAGGCGGAACCACCGCTCGATCGCGGGCATGGAATCGAGAATGCGCTGTTCGAGCTCGTTGATCGGTCCCGTGAGGGCGGTGATGAGATGCGGAACCATGAAAAGCCCTCGGAAGACGAAAGACGCGTTGAATTGTAGGGATATGGGGACGCGCCCCGGCTTCGCAACCCCGGCCGCCGGCTTTCGCCACCAGCGCGCCGCCCCGGCCCGCCCGGCCGCCGGCCCGCGCTACCGCCGCCAGAACGCCGGGGTGAGCAGCACCATGAAGCTCAGGATCTCCAGCCGCCCGAGCAGCATGGCCAGGGTGCAGACCCAGAGCTGGAACTCGGTGAGCACCGCGTAGGTGGCCGACGGCCCGAGCAGCCCCAGGCCCGGCCCCGTGCAGTTGACGCTGGCCAGCACGGCGGAGAACGCGCTCACCAAATCGAGATCGGTCAGCAGCAGCACCATGCTCAGCACCGTCACCGTGGCGCCATAGACCAGCATGAACGCCAGCACCGAGAAGATCATGCGGTGGTCCACCACCGCGCGGCCCAGGCGCACGGGCTGCACGGCGCGGGGGTGGGCCAGGCGCGTCATCTCGCGGCGGGCCTGCTTCAGCAGGATCAGCATGCGCACCATCTTGATGCCGCCGCCCGTCGAGCCCGCGCTGGTGGCCACGCCCGACAGCATGAGCATGAAGATCGGCGCGAACACCGGCCAGGCCAGGTAGTCGGTGGTGGCAAAGCCCGTCGTCGTGGCGACCGACACCACATGGAAGAACCCGTGCCGCAGCGCCGCCAGCGGCGCATAGATGTCCTTGGCCCACAGCAGCAGCGCGACGAACAAACCGCCGCCCAGCAGCGTGAGCACGGTGGCGCGCATCTCGGGGTCGCACCACAGGCTGCGCCAGTGGCCCTTGCGCAGCGCGACGAAATACAGCGCGAAGTTGCAGCTGGCCACCACCATGAACACCACCGCGATGGATTCGAGCAGCGGCGACTGGAAATGGCCGAAGCTGCTGTCGTGCGACGACAGCCCGCCCAGGCTCACCGTGGTGAACATGTGCATGACGGCATCGGCCGGCGGCATGCCGCCCAGCCAGTAGGCCAGCGCACACGCCAGCGAAAAGAGCACGTACACGCCCCACAGTCCCTTGGCGGTTTCGGTCATGCGCGGGGTGAGCTTGGTGTCCTTGACCGGTCCGGCGGCCTCGGCCTTGAAGAGCTGGCTGGCGCCCACGCCCAGCAGCGGCAGCACGGCCACCGCCAGGATCAGGATGCCCATGCCGCCCAGCCACTGCATGAAGGTGCGCCACACGTTGATCGACAGCGGCAGCGCATCCAGCCCCGTCAGCACGGTGCCGCCCGTGGTGGTCAGGCCCGAGACGGCCTCGAAGTACGCATGCGTGAACGATATCGGCCGGCCGATCTGGTGCATGGCCAGCAGCAGCGGCAGCGCCGCGAAGAGCGGCAGCACCACCCACACGAGCGCGACGAGGATGATGCCGTGGCGCGGCTGCAGCTCGCGCGCCTGGTGGCGCAGACCCGCCCACAGCCCGCCGCCGCACAGCAGCGTGGCCGCCAGGGCGCCGGCGTATTGCGGCCACAGGCCGTCGCCCGTCCACCAGGAGGCCGCCAGCGGCACGCCGAAGGCCAGCGAGAACAGCGCGAGCAGGGCGCCCAGCACGCGCAGAACGGGAAGAAGGTCCGCCATGGTGTCGGTGTGGAAGGAAACGAAGAGGGTCGGGGGCGCGGGTTCAGAAGAACGTGGCGCCCAGGCGGAAGGCCTTTTCCACATCGCGCACCAGCCGCTTGTTCGGCAGGAAGAACACCACGTGGTCCCCGCTTTCGATCACCGTGTGGCTGCGCGGAATGATGACCTGGGGTTCGGCGAAGGCGTCCGGGCCATCGCCCTCGGCCAGCGCCGCATCCGCCCCCGGCTCCGCGCCGGACAGCCCGCGCACGATCAGCCCCATGTGCACCTCGGGCGGCAGGTGCAGGTCGCCGACCTTGCGGCCCACCACGCGCGAGCTCTTGCGGTCGCCGCGCGCCACGATCTCCAGCGCCTCGGCCACGCCCCGGCGCAGGCTGTGCACGGCCTGCACGTCGCCGCGGCGCACGTAGGCCAGCAACTCGCCCAGCATGGCCTGCGCGGGCGACAGCGCGATGTCGATCTGCGTGCCGTGCATCAGGTCGGCGTAGGAGCGCCGGTTGATCAGCGCCAGCACGCGGCTCGCGCCCATGCGCTTGGCCAGCAGGCAGGCCATGATGTTGTCCTCATCGTCGTCGGTGAGCGCGAGGAACAGGTCCACCTCCTCGACGTTCTCGTCGCCCAGCAGGTCTTCGTCCGTGGCATCGCCCTGCAGCACCAGCACCTCGGAGGGCAGCGTGGAGGCCAGCTCGACGCAGCGGTCCGGATCGCCCTCGATCACCTTGATGTGAAAGCGCCCCTGCTGCGCCAGCTGCCGCGCCAGGCGCAGGCCGGCGCGGCCGCCGCCGGCGATCATGATGCGGCGCACCGCCCGCGCGGGCTGGCCGTCGCGCTGGTGCATGGCGGCCAGCACCTGGGGGATGTGCTCGCGCGCGGACAGCACGAAGACCTCGTCGCCCGCCGCGATGCGCGTGTCGCCGTCGCAGGCGATGAAGCGGTCGGGCTCTTCGGGAAAGCGGCGGTAGATGGCCACCATGCGCATGGCCACGTCCGGGATGCCGGCCCGCATGTCGGCGATGCGCACACCCGCCACGGTCGCGCCGGCCCGCACGCGCACCGACACCAGGCAGGCCCGGCCGCCGGCGAATTCGCGCACCTGCAGCGCCTCGGGGTACTCCACCAGCTTGCCGATGTAGCGCGTCAGCGATTCCTCGGGGCAGATGATGCGGTCCACCGCGAAGCCGTCCTTGCCCAGCAGCAGCGCGGCCTGCTCGCGGTCGTGCTCGAAGCCGGAGGAGCGCACCCGCGCGATGCGCGTGGGCACGTTGAAGAGCAGCTGCGCGACCTTGCAGCACACGAGGTTGGTCTCGTCCTGCGCGGCGCAGGCGATGAGCAGGTCGGTGTCGCGCGCGCCGGCCTCGGCCAGCACCTCGGGGTCGATGCCGTTGCCCACCACGCCGCGCAGGTCGAAGCGCGATTCCAGATCGCGCAGGCGCTGGGCGTCCGTGTCGATGACGGTGATGTCGTTCTGCTCGGACACGAGGCTGTCGGCCACGCTGCAGCCGACGCGGCCCGCGCCGAGGATGATGATTTTCATGTCAGTGTTTTGGGCTGGACCGGACCGCAGGCTCGATGGGGACCGTCAGCCGCGCACTTCGCCTTCGCCCAGCACCACGTACTTGAGCGAGGTCAGGCCCTCGATGCCCACCGGGCCGCGGGCATGGAACTTGTCGGTGCTGATGCCGATCTCGGCGCCCAGCCCGTACTCGAAGCCGTCGGCGAACCGGGTGCTGGCGTTGACCATCACGCTGGCCGAATCCACCTCGCGCAGGAAGCGCTGGGCGTGGCCGTGGTGGGTGGTGAGGATGGCGTCGGTGTGGTGGCTGGAGTAGCGGTTGATGTGGGCGATGGCCTCGTCCAGGCCGTCCACCACCTTCACGCTGATGATCGGGGCGAGGTATTCCTCGCTCCAGTCCTGCTCGGTGGCAGGCACCAGCTTCGCGCCCGGCACGCCGGCCAGCAGGGCAAGCGATTCGGGGCAGCCGCGCATCTCCACGCCCTTGGCGGCATAGACCGCGCCGATCTGCGGCAAAAAGGCGGCCGCCGCGCCGCGCGCCACCAGCAGGCTCTCGCTGGCGTTGCACGGGCTGTACTTGTTCGTCTTGGCGTTGTCGGCCACCTTCACCGCCATGGCGATGTCGCAGGGGTCGTCCACATAGGTGTGGCAGTTGCCGTCCAGGTGCTTGATGACCGGCACCTTGGCGTCGCGGCTGATGCGCTCGATCAGGCCCTTGCCGCCGCGCGGGATGATGACGTCCACGTACTCGGGCATGGCGATCAGGTGGCCCACGGCCTCGCGGTCGGTGGTCTGCACCAGCTGCACCGCGGCCTCGGGCAGGCCGGCCTCGGCCAGGGCCTGCTGCACCAGGGCCGCCAGGGCCTTGTTGGAGTCGATGGCCTCGGAGCCGCCACGCAGGATGCAGGCGTTGCCGCTCTTGATGCTGAGGCTGGCGGCCTCGATGGTCACGTTGGGGCGGCTCTCGTAGATCATGCCGAACACGCCGATGGGCACGCGCATCTGGCCGACGCGGATGCCGCTGGGCTGCTGGCGCATGCCGGTGATCTCGCCGATCACGTCGCCCATGGCGGCGAGCTGCTCGCAGCCGAGCGCGCAGGTTTCCAGCACCTTGGGGGTGAGCTTCAGGCGGTCGACCATGGGCTCGGCCAGGCCGGCGGCGCGGGCGCGCTCCAGGTCGCGGGCGTTGCTCTCCTGCAGCGGGGCGGTCTGCTCGCGCAGCAGGCGGGCCAGGGCGAGCAGGGCCCGGCTCTTGACCGCCGAGGGCGCCCGCGCCATCTGCGCGGAAGCCGCTTTTGCCTGGATGCCGAGGCCATGGGTGTATTCGGCGATGTGGAGCGCGTTCATGGGCGTGATTTTGACGCAGTTGCCGCGGCCGCGGAAACGCAGGGCTGTCGCGCCGCTCACCCTCGAGAGCGAAATCACTATCAATTTGATAGCACAATGCCCTAGTATTGATTGCGCTGGAGCCCGATTCGACCCCAAACCCTTTCCGGGACCGCCGCCGTCACCCCAGCCCGGCGGGCGTGTCCAGATCGCGCAGCACGCCAGGGTCGTCCACCGCGCAGCGCTGCGCGGCCGCCCAGTCGAGCGCACGGCGCACGCCGTCGTCGCCCGACAGTCCCTCCAGCCGGGGATACAGCACTGCCGGGATCAGCCGCGGATTGCCGGGCTGGCCGCCGAACACCGGCAGCACGGGATGCCCCGGCTGGCGCTGCCAGGCCGCGATGAGCGCGCGCACGGTGGCCGCCCGCACGTCCCCCATGTCGGCCAGCGCCACCACGATGGCCGGCGCGCCGCGCACCAGCGGCAGGGCGGCCGACAGCGAGGCCGCCAGCCCATCGCCGCGCCGGAACGACCACGCCACCTCGACCTGCAGGCGGCGGCACCGCATCAGCCCCCAGGCATCGCCCGGCGGCAGCACGGCGACGACGCGCGGGCACACGGCCTGCAGCGGCGCGAGCGCGGCCTCCATCAGCGAATCATGGCCGGGCCAGGGCACGCGGCGCTTGTCGCTGCCGAAGCGCCGCGCGTGGCCGGCCGCCAGCAGTACGCCGACCACGCCGTGGGCCGGCGCCGTGGGCAGGGCTTCGTCGCAGACGGTGTCCATGGCGCGGCCTACACCGCAAGGTACGCGCGGCGCACGTCCTCGTTGCGCGACAGCGCCTCGATCGGGCCCTCGTAGCGGATCTGGCCCTTTTCCAGCACATAGGCCCGGTCGGACACCATCTCGGCAAAGCGCACGTTCTGCTCGGACAGCAGGATGCTCGCGCCCCGGGCCTTGAGCTGCAGGATCGTCTGCGCCATCTGCTCGACGATCACGGGCGCCACGCCCTCGGAGGGCTCGTCCAGCAGCACCAGGTACGGGTTGCCCATGAGCGTGCGCGCCACGGTGAGCATCTGCTGCTCGCCGCCGCTCATCTGCCCGCCGGGCCGGTCCTGCATGGCGCCCAGGTTGGGAAAGAGCCGGTACAGCGCGGCGGGCGTCCAGGACGGCGCCTCGCTGCCGTCGGGCCAGTGCCGGGGCGGCTGGCGGCCGACCTCCAGGTTCTCGGTGACCGTGAGGTCGGCGAACACGCGCCGGTCCTCGGGCACGAAGCCCAGGCCCATCCGCGCGATCTCGTAGGGCGCCAGCCCCGCGATCGGGCGGCCGAGAAAATCCACCCGCCCCTGCCGCCGCGCGAGCAGCCCCATGATGGCCTTGAAGGTGGTGGACTTGCCCGCGCCATTGCGGCCCATCAGCGCCACGACCTCGCCGCGGCGCACCTGCAGCGACACGTCGAACAGGATGTGCGCCGCGCCGTACCAGGCGTTCAGGCCGGAGACCTCCAGCAGCAGCGGCGGCGTCGGCGCGGGGGCCGTCATGCCGCGCCCTCCGGCACCGCTTCCCGGTGCCCGCTCTTTTCCCCGAAGGTCGTGCCGGCGCCCAGGTACACCGCCTGCACCCCGGGGTGGTTGCGGATCGCGTGGGCATCGCCCTCGGCGATGAGCCGGCCCTGCGCCAGCACGATGATGCGGTCGGCATGGGCGAACACCACGTCCATGCTGTGCTCGGTGAACAGCACCGCCATGCGGCGCTCGGCCACGAGCCGCCGGGTGAGCGCCATGAGGTCGCTGCGCTCCTGCGGCGCCATGCCGGCGGTGGGCTCGTCCATCAGCAGCAGTTGCGGATCGTTGGCCAGCGCCAGGGCCAGCTCCACGCGCTTGACGTCGCCGTAGGCCAGTTCGCTGCACGGGCGGCCGGCCTGCGCGTCCATGCCGACCTGGGCCAGGAGCGCCATCGCCTCGGCGCGGTAGTGCGAGGCAGCAGGCCGCCAGAGCGCGAACACGCGCCGGTGGTGCGACAGCAGCGCCATCTGCACGTTCTCGACCACGGTGAGCGAGGCGAACGTGGCCGCGATCTGGAAGGTGCGGCCCACGCCCAGGCGCGCGATGGCGCGGGGGGGCAGGCCCAGCAGCTCGCGCCCCTGCAGCTGCACCGAACCGGCCGTGGCCTTCGTCTGCCCGCCCACCATGTCGAAGGTGGTGGACTTGCCCGCCCCGTTGGGCCCGATGAGCGCGAGCAATTCCCCCGCCGCCAGGTCGAAGCCGATGCCATCGACGGCCTGCACGCCGCCATAGGATTTGCGCAGCCCGCGCACCTGGAGCAGCGTCATGGCGACGGCCCTTCGGGGATGGCGGGCGCCACCGCCGGTCGTTCGGCCCGGCGCTGCGCGATCTGCTGCGCGAAGCCCGCGATGCCCTGCGGAAAGGCCAGCACCAGCAGCAGGATCACCCCGCCGAACAGCGCGCGCCAATACTCCGTGGCCCGCAGGATGGCGTCCTGCAGCACGCTGAACGCCGCCGCGCCGACGATGGGGCCCAGCAGGGTTTGCAGGCCGCCCAGCAGCACCATGACCAGCCCGTTCACCGACTGGCCCACGGCCACCGCCTCGGGCGAAATGCTGCCTTTGGAGAACGCGAACAGGCTGCCCGCCAGGCCGGCGAACCCGCCCGCGATCACGAAGGCCATCCACTGCACGCGCCGCACGTCGATGCCCACCGCCTCGGCCCGCAGCGCCGAGTCGCGCCCCGCGCGCAGCGCGTAGCCGAACGGCGCGAACAGCACGCGCCGCAGCGCCAACACCGACAGCCCCACCAGCGCCAGCGTGAGGTAGTAGTAGGCCGCGCCGCCCAGCCACGGCGCGGGCCACACGCCGATCAGGCCGTTCGAGCCGCCGGTGACGGCATCCCACTGGAACACCACCGACCACACGATCTGCGAGAACGCGAGGGTCAGCATGGCCAGGTACACGCCCGACAGGCGCACGCAGAACCAGCCGAAGACCAGCGCCCCGGCCCCGGCCACCAGCGGCGCGAGCGCCATGGCCAGCGGCATGGGCATGCTGAAGGCCTTGAGCAGCACCGCCGCGCCGTAGGCGCCCAGCCCGTAGTAGGCCGCGTGGCCGAAAGAATGCAGGCCGCCCGGGCCCATGATGAAGTGCAGGCTCACCGCGAAGAGCACCGCCACCAGCACGTCCTGCGCCAGCACCGTGGCATACGGCAGCCAGGCCGACAGCAGCGGCAGCGCGGCCAGGGCCGCCAGCACGGCCACCACCGCGGCCCGGAACAGCGGCGTGCCCGGGCGCAGCGGCGCCTCCGCCGGCGCCGAGTTGCGGCTCACGGCCTGGGGCCGCCCCATCAGCCCCCAGGGCCGGAACACCAGCACCAGGGCCATCACCAGGAACTCCACCACCAGCGTGAGCTTGGAAAACGACACCTCGACGCCGAACCACTGCACCGTGCCCAGCCCCACGCACAGCGCCTTGATCTCGGCGATCAGCAGCGCGGCCACGTAGGCGCCCGGGATCGACCCCATGCCGCCCACCACCACGATCACGAACGCCTCGCCGATGGCGCGCAGGTCCAGCGCCAGGCTGGCCGGCTCGCGCGGCAGCTGCACCGCGCCGCCCAGCCCCGCGAGCATCGCGCCCAGCGCGAACACGCCCGTGAAGAGCCACGCCTGGTTGACGCCCAGGGCGCCGAGCATTTCGCGGTCCTGCGTGGCGGCGCGCACCAGCGTGCCCCACCGGGTGCGCGTGAGCAGCAGCCACAGCAGGCCCAGCACCAGCGGGCCCAGGGCGATCAAGAACAGGTTGTAGGCCGGGTACTGCCGGCCCATCAGCTCGATCGAGCCCGCCAGGCCCGGCGCGCGCCGGCCCAGCAGTTCCTCGGGGCCCCAGAGCCACAGCACCGCGTCGCTCACCACCAGCACCAGCGCGAACGTGGCCAGCAGCTGGAACAGCTCCGGCGCGCGGTAGATGCGCCGCAGCAGCACCACCTCCACCAGCGCGCCGAAGGCGCCCACCGCCAGCGCCGCCAGCAGCAGGCCGAGCCAGTAGCCCAGCGGCCCGCCGGCCAGACCCGCCAGACCCGCCATGTGCTCGACCAGCGAATACGCCAGGTACAGGCCCAGCATGTAGAACGAGCCGTGCGCGAAGTTGACGATGCGCGTCACCCCGAAGATCAGCGACAGGCCGGCCGCCACCAGGAACAGCGAAGACGCCTCGGCCAGCCCGTTGAGCAGCTGGGTCAGGAAGCCGGAGAAATCCATCGCGGGCGGAACGGGGCGCGGCGGGGTCGCGGGCGATCGGCAGGCCGGCGCGTCAGGGCGCGGGGCGCAGCGCGCGCACCTCGGCCTCGGGCGGCAGCAGGGTGTCGCCGGGCACGTAGCGGTAGTCGACCATCACGCCCTTGCCATCCTTGAGCGCGATCTTGCCCACGTACACGCCCAGCGTGGACTGGTGGTCGATCGCGCGGTATTCGATGGGGCCGTCGGGCGTGGACACCTGGAGGCCGCTGAACGCCTTGGCCAGCGACTCGGCATCGGTCTTGCCGCCCGCGCGCTTCACGCCCGCGGCCAGGGACTGGATGGTGTCGTAGCCGATCAGCGCGCCCAGGCGCAGGTCTTCCTTGCCGTACTTGGCCTGGTAGGCCGCGACGAACGCCTTGTGGGCCGGCGTGTCGATGCTGTACCAGGGGTAGCCGGTGACGATCCAGCCCACGGGCGCCTCGTCGCGCAGCGGCTCCAGGTACTCGGGCTCGCCGGTCAGCAGGCTGACCACCGGGGTGCTCTTGAACAGGCCACGCGTGGTGCCTTCGCGCACGAACTTGGCCAGATCGGGGCCGAACAGCGCGTTGAAGATGGCGTCGGGCTTGGCATCGGCGATGGCCTGGGCCACACTGCCGGCGTCCAGCTTGCCCAGCGGCGCGGCCTGCTCGGTGACGAACTCGATGCCGGGCTGCTGCGCCTTCATGCGCTTCTTGAACGTATCCACCGCCGACTGGCCGTATTCGTAGTTGGGGTACACGATGGCCCAGCGCTTTTTCTGGAGCTTGAGCGCCTCGGGCACCAGGGCCGACGACAGCATGTGGGTGGACGAGCGCAGGCGGTACGTGTAGGCGTTGCCGTTGTGCCAGGTGATCTTGTCGGTGAGCGCTTCGCTGGCCAGGAAGAAGCGCTTCTTTTGCTTGGCGTAGTCGGACAGCGCCAGGCCGATGTGCGACAGGAAGCTGCCCGCCAGGATGTCCACCCGCTCGCGCGAGACCAGCTCGTCGGCCAGCCGCACGGCCTCGCCGGGGTTGGCGTTGTCGTCGCGCGTGACCAGTTCGAGCTTCCTGCCGCTGATGCCGCCCGCCGCATTGACCTCGTCCACCGCCAGGTGCATGCCCTTCTTGTAGGCCTCCAGGAACACCGGCTGGGCCTTGTAGCTGTTGATCTCGCCGATCTTGATCGTGCCCTGCGCCCAGGCGGGGACACCGGGAAAAGCGCCCAACACGGCGACACAGGCCGCAGCCAGCCAGCGCGCGCCGGCGCCCGCGACGAAACGGTGGGGAAAGCTCATGACAACTCCTAGCGAAATAAAGGGCGGGCCGACTTTTCCTGAGGGTCCACCGGCGCAACCGCGCAACCCCCCGATGCTGGCACATCCACCGCAGGCCCAGCCCCGAAAATCGCAGCGATTCCATGGCCTTGCGGATCGCATTGTCCCGGGTAGCGGCCGGCCCGGGCGACCCCGCCGGGCGCCGGCCGTGTTAAACATGCCGGACCGTCTCGCCACCGCCCTGCCCCGTTCGGCATGGCGGCCTGTCCTTCACTGCTTTCGGAATCTCCATGCGCACGCCTTTCGAACTCATCACCGCCCACTACGCCGCCTCCGCCCGCCAGGACATCGCCGCCATGATGGCCGACATGGCGCCCGACGTGCAGTGGACCGAAATGGCGGGTTTTCCATGCGCGGGCACCTGGGTGGGGCCTCAGCAGGTGATCGACAGAGTTTTCAAGGTGCTGGGCGCCGACTGGATCGGCTACCGCTTCGATCTGGAGACGTTGATCGATGGCGGCGACCGCATCGTGGGCGTCGGCAGCTACTCGGGCACCCATGGCCGCACGGGCAAGGCCATGCAGGTGCGGGCGGCGCACGTGTGGCAGGTGCAGGGCGAGCGAATCGTGCGCTTCGAGCAGTTCACCGACACCCTGCTGGTCGATCGTGCGATGGCCTGATTCCGGGCGCGAAAGCGATGCCCCGGTAGATGCTATTAAATTAATAGCTACATGCCCTAGGTATTATTGCGGTGGAGCCCGATTGGGGCATGCATCCAAAAGCCAGAGGCATGCCCGCCTGCGCCGCCCTCACTCCGAGAACGACGGCACCGCCACCGGCAGCGTCGGCGCCACCCAGCGGTAGCGGTCGTCCAGCACGTTGCGCTCCGGCATGGCACCGGCCCAGCCGATGTGCAGCAGATCGGCCAGGGTCCAGGCCGCCCAGTCGGCGCGGAACGGCCGCTGCGCCGTGGCGGCGGACACCGGCTGCGCCGCCGCGCTGCGCCAGATCACCGTGGGAATGCGGTAGCCCGAGGCGGTCGCGGGGCTGTGGCCCGCACGGTCGCTGCCGTGTCCGACCTCCTGGCCGTGGTCGGACAGGTACATCCACGCCCGGGACTCGCCGGGCCGCGCCCCGGCGCGCGCCAGCTGCAGCGTCTCGGACACCACGAAGTCGTGGTACAGCAGGGCGGCGTCGTACTGCTGGCGGTAGCGCCGCACCCAGGCCGAGCGGCCCTGGCCGGCCAGTTGCGCCTCGACCGCGTCCACGTGGTCGTCGAACGGGTTGTCGCCGCTCGGAAAGCGCAGCCGGTAGTGCGGGTGCGCGCCCATCAGGTGCACCACGATCAGCTTGCGCTCGGCAGGGTCGTCCAGCGCCTCCTGCACGCAGTCCAGCAGCTCGCCGTCCAGCGAGGCGCCCGCGCGGCCCGGCGTGCGGTTGACCATGTCCACCACGTCGGCCAGGCGCGCATGCTGCTGCTCGATCGCCACGTCGTCGTGGTTGCTCATCCACCAGACCTTGTAGCCCGCGGCGCGGGCCAGCGCCAGCACGTGCTGGCCGTCGGCCCGGCCCGGCTGCCCGAAGCCGAAGATGTTGGCCAGCGCGGGCAGCGTGCTGGCATCGACCGACCACGCATGGCGCAGCACGGCCATCTCCCCGCCCAGCACGCGCTGCTGCGCCTCCAGGCGCGGCGTGGTGGAGCGCGCGTAGCCGTACAGGCCCAGGTTGTCGCGGTTGATGCTGTCGGTCACCACCAGCACCACGGTGGACGGGCCGGCGCGCGTGATCGCGGGCGCCGCCTGCCGCGCCCGCTCCAGCAGGGCGCCGCGCTGGCGCTCCTGGTCGGCCCAGCCGCTGCGCAGGCCGTGGACCGCCGCGTTCCAGTGCATCCAGTAGGCGACCGGGTGCAGCCGGCGCCACGGCTTGCTGGCATAGCCCAGGGCGCTGAGCGCCAGCAGCGCGCACAGCAGCGCCACCAGGCTTCGCGGCCAGCGCACGGCGGTGCGCAGGCCCCGGCGCGCGCTGCGGCCCACCAGCCACGCGGCGACCACCAGCGCCGCCGACCACACGGCCACCGAGCGCCAGTGCATCGACAGGTATTCGGCGCTCTCGCGGCCCGTGGTGTTGGCGGCCGCGCCGAGCACCAGCGTGCTGTCGGGCGCGGCCTGGTAGGCGTCCAGCAGATACGCGCGTGCCACGCCGTCGAGCGCGAAGGCCATGGCCCACAGCCACACGGCGGCGGTGCGCAGCCGGTGCACGGCGTCGCTGCGCACCGGCCAGGCCAGCCACAGCAGGGCGGGCAGGGCCAGCGCCATCAATTGCGCCACGCGGCGGCCATCGTGCCCGAGGGCCACCAGCGCCAGCACCGTGGCGGTGGCCAGGCCCAGGGCGCGCAGCGCCTGCCGCGGCGCGGGCGGCGGGGCCGCTGAAAAGGAGGAAGGGTCTGGCACGTTCGGGATCCGGCTCGTCGGGGTGGCGCGGATTCTGACAGCGGGCCAAGCCCCCGCACGCGCCAGGGCC
Organism: Acidovorax sp. SUPP3434; assembly: GCF_030159015.1. Classification (NCBI taxonomy): domain Bacteria; kingdom Pseudomonadati; phylum Pseudomonadota; class Betaproteobacteria; order Burkholderiales; family Comamonadaceae; genus Acidovorax; species Acidovorax sp. SUPP3434. The sequence continues at coordinate 18,201 of NZ_BQXL01000018.1, forward strand.
GGCACGGCCCCAGGCCGGCAGGGGCTTCTATAATCCGCGCTCCCTTGGGGAGTAGCCGGCTTTCGTGCCATGTCTTTCGAGCGTTGTACGAAGGCGCCTGCGTCAACACACTCGGCATGCTGCATGCCGTGGCGCCGGCAACCGTTGCGGTTGGCGAGACCATCGGCATGCCACCGCGACGAAAGGTCGGGCAGCGGGGGCGTGCCTTTGCGCTCGCCCGGCCGTACAACGACGTCCCCACCATGAATTTCGCCTCCACCGCCTTGCTCGCGCTGGCCATGTCCACCGACGCCTTCGCCGCCGCCGTCGGCAAGGGCAGCGCCCTGCAGAAACCCCGCTGGTCCGAAGCCCTGCGCACCGGCGCCATCTTCGGCGTCATCGAGGCCCTCACCCCGATCGCCGGGTGGGCACTGGGCTACGCCGCCTCGGGCTACGTGAAGGAGTGGGACCACTGGATCGCGTTCACGCTGCTGACCATCCTCGGCCTGCGCATGGTGTACGCGGCGTTCCAGGCGCCCGATGCCGAAACCGAAAAACCCGCCCGCCACGGCTTCTGGCTGCTGGCCGTGACCGGCTTCGCCACCAGCATCGATGCGATGGCCGTGGGCGTGGGGCTGGCGTTCCTCGACGTGGGCATCCTGCCCGTGGCGGCCGCCATCGGCCTGGCGACCTTTGCCATGGTCACGATCGGCGTGATGGTCGGCCGGGTGCTGGGAAACATCGCGGGCCGCTGGGCCGAGGCCGTGGGCGGCGTGCTGCTGATCGGCATCGGCTCGGTGATCCTCTACGAGCACCTGACCACGTTCTGATCCCGGCCCGCGCTACCCTTGCCGCATGACCCGTTTTTCCGACACCACCACCGCCCTCGTGCAACTGGCCACGCTGGACTCCGCCCTGGCCCGCTGCCGCGCCCCGGGCGGCAGCGCCACCGACCTGAGCGCCACGGCCCGCGCGCAGGACGCGCTGCTGGCCGCCCTGCCCCCGCGCTATGCCGAGGTGCTGCACGGCCTGCTCGACCGCCTCGAATCGAGCGCGCTGTTTTCCGAGGAAAGCTGCTCGTTCAGCCAGAAGGACCTGCTGGACAGCCTGCAGCAGTGGGTGGACAAGGCCGGGGACGTGCTGCGCCAGGCGGGCTGACCGGGCCGGCCACCGCGCCCCGTCCACCGCCCGGTCACCGCTCGGCGCAGCCCGCCCACTTCTCCCGGGCGATGTAGGCGCGCACGCCCAGGCCCAGGAACGGCGCGGGCGGCATGCGCGCAGGGGTGCCCAGCGCCAGGGCGTCGGCGATCAGCGGATGGTCCTGGCCCAGCGCCAGATCGGCCGCGAGCGCGCCCAGCACCGTGTGCTTGACGATGCCCACGCCGTTGCAGCCCGCCACGCCGTGCACGTTGGGAGCCAAGCGCCCCCAGCGCGGCGCGCCGTTGCGCGTGATGGCGATGGCGCCTTCCCAGAAATGCGCGAGCGGCACGTCGGCCAGCTGCGGAAACCGCGCATCGAACACGGCCCGGTGCGCGCGCCGCACGCGCTCGCGAACGGCGGAGGCCACGCGAAAGCGCGGCGCGTATTCGAAGCCCTGGCGCACCAGCAGGCGGTGGTCGTCGGTGTAGCGCAGCGTGGCGCCGGCCACGGCGTTCACCGGCGTCACGCCCCAGCCCTGCGGTGCGCCCAGGCGCTCGCGCTGCGCGGGCGTGAGCGGCGCGCTCAGCGAGCCGAACGTGGCCAGCGGAAAGGTCTCGCCCTGGAACAGGCCGAGCTGCTGCGCAAAGGCGTTGCTGGCCACGATGAGCTGCGGCGCCTCGATGCGCCCCTGCGTGGTGTGGGCCACCACCGCGTGCGGGGCGATGTCCAGCGCGTGCACGGGCGTGTTCTCGTACAGCGCGACCTGGGCGGGCAGCGCATCGGCCAGGCCCCGGCACAGCGCGGCCGGGTTGAGCAGCACCGTGCCCGGCGTGTACAGCCCGGCGGCGAAATAGCGCGTGCCCAGGCGCGCGGCGAGCGCATCGCGGTCCAGCCGTTCGTGCGGCTCGCCCAGTGCGCGCAGCTCCTGGGCATGGTGGTCCAGCGTGCGCCCGGCCGCGGGCGACACGGCACAGTGGTACTTGCCCGCGCGGCGCCACTGGCAGTCGATGGCGTGCGCGGCGATGTGCCGCTGCAGATCGGCCATGCCGGCGGCCAGCAGGCGCTGGTAGTGCGTGGCCTGGCGCAGCTCTTCGAGCGAACTGCCCACGTTGTGCGGCACGTCGATGGCGAAGCCGGAGTTGCGGCCCGAGGCGTTGTCGCCCACCATGCCCGCATCGACCAGCACCACGTGCGCGTGCGGGCGCAGCTCGGCCAGGCGGCGCGCCGCGGCCAGGCCCGCGCAGCCGGCGCCCAGCACCAGCCAGTCGGCCCGCACGGGGCCCTGTAGCGCCGGACGCGGCGCGCGCGCCGGCAGGATGGCCGACCAGCCGTTGGTGGCATCGTCGGCCGGCAGGCGCAAGGGAGTGGGACGCGGTGTCGGCAAGGCGATCGAAAGGCGCTGCGGGCGCTCAGCGCGCCCCGCAGGCCTTGCACAGCTGCAGCGCCAGCCGCTGCAGCGCCTGCCAGCCATCGGCGGGCCAGTCGGGCGCCTTGAGGCCCTTGACGATGCCGTCCACCGTGTGCGCGGACTGCAGCAGCCGGGCCGCGGCGGCGTCGGAAAAGCGCGGCGCGATGCGCTCGAACAGGCGCTCCTTGGGGCCCCAGATGCGGTTTTCGCGCAGGGCAATGGGCAGGGGCTTGCCGGCGTTGAGCGCGTCCTTCACGCGCTTCAAGGCGCGGATGTCCTCGGCCAGCGCCCAGTGCACCAGCACTTCGGCCTCGCCCTCGGCCTGCAGGCCATCGAGCATGCGCTGCACCCGGGCCACCTGGCCCGAGAGCACCGCCTCGGAGAGCTTGAACACGTCGTAGCGCGCCACGTTGAGCACCGCCGCCTCGACCTGCGCCCACGACAGCTCGCCGGGCGGGTGCAGCAGCGCGAGCTTGGCGATCTCCTGGTGCGCGGCGAGCAGGTTGCCTTCCACGCGGTCGGCGAAGAACTGCAGCGTGCGCTGGCCCTCGTCGCCGCCGGCCACGCGCTGGCCCTGCAGCGACAGGCGCTGGGCGATCCACTGCGGCAGCGCGGCGCGCTCCACCGGGTCGATCTGCACCGAGATGCCTCTGCCGTCCAGCGCACTGAACCAGCCCCCGGTGCGGGTGGCCTTGTCCAGGCGCGGCAGCAGCACCAGGGTGAGCGTGCTGTCGTTGCCCTGCGCGGCCTCGGCGATCTGCTGCAGCGCGGCGCCGCCGTCCTTGCCGGGCTTGCCCGAGGGAATGCGGATCTCCACGATCTGCTTGTCGGCAAAGAGGGAAAGCGAGCCGCCGGCCGCCAGCACGGCGCTCCAGTCGAAGTGCGCGCCGGCCACGGTGTGGCTGCTGCGCTCGGTGTAGCCCTGGGCCCGCGCCGCCGCGCGGATGGCGTCGGCCGCCTCCTGCTGCAGGAGCGGCTCGTCGCCATGCAGGGTGTAGAGCGACCGCACGCCCTTTTGCAGGTGCGCGGCGAGCTGGTTCAGAGCGACTTGCATGGGAGCGGCCTGGGCAGGATCTTTGAACGAAACAGGCCGAACGCCCTAGAAAAACATGCGGCTGCAGCTATCAAATCAATAGCAATCGAGGCATCAGCCATCAAACCGGGCGCGCCGCGGCGAGCCGGCGCAGCAGCTGCTGCACGAGGTCGGTCTGCATGTTGCGGTACAGCAGCGCCTCTTCGGCCTCCTTGGCGAGCGCGATGCTTTCGTTGTAGCTCACGTCGCGCTGCTGCAGCAGCTCGGTGTCGGGGATCAGCTCCGCGCCTTGCTGGTTGCGCAGGCGAAAGTGGATGCGCAGGCGCAACTGCAACTCGCGCACCTGGCCCGAGGCGTTGTAGCCCACCACCACGCGCTCACGCTGCTCGGACAGCAGCTCGAAAATGGCGTCGGCCGTCGTCTTTTGCGTGGGATCGCGCAGCACCGTGAGGTTGCCGCCCGCGCCCTGCAGGGTGCGCTGCAGCTCGCGCGCCAGGGGCGAGCCGCCGCCCGCCTCCACGTAGAGCGAGCGGAACTGGAACTCGGGCGCGCGGCGCAGGTGAAAGCCGCAGGCGGCCAGGGGCGCCACGGCCAGCAGCGACAGGAGGGTGCGTTTTTGCATTGTCAGATGACCACGTTGACCAGGCGGCCCGGCACGACCACGATCTTCTTGGGCGTGGCGCCGTCCGCCTGCTTGACGAAAGCCTCGCTCGCGAGGGCGGCGCGCTCGATCTCGGCCTTGTCGGCCGAGGCGGGCACGCGGATGGAGCCGCGCAGCTTGCCGTTGACCTGCAGCATCAGCTCCAGCTCGTCCTGCACCAGCGCATCGGCATCGGCCTGGGGCCACGGCGCATCGAGCAGGTCGCCCAGCGCGCCGGCGTAGCCCAGGCCGCTCCACAGGCTGTGCGCGATGTGCGGCGTGGCCGGGTACAGCACGCGCAGCAGGATGCCGAAGCCCTCGATCAGCGCCACGGGGGCGCCGGCGCTGTCCAGGGCCTTGAAGTCCTCCAGCGCGTTGATCATCTTCATCGCGCCCGAGACCACGGTGTTGTACTGCATGCGCTGGTAGTCGTAGTCCACCTGCTTGAGCACGGTGTGGATCTCCAGCCGCAGGGCCTTGGCCTCCTTGCCGAAGGGCACGTCCTTCAGGGTGGTGGCGCCGGCCACGCTGGCCAGCGCCGCGTCCTTGTCGAGGGCCGCGAGCTTGAGGCCGAAGTTCCACACCCGGCGCAGGAAGCGGTAGCTGCCCTCCACGGCCGCGTCGTTCCACTCCAGCGTGGCCTCGGGCGGCGCGGTGAACATGGTGTACAGGCGTGCGGTGTCGGCGCCGTAGCGCTCGATGAGGTCCTGCGGATCGACGCCGTTGTTCTTGGACTTGGACATGGTGCCCACGCCCTCGTAGTCGATGGCGGTGCCCGCGGGCAGGCCGCCGACGGCGTTCTTGAGCTTCGCGCCCACGATCTTGCCGCCCTCGTCCACCACGTGCTCGACGTCGTGCGGCCAGAAATACTCCTTGCCGCCCTGCTCGGTGCGGCGCGAGTAGATGTGGTTGAGCACCATGCCCTGCGTGAGCAGCTTGGTGAAGGGCTCGTCGATCTTCACCAGGCCCAGGTCGCGCATCACCTTGGTCCAGAAGCGCGCGTAGAGCAGGTGAAGAATCGCGTGTTCGATGCCGCCGATGTACTGGTCCATCGGCATCCAGTAGTCGGCGCCCTCGGCCACCATGGCCTCGGTGTTCGCCGGGTCGCAATACCGCATGAAGTACCACGAGCTGTCCACGAACGTGTCCATGGTGTCGGTCTCGCGGCGCGCGGCCTTGCCGCAGACCGGGCAGGTCACGCCGGCGTGGAAGCCCTCGTGGTGGTGCAGCGGATTGCCCGAGCCGTCCGGCACGCAATCGGTGGGCAGCACCACCGGCAGGTCCTTCTCGGGCACGGGCACGGCGCCGTGCTCGTCGCAGTGGATGATGGGGATCGGCGTGCCCCAGTAGCGCTGGCGCGAGACGCCCCAGTCGCGCAGGCGCCAGGTCGTGCGGGTCTCGCCCAGGCCCTTTTGCGCGAGCGCATGCGCCACGGCCTGCACGGCCTCGGGGTAGGACAGGCCGCTGAAGCTGTCGGAGTTGACAGTGACGCCGCGCTGCTTGTCGCCGTACCAGTCCTGCCAGTGGTGGTAGTCGAAGGTCTCGCCATCGACCAGCACCACCTGCTTGATGTCGATGCCGTACTTGAGCGCGAAGGCGAAGTCGCGCTCGTCGTGCGCGGGCACGCCCATCACGGCTCCGTCGCCATAGCCCATGAGCACGTAGTTGCCGATCCACACGGGCACTTCCTCGCCGGTGATCGGGTGCGTGACCACGAGGCCGGTGGGCACGCCCTTCTTTTCCTGCGTGGCCAGTTCGGCCTCGGTGGTGCCGCCGCTCTTGCACTCTTCGATGAAGGCGGCGATGGCCGGATTGCCCTGCGCCGCGCGCGCGGCCAGCGGGTGCTCGGGCGCCACGGCGCAGAAGGTCACGCCCATGATGGTGTCGGCGCGCGTGGTGAAGACGTACATGCGCCCGTCGCCGATCAGCGTGCCGTCGGCCGCGCGGATGTCGTGCGGGAAGGCGAAGCGCACGCCCTCGCTCTTGCCGATCCAGTTCTCCTGCATGAGCTTGACGCGCTCGGGCCAGCCGGGCAGCTGGTCGCCGGTGACGAAGCCCAGCAGCTCTTCGGCGTAGTCGGTGATCTTGAGGTAGTAGCCCGGGATCTCGCGCTTTTCCACCGTGGCACCGGTGCGCCAGCCCTTGCCGTCGATCACCTGCTCGTTGGCCAGCACCGTCTGGTCGACCGGGTCCCAGTTGACGACCTGGGTCTTGCGGTAGGCAATGCCCTTTTCCAGCATCTTGAGGAACAGCCACTGGTTCCAGCGGTAGTAGCTCGGGTCGCAGGTGGCGACCTCGCGCGACCAGTCGATCGCCAGGCCCATCGCCTGCATCTGCTTTTTCATGTACGCGATGTTGTCGTACGTCCACTGCGCGGGCGGCACGCCGTTCTTGAGCGCCGCGTTCTCAGCCGGCAGGCCGAAGGCGTCCCAGCCCATCGGCATCAGCACGTTCATGCCCTTCATGCGCAGCTGGCGCGCGAGCATGTCGTTGATGGTGTAGTTGCGCACGTGGCCCATGTGCAGCTTGCCGCTGGGGTAGGGCAGCATGGAGCAGGCGTAGAACTTCTTCCGGTCCGCATCCTCGATCACGCGGTAGGCATCGGTGGCCGTCCAGTGGCCCTGCGCGGCGCGCTCGACTTCGGTGTGGTTGTATTTGTCTTGCATGGGTTGGCGGGGCCGCGGCGGTGCGGCCAGGAAAGAAAGTGAGCGGGGTGTCAGCCGGGGATTTTAGGCGCGATGCCGGCCGCGGGCGGCGCGAAGCGTTACACGGTGCGCGGCCTCGGCTGGCGCAGGGCCCGGCCGGTCAGCGGGCAGCGGCGGGAGAGGCTGGAACTGCGGAAGGGGCGGCCGGCGCGGCCGGGTCCGCCACGAAGCCGATGCGCCGCAGGCCCGCGGCATTGGCCGCCCCCATCACCTCGACCACCCGGCCATACGGCACGGCGGTGTCGGCGCGCAACTGCACCTCGGTGTCGGGCTGCTCCCTGGCCAGCTGCGCGAGGCGCGCGGCCAGCGCCTGCGGGGCGAGCGGCACGTCGTCCAGGTAGGCCTGGCCCTCCTTGTCGAGCACCACGGTGACCGACTGCGGCGGCGCGCCGGGCGTGGCGCCGTCGGCGCGCGGCAGGTCCAGCCGGATCGAGCTGGCCAGCAGCGGCGCGGTCAGGATGAAGATGACCACCAGCACCAGCATCACGTCCACCAGCGGCGTCATGTTGATGTCGCTCATGGGCTGCGGCCCGGTGGTGCGTTCGAGTCGGCCGAATGCCATGGCGCGTGCGGGGCGGGAGTCCGTCGCCGGTCAGTCGTTCGCCGCGGCGGGCGGAGCGATGCCGGATTCGTCCAGCACCAGCTCGCGCAGGTCGCGCGCGAAGCCTTCCAGGTCGGCCTCGGTGCGGCCGATGAAGCGGCCGAACACGTTGTAGGCCAGCACGGCGGGAATGGCCACGGTCAGGCCGGCAGCGGTCATGACCAGCGCCTCGCCCACCGGGCCTGCCACGCGGTCGATGGTGATCTGCCCGGCCCCGGCCATGGCGGTGAGCGCATGGTAGATGCCCCACACGGTGCCCAGCAGGCCCACGAACGGCGCGGTGGAGCCCACGGTGGCCAGCAGCACCTGCCCGAACTGCAGCCGGCCCAGCACGCCGTGCAGCGCATCGCGCAGGCCGCGCGTCAGCTGCTGGGACAGGCTGCCGCGCGCGGCCAGCGTGGCGGGGGCCTGGTTGGCACCGGCCACGGCGCTGGCCGCCTGCACCAGCGGCATCACCAGGCCATCGCGGTCGAAGGCGGGCAGGCGCTCGGCCGCCAGGGCGATCGACGGGGCCTGCCAGAAGGCGGCGATGGCGCGGGCCGCATCACGGCGGGCACGGCGCATCAGCAGGGCCTTCCAGACGATCACGACCCAGCTGGCGACCGACATGGCCAGCAGCAGCAGCGCGCTGATCTGGGTGACCGCGTCGCCCTGACGCCACCAGTGCAGGCCGTCCATCGCGTGCGCGCCGGCCGTCAGGCCGCGTTCAGGCCCAGCACGTCGAACATGTCGAACAGGCCGGTCTGGTGCGCGGCGAGGAATCGCACGGCGCGCAGGCTGCCCTGGGCATAGGTCGTGCGGCTGGCGGATTTGTGGGTGATCTCGATGCGCTCGCCGGTGCCGGCGAACAGCACGGTGTGGTCGCCCACGATGTCGCCGCCGCGGATGGCGGAAAAGCCGATGCTCGACGGATCGCGCTCGCCCGTGATGCCCTCGCGGGCATAGACGGCGCAGTCCTTGAGATCGCGCCCCAGGGCCTGGGCGATGACCTCGCCCATCTTGAGCGCGGTGCCCGAGGGCGCATCCACCTTGTGGCGGTGGTGGGACTCGATGATCTCGATGTCGTAGCCCGTGGACATGGCCTTGGCGGCCAGTTCCAGCAGCTTGAGCGTGACGTTCACGCCCACGCTCATGTTGGGCGACAGCAGGATGGCGGTGCGCACGCTGGCAGCGGCGATCTCGGCCTTTTGCGCGTCGGACAGGCCGGTGGTGCCGATCACCATCTTGACGCCCGTCTCGGCGCACACCGCCAGGTGGGCCATGGTGCCCTCGGGGCGGGTGAAGTCGATCAGCACGTCCGCATGGCGCAGGCCTTCGCGCACGTCGGCCGTGATGGCCACGCCGCTGGCATGGCCCAGGAAGGCGGTGGCGTCGGAGCCGATGGCGGGACTGGCCGCCACGTCGAGCGCGCCGGCCAGCACGCATTCGCCGCCGGTGTCGCGGATGGCTTCGATCAGCATGCGCCCCATGCGGCCGGAGGCCCCGGCGACGGCCACGCGGCAAGGGGTGGAGGGGGATGCGTTCGGGGAAGTGGTGGCGGTCATGGAAAGATCAGCGGCTAAGCCGCAGGGCCGGTGCGCACCAGGCCCTGGCCGGCGGAAATCAGCGGGTCGACGATTCCAGCGGCGGGTAGCTGGATGGCGGCGTGGGCACGGGCGAATCGGCAGGTTCGGGCAGCGTGGCCGGTTTGGGGAACTTGGCCAGCTGGGCCTCGGTCGCCTCCAGCACCGGCACCTTGTTCTTCGGGGTGCGGGTGCCCAGGGTGGCGACGAACTCGGCCTCGGTGGGCATCTCGTCGCCCTCGGCGCGCTCGAACACGTCGCCGTTGAAGAACACGGTCAGCTTGCGCGACTGCACCTCGACGCCGGGGCGCTTGAGCGTGAAGACGTATTCCCAGCGGTCGGCGTGGAACAGGCTGGTCACCAGCGGCGTGCCGAGGATTTCCTTGACCTGCTGGCGCCCCATGCCGGGCTTGAGCGCCTCGACCTGCTCGCGGGAGACGAAGTTGCCTTGAACCACGTCCACCTTGTAGGGAGTGACCAGGCTGGCGACGCGGTTGCTGGCGCTGTCGAAGCTGCCGCAGGCCGTCAAGCTGGCGCCGATCAACAGGGTCAGGGCCCAACGGGCGCTGCAGCGGGCGGAAACGGACATGGAGTTAGGCATAGGCGATATGATCCGACCCATTGTAGCGGCAGCTTCTCCCGGGCTTTGGCACGCTGGTTTGGTACACGGAAACCCCTGTCATGACGAACATCGACGAACTCAAGAGCACCGGCCTGAAGGCGACCCTGCCGCGCCTGAAGATCCTCGAGATCTTCCAGAAGGGCGCGCAGCGCCACATGACCGCAGAAGACGTGTTCCGCGTGCTGCTGCAGGAGCGCTCGGACATCGGCCTGGCCACGGTGTACCGCGTGCTCACGCAATTCGAGCAGGCGGGCATCCTGAACCGCAGCAACTTCGAAAGCGGCAAGGCGGTGTACGAGCTCAACGAGGGCCAGCACCACGACCACTTCATCTGCACGGTCTGCGGCAAGGTCGAGGAGTTCTACGACCCCGAGATCGAAAAGCGCCAGCAGCTGGTAGCCAAGTCGAAGGGCTGGGTGGTGCAGGACCACTCGATGGCGCTGTACGGCCAGTGCGCCACCTGCGCCAAGCTGGCCACCACGCAGCACCGCTGAGCGAGAGGTGCGCGCCGCCCGGCGGGCCCGGGGCGCGGCACGACGATCAGGAGCCGTCGCGCTCCATGGCGCGACGGTGCCGCTCCACGAATTCCTGGTAGGTGTCGATCCCGCGCAGGTTCAGGATGGTGTTGCGCACGGCCGCCTCGACCAGCACGGCGATGTTGCGGCCCGCCACCACCTGGATCACCACCTTGAGCACCGGCACGCCCAGCACGTCCTGCGTGAGGGGCTCGTAGGGCATGCGTTCGTAGTCGCGCTCCAGCGTTTCCTTGCGCACCAGGTGCACGATGAGCTTGAGCCGCATCTTGCGCCGCACGGCGGTCTCGCCGAAGATCGCGCGGATGTCCAGCAGGCCGATGCCGCGCACCTCCAGCAGGTTCTGCAGCAGGTCGGGGCACTTGCCTTCGATGGTGGTCTGGTTGATGCGGAACAGGTCCACCGCGTCGTCGGCCACCAGGCCGTTGCCGCGCGAGATCAGCTCCAGGCCCAGCTCGCTCTTGCCCAGGCCCGACTCGCCGGTGATCAGCACGCCCAGGCCCAGGATGTCCATGAACACGCCGTGCATGGTGGTGCGGTCGGCGAAGTGCTTGGACAGGTAGGCGCGCAGCACGTCGATGACGAAGGCCGACGACTCGTGCGTGGAGAACATCGGTATCTGCGCGCGCTCGCACATGGACAGCAGCGCATCGGGCGCGACCTGGCTGTCGGCCAGCACCAGCACGGGCGGCTCCAGCGTGACGATGCGGGCGATGCGGCGCTTGCAGTCCTCGGGCGTCGCGTTGGTGAGGTAGGCGGTTTCGCGCTCGCCCAGAATCTGCACCCGGTAGGGGTGGATGTAGTTGAGGTAGCCCACCAGGTCGGCGCCGGAGCGCGCGGAGCGCACGGCCACCTCGTCGAAGCGCCGCTCGGAGGCCCCGAGGCCGGCGACCCATTCCCACTTCAGCGGGCCGCGGAACTCCTCGAACAGGACATCGGCGCTGACGACGTTGGGTTTCACGGAAGGTTCAGCGTTCGCAGCGGCGGCGGGGTCAGGCGGTGGCCTGGGCGGACTGCCAGCCGGCGATCAGGCCGTGCAGCTCGGCGGCATCGGTGCTGCCCTTGATGCGCTCGCGCAGCGAGCCGTCGCTCAGCAGCTCGGCGATCTCGGAGAGGATCTCCAAGTGCTTTTGCGTGGCCGCCTCGGGCACCAGCAGGAAGATCAGAAGCCCGACGGGCTGCTCGTCCGGCGCATCGAAACCGATCGGGTGGGCCAACTGGAAGACGGCGGCCATCGGCGCCTTCAGGCCCTTGATGCGGCCATGCGGGATGGCGACACCGTGGCCCAGTCCCGTGGAGCCCAGCCGCTCGCGGGCGAAGAGGCTGTCGGTGATGAGGGCGCGCGATAGGCCGTGCTGGCTCTCGAACAACAACCCTGCCTCTTCGAAAGCGCGCTTTTTGCTGGTGGCGTCGACGCTCACGAGCACTTGAGCGGCAGGCAGGATGGAGGCAAGACGGTTCATGGTGAAGGGTTGCGATTATGCACCCCCTAGCATAAACCCTGAGCACTTTGAGGGGGGCATAAAAAAACCGCCCCTGAGGGCGGCGTGGCGAAGGGCCTGGCTGCTCAGGCCCCGGCACCCATCAGGCCACCAGCTCCCGCTTGATGGCGCCATGGTGGTGATTCTGGATGCGGTCCTTGTGGCGGACCACCTGGCGGTCCAGCTTTTCCACCAGGTCGTTCACGGCCACGTACAGGTCGGAATGGGAACTCTCGGCGAACAGATCACTGCCTTTCACATGCACGTTGCATTCCGCGCGCTGGCGTTTTTCCTTCTCCTTTTGCTTCTCGACGGTGAGCAGCACCTTGACGTCGACCACCTGGTCGAAATGCTTGCTGATGATGTCCAGCTTTTCCGTCACATGGGCGCGCAATGCGGGAGTTACTTCGAGGTGGTGACCGCTGATCGTCAGGTTCATAAAACTGGCCTCCTGGGCTTGCGTTGAAGAAGCGCCGTCCTCAAAGGTCTGGTGGAAGGACGGCCCGGCGAAAGGTCAACTCATGCATGTGTTGGATTCACTATGCGCCCGCCCCCGGGCAATTGCAAACGCATACCGAAGTCGGCTGTCGGGTCTTGGGCCCCGAGGTGCCAAGGGCCGAAAAACGGCGCAAAATAGCCTGGCTTTGCTCCGCGGCACACAGCGCAGACGCCTTCGCGGGGCGCACCGCCGGCACGGCGCCCTGCCGACGCAGTGGCCCGCCGTCCGCTGCGGTTCCGGCCCACGCCCCTCCCTCCCGACCTCCCTGCACCGGCCATCCCGGCACGCGCCCTAAAATCGCGGGCTGGCCGGCCCTGCCGCCGAAAGCCGCGGCTTTCCCGTTCGCAATCGCTTCACCCACCATGACCCTGCCCCTTTCCTCCGCACTGCACACCTCCGCCCTCACGTCCCTGCCGCTGCTCGCGCGCGGCAAGGTGCGCGACAACTACGCCGTGGGCGACGACCGCATCCTGATGGTGGCCAGCGACCGCCTCTCGGCCTTCGACGTGATCATGGGCGAGCCGATTCCGGGCAAGGGCGAGCTGCTCACGCAGATGGCGCTGTTCTGGTTCGACAAGCTGGGCCACCTGTGCCCCAACCACCTGACGGGGGACGATCCCGAGAGCGTGGTGACGCCGGACGAGGCCCCCCAGGTGCGCGGCCGCTCGATGCTGGTGCAGCGCCTGCAGCCGATCCCCGTGGAGGCGGTGGTGCGCGGCTACCTGGCCGGCAGCGGCTGGAAGGAATACCAGGAATCGCGCGCCGTGTGCGGCGTGCAGCTGCCCGAGGGCCTGACCAACGCGGCCAAGCTGCCGCAGCCTATCTACACCCCGGCCGCCAAGGCCGCGATGGGCGAGCACGACGAGAACATCACCTTCGAGCGCACGGTAGAGATGATCGGCATCGAGCTGGCCACGAAGATCCGCGACCTCAGCATCGCCATCTACCAGGAGGCCGCGGCCATCGCGCTGGAAAAGGGCATGATCATTGCCGACACCAAGTTCGAGTTCGGCCTGGCGCCCGACGGCACGCTGGTGCTGATGGACGAGGTGCTCACGCCCGACAGCTCGCGCTACTGGCCCGTGGAAGGCTACGAAAGCGCTCTGGCCGCCGGCGAGAACCCACCCAGCTACGACAAGCAGTTCGTGCGCGACTGGCTGGAGCAGACGCAGATCAACGGCAAGCCCTGGAACAAGACCGCGCCCGCCCCGCGCCTGCCGCGCGAGGTGGTCGAGAAGACCGCCGCCAAGTACCACGAGGCGCTCGAGCGCCTGGTGGGCTGAACAGCCCTGCCGCACGCGCCAGGGGACGCAGCGGCATCCCGGCGGCCCGTGCGGCCGCCTCACTCCAGCTCGATGGCCTCCAGCCGCAGCAGCACGCGCGCCTCTTCGCCGAACAGCAGCAGTTGCCGCCCTTCCTGGCGGTAGGTCCGGACTTCGCCCAGCGCGTGCAGGAAAAGGCCCTCCAGGGTGGCCGTCTGCAGGCACAGCTGCAGCGTCGTAGTGATCTGCGTCATGCGCAGGCGCACGCCATCGACCGCGTAGCTCGCCAAAAAGCGGTTGCAGCCCCCTGCCCCGCGCGCTTGTCCCCCTTCGCTGTCCAGCACCAGATGCGGCTCGGACGCTCCAGCGGGGGCAGGCGGCACGGCCGTGTCATCGATTTCCACCAACCGCCAGTAGGTCTGTCGCAGCGGCACCTCGGCCTGCACGGTCGCCTTGTCCAAAGGCAGGCGGTGCAGCTCGACATCCACGCGCCGATAGGCCGGGTCCGGCGGCAACGGATGGGTGCCATCGGAGGCGAAGCGCACGTGGCCTTGCAGGGACAGCGAGGCACGAACCCGGTAGCGGCCCGGCAGCAGCGGCTGCGTGAGCGCGGACCGGAAAGGAATCCGCAACTGGTACGGCGGCGGCCCCGGCAGCTCGATGCGCTGGCGCCCGAGCACCGTGGGTGGCGCATCGGGCCGCGAGACGTCGAGCAGCGCCGCCTCGAACACGGCCGGCTCGTCGGGCGGCACGTAAAGGCGCTCACGCGAGAACACCGTGCCGATGACCATGGCATCGGGCGGGGGCGATGTGGCGCAGCCCGCCAGGGCGAGAACCAGCACCGAGGCCACGGCCAGCGCCGCCGCACGGGCCCGTTCAGCACCCATGGGCCGGGCGGCTTCGGTGGCTGGGGCGCAGATCAGCTCAGCACCACGCTGGACAGGCGGCGACGGTAGGTGGCGACCGTCGGGTCTTCCGGCGGAATCTGGCCCTCGGCCACCTTCACCCGGGGCGGCTCGATGATCTCGAGCACGGCCACGTAGGTCTTGCGCGCGGCCTCGTCGCTCCAGGCCTTGTCGCGCATGAGGATTTCCAGCAGTTCGTCCATGGCCTCGGTCCAGCGCTGGTGCGCGATGAACCAGCGCGCACGGCCGAAGCGGGCGTCGAAATCGCGGCGGTTGGCCGCGATCCTGGCATCGAAATCGGCCAATGCCGACGGGCCGTTCGCCTCCCTGGCCACGAAATCGATCGCGTCCATCCAGGCCTTGAGCGCGCCCAGCTTGCGCGATGCCGGGGCCTTGGCGATCACGGGGGCGAAGGCGACCTTGGCGTCGTCCTCGCGGCCCAGCTGCAGCAGCAGCTTCACGTAGTCGAAGCGGGCGTCGTCGTTGGCGGGGTCGGTGGCGACGGCGTGCTGCAGCTTTTCCAGCGCGGTGTCGGTGTCGCCGTCGGCCAGCGCGTCCTGCGCCAGCTCTTCTTCCTGCTCGGCCAGGGCCGCTTCAGCGGTGGGCACGTGCTTGTCGAGGAAGGCCCGCACCTGGCCCTCGGGCTGGGCGCCCATGAAGCCATCGACGGGCTGGCCGTTCAT
Source organism: Acidovorax sp. SUPP3434 (assembly GCF_030159015.1). Classification (NCBI taxonomy): domain Bacteria; kingdom Pseudomonadati; phylum Pseudomonadota; class Betaproteobacteria; order Burkholderiales; family Comamonadaceae; genus Acidovorax; species Acidovorax sp. SUPP3434. The sequence goes on from NZ_BQXL01000018.1 coordinate 33,254, forward strand.
CAGCAGCACGCAGGTGGGAATGCTGCGGATGCCGAACATGCCGGCGATCTGTTGCTCCTGGTCGGAGTCGATCTTCACGAGCTTGAAGCGGCCCTCATATTCGGTCTCCAGCTTCTCCAGGATGGGCCCGAGCGACTTGCACGGGCCGCACCAGGGCGCCCAGAAGTCCACCAGCACGGGCACGTCCATCGAGGCGGCGATGACTTCGGTTTCAAAATTTTCTACGGTGACGTCGATCATGTGTTCAGGCCCGGTGGGTGCGCTCGGCACACAAAAAGTAAAATCGCGGGTTCCACTTCGGCGGGCGGCCGGTTCGGCCAGCGCCCCACTCACATGAAACCCATCCAGATCGGTGTGGTCATGGGCTCCAGCAGCGACTGGGAGACCATGCAGCACGCAGTGCAGATTCTCCAGCAATTCGGCATCGCCCACGAAGCCCGCGTGGTCTCGGCCCACCGCATGCCGGACGACATGTTCGCCTATGCAGAGGCAGCGGCCGGCGCGGGGCTCAAGGCCATCATCGCAGGTGCGGGGGGCGCGGCCCACCTGCCGGGCATGATCGCCGCCAAGACCACGGTGCCGGTGCTCGGCGTGCCGGTGGCCAGCCGCCACCTGCAGGGCGTCGATTCGCTGCACAGCATCGTGCAGATGCCCAAGGGCATTCCGGTGGCGACGTTCGCCATCGGCACGGCGGGTGCGGCCAATGCGGCGCTGTTCGCCGTGGCCCTGCTGGCCACCGAGGACCCCGCCCTGCGCGAGCGGCTCGAGGCCTTCCGCGCCGAGCAGACCGCCGCGGCGCGCGCCATGGCCCTGCCGCCGGTGTCCGCATGAGCGCGCAGCCGAGGCCCCCGCTGCTGCCCGGCAGCACGCTCGGCGTGGTCGGCGGCGGCCAGCTCGGCCGCATGTTCGTGCACGCGGCGCAGGCCATGGGCTACTTCACGGCCGTGCTGGATGCCGACGCCGACAGCCCCGCCGGCTTGGTGAGCCACCACCACATCCGCACCGCCTACGAGGACCCGGACGGCCTTGCCCGGCTGGCCGGCCTGTGCGATGCCATCACGACCGAATTCGAGAACGTGCCGGCCCAGGCGCTGCGCACGCTGGGCGCCGAGCGCCCGGTGGCGCCGGCCGCGAGCGCCGTGGCCATCGCGCAGGACCGCGCCCAGGAGAAGGCCCATTTCGTGCGCTGCGGCGTGCCCTGCGCGCCCTACGCGGTGATCGAAACCGCCGCCGATCTGGCGGCCGTGGCGCCCGATCTTCTGCCCGGCATCCTGAAGACGGCGCGCATGGGCTACGACGGCAAGGGCCAGTCCCGCGTGAAGACGCCGGCCGAACTCGCCGCCGCGTGGCAGGCCATGGGCGGCGTGCCCTGCGTGCTGGAAAAGATGCTGCCCCTGGCCCTCGAATGCTCGGTGATCGTGGCGCGCGGCGCCGACGGCACCTGCGTGCACCTGCCCGTGCAGCGCAACCTGCACCGGGACGGCATTCTGGCGGTCACCGAGGTTTACGAGGGTAATGTGCCTCATGCCCTAGTGGAACATGCCGTCGATGATTCTAAATCGATAGCAAACGGCCTGGACTACGTGGGTGTGCTGTGCGTGGAGTTCTTCGTGCTCGACGGCGGCGAGCTGGTGGTCAACGAGATCGCCCCGCGCCCGCACAACAGCGGCCACTACAGCCAGAACGCGTGCGACGTCTCGCAGTTCGAGCTGCAGGTGCGCGCCATGGCCGGCCTGCCGCTCATGCAGCCGCGCCAGCACAGCCCCGCCGTCATGCTCAACCTGCTGGGCGACCTGTGGTTCACGCACGGCCCGCAGGCCCGCACGCCCGCCTGGGACGCGGTGCTGGCGCTGCCGGGCACGCACCTGCACCTGTACGGCAAGGCCGACGCCAAGCCTGGCCGCAAGATGGGCCACCTGAACGTGACGGCCCCGACCGCCGAGGCCGCGCGCGCCACGGCGCTGCAGGCGGCGGCGCTGCTGGGCATCGAAGCCTTCTGAACCCGGGGCCCGCACGCGAAATGATCCTTGACGGCCAACGCCCCGAATCCATCGCCGCCGCCGCGCGCGCCCTGCGCACGGGCGCGCTGCTGGGCCTGCCCACCGAGACGGTGTACGGCCTGGCCGCCGACGCGGCCAGCGATGCCGCTGTGGCGCAGATCTTCGCCGCCAAGGGCCGGCCGAGCGACCATCCGCTGATCGTGCACGTGGCCGATGCCGGCGGCATTGCCCACTTCGCCAGCGAAGTGCCGGCGTTCGCGCAGGCGCTGGTCGATGCGTTCTGGCCCGGCCCGCTCACCCTCATCCTGCCGCGCCGGCCCGGCGTGGCCACCGCCGCCACGGGCGGCCAGGACAGCGTGGGCCTGCGCTGCCCCGCCCACCCCGTCGCCCAGGCCGTGCTGCGCGCCGGCGCATCGGACGACCCGGCGCTGGAGGGCCGCCCCGTGTGGGGCGTGGCCGCGCCCAGCGCCAACCGCTTCGGCCGCGTGAGCCCCACCACCGCCCTGCACGTGCAGGACGAGCTGGGCGAGGCGCTGTTGGTGCTGGACGGCGGGCCCTGCGGCGTGGGCATCGAATCGACCATCGTCGATTGCACGCGCGGCGTGCCGGTGCTGCTGCGGCCCGGCGCCATCACCCGCGCGCAGATCGCCCAGGCATGCGGCCTGGCGCCGCTGTCGAAGGACGACCTGCCCGCGCACACCCCGCGCGCGTCGGGCACGCTGGAGGCCCACTACGCACCGGCCGCCAAGGTGCGGCTGATGGAGGCCAAGGCGCTGCAAACCGGGCTGGACCTGCTGGGCGCCGATGCCGCGCACCTGGCCGTCTACGCGCGCAGCCCGCTGCGCTCGCGCTCGGCCAAAGTGCAGGTGCGGCGCATGCCTGACGATGCCACGGCCACCGCCCAGCAGCTCTTTGCCGTGCTGCGCGCCTTCGACGACGACGGCGTGAAGCTGATCTGGATCGAAGCCCCGCCCGCCACCCCCGAATGGGAAGGCGTGCGCGACCGCCTGCAGCGTGCCGCGGCCGCATAAACCGGATCGAATGTCCCGCGGCACGCCCTGTTGCAGGCCGTGCCGCGCCAGTCGTTAAACTCTCGCCACATTTTCTGGAGAAAAACCCATGGCAGCAAATTGGATGCGCCGCACCCTCGTGGTCGCCGCTTGTGCAACGGCCACGTTGCTCGCGGCTTGCGGTTCGAGCACAACCGAGTCGGCCATCACGCCCGACCGGTTCATCACGTTCGGTGACGGCTTCACCGACATCGGCCAGAACGGGGCCCGCTACACGGTCAACGACGGCAGCATCAACAACTGGGCCCAGCAGATCGCCAACAACTACGGCAAGAGCTTCACCGCCGCCGCAGCGGGCGGCACGGGCTACGCGCAGGGCAATGCCCGCGTGACGGCCACCACCGACGCCGCCGGCCGGACCACCACCCCGTCCGTCACCCAGCAGATCGACACCTTCCTGTCCAAGGGCGGCTTCGCCGAGAACGACCTGGTGCTGATCAACGGCGGCATCAGCGACGTGATCGCCGGCATGGCTGCGGTGAACGCGGGCACGCAGACCAGCGCGCAGTTCCTCACCAACGCAGCCACGGCCGGCAAGGAACTGGCCGCGCAGGTGCGCCGCCTGTCCAACGCCGGTGCCAAGCACGTGGTGGTGACCGGCACCTACGACCTGGGCAAGAGCCCCTGGGCCGTGGGCATCAACCAGACCACGCTGCTGAGCAACGCCAGCACGCAGTTCAACCAGGCCCTGCTGGTGAACATCGAAGACCTGGGCACCACGGTGCTGTATGTCGATCTGGCCTACTACGGCAACGTGTTCGTGGGCTCGCCTTCGGGCTACGGCTTCACCGACAAGGACAACGCCGTCTGCACCTCGGTGGACCCCAACAACGGCATCGGCATCGGCGCAGGCCAGGTCAACTCGCTGCTGTGCAACGCCTCCACGCTGCTGACCGGCGCCGCCCAGGACAAGTACGTGTTCGCCGACCGCGTTTACTTCACGCCTTCGGCCCAGCGCCAGTTCGGCACCTACGCGTACGACCGCCTGCGCGCCCGCTGGTAAGCGCCTTGCAGCCCACGCGAAAAAGCCGACCCTCGGGTCGGCTTTTTTGATGGTGCCGCGGGCTCCGTGCGGCACGGGCCCGGCGGGGGGCCTCAAAACCGGTAGCCGATCCCGACCGCGAACACGTTGGGGTTGAGCTTGATGTCGATGTTCTGCCCGCTCGACAGGCGCGTGGTGGTCTTGAGGAAGCCTTTGTAATAGGCCGCGTCCAGGAACCAGCGCTCGTTGAACTGCCATACGAAGCCGACCTGCGCGGTGACGCCCCACTTGTCGTCGATCGACGCGGTGGTGGGATTGGCCGGCGTGCCGCCCGTCAGCCCGTTCAGCGTGGCGGTGGTGCGCTCCTTGAAGAACTTGGCATAGGTCACGCCCAGCCCGACATACGGCCGGAAGGCCGCGTTGGCCTCCTGGAAACGGTATTGCGCGAACACCGTGGCGGGCACCACCTTGGTCTCGCCCACCTTGCCCACGCCGCCAATGGCGCCGTCACCGTAGAACGAGTGCTTGAACGGCAGGCCGATGGGCACGTCCACCGCCCAGTGGTCGGTCAGCATGTAGTTCAGGCCGCCGGTCAGCGCCGTGGCGGAATGCACGTCCACGCGGGTGCCGGGAAAGCTCGGCGCGCTCAGGTTGCCGCTTTTGACTTGGGGCGAGATTTGGGTCACGCCGGCGCGCAGGCTCAACGTGCCGGCGACTTGTGCGCTGGCCGTGCCGCAGACGGCGGCCGCGGCGATCGCCACGCAGGCCCAGGAAAATGGCTTCATGAAAACTCCTCGATGGGGATGGGGCCTGGGCAATCAGAGCCAACCGGCGGTGGACAGGGAACGCGACACCAGTTGGGCGACCAGTTGGTGGCCATACGGCGTGGGGTGGAAGCTGTCGGCAAAGCCGTAGGACTTCCACCAGTCGGCACCGCCCGTGGCGCCTGCAGGGGGCGTGCGGGCCGACAGGGCGGCCGACGTGCAGGTCGGGAAGGAGTAGGTCGGCAGGCCATCGCTGCCCACGCCGGTGGCCGGGCAGGCAGCGGTCGAGACGTTGGTCAGCTGGTACTGGGCCGGGTTGGTGGCCTGGTCCTTGAACGAGCTGTAGAAGTCCACCAGGGCCAGGCGGCTGTCGGTCCCCAGGCTGGTGGCCAGGCGGGCGTTGTAGGCCTGGATCCAGCCGTCGAAGAGGGCTTCGGCCTGGGCGGCGGCGGCCGCGCCGTTGGCGGCCGCGATGGAAGCCACCACCAGGCGGAACCGCGGGGTGAGGGTGATGCCCGGGGCGTTGAGCACCGCGACGCGCTTGGCGCCCTTGTCCAGCGTGTTGGTCTTGATGGTGGCCGCGAAACGCGTGGCCAGCGTCTGCATGTACAGCCCACCCACCTGCGCCATGCCGGTCGCGCCGCCGGCCAGGGCGGTGTTCACGGTGTTGGCGTCCAGCAGCGTGCCCAGCACGGCGCGGTAGGTGGCACCGCCGTCGCTCGAGGCGCGCAGGTAGGCGCCGATCAGGTCGGCCGCGTCGTTGGCGCCGCCGTCGATCAGCACCAGGTCGGTGTCGGTGAATCCGGCGGCGCCGGCATCCTGGATCTGCTTGGTGATGGAGACCGGCGAGGTGGGCGCCGTGAAGTTGTTGATGCGCCCGCCGCCCACGGCGTAGTTGGTGCATTCCGCCCGCGTGCCGAACGTGGTGCCGGTCGACTGGTAGTGCGCGCACAGCGTCTGCCCGTAGCTCGTGGCGACGCGCTCGGGCCAGACGGAACTGGAGCCGGCGCCCGTGGCCGCCGTGCCCTGCACGGTGAACTTGAAGCCGAACGTACCGCTGTCGGCCAGGCTGTCGCCCATGACCTTCACGGACTTCACGCTCACGGCGGGCGTCGTGTCCGAGCCGCCGCCCCCGCAGGCCGCCAGCAAAGCGGCTGCCGCCAATGCCGTCACCGCCCAGGAAGCTCTGTTTTTAGTGGTTTTCGAGATCAAGGTGTTCTCCGTCAGGTTGAAAATAGCACGGTCGTGCGTTTTACTGGGACCCATCGTAAACCTGCACCGCCCGGGGCCGGCACAGGGGAACTACCGATAGCCGCGCCGCGCGGGTGCCCGTCCAGGGCGCCTCAGCGGTCATGGGCCACCCAATCGACCAGGGCCTCGATGGCCGGGCGCGCCGCGGCCGCGTTCGGGTGGTTGGCGATGGCCACCATCACGTAGCGGCGGCCGCTGGCGGCGTGCACGTAGCCGGCCATGGCCGAGACGTCGCGCAGGCTGCCGGTCTTGAGGTGGGCCGCGCCCACCGACCGTCCCTGCGCCCGGCGCAGGGTGCCGTCCACGCCGGTGATCGGCAGCGACGACACCAGCTCGGGCATGACGGGCGACAGCCATGCGGCCTGCAGCATGCGCGCCAGGGCCTGGGCGCTGATGCGCGCCTCGCGGCTCAGGCCCGCGCCGTTGTCCAGCACGGGCGCTTCCGTGCCGGGAAAGCGCTGGCGCCACCACTGCCCGACCACGGCGCGCGCGCCGTCGAAGGTGCCGCGGCCGTTCTTTTGCAGCGCCAGCGTGAGGAACACCTGCTGCGTCATCACGTTGTTGCTGTATTTGTTGATGTCGCGCACCACCTCGGCCAGCGTGGGCGAGGACGTGCTGAAGGCCGGGGCCAGGCCGGCGGGCACCCGCCCGTCGCGCACGCTGCCGGTGAGCTTGCCGCCCAGTTCGCGCCACATGCCTTCGATGGCGCGCGCCGCGTAGCCGGCGGGATCGGCCGGCGCCACCGCCCAGGTGCGCTCGCCGCAGGCCGCCGGGTACACGCCCTGGAAGGCGATGCGGGCGGGGTCGGCCAGCTCGGCCTTGAGGGCCGTGCGCCAGTCGCCGCACTCCGCGCCCGCCGCGGCCAGCGGCACGGTGGCCGGCCACTGCACGCCGGCCAGCGGGGGTTCGTACTGCACGCGCCCCAGCCCGGCCGGGCCATCGGGCACGAAGGTCATGGCGATCGACTTGTAGTTGACCAGCAGCGCGTCCGGCGCGGCGTTGTAGGGGCGCAGGGGCTCGCCGTCGAAGCGCGCGGCATCGTGCTCGGGCACGTCGAAGGCGCTGCGGTCCAGCACGATGTCGCCGACGATCACCTGGATGCCCTGCGCCTGCAGACGCCGCATCAGCAGCCACAGGCGCTCCACCACGAGCTTGGGGTCGCCCTGCCCCTTGATGTACACGTTGCCCTGCAGGCTGCCGGACCGCGGCCGGGCGTCCAGGTACACCGGCGTGTCCCAGGTGAAGGCCGGCCCCAGCTGGTCCAGCGCGGCATAGGTGGTGACCAGCTTCATGACCGAGGCGGGATTGACCGGCACCTGCGCGCGGTAGGCGAGCCGGGGCGCCTGCCGGCCCTCCGCATCCACCACCAGCACCGACAGGGCCTCGCGCGGCAGCTTGGCGCGCTGCAGGGCGGCCTCGACCGCGGGCGGCAGGGCGACGGCCTCGGGCATGGCGGGAGACTGGGCCAGGGCCGGCAGCGCCGCCCCCGCGAATGCCACGAGCGTGGCCGCGCGCACGGCCAGACGCCGGCGCCATGAAAAGACTTGCAACATGGCGGACGAGTCTAGCGAGGCACGCCGGGGCCGCCGCCCTGGCGCGCTGCCAGCGGCCGAGGACCGGCCTTCGTCCTACAGATCGATGCGCTCGCGGGGAGGGCCGGCGGCCTTCGGGTTCACCCTAGGATGGCCTCCATCTTGAAGTCCCGGCCTCCGGGGAGAAAGGCAACTGTGAGCACTTGGTACAAATTGGCTCTCGGCAATGACCAGGACGCGTTCGAGCCCGCGCGCCAGATCCAGCAGATCTTCATGGCGAAGTTCCTGATGACGCCTCCCGGCTCGGGACGCGCCCTTTTCTCCAGCTACGACCTCGCCAGCGACAACCTCTGGCTGTATTTTTCGCCCGCGGCGCGCGACATCGCCACCCGCGTGGCCGCCCAGCCGTGCGACAAGCCCGCCCCCGACGCCCCCCTGGGCCTCCTGGCCGGCGAGGGCGATGCCCTGGCCCAGCCGGCGGCGCTGGAAGCCGCGGCCGCCTGACGCCATCACCGCGCGCTGGGGTTGCGCGCGGCGGAGCGGCAGCCGCCGGCCGGGGCGCCGATAATGCGCACCGGCTCCCCAGCACCGGGTGCGGCGCACGGCTGCGGTTTCGCAGACCCGGCGCTTCGGGCGGGCCACCCACCCTCACCCCATGAACCTGCTCGCCTTCGATACCAGTACCGACACCCTGTCCATCGCCGTCCAGCGCGCCGATGCGACCTGGGAGCACAGCGGGCCCGGCGGCGCGCAGGCGTCCGCCACGCTGCTGCCGGCGATCCGGGCGTTGCTGGCCGAGGCCGGCCTGTCGTTCGACACGCTGGATGCCGTGGTCTTCGGGCGCGGCCCGGGCTCGTTCACCGGCCTGCGCACGACGTGCTCCGTGGCGCAGGGACTGGCGTTCGGTGCGGGCGTGCCGGTGCTGCCGATCGACACCCTGCTGGCCGTGGCCGAGGCGGCCCGCCATGCCCACGGCTGCACGCGCGTGGTGGCGGTGCTCGACGCCCGCATGGACGAGGTTTACACCGCGCCCTTCGAATTCCAGGCCGACGGCACTTGGCGCGGGGGCGACGATTTCGGCCTGTGCGCGCCGCAGTCCGTGGCCGTGCCGCCCGGCTACACCGTGGCCGGCAATGCCCGCGCGGCCTATGGCGAGCGGCTTGCACCCGACGCCCCCCACGTGTTCGCCCTGCCGACCGCCCTGGCCCTGCTGCACCTGGCCCCCGCGCGCATCGCTGCGGGGGGCGCGCAACCGGCCAGCGAAGCCCTGCCGCTGTACGTGCGCGATAAAGTGGCGCAAACCACGGCGGAGCGCCTGGCGGCCAGGCAGGCGGCCGCAGCCGCCCTGCCTCCCATTCTGAGTGCCCCATGAGCGCCGTTCCCCACACCCCCGAAGAAGCCCGGTTCGAGCCGCTCACGCTCGCGCGGCTGGATGCGCTGCTGGCGATCGAACAGGTCGCCTACACGCACCCCTGGACGCGCGGCAACTTCATCGATGCCATGGCGGCCGGCTACGAGACCCAGCTGCTGATGGCCGGCGATGAACTGATCGGCTACTTCGTGGCCATGAAAGGCGTGGACGAAGTGCACCTGCTCAACCTGACCGTGGCCCCCGTCCACCAGCGCCAGGGCTGGGCCCGGCTGCTGCTGGATGCGCTGGCCCTGTGGGCGCGCGGCTGCAACGCGCAATGGCTGTGGCTGGAAGTGCGCGTGAGCAATGCGCGGGCGCGGTCGATCTACGAAGCCCGGGGCTTTCGCTTCGTGGGCGAACGCAAGCGCTACTACCCCGCCCACGGCGGAGAGCGCGAGGATGCCGTCGTGATGAGCCTGCCGCTATGAGCCTGGACCTGGACGCACGCCAGCGCGCCATGCTGGCCGAGATGGGCATCACCGTGTGGGCGCCGGCAGCCGCCCCCCCGGCCGTGCCGGAGCCCGTCGTGGCCGCGGCCCCGGCAGCCGAATCCATGGATGCCCCCACCCCCTACGCCGCGCCGGCCGCGCCCCGGATGGCGCCGGCGCCGCAGGCCTCGGCCCCCGCCGTGGCCCGCCCGGCCCCGGTGCCTGCGCCCGTGGCTGTGCCCCCGGCGCGCGACGAGGCCGCGGGCACCGCCGCGGCCCTGCAGGCGCCGCAGCCGCTGTACCCGCAGGCCGACCCGTCGGCCACGCCGGTGGACCTGGGTGCCGGCTGGCTGGTGCTGGCCGAAAGCGCCACGCCCGACGCCCCCCTGACCGGCGACGCCGGCAAGCTGCTGGACAACATGCTGCGCGCCATGCGCCTGCACCGCCATCCCCGGGTGTTCTTCGCCGCCGTGCAGCGCACCGGCGCCGTGGGCCCCGGCGATGCCGGCATCGCGCACGCGCTGCACGAGGCGCTGGCCAGCCTGCGCCCGTCGATGGTGCTGGTGCTCGGCCTGGGTGCGGCCCGCGCCGTGCTGGAGAGCCGCGAACCCCTGGGCCGGCTGCGCGCCGGCCTGCACGCCCTGCCCGGCGGCACGCCGGCCATCGTCACCTACGACCCGGCCTACCTGCTGCGCGCCCCCGAGGCCAAGGCCGCCGCCTGGGCCGACCTGTGCCGCGCCCTCGCCACCGTGCGGGCGGCGGGCAACCCGGCGCCCGAGGCGGACTGACGGAAAACAAAGCCTTCCCGGCACTGCGCGCACGGGCTGTCAGGCCCCGCCGGGCCTCGGCGGGTGTCATGGGATTGACGCAGCGCAATGCCATAATCCGCGGCTTGCATTTTTGGAGATTCCTCCGTGGAAACCTACCCCAGTTGGTAGCTTTCAACTCCCGGCCTGCCGAGGGTTGAAAGCCGCCCCATCCCTCGCAGAAAAAGCCCATCACACACCGGGAGTGAGCCCACATGCTCAACATTTTCACGCTCGCCAACGGCCGGCTCGTCCAGGAAGAAATCGAGTCCCTGGAAGAGCTGGCGCAGTTCCAGCCCATCTGGGTCGACCTGGAGTCGCCCACCCTCGAAGAAAAACGCTGGGTCAAGCAGCACTACGGCCTCTTCATCCCCGAAGACGCCATGGACGAGGACATCGAGGAATCCGCCCGCTTCTATGAAGAAGACAACGGCGAGCTGCACATCCGCAGCGACTTTCTCATCGACGACGAAGACGACCCGCGCTCGGTGCGCGTGGCCTTCATCCTGAACCTCGTCAACGACACGCTCAAGAGCAAGGGCGTGCTCTTTTCCATCCACGACGAAGACGTGCCCGTCTTCCGCCTGCTGCGCATGCGCGCGCGCCGGGCACCGGGCCTGATCGAGGATGCGAAGGAGGTGTTGCTCAAGCTCTTCGACGCCGACGCCGAATACTCCGCCGATACCCTCGAAGGCATCTACGACGACCTGAAGAAGGTCAGCGTGCAGGTGCTGGCCGGCGACGTGACCGATGCCCGCGCCGGCGAGGTGCTGGCCGCCATCGCGCGCCAGGAGGACCTGAACGGCCGCATCCGCCGCAACGTGATGGACACGCGCCGCGCCGTGAGCTTCATGATGCGCAGCAAGATGCTCAACGCCGAGCAGTTCGAGGAGGCGCGCCAGATCCTGCGCGACATCGAGTCGCTCGATAACCACACGGCGTTCCTGTTCGACAAGATCAACTTCCTGATGGACGCCACGGTCGGCTTCATCAACATCAACCAGAACAAGATCATCAAGATCTTCTCGGTCGCCAGCGTCGCTCTGCTGCCGCCGACGCTGATCGCCAGCGTCTACGGCATGAACTTCAAGTTCATGCCCGAGCTGGACTGGTCGCTGGGCTACCCCTACGCGCTGGCGCTGATGGTGGCCAGCGCCCTGGGCCCCATGTGGTACTTCCGAAAGCGCGGCTGGTTGAAGTGACCTTCGGGGCCGCGGCGCGGCCCGTTTTGCGTTAGCGACGAGGCACGGCGGTGCGTGCAGGGCAGGCCCCACAGCACGTGGTTTCCCATCGCCGTGTTCAAGTAGGATGGGCCATGCCCGAGAACCATCTCATCGATCCTGCCGGCTACACGGACCCGCAGGTACAGGTCCTGGAGCAAGCACGCATTTTCCGGCGGGCATGGCATTTGGCCGCATTGACGCGCGACATCCCGAACGAACTCGACTACGTCAAGCGGATCATCGGCCCGACGGATCTGGTGGTCCATCGCCATGAAGGCCGCATCGTGGCCTATGCCAATGTGTGTCCCCACCGCTTTTCCGCGTTCTTCGAAGCGCCCAGCGGCCATGGACCGATCCGCTGCCCCTACCACCTGTGGACCTACGACGGCGACGGGATGGCGATTGGCGTGCCCCATCGGCGCGATGAGGCCCTGGCCTGCTATCAGACACAGGAGCTGCGGCTGGAGATGTGGCAGGTCGAGGTGATGGGCGAGTTCATCTTCGTCAGCGCGGAGCCCCGCCACCGCCTGGACGAATTCCTGGGCCCCCTGCTGCCCGCCCTCACGCAAATGTCCGTGGCCATCGGGACCGAGCGGCCCAAGCACGTGCAGGACATCGCGGCCAACTGGAAGGTCGTACTGCAAAACACGGTGGAGTTCGAACACGCCTTCTCCGTGCATGCGGAGACCTTCGCCGCCGACGTCCAAAAGCCGCTTCAGGTCGATTGCGACCCGGACGCCGACCACACCATCTCCTATGTGACCCGCATGAATCCCAAGCGCTACCTTCGCGCGCGGGATGCCCGGGTGAACGAAATTTTCAAACGGGCGCCGGTGCCCTACCCCAATGGCTACCGGCACCACCTCATCTTTCCCGCCACGACCATCGGATACACCGACAACCAGCAGCTCGCCATCATGGATTACCAGCCGACCGGCCCCGGCAGTTGCAGGATGTTTGCCCGGCTCTTCAGCTTCGAGATTCCCGACCTCACGCGGGCCGAAATGGCGATGCTGGAAATCGTGGGCCCGTGGCACACCGCCTATGCGGAGCGGCTGTTCGCGGAGGACCGGGGCATTTGTGAATCTGTGCAGCGCGGGCTGTCGTCCAGGCCGTCGCGCATGAAGGGCGCCCTGCAACCCGGCGAGCGCCTCGTTCGGCGCTTCCAGGAGATTTACCGCCAGTGGATGGATGAATGAGCGCCGGGTGCGAAGGCACGGCGTCGACCAAGGCCAGCATGGGGTTCCGGGCGCCTGGGCCGCTCCCGTCCCACGCGCTCTGCCGCGAGCCGGTCATTTCGTACCGAATCGGCCTCCAGCACAATCAACGTCCCGGCGTATAGCTATTAACTTCATAGCATCTGAAGCCACCGCCCGATGATGCCATCGGCATACCGGCTGGCCACGGTCTGCACGAAGCGGGGGAAGTCCACGTGCGCGGCGTCGTCCGCGCGGTCGGAGACGGTGCGGACGGCGGCAAAGGGTACGCCGTAGTCGCTGCAGACCTGGGCCACGGCGGCGCCCTCCATCTCCACCGCCAGCACCGCATGGCCGGCGGCGGTGAACGCGTCGCGCAGCGACTGCGATTCCTGCACGGTCGACACGAAGCGGTCGCCGCTCGCGATCAGGCCCCGGTGCACACGCGGAGCGCGCAGGGGCGGCGGCAGTCCGGCGCCGTCCCACAGCGCGGCCGCGCCGCCGGCCAGGCATTCGCCGGCGGCATCGGCCAGCCGGCCGGCCAGCGCTTCATCGCACGGCAGCCGGGTGCGGCCGTAGCCGGGCAGCTCCCAGCGGGGGAACAGGGGCGAGGCGTCCATGTCGTGCTGCAGGAAGTCGTGCGCCACGACCACGTCGCCCACCTGCACGTCCGCGCTCAGGCCGCCGGCCACGCCGGTGAACACCACGCGCGCCGCGCCGAAGCGCTCGATCAGCGCGGTGGCGGTGGTGGCCGCCGCGACCTTGCCGATGCCCGAGAGCGCCAGCACCACCTCACGACCGTGCAGGCCGCCGCTCCAGAACGTGCGGCCGGCATGGAGCGTGCGGCGCCCCCGGGTGAGCGCGTCGATGAGGCCCTGCTGCTCTTCGGCCAGGGCGCTGAGGATGGCGGTCGTCACGGCCGCAACGCCCCCAGCGGTTGCGCCCGCGCCGGGGTGGCCCGGGGCCAGGACGGGACGGGCTGCACTAGCGCTTGTCGCGCAACTCGCGGCGCAGGATCTTGCCTACCGGGGTCTTGGGCAGCGAATCGCGGAACTCGATCACGCGGGGCTGCTTGTAGCCGGTCAGGTTGGCCTTGCAGAACTCGCGCACCTGCGCCTCGGTGAGGTCGGTGCCTCGCTTGACGATGACCAGCTTGACGGCTTCGCCCGTCTTCTCGTCGGGCACGCCCACCACCGCGCATTCGAGCACGCCGGGCAGCGTGGCCACCACGTCCTCGACCTCGTTGGGGTAGACGTTGAAGCCGCTCACCAGCACCATGTCCTTCTTGCGGTCCACGATCTTGAAGTAGCCGCGCTCGTCGATCACGCCGATGTCACCGGACTTGAAGTAGCCGTCGTCCGTCATGACCTTGGCGGTCTCGTCGGGCCGCTGCCAGTAGCCGGCCATGACTTGCGGGCCCTTGATGGCGATCTCGCCACGTGCGCCCGGCTCGGTCACGTCGCGGCCATCGTCGTCGATGAGCTTCATGTAGGTGCTGGAGATCGGCACGCCGATGGTGCCGGTGAACGCCTTTTCGGTGGCCGGGTTGCAGGCGACCGTGGGGCTGGTCTCCGACAGGCCGTAGCCTTCGCAGATGGGGCAGCCGGTCTTTTCCAGCCAGAGCTTGGCCACCGCGCCCTGCACGGCCATGCCGCCGCCCACCGACACCTTGAGGTTCTTCCAGTTCACGGTGTTGAAGTCGGGGTGGTGGGCCAGGCCGTTGAACAGTGTGTTCACGGCCGGGAAGCTGTGGAAGGTGTGCCGCGAAAGCTCCTTGAGCACCGCCGCCAGGTCGCGGGGGTTGGGCAGCAGGATGTTCTTGGCGCCCGTGCGCATGCTCATCATCATGTTCACCGTGAAGGCGAAGATGTGATAGAGCGGCAGCGCACACACGGTGGTGGGCTGCTCGTTGGCCGGCACGGTCTGCATCACGGGAACGTTCCAGGCCTCGGCCTGCAGCACGTTGGCGATGATGTTGCGGTGCAGGAGCACGGCGCCCTTGCTTACGCCCGTGGTGCCGCCCGTGTACTGCAGCAGGGCCACGTCGTCGGGGCGCAGGTCGGGGACCTTGAGCGTGCCGCGCGCGCCCTGCGACAGCGCGTCGTTGAAGCGCACCGCGCCGGGCAGGTTGAACGGCGGCACGAGCTTCTTCACGCTGCGCACCACGTAGTTGACGATCAGGCCCTTGGGGAAGCCCAGGCGGTCGCCCATGGCGCACAGCACGACGTGCTTGACCTGCGTGGCGCCGATGCACGCCTGCAGCGTGGCGGCGAAGTTCTCGATGATGACGATGGCCTTGGCGCCCGAGTCCTTGAGCTGGTGCTCCAGTTCGCGCGGGGTGTACAGCGGGTTCACGTTCACCACCACGAAACCGGCGCGCAGGATGGCGGCCACGGCCACGGGGTACTGCGGCACGTTGGGCATCATGACCGCGACGCGGTCGCCCCTGGCCAGCCCCAGGCCCTGGAGATAGGCCGCGATGTGGCGGCTTTGCACGTCCGTCTCGCCGAAGCTCACATCCTTGCCCATGTAGCTGTAGGCCACGCGGTCGGCGTACTTGCCGAAGCCCTCTTCCATCAGGGCGATGAGCGAGGGGTACTGCGCCGGGTCGATGTCGGCCGGCACCCCGGGTGGGTAGGCGGCAAGCCACGGGCGGTCATTCATGCTGTGTGTCTCCAAACCTACTGTTACAAAAAGGAGCCCGCATTGTCGTCGCGGGCGAAGGCGCCAGGGGCCTGTAGTTTCCCTAAACCGTGCGCCCCTGCTGCAGCGGCCGCCACGCGGGCGGCACCGGAGCGCGGGCCTATTCGATGGCCTTGCCGATGTCCTCGACGACCTTCTTGGCGTCGCCGAAGACCATCATGGTCTTGTCCATGTAGAACAACTCGTTGTCCAGGCCGGCATAGCCCGCCGCCATGGAACGCTTGTTCACGATCACGGTCTTGGCCTTGTAGGCCTCCAGGATGGGCATGCCGTAGATGGGGCTGCCCTTGGTGTGCGCGGCGGGGTTCACCACGTCGTTGGCGCCGAGGATGATCGCCACGTCCACCTGTCCGAATTCGCCGTTGATGTCTTCCATCTCGAACACCTGGTCGTAGGGCACCTCGGCCTCGGCGAGCAGCACGTTCATGTGGCCCGGCATGCGCCCGGCCACCGGGTGGATGGCGTACTTGACGGTGATGCCCTTCTCGGCCAGCTTGGCGGCCAGCTCCTTGACCGCATGCTGGGCGCGCGCCACGGCCAGGCCGTAGCCGGGCACGATCACCACGGTCTCGGCGTTGCCCAGCACGAAGGCGGCGTCGTCGGCGCTGCCGCTCTTGACGCTGCGCTGCGCCTGCGCGCCGCCGGCCGAAGCCGCCGCCGCATCGCCGCCAAACCCACCCAGGATCACGTTGAAGAACGAGCGGTTCATCGCCTTGCACATGATGTAGGACAGGATGGCGCCCGAGCTGCCCACCAGCGATCCGGCGATGATGAGCATGCTGTTGTTCAGGCTGAAGCCGATGCCCGCCGCCGCCCAGCCCGAGTAGCTGTTGAGCATCGAGACCACCACCGGCATGTCCGCGCCGCCGATGGGAATGATGATGAGCACGCCCATCACGAACGCCAGCGCCAGCATGGCGAAGAAGGCGGTCCAGCTCTCGGTGGCCATGTAGACCAGCCCGAGCCCGACGGTCGCCAGGCCCAGCACGAGGTTGAGCAGGTGCTGGCCCTTGAACTGCACCGGCGCACCCTGGAACCAGCGGAACTTGTATTTGCCCGACAGCTTGCCGAAGGCGATCACCGAGCCGCTGAAGGTGATGGCGCCGATGGCCGCGCCCAGGAACAGCTCCAGCCGGTTGCCGAACGGGATCGGCAGCCGCGCGAAGCCTTCCACCAGCACGTTGCCCTCGGGTGTGGCGGCGCTGGCCAGGGCCGGAACGGGGGGCGGCACGATGCCGAAGGCCCAGGGCTCGGCCACCGCGGCGACGGCGATGAACACGGCCGCCAGGCCGATCATGCTGTGCATGAAGGCGACCAGTTCGGGCATCTTGGTCATCTCCACCCGCTGGGCCATCACCGTGCCGGCAGCGCCCCCGACGAGCAATCCGAGCAGCACCCAGGCCAGGCCCATGGGCGCGCCGCGCGTGACGCTCCAGATCAGCGCGGCGGTGGTGAGCACGGCGATCGCCATGCCGGCCATGCCGAACAGGTTGCCCCGGATCGAGGTGGTGGGATGCGAGAGCCCCTTGAGCGCCTGGATGAAGCAGACGCTGGCCACCAGGTACAGCAGCGTGACGAGGTTCATGCTCATGGCGCGGCCTTGTCGGAAGCGGCGCCGGCGGCAGCGGAGGACGCGGGCTTGCGCTCCTTCTTGCGGAACATCTCCAGCATGCGCCGCGTGACGAGGAAGCCGCCGAACACGTTCACCGCGGCCAACGCCACCGCGAGCACGCCCATGGTCTTGCCCAGGGTGGTCTCGGTGAGGGCCGCGGCCAGCATGGCGCCGACGATCACGATGGCCGAGATCGCGTTCGTCACCGCCATCAGCGGCGTGTGCAGCGCCGGGGTCACGGTCCACACCACGTGGTAGCCGACATAGATGGCCAGCACGAAGATGATCAGGTTGATCAGCGTGGGGGAAACGGCATCCATGGCAGCACTCCTTGAAGGTGAAGGGGCGAACGGGGCGAAGGAACGGACGACTGGTTGAACGATGGAGGGGCTACTGCGGCGGGGCGACCGGGAACGGCGGCACGATCAGCCGGCCGTCCATCATCGCGGTGCTCAACCGCGCGGCCTGCGCCATCTTGTCGCCCCACTCCAGCGCCGGACGGCCGGCGCGCAGGAAGGCCTCGTTGTCGCGCGTGGGTGGGCGCACCAGGCGCTGATCGACCAGCGCATCGATGGTGACGATGGCGCCGCCGTTGGTGGCATAGCGGAAGAACACGTGCGAGTACGGCTTGGTGGGCGCCGCCTGGTTCATGGACAGCCACTGCGCCACGGCGGGGCGGTTCTTGGCCAGGTAGTCCTCGGTATCGGCGCGGCGCTTGTAGCGCAGGCAATCGATGCGCGCGGGACTGCCCTGGGCCTTGTCCTCGACGAACACGCCCTGCTGCTGGGGGCACGGGGCCGTCCACAGCGTGGTGTCGCGCGGGTAGTTGGTGCTGTTGGTCTGCACCAGCAGCACGGCCAGCAGCGGCCGGTCCTTGCCCGGACCGCGCAGGCCCATGGCGGTCATCTGCGTGGGCAGGTCGGCGGAGGTGTCGTCGGGCAGCACGTCGATCACCTCGTCGCGGCGGCCGAGCACCTCCCAGTCGCCGGGCGGCAGTTCCAGCTGCGCACGGCCCACGTGCGGCAGCGCGGGCTGCACGGGGGCGCAGGCGGCCAGGGTGAGCAGCGAGGCGATGGCGAGCAGCGGGCCGCCAAGGCGGGGGGACAGGGGGAGCAGGGATGAAAGCCGGGTCTTCACAGGAATGCTTGTCTTGTCATGCGCGGGTGACCGCGCCTTCATGGGCCACGAGGCAGGCGGCGACGATGTCGTCTTGCCGGTCCACGTGCAGGGCCCCTTCGGGGTGGATGATGAGCTTGAGGAAATCGAGCACGTTGCGCGCGTAGAGCGCCGAGGCATCGGCCGCCACCAGCGCGGGCAGGTTGGTTTCGCCGACCAGCGTCACGCCATGGCGCACCACGGTCTGGCCGGCTTCGGTCAGCGGGCAGTTGCCGCCCTGGGGAGCGGCGATGTCGACGATCACCGAGCCCGGCTTCATGGACTGCACCATCGCCTCGGTCACCAGCACCGGCGCGGGCCGGCCGGGAATGAGGGCGGTGGTGATGACCACGTCGGCCTGGGCCACGCGCTTGGCCACCTCCACCTTCTGGCGTTCCAGCCAGCTGGCCGGCATGGCGCGCGCATAGCCGCCGGAGCCCTGGGCGGCCTCTTTCTCTTCGTCGGTCTCGAAGGGCACGTCGATGAACTTCGCGCCCAGCGATTCGACCTGGTCCTTGACCGAGGGCCGCACGTCGGAGGCCTCGATCACCGCGCCCAGCCGCTTGGCCGTGGCGATGGCCTGCAGGCCGGCAACACCCACGCCCAGCACCACCACGCGCGCGGCCTTCACCGTGCCGGCGGCGGTCATGAGCATGGGAAAGAAGCGCTGGTAACGGTCGGCCGCGATCATCACGGCCTTGTAGCCGGCGATGTTGGCCTGGGAAGACAGCACGTCCATGCTCTGGGCGCGCGTGGTGCGGGGCGCGGCCTCCAGCGCGTAGGCAGTGACGCCCGCCTGCGCCAGCCGCTGCAGGCCGGCCGCATCGAAGGGGTTGAGCATGCCGACCAGCGTGGCGCCGGGGCGCAACAGGGGCGTTTCGGATTCGGTGGGGCAGCGGACCTTGAGCACGAGGTCGGCGCCCCAGGCGCTGGCGGTGTCCACGATCTCGGCGCCGGCCGCGGCATAGGCGGCATCCGGCACGCTGGCGGCCACGCCGGCACCCGCCTGGATGCGCACCGCATGGCCCTGGGCCTTGAGCTTCTTGACCGTCTCCGGGGTCGCGGCGACCCGGGTTTCTCCAACCATGGACTCGGCTGGTACACCTATCTGCATGTTGTCTGTCTCCCGGCTGGCGTGTGCTCGGCGATCTCCGCTCACTGGGCCCGAGCTTACCCGATGCGCTCCGCGACATCGGCACGCCCCCATGACGAAGGCCCGGCGCACGCGAATGCGCCGGGCCTTGGCTTGCGGAGGCGATAGCGCCCCCGCGCGGCGCAGGGAATCAGTTCACCACCTGGGCCAGCGCGCCCGCGGCGTACTGGCCGGCCACGACCTGCAGGCTGTGGCCCTTGATCTTGGGTGCCTGGCCTTCGCAGCCGAACTCGATGTAGCGCTGCTTGCAGATGGCCTTGGCGGCCTCGCGCGCGGGCTTGAGCCATTCGCGGGCGTCGAACTTTTCGGGGTTCTCGGCCAGGAACTTGCGCACGGCGCCCGTCATGGCCAGGCGGATGTCGGTGTCGATGTTGATCTTGCGCACGCCGATCTGGATGGCCTTCTGGATTTCCTCGACGGGCACGCCGTAGGTTTCCTTCATGTTGCCGCCGTACTGGCGAATGATCTCCAGCAGTTCCTGCGGCACGCTGGAGCTGCCGTGCATCACCAGGTGGGTGTTGGGAATGCGGCGGTGGATTTCCTGGATGCGGTCGATGGCCAGGATGTCGCCCGTGGGCTTGCGCGTGAACTTGTAGGCGCCGTGGCTGGTGCCGATGGCGATGGCCAGCGCGTCGAGCTGGGTGCGCTTGACGAAGTCGGCGGCCTGCTCGGGATCGGTCAGCAGTTGCTCGCGCGTCATGGTGGCATCGGTACCGTGGCCGTCTTCCTTGTCGCCCTTCATGGTCTCCAGCGAGCCCAGGCAGCCCAGTTCGCCCTCGACCGTGACGCCGACCTTGTGCGCCATGTCCACGACCTTGCGCGTCACGTCCACGTTGTATTCGTAGCTGGCGATGGTCTTGCCGTCGGCCTCGAGCGAGCCGTCCATCATCACGGACGAAAAGCCCAGGTCGATCGCGCCCTGGCACACGGCGGGGTTCTGGCCGTGGTCCTGGTGCATGACCAGGGGAATGTGGGGGTAGGCTTCGACGGCGGCCTGGATCAGGTGCTTGATGAAGGCTTCGCCGGCGTACTTGCGAGCACCGGCACTGGCCTGCAGGATGACCGGGGCGCCCGTCTCGTCGGCGGCGGCCATGACGGCCTGGACCTGTTCCAGGTTGTTCACGTTGAAGGCGGGAATGCCGTAGCGGTTTTCGGCGGCATGGTCGAGCAGTTCGCGCATCGAGACGAGAGGCATGGGATGGGTCCGTTCAATGGTGGGCAGTGGGGAAGGCACGCAGGCCCTGGAAGGCCGTCGGCCGCGGTGGTAACCGCTTCGTAACCGGCGATTTTATCCGGTCGGCCCCGCCGGGGAATCCATGAATTCCAGACGGTAGCAGGTGGTGAATGGCGGCGGTACGGCGCCCGGGCCGAAGCGTGCGCCGTGCGCCTCCGCCACACGCGCGACGATCTCGTGTCCCAGGTGCAGGCTGTCCACCGGTGCGGGCGCAGCGCCCTGGGCATGGTGCCGGGCGCCGTCGTCCGCCACCTGAAGCCAGGGGCCGCCGTGCTCGGCCTGCCCCAGTTGCACCTCGATGCGGGTGCCGTGCGGCGTGTGCTTGAGGGCGTTTTCCAGCAGGTTGCGCAGGGCGATCTCCAGCAGCACCGCGTTGCCGTGCCAGACCAGCGCGCCGGGCGCCGCGACGGCGATGCTGTCCTCGCGCGCCCAGGCCGCCTGGGCGTAGTCGGCGCTCACGCGGCGCGCCAGGTCGGCCAGATCGACGGGCGCGGCCGCCTCGTGCAGCTGGGTGCGGCTGGCGCGTGCCAGGGCAAGGAGCTGGTTGAGCACGTGCCCGGCGCGCAGCGCATCCTGTCCGATGCGGGCCAGCGCCTGCGCCTGCTCCTGCGCCGACAGCCCCCCGTCCAGCGCCCGCGCCTGCAGCACGATGGACGACAGCGGCGTGCGCAGCTCGTGCGCCACCTCGTTGGCCAGCCGCCGCTCGCGCGCCAGCGCCGCCTGCTGGCGGTCCAGCAGGGTGTTGATGGACACGACCATCGGGTCGAGCTCGCGCGGGGCGTTGCCGGCGTCCAGCCGCTCGGCCCGCACCACGTCCAGCCGGGCCACGGCGTCCGACAGCGAGTACAGCGGCCGCAGCCCGCGCCGAACCGCCAGGCCCAGCGCCAGCGCCACCACCGGCAGCAGCCACAGCCCGGGCTCGATGATCTGGCCGGCGATGTCGTCGGCCAGATCGTCGCGCTCGTCCAGGTTGAGCAGCACCATGATCTTGCGGTCGTGGGCCGCATCCCACTGCGAAAACCCCCGCCAGGACACCGGCGGGTCGCCCAGCTCCAGATCGGCGAAGCCGTCCGGCAGGTCGAACGCCGGCAGCGGCGCGCTGCCCGTGCGCGACAGCAACTGGCCGTTCGCTCCCCACAGCACCACGCTCAGCGATTGCTGGTAGTCGTGCGCCTTGAGCCAGGGCGTGGGCGCGCGCTGCGTGGCCAGGGACGGCTCGACCCCGTCGGAGGCGCGCAAGTTGAGCAGCAGCGCGGCGACGCTGGCCAGGTGTCCGTCGGTGAGCTCGTCGGCTTCGTGCACCCCGGTCTGGTAGCCCAGCCCGACGAAAGTGCCCCACACGACCACCAGCGCGCCCAGCGTCCACAGCAGCAGGCGCCGCATGAGCGAACCCCTGCGCACAGGTGCCACGGGCGTCGCGGCGGTGTCGGCGGGCTCGGGAATCGGTGGGTCGGTCGGAAGGACGCGGCTCATGGCGTGTCCTCCAGCGGCATGAAGTAGCCCACGCCGCGCATGGTCTGGATGCGCCCGCTGCCGAGCTTGCGGCGCAGGTGGTGGATGTGCACTTCCACCGCATTGCTCTCCACGGCGCTTTGCCAGTTGTAGAGGCTTTCCTCGATCTGCTGGCGCGACAGCACCCGGCCGCGCGACTCCAGCAGCACCAGCAGCACCGAAAACTCGCGTGGGGACATGTCCACCTGCTGCCCTGCCCGGCGCACGGTGCGCGCGGCGGGGTCCACCTCCAGGTCACCATGGCGGATGGTGGGCGATGCCCGGCCCGCAGCCCGGCGCAGCAGGGCGCGCAGGCGGGCTTCCAGTTCGTCCACGTCGAACGGCTTGGCCAGGTAGTCGTCGGCCCCTTCGTCCAGCCCTGCGATGCGCTGGTGGACCTGGTCCCGGGCGGTGAGGATCAGCACCGGCATGGCCGGATCGGGCAGCGCGGGCGCGCCCGGGGCACCGGGCGGGCTGTGGCGCAGCCGGCGCAGCAGCTGGGCGCCATCGCCATCGGGCAGGCCCAGGTCCAGCAGCACGGCATCGAACCGCTCCATGCGCAGGGCGCTCCAGGCGGCCGCCACGCTGGAACACACGTCCACCGCATAGCCACGCTGGTGCAGGTTGGTGCGCAGGCCGTCGGCAATGCCTGCATCGTCTTCGACCACGAGGATTCGCATGGGGGCGATTGTCACCGCGATGCGCGGCGTTCCATGACCCCAGCCGTCCGGACCCGTTAAGACGGCGTTAAGAGCGGCTGCCTATCGTCCGCCCCCATGCCGATTTCAGCCTCCCCCGGCGCCGCAACTGCCGCGCCCCGCTCCGCCCCTCCGCTTCAACCGCTGGCCTGGGCGCTGGCCATTCTGGTCGCACTCATGGCCTGGGACACCTCGGGCCTGGACCTCGATGTGGCCCGCCTGTTCGGCTCGGCCCATGGCTTTCCCTTGCGCGACCATTGGCTTTTCGTGCACGTCCTGCACGAAGGCGCGCGGCGGCTGGGCTGGGTGCTGGTGCTGGTGCTCGCTGTCGGCGTGTGGTGGCCGGTGGGCGTGCTGCGCCGGCTGGACCATGGCGAGCGGGTGCAGATGGCGATCAGCGCCCTGCTGTCGCTGGGGGTGATTGCGCTGCTCAAGCAGGGCAGCACCACCAGTTGCCCCTGGGACCTGGCGGAGTTCGGCGGCGTGGCGCGCTACGCCTCGCATTGGGCCCTGGGCGTCATGGACGGCGGTGGCGGCCACTGCTTTCCCGCAGGGCATGCCTCGGCCGGCTTTGCGTTCCTCGGTGGCTATTTCGCTTTGCGCCACAAGGCGCCGCGCGCCGCGCGCTGGTGGCTGGCCGGCGCCCTGGCCGCCGGCGTGGTCCTGGGACTGGCGCAGCAGGCACGGGGCGCCCACTTCACCAGCCACACGCTGTGGACCGGCTGGTTCTGCTGGATGACGGGCCGGCTTTGCGACCTCGTGGGACAGTGGATGCACCGGCACTTCCCGGAACTGGACAGCCAGCTGCCCACCGAGGCCGACGCCCATGCTGTCCATTGAACTGGCCCTGTTCACGGCCGTGAACGCCACGGCAGCGACCCCGGCCGGCGTCGTGACCGCCGCGCGCTGGCTGTCGCAGGGGTTCCCCATCCTTGCGGGGCTTCTGGTGGCCGCGGGCCTGGCCTTTGGCAGCCCCCGGTTGCGCCAGGCCCTCATGCTGAGCCTGGTGGCCGTGGTGGTCGCCTGGTGCGCCGCGCGCGGCGTCCGCGCATGGGTTCCCATGCCCCGCCCGGGGCAGCTGGGCCTCGGCGTGCAGTGGATCGAGCACGGCGTCCGCGCGGGCTTTCCCAGCATGCATGCCACCGGCGCGTTCGCGCTGGCCCAGGGGTTGGCCCTGGGGCTGCACCGGCGCCACGCGCCCTGGCAATGGCTGGCCTTCGGACTGGCGGCGGCCGTGGCGTGGAGCCGTGTCTGCCTGGGCGTGCACTTTCCCGCGGACGTGCTAGCAGGGGCCCTGACCGGCTGCGCAAGTGCCCTGTTCGCCAGGGCCCTGCTGCGGCACGCGCTCAGCTGGCGCGGCAGATCTTCAGCATATTGGTTCCGCCCGGCGCGCCCATCGGCTCGCCGCACGTGATCGCGTACAGGTCGCCCTGCTGCACGATGTTGCGGCTCTTGAGGTGGCCTTCGGCCTGCTCCAGCGCGGTGTCACGGTCGGCGCTGGTGTCCATGAGCAGCGGGCGAACGTTGCGGTACATGGCCATCTTGCGCTGCGTTGCCACCTTGGGGGTGAGCGCGTAGATGGGAATGTGGATGCGGTGGCGGCTCATCCACAGCGCGGTGGAGCCGCTCTCCGTCATGGCCACGATGGCCTTGGCCCCCAGGTGGTGGGCGGTGAAGAGCGCGCCCATCGCGATGGACTGGTCGATGCGGCCCAGCGTCTGGCCGGTGAAGTCGGAATCGCGTTCGGGGTCTTCCGCCGCCTCGGCGGCGGCGCAGATCTTGGCCATCTCCTCCACCGTCTCCAGCGGGTATCTGCCCGCAGCGGTCTCGGCGCTCAGCATCACGGCGTCGGTGCCGTCCAGCACGGCGTTGGCCACGTCGCTCACCTCGGCGCGCGTGGGCACGGGGTTGGTGATCATGCTTTCCATCATCTGCGTGGCGGTGATGACGACCTTGTCCATGTCGCGCGCCATGCGGATCATCTTCTTTTGCAGCGCCGGAACGGCCGCGTTGCCCACCTCCACGGCGAGATCGCCCCGCGCCACCATGATGCCGTCGGACACGCGCAGGATCTCCTCCAGGCGCGGCACGGCCTCGGCCCGCTCGATCTTGGCGATCAGGCCCGGCTTGTGCCGGTACTCGGCTGCGGCCACATTGCACAGTTGCCGCGCCATTTCCATGTCGGTGGCGTTCTTGGGAAAGCTCACGGCCACGTAGTCGGCCTGGAAGCTCATCGCAGTGCGGATGTCTTCCATGTCCTTGGCGGTGAGGGCCGGCGCGGTGAGGCCACCCCCCTGCTTGTTGATGCCCTTGTTGTTGGACAGCTCGCCACCGATCTTGACGGTGGTGTGCACCTCTTCGCCGCGCACGGCGTTCACCACCAGCACGATCAGGCCATCGTTGAGCAGGAGCACGTCGCCGGCCTTCACGTCCCGCGGCAGTTCCTTGTAATCGAGGCCCACGCCGTTGTCGTCGCCCGGCACGGTGCGCGACGCGTCGAGGATGAAGGACTGGCCCTGCTGCAGCTGCACGCGGCCCTCGGCGAACTTGCCCACGCGGATCTTGGGGCCCTGCAGGTCGGCCATGATGGCCACCTCGCGGCCCGCGCGCTGCGCGGCCTCGCGCACGGCGATGGCGCGGTCGATGTGGTCCTGCGCCTTACCGTGGCTGAAGTTCAGCCGCACCACATTGACCCCGGCCCGGATCATCTGCTCCAGCAGTTGCGGGTCGCTGGAAGCGGGCCCGAGGGTGGCAACGATCTTGGTGGCGCGGCGGATCTGCATGGCGGTTCGGTCTCTCTGCGTGGATGTAATCGGGTTTCAATTTTGCATGAAAAGAGGTTACAGCCACTCCGGACAGACCCCGGGACGACGCTTGCGGCGGGCCGGCATCACGCCGGATTGGGCAGTGGACGGTGGCCGGGCGTCCGGCCACCTGGGGCCCGCCGCAGCGTCACATCTCCGTGTCGGCCCGCTCATGGGGGCGGCGATGCCGCAGCCCCACCTGCGGTTGCTCACAGACCCCGGCCGGAACATCGGCTTCCCGGGCGGCCGCACGCACAGCGCCCGCCGCCTGCCAGCTTCCCCCGATGGGCATGTACGTCAACCCCGCCAGAATTCCCGCTGTGGAATTGGCCAAAAGGTTCTGCTGCCCCGGCTCCCAGCCCTGGGTCAGATGCCCCAGCACGTTGAAGACACTGCCGGCCCCCGTGATGGCCGTGATGCGTGCGGGCGTCTGGTCCAGCAAGCGGGAATAGTCCGTCCCGGTGAGGCGCGGGTTCAGTTGCTGCACCGTATCAGACTGCCGAGCCTCCTGCTGGGTCACCGAGATCCAGTCCGCCGTCTCCACGGCCCAGTTGATGGCCGCCTTGATGGCGGAGGCTCCCGAAATCTCCTGCCACGCACCGTTCCGGGCCCCGCTGCTGCTGGCCCTGTCCAGCAGCGCGGCCCGGGCGCCGGAGGTGTCGCCCCCCAGCACCGGCAGCTCGGACCACGCATTGTTGCCAACGACGTTGGCCAGTCCGTAGAACAGGCTGGACGAGTTCATGTGGCGGCCACTCACGCCGCCGGAGGTTTCGGTCTCCGTGCCGACCATGCTGAACGAGGCCTGGATGAAGTCGCGCGCGAAGGAATACGCCACCATCTTGATGTCCCCGGCCAGGACGTCCGCAGGCATCGCCACGTCGCCCGTCAGCGTGCCTTGCAGCGAAAGCCCGACCGAGGCCAGCGAGGCGCCGATCTGCTCCAGCGTCACGATGCGCGACATGCGCTGCTGCATCTGCCGCAACTCTTCTTTCTGCCCGTTCGAGCACTGGTCCCACTGCTCCAGCGTCATGGCGTGAAAGCCGCGGGCCGCCGTGTCCGGGTCGCGCCCCTCGCGCTGCGTGCGCACGAGCGCCAGGCCGATGTTGAGCAGCCCGACCCCCACCTGCATGCTCAGCACCATGGAAGGCGGGGCCGTGCGAAAGGCGACCTTCATGGACTCCGCCATCATCTCGCGCACGAAGGTGGGCACGAAGACCGATGCGGCCTGGTGGACCCCATGGCCCAGCACCGCCCCCATGATGCGCTGGCTGGGCAGCAGCCCGCCGATGGCCTGCGCCGTGGCGGACTCCGATACCGCGTTGCGGGCCGAAACGGCCGCATCCCCCACCCGGTGCAGGGCGGCGTTACCGGTCTCCATCGCCCCCACGCCCAGGCGCCGCAGCAGCGCCTGCCAGCTCTGCTGTTCCGGCACCGGTGGCGCACCATCGGCCGCGGGCTGGGGCATATCGACGGCATGGCTCTCACGCCCGAAGACGTCGCACGCGGGGAATTCAAAGAACTCCTCGTTGTGCTCCGGCACTCCGTCCATGGACCGGAACGAGGCGTTGGCCGTCCCGGGCTCGGTGTGGATCGATCGGCCTCTGGCGCTGTCCACATGCAGCACGCCACGGCCGTCGGAGCCCGGGCTGGGCAGGGGCGTGAGCCGGGAGGCGGCACTGTTGAACGACTCCGAACGGGTCGGGCTGGACAGCAGCGAATAGGAGTCGCCCTCGCGGCGCGCCAGCGATTGGCGCGGCTGCAGCGTTTCCGAGCGCGTGCCGGGCGCCCACCGCCGGCCGCTCAATACTTCGTGCTGAAGCCGCGCGGCAACCTCGGCCCCCGAGGCACGGGCCGTCGGGCTCTGGGCCGCGATGGAAGGGGCGAGGGAATCGCCGAACTCGATCGCGATGCGTTGGTTTTATCCACCATGGGACCTCCCTGCCTGGCCGATGGCCAGTTCGCCCGTCGAAGCGGAACCTGCCTGCACGGCGTTGGCCAGCGCGGCCAGTTGCAGGATGGTTTGCCCCACCACCGCCAGCGAAGCGCTGGCCAGGGGACAACGGCACAGGAGTTGCGGCCCGGAGAAACCCCGGGCGAAGACGATGCCGAACTGAAGGATCAACCGGGTCGAGGCGCGCAGCGCGGCCACGCGCCGGGCCGGGTCGTCCAGACAGTCCGCCGGCAACGGGGCGGCCATGATCAAGGCTTGTTCATCCGCATCCGGCACCAGCGCGACGCTGCGGCTTTCCAGCGCAATGGTTCCGGTGCGCGATGCCTCCCGTGCCTGCTCGATGGACGCGCCCAGGAACAGGGCCAGGTCCTTGATCAGCGACAGAACGCGGGGCGAAGCCTCCAGTTCCTGCGCAAGGGGCGGTGTTCCCGCGGGAGAGGTCAGGACGGCGCTCATCGCACACCCCCTTTCCCGTGCGACCCCGCACCCAGCGCCAGCACCCCTTCGCGGGTGGCGTGGCACATGGACAGCAGTCCGCCCAACTGCGCGGCCAGCAGGCGCTCGTTTTCCTGCTGCGTCTCCAGCCGCCGCACCAGCACGGCATCGCCGTTGTCCTCCAGGCCATAGCCCCAGTCGGCACTCAGCATCGAGTGGCCGTTGGCGAACAGCAGTGCGTCGGTCCAGGTGTCCGGGGGAATCTGCTCGGGCCGGGCCATCGTGGCAATGGCGGCCCATGGGCCATTGTCCCGATGGCTCAGGGGTGCCACGCGCAGCGTGAACGGCCCCACTTTCGCTTCGCCCGTTTCTCCAAAAATCCGGGCAGTGTCCGCGTCGGCCCCCAGTTGCAGGGCTGCTTCCCTGGCACAGACCTTGCGCCGGGATGACAGGGCGGGGCCACGCACGGGTGGCTTCGGTTTCGCGTTTTTCATCGTCGTTCTTTCAACCGTTATCGCTTATGTAGTTCCGCGCGACATGCGGATTTGGTGCCCTTTACACCAGCCGGCACTCGTCTCTGAAAACGTGCCGGCCGTTCCATCGTTGAATGTGCGAAGGCACCGCATGCCTCAGCCAGCGAAGCGATTGGCCGGTTTGCGAAAAAGAAAGTTGACAGGAACGCGCGACATTGAACTTGGCAGGCCCGCCGGGTCGTGGCCCCCGCCGAGGGCGGATCCGGCAGGCCGCAAGGCGCCATCGCACAGCGTGGAATCCTTCCATTCAGCGCATCAATGCAAATGAGACATATTCTCATTTGTGTAACAATGTGCGCCGTGAGCCAGACAACCTGAAGGGACGACGGTGCCGCGACCGGCAGTGTCCAGACCGCGCGAGAGGGTATCCAGCAGACAACCCTTTTCGATGCAATCCATGCTTCACTGCCTGCACACCCGGCCTGTTTCCCTTGCGCACGGCGCCCTGCGCTTCGCCAACCTTCCGCATACCTTTCACCCGCTGGCGGGTGCTGCGCTCCTGGCGGTCCTCGCCGCCCCTGCCGCGCCGGCGTGGGGACAGGGCGCCGGTGCCGCCGCCCCGGGCGCCGTGCGGACGGCACTGCTGCCCCAGGTCGACGTGGTGGACGAGGCAGAACGCAGTCCGGGCACCTCCACCGTCGTCAGCGGCGAGGCCCTGGAGCAGGCCGGCAGCATGAAGGACGTGGTGCGCAACCAGCCGCTGGTTTCGGCCCCAGGCACCGCCGCGGGCACCACCCGCAATCGCAGCAGCTTCGACCGCTCCGGCACGACGGGCTACAACATCCGCGGGATCGAAGGCAACCGCGTGGGCATGGACGTGGACGGCGTGGAAATGCCCGACGCCACCACCCGCCCCTACGTGAGCCGCGTGGGCGCGAACACCTTCGGCATCGGGCGCGACTTCATCGACCCCGAGATGTTCTCCTCGGTCAACATCCTGTCGGGCACCACCTCCGCCAAGCGCTCCGCCGGCGGCATCGGGGGCGCCGTGAGCTTCAAGACGAAATCGGCGAGCGACTACCTGCGGGGCGAGCGAACCTCGTACCTGGGCGCCAAGATCGGCTACGACTCGGCCGACCGCGCATGGAACGAGAGCTTCACCGGCGCCGCCCGCAGCGGCGACCTCGATGGCCTGGTCGCCTATTCGCGCCGGGACGGCCACGCGGCGCGCAACCACAGCGACGTGGTGAACAGCTACCCCGACGACTGGCACTCGGACGCCCTGCTGCTCAAGGGCGGCCTGCGCGTGGACGGCAGCAACCGGCTGGAACTCTCGGCCGACCTGTACCGCCGCAAGAACGACACCTTCTTTCACGGGTGGAACGCCACCAACACGGCCATCACCGAGCAGTCCCGCCAGGCCAGCGACACGGAGCGCAACACGCTGCAGCTGACGCACCAGTGGACGCCGCGCAATGCCTGGGCGGACCATGCGGACACCCGCCTGTACTTCCAGGACACGGGCACCACGGACCTGACCGACACCACCACGCTGGCCACCGGCGCCCTGGTGCGCAATCTTTCCGAGAACCAGACCCGCACCTGGGGGACGTCCACCACGGCGGACAAACGCATCGGCCGGCACCAGCTGAGCTTCGGCGCCAACGCCTCCACCCAGGACGTGGACCGCCCCTGGAACGTGGCGGGCTACATGAAGCCCCAGCCCGACACCACCACCCGGCGCCTGGGCGCCTTTCTCCAGGACGACATCGCCTTCGATGCGGGCGGCAAGCGGCTTGCCGTGATTCCCGCCCTGCGCGTGGACCGCATCGACATCCAGACCCGCAACCTCGGCAACTTCGTCTCCGGCGTGCTCACCGAGCAGGACGTGAGGCGCCTGTACGGCAATGCGCCCTCCACCACCCTGTGGAGCCCCAGCCTGGGCCTGACCTATGACCTCGCGCCGCGCTTCATCACCTATGCGCAGTACAAGCGCAGCGGCCGCGCGCCGTCGCCGGGCGAGATCTTCGGCTCGTGGAACATGGCCAGCAATTACGCCACGGGCAACCAGTACGCGCTGATCGGCAACCGCGACCTGAAGGAAGAGTCGAGCAACGCGTTCGAGGTGGGCGTCAAGGGATCGCCGGCCGACGGCGTCACGCTCAACAGCTCGGTCTTCTACACGCGCTACCGCGATTTCATCGCCTACACCCGCTACACGCGCGCCAGCGCGCCCAGCCTGTTCACGAACGTGCCTGCGCACATCGGCACCATCTACCAGGCCGAGAACCGCGACGAAGCCACCATCTACGGCTTCGAGCTGAGCGCCCGCCTCGAACACGGCCAGTGGAGCCCGGCGGCCCGCGGCCTGTACACCACCTGGGCGGTGGGCCTGAGCAAGGGCACGTCGCGGTCGCACTACGCCGGCGACAAGGATGTGGCGCTCGACTCCGTGCTGCCACGCAAGGCCATCGTCGGCGTGGGCTACGACGCGCCCATGAAGCAATGGGGCGTGAACTTCACCGGCACCTTCGTGGCCGCCAAGCAGGCAGAGGCCACCAACCGCGACAGCTACACCAACGCGGGTGCGGCGCTCACCGACGCCACCACCCAGCTGTTCCGCGTGCCCGGCTATTCCGTGTTCGACCTGAGCGGCTACTGGCAGGTGAACAAGAGCGTGCGCCTGCAGGCCGGCATCTACAACCTGACCGACAAGCGCTATTGGGACTACGCCAGCGCCCGCAGCCTGCAGCCTTCGGTGGCGCGCGACCAGCGCGACATCGAACTGCTCACCCACGCCGGCCGCACGGTGGCGGTGTCCATGTCCGTCGCGTTCTGATCCGCCGGCGCCGGCCTCAGCCGGCCTTCTTTTTCCCATTCCACAGGAGTCTTCCCATGCCACACCCGCTGTCCCTCGTTTCCCACCGCCCTCGCGCCATCCGCCGGGCCGGCATCGCCGCCGCTGCCAGCGTGGCGGCACTGTTTGCGGCCTGCGCGGCCCCATCGGCCCCCGCCGGCGACGGGCCGGCGCGGCCGGCGGGCGGCCACGGCAATGCCGCCTTCATCGGTGGCTACGACGCCAACCAGGACGGACAGGTCACCCGCGCCGAATACGACGCGGTGCGCAAGCAGCGCTTCACGGCTGCCGACACCAACCGGGACGGCTGGCTCAGCGAAGCCGAATACGTGGCCGAGTTCGAAGGCCGCCTGCAGCAGCAGTACGCCGCCCAGAAGCGCCCGCCCGACGCGGCCCATGCCGCGTCGATCAAGCAGGCCCATGTGCGCTTCGGCATCCTGGACAAGAACAAGGATGGCCGCCTGACCGAGGACGAAGAACTCGCCATCGCCGACCGGACCTTCCAGGGCGCGGACACCAACGGCGACGGCGTGGTGAATGCCGCCGACGCCAAGAAGCCTTGAGGCCGCCATCCATGCCTGCCATGCACACCGCCCCTCTCTTGCCGTGGCTGCGGCGCACCGGCCTGGCGCTGGCCCTGGGCCTTTGCGGACTGGCCCAGGCCCACACGCCCTACCTGCTGCCCGCGAGCTTCGACATCGAGGCCACGTCCACCGTCAGCGTGGACGCCGGCTTCACCGACAAGTTCTTCCTGCCCGACGTGGCGTTCGGCGACACGCGCTTTGCCATCACCACGCCCGATGGCGGCACACTGCCGTTCGGCGACGTGCGCCAGTTCAAGACGCGCACCGTGGCCGAGCAGAAGCTGCCCGGCGCCAAGGGCACGTACCGGCTGAGCACCGGTCCGCGCCTGGGCGCGATCTTCCGCAGCTGGGAGCAAGGCGGCAAGGTCGAGGTGGCACGCGACCCCGCCACGCCGATGCCGCCCGGCGCCAGGCTGCTGAGCCACTACCAGTCGCTATCCATCTCCGAGGCCTATGTGACCGCGGGGACCCCCACGCGGGCCGCGCTGGCAGGCTCGGGCAAGGGGCTGGAGATCGTGCCCGCCACGCACCCGAGCGATCTGTTCGCCAAGGAAGCCTTCGACTTCGCCGTGCAGTTCGACGGTCAGCCGCTGGCCGGGCAGAAAGTGGACCTCTACCGCTCGGCGATGGACCTCGCCAGCCAGCACAGCGCCGAGAGCCTGAAGACCGATGCGCAAGGCCGCATCCACTATGTGCCGCCACAGCCCGGCGTGTACCTGGCCCTGGTGCGCCACCGTGCGCCCGCGCCGCAAGGCGCGGCGGCCCCGATGTACGGCCACAACTACACGCTGACCTTCCGGGTGCTGGCCCCGTAGCGCGCGGTGAGGGGCGTCAGCCCCGCATCAACGCCTCGATCTCGTCCGCCTTCACCGGCACGCCGCGCGTGATCAGCTCGCAGCCGCCGTCGGTGACGATGGCGTCGTCCTCGATGCGGATGCCCAGGTGATGGAAGGCCTCGGGCACGCCCGGGGCCGGGCGCACGTACAGGCCCGGCTCGATCGTCAGCACCATGCCGGGCCGCAGGATGCGGCTGGGGCGGTTGGCGATGGTCTCGCCCGAGAGCGGGTCCTTGCGTTCGCTGACCTGCCCGACCTCGGACGGCTCCACGTAGCTGCCGCAGTCGTGCACGTCCATGCCCAGCCAGTGGCCGGTGCGGTGCATGTAGAACTGGAAGTAGGCGCGGCTGTCGATCACGTCCTGCGCCGTGCCCACCGTGTTCCTGTCGAGCAGGCCCAGGTCCAGCATGCCCTGCGCCAGCACGGCCACCGTGGCGTCGTGCGGGTCGTTGAAGCGGGCGCCGGCCTTCGTCGCCGCGATGGCCGCGTCCTGGCTGGCCAGCACCAGGTCGTACAGCGCGCGCTGCGGCCCGGTGAAGCGGCCGTTGGCAGGAAAGGTGCGCGTGATGTCGCTGGCGTAGCCGTCGAGTTCACAGCCCGCATCGATCAGCACCAGTTCGCCGTCGCGCACCGGGGCGGCGTCGGCGCGGTAGTGCAGCACGCAGGCATTGGCGCCGGCGGCGACGATGGAGTTGTAGGCCGGGCACTGGGAGCCGGCTTCGCGGAAGGCATGCAGCAGTTCGGCGTCCAGGTGGTACTCCCGCACGTCCTCGCCCGCGCGCAGCATGCGCGCGCTGCGCTGCATGGCGCGAATGTGGGCCTGGGCGCTGATGGCCGAGGCGCGGCGCATGGTGTCCTGCTCGTGCGCGTCCTTCACCAGCCGCATTTCGTCGAGCAGCGTGCACAGGTCGTCCTGCTGCGCCGGGCACAGCGCGCCGTAGCGCACCCGTGCGCGCACCTGGTTCAGCCAGCCCTCCACGCGCGCGGCCAGGCCCGTGTGGATGGCGAACGGGTACCAGACCCGGGTGCGGTTTTCCAACAGGCGGGGCAGTTGCGACTCCAGCACGGCGGCCGAGTGCGCGGCGTTCACGCCCAGCGTGCCCACAGCGGCCTCGGGGCCCAGGCGGTAGCCGTCCCAGATCTCGCGCTCCAGGTCCTTGGGCTGGCAAAACAGCGTGCTCTGGCCCTGCGCCGTGATCACCAGGCAGGCGCCCGGCTCGGTGAAGCCGGTGAGGTAGTAAAAGTAGCTGTCGTGCCGGTACAGGAAGTCGCTGTCGCGGTTGCGCGGGCGCTCCGGGGCGGTGGGCACGATGGCGATGCCGCCTTCGCCGAGCATCGAAGCAAGGCGGGCGCGGCGCTGGGCGTAGAGGGAGTTCTGTGGGCTCATGCAGGCATTCTCAGGGCATCGGCCGGGGGGCATTTGCAATTCCACTGGGCAAATTACATTTCGAATCACTGCAGGTGCGCGCCGCCCCGGCGTTGCCCGCAAAGCGTTCGAGAATGGCGGGCTCCCCCCTCTTCTGGATCGCGCATGTCCGGTTTCGCCCCGCTGCAGTTCATTTTGACGACCTTCCTGCCGCTGCTGGGCCTGGGGTTGACGGTGGCCCTGCTGGGCTACGGCGCCTATGCCCTGTGGGTGGATGTGCCGCAAAAGCTGGTGCTGTCGCGCCAGGCCCTGCTGGTGCTGTGCGGCGTGGCGCTGCTGTGCAACGCATGGTTGGGGCTGCGCCTGTACCTGTCGCACAGCGAGCGGCAGGAATGGAAGGACGGCGCCGTGCACCGTGCCAGCCGCGAGCGCTTCGCGCTGGCGCAGGATTTCCAGTACGGCGAGTTGCTGATCCCGGCCGGCAGCCTGGTCAACCGCCAGGACCCGTTCGACAAGGGCGAGCCTTCGCGCCCCGTGGCGCTGCATGGGCTGGAAGCGGTGCGGTTTTCGCAGC
This sequence comes from Acidovorax sp. SUPP3434, assembly GCF_030159015.1. Lineage (NCBI taxonomy): Bacteria > Pseudomonadati > Pseudomonadota > Betaproteobacteria > Burkholderiales > Comamonadaceae > Acidovorax > Acidovorax sp. SUPP3434. The sequence goes on from NZ_BQXL01000018.1 coordinate 67,843, forward strand.
CGGTGCTGGTGGCCGGGGTGTGGGCCAGCGCGCTGCAGATCAACCCGCTGCGCGTGGAGCTGGCGCAGGACCAGCGCATCGGCCCGCTCTACCGCTACGACGCGGCCAGCCAGGGCTGGGTGGCCAACAAGCTGGTGCCCGCGCTGGCCTGCAAGAAGGGCCAGATGGCCGTGTTCCAGGTGCCGCACATTCCCTACGACGTGCCGGCGGAAGTGGGCAAGCCGCCACCGGACGGTCCCGCCGCGCGCTTTCTGCCCAGCCAATGGCTGTTTCGCAACTGCGAGGCGGCACCGCCCATTGCCGTGCAGCCGGCAAACAGCGGCACCACACCGGCCCAGTGATCGCAACGCGCCGAAAAAGGCCGCCCCAAGGCCTCAGCGGTTGAGTTGCGCCAGCCGCTGCGGCGTGCCCACGTCGGTCCAGCGGCCGGTGTAGAGCGATGCGGTGACGCGGCCCGCGTCCATGGCCCGGCGCAGCAGCGGTGCCAGCGCAGCGCTGGTTCCCGTCGGATTGCCGGCGGGCACATCGCACCAGGGCGCGCCGAACAACTCCGCCCGCAGCAGTGCGAGGGTGCTGTAGGTGTAGCGCGGCGCGGTGCTGTCGGCCGGCAGGTTCAGCGCCAAGCCGGCGTCCGACCGGCCGAAGTCCCCGCGCGGGTGGTGCTCCGGGTTGGGCACCAGCCACAGGTGGGCCAGCGCGGTGCTGGCGGCAAAGCGCTGCGCGGCATCGGCCGCGAACACGAAATCGGGCGCGAACACGTCGCCCGCCGCCAGCCAGAAGACGGGCCCCAACTGCGGCAGCGCCCGTGCGATGCCGCCGGCGGTCTCCAGCGCACCACCGAAGTCGCGGCCTTCGTGCGAGTATGAAATCGATAGCAGGCTGCCGGCGGATTCATTGCCCTGGAGGCCGAAACGATCCCCAAACCGCTCGCTGATCTGCTCGCCCAGCCACGCCGTGTTGATGACGGCGCGTGGTACGCCCGCCTGGACCAGCGCACGCAGGTGCCACTCCAGCAGCGGCACGCCCTGCACCGGCAGCAGCGGCTTCGGGCACGCATCGGTCAACGGGCGCATGCGCTCGCCGCGGCCTGCGGCCAGCACCATGGCGGGCACCTGCGCCCCCCCCTGGGCCGACGATGGGGTCTGCATGGCCGCGGTCATGCCGCAACGCCCTGGGCCACCGCGCCGCGCTGCAGCGCATGCCGCTGCGCCCGGGCCGGCTCGAACAAGGCCAGCAGCGCGGCCATCAGCGACTCGGCCTTGGCCGAATGGTCACCACCGAAATTGCACACGTACACATCCAGCGTGACCGCGCCCAGTTCGGGCCAGGTGTGTACGCAAAGGTGCGACTCGGCCAGCAGCAGCGTGGCCGTCACGCCGCCCGGCCCCTGCGCGGTGGCCGGGAAGGTGTGGAACAGCTGGCCCACGGCCTGCAGCCCGGCCGCCTGCACGGCGCCGGCGCAGGCACGGCCCAGCGCGGCAGCATCGGTCAGCCAGTGCGGCGCGCAGCGGCATTGCTGGAGATCGGCGGTGAGGTGCAGGCCTTGCATGGGGCTGCACTGTAGTGCATCGGGGCCTGGGGACGGAGCCCCGGGAGCCGCCCCGGTAAAATGCCGGGTTTTCCCCCCACCGCCCCCTTCCGGAGCCGCCCCTGATGGCCAATTCTCAACAAATGGCGAATGCGATCCGCGCACTCGCAATGGATGCAGTTCAACAGGCCAATTCCGGCCACCCCGGCGCCCCGATGGGCATGGCCGACATGGCCGTCGCGCTGTGGGGCCGCCATCTGCGGCACAACCCCGCCAACCCGCACTGGCTGGACCGCGACCGCTTCGTGCTGTCCAACGGCCACGGCTCCATGCTGCTGTACGCGCTGCTGCACCTCACGGGCTACGACTTGGCCCTGGAGGAGCTGAAGAACTTCCGCCAGTTGCACAGCAAGACGGCCGGCCACCCCGAATACGGCATCACGCCCGGTGTCGAGACCACCACCGGCCCCCTGGGCCAGGGCATCACCAACGCCGTGGGCTTCGCGCTGGCCGAGAAGCTGCTCGCCAAGGAATTCAACCGCGACGGCCATGCCGTGGTGGACCACCACACCTACGTCTTCCTGGGCGATGGCTGCCTGATGGAAGGCATCAGCCAGGAAGCGCTGTCGCTCGCCGGCGCCTGGAAGCTCAACAAGCTGATCGCGCTGTACGACGACAACGGCATCAGCATCGACGGCCAGGTCGCCCCCTGGTTCGTGGACGACACCCCGGCCCGCCTGCGCGCCTGCGGCTGGAACGTGATCGGCCCCGTGGACGGCCACGACGTCGAAGCCGTGGCGGCCGCGGTGCAAAGCGCCAAGACCTCCACCGACAAGCCCACGCTCATCGTCTGCAAGACCGCCATCGGCAAGGGCTCGCCCAACCGCGCGAACACCTCCAAGGCCCACGGCGAGCCCCTGGGCGCTGACGAGATCACGCTCACGCGCAACGCCATCGGCTGGAGCCACGTGCCCTTCGAGATCCCGGCCGAGGTCTATGCCGACTGGAGCGCCAAGGACACCGGCGCCCAGGCCGAAGCCGAATGGCAGCAGCGCTTCGACGCCTATGCCGCCGCCTTCCCCGAACTGGCCGCCGAGTTCACCCGCCGCATGGCCGGCGACCAGCCCAAGCACTTCGCGCAGACCGCCGTGGACACCGTGGTCGGCATGCACACCAAGGGCGAGACCGTGGCCAGCCGCAAGGCCAGCCAGCTGGCCCTGGAAGCGTTCACCGCGCAACTGCCCGAGCTGCTGGGCGGCAGCGCCGACCTGACCGGATCCAACCTCACCAACACCAAGAGCACGCCGGCTCTGCGCTTCGACGAACACGGCGACGTGCAGCAGGTGGAAGTGAACGTGGGCGCCGAGACGGTGCGCGTCGGCGGGCGCCACATCAACTACGGCGTGCGCGAATTCGGCATGGCCGCGATCATGAACGGCATCGCCCTGCACGGCGGCTTCATCCCCTACGGCGGCACCTTCCTCACGTTCAGCGACTACAGCCGCAACGCCATCCGCATGGCCGCGCTGATGAAGCTTCGCGTGGTGCACGTGTTCACCCACGACTCCATCGGCCTGGGCGAAGACGGCCCGACCCACCAGTCGATCGAGCACGCCGCCAGCCTGCGCCTCATCCCGAACCTGGACGTGTGGCGCCCGGGCGATACGACCGAAACCGCCGTCGCCTGGAGCGTGGCCCTGTCCAACCGCACCCAGCCCACGGCCCTGCTGCTCTCGCGCCAGAACATCGCCTATGCCCCCAAGCGCGACCTGGGCGACATCAGCCGCGGCGCGTACGTGCTGTCCGAGCCGGCCGACGTGGGCATCAAGAAGAAGGCCCAGGCCGTCATCATCGCCACGGGTTCGGAAGTGCAACTGGCGCTCAAGGCGCAGCAACTGCTGGCCACGCGCAAGATCGCCGTGCGCGTGGTGTCCATGCCCAGCACGACGACCTTCGACCGCGAAGACACCAAGTACAAGCAATCCGTGCTGCCCGCCGGCATCCCCCGCATCGCGGTGGAGATGGGCGTGACCGATGGCTGGTGGAAATACGGCTGCGCCGCTGTGGTCGGCATCGACACCTTCGGCGAATCGGCCCCGGCGCCGGTGCTGTTCAAGCACTTCGGATTCACCGAAGAAAACGTGGCCGACACCGTGCAGGCTGCGCTCAAACGATAGTCATCGACCGGTACGGGTTGCCCCAACGTTTTTCAAGAAAAGCGCATTTTTCGCTCATGTTTAATTGATTGATTGAATGACGTACAGCAAGCGAGCCAAGATATTCCTTTTCGGCGTCCTTGGCTTGATTGCTGCCTTTCTGCTGTTCTTGATTTTTGCCTGGTCTACTTTTGATGTTTCAGAGGCCGACCGCCATTCAATGGCATACCAATTGGCAGCTCCCGGACATCTCCGCGATGTGGAGATCATTGGAGAATGCATACCTCCAAAATATCGATGGAAGGGACGCGACGGAATGGGAGTGCCATTCAGCTCTTTGAATTACGGCAGTTTGGCGCCAGCTACTGATATTTTAAAAATCTATCGCGAGAAATTCACAGCGCAATCCTGCACACCAGAGACATCGACCCCGGCGCCCAATTCTGAATATAGGTTGAGCATGACTTGCACTCATCAGGATTTCTTGGAGGCGAAGGTATTTATCGCGAAGCAGGGTGATTGCAAAACTGTCACCGTTGATTTTTTAGACAACGATTAAATCAATGAAGGTGCCACTTGAGCAAACGCATTGACATTTTGGACGGGCAAAAAGCACTGTCTCAAAACTATGGGCTCGTGTACACCTGCAACCTTGGTTGGCTTGACTTGGGCCATATGCATCCAGAGTCCACGAGGCCGCATACCGGAGCCTCTGCACTCTGGAAAGAAATCAATGCGGGCGGCCCGGATGTCAGGCATTGCCTGGGCATTCATCCGCAAATATGCACGCATCCCTCCAAGACGGACACTTTTAAGGCGGTCACCTTCCCTGACAAAAAGACGACGGGGTTCAAGGTCGTGCATCGACAAGACATGCATGCGCTTGGCAAGAAGATATCTTCCGGAGTCAAGCGGGAATATGTGGTCAAGCACAACCTGTCTCCTGCCGAGAAAAAATCAGTGGCTTTAGCCATCTTCATGGAAGTCAGCCTGGAATTTGAGGCACATCAAGAGTTCTTTCCGAATTTCATCACGGACAGCGGCTTCAGCCAGGAAGATCTGGTTTCCAATTTGATCGGCTTTCATATTGCCATCGGCACAGTGACCAAAGCCCAGGCCTTGGCCATGGCAAAACCCGTTTCCAAAGAAACTGCGTTGGCCATATGGGACCGCAACGGTTCGGTAGGCAGCAACAAGAACAGAGGATTCAAGCCGATGTTCAGCCCGGACACATCCGTCATCAATGACAAGGCCTGCATCAACGAATGCGGGGGCGTACTTCCTCGCATACCGGAATTTCTCGCTCAAATAAAGCCTGCAAAAAAGGGAACGCTTTTTATCAACAACGCCCTGGGCGGCGTTTGATATCTGGTCTACGGCATTTTTTTACTTTCTACTAAAGGAAATCTCATGACGATCAAGATTGGCATCAATGGCTTCGGCCGCATCGGCCGCATGGTGTTCCGCGCCGCCGTGCAGAACTTCTCCGACATCGAGGTCGTCGGCATCAACGACCTGTTGGAGCCGGATTACCTGGCGTACATGCTCCAGTACGACTCGGTGCATGGCCGCTTCAAGGGCACCATCGCGGTGGAGGGGAACACCCTGGTCGTCAACGGCAAGAAGATCCGCCTCACGCAGGAACGCGACCCGGCGCAGCTCAAGTGGAACGAAGTCGGCGCGGACGTCGTGATCGAGGCCACGGGCCTGTTCCTGACCAAGGAAACGGCGCAAAAGCACATCGACGCGGGCGCGAAGAAGGTCATCCTGTCGGCCCCGTCCAAGGACGACACGCCGATGTTCGTGCATGGCGTGAACTGCAATTCCTACGCCGGCCAGCCCATCATCTCCAACGCCTCGTGCACCACCAACTGCTTGGCCCCCGTGGCCAAGGTGCTGAACGACAAGTGGGGCATCAAGCGCGGCCTGATGACCACCGTGCACGCCGCCACCGCGACGCAAAAGACCGTGGACGGCCCGTCCAACAAGGACTGGCGCGGTGGCCGCGGCATCCTGGAAAACATCATCCCCAGCTCCACCGGCGCCGCCAAGGCCGTGGGCGTGGTGATCCCGGCGCTCAACAAGAAGCTCACCGGCATGTCGTTCCGCGTGCCCACCTCCGACGTGTCGGTGGTGGACCTGACCGTCGAGCTGGAAAAGCCCGCCACGTACGCCGAGATCTGCGCGGAAATGAAGTCGCAGTCGGAAGGCGCGCTCAAGGGCATCCTGGGCTACACCGAAGACAAGGTGGTGGCGACCGACTTCCGCGGCGAAAGCTGCACCAGCGTGTTCGATGCCGATGCCGGCATCGCCCTCGACGACACCTTCGTGAAGATCGTGTCCTGGTACGACAACGAATGGGGCTACTCCAACAAGTGCCTGGACATGGTGCGCGTGGTGTCTTCCCGCTGAGACAGCAGCGCCCGCTTGCCGGACCATCGGAACGCGCCTTCGGGCGCGTTTTTCTTTGGGCAAGCGGTTTCGAGCCGACACCCGCCGCTTTGCCACCACCCATCGGCACGGACCTGGATCGCATCGGCAGGAACGCGCTCGCAACCGTTGCTTTCGGATGCATTGCTCACGTTTCGTCGGACATTGCCCACGCGGCCTGCTGCGATGGGCCTACGCCGGGTGGCAGGCCCAGCCCGAACAATCGGAACCCTGTCGCCAGGGGCTCCCGTCACCGGGACCCGCCCCAAAGCGCCATTCCATCCCTGTCCGGAGAAAAACACCATGCCGACCTTCACCTTGATCCGAACTGCCACTGCCGTGCTGGCGCTGGGCGCGCTTGCCGCCTGCTCCTCCACCCCCAAGCCCACCGAGCAGATGGCCGTGAGCCGCACTGCCGTGGACCGCGCGACCACCGCGCCCAAGGTGGCCGCCAACGCCCCCGTGGAACTGCAGAGCGCCCGTGACAAGTGGACCCAGGCCCAGCAGGCCCTGGACAGCAAGGACTACACGCGCGCGCGCCGCTTGGCCGCCGAAGCGGAAGCCGACGCCCGCGTGGCCGAGACGAAGGCCGAAGCCACGGACAACGCCGCCACGCTGCAGCAGGTCAAGACCAGCATCCAGTCGCTGCAGGACGAAATCACCCGCCGCGCGCCGCCCGTCCCCGGTGCCATGCCACCGCCCCCTCCCGCGCCAGTGCCCATGGCCGCCCCCATGCCTGCACCCATGCCCGGTGCCGTGCCTCCGGCCCGCTGAGGCGCCGGGCCCTCGGGCCCGCCTTCCTGACCGGCCGCCGACACCCACGCGCCACCGCGGCGCGGCCGCCCATTCCCCGATTTGAAGGACACCACCATGCAGTCATCCAACCTCCGCCGCACCTCTACCCTGGCCGCTGCCCTGCTCGCCGCCGGTCTGCTGGCCGCCTGCGCGTCGCCCGGCCCCCTGCCGGCCGTGGAGCAGGCCCGCTCCGCCGTGAACCGTGCCGCCACCGATCCGGCCGTGAACCAATACGCCCAGCTCGAACTGAAGGCCGCCACCGACACGCTGGCCCGCGCCGACCATGTGCTGCGCGACGAGAAGGACGAGTCCGAAGCCAACCACCTGGCTTACCTGGCCACGCAGCGCGCTGCCATCGCCACCAACACGGCGCAGGCCCGCCGGCTGGACGCCGAGATCAAGCAGGCCGGCAGCGAGACCGACCGCCTGCGCCTGGAAGCGCGCACCCGCGAGGCCGAAGCCTCGGCCCGCAATGCGCAGGTCGCCCAGGCCCGTGCCATGACGGCCGAGCAGCTCGCCGCGCAGCAGCAGGCGCAAGCCCGGGCCGCGCAGGACCGCGTGCGCCAGCTCGAAGCGCAACTGCGTGAGATCGAAGGCCAGCAAACCGAGCGCGGCCTGCTGGTCACGCTGGGCGATGTGCTGTTCGCCTTCAACAAGGCCGATCTGTCGGCCCAGGCCGGTCCGCGCCTGGACAAGCTGGCCAACTTCCTCAAGCAGTTCCCCGAGCGCAAACTGCTGATCGAGGGCTACACCGACAGCGTGGGCTCGGACAGCTACAACCAGGAACTGTCGGAGCGCCGCGCCCAGGCCGTGCGTGACGCGCTGGTGCAGCGCGGCGTGGACACCAGCCGCATCACGGCACGCGGTTACGGCAAGTCGTACCCCGTGGCCGAGAACGGCTCGCCCGAAGGCCGTGCCATGAACCGCCGCGTCGAGATCGTGATCGCCGACGCCCAGGGCAACCTCAAGGGCCGTTAAAGTCCAACGACCCGTGGGCGGGCCACCGCGCGCACCGACCGCCGCCGTTTCCCTGCATCTGCCGGGCACGGCGGCTTTCTTTCGTCCCATACCCCTCTGGATCCGATCCGCCATGCACCCCGACTTGCCCGATGCCGCACGCCATGTGCTGACCTTCTGGTTCGAGGAAACCACGCCCCAGCAATGGTTCGCCAAGGACGCAGCGTTCGACGCCGCCATCCGCGAACGCTTCGCCCGCCTGCACCACGAGGCGGCGCAAGCCGAGCTATGGGACTGGCGCGCCACGCCGCAGGGCCGGCTGGCGGAGGTGATCGTGCTGGACCAGTTCTCCCGCAACCTGCACCGCGACAGCGCCCAGGCGTTCGCGCACGACGGCATGGCCCTGGTGCTCGCGCAGGAGGCAGTGGCGGCCCAGGCCGACGCCGCCTTGCCGCCCGCGTGGCGCGCGTTTCTCTACATGCCTTACATGCACAGCGAGTCCGCTGCGGTGCAGGCGCGATCGGTCGCGCTGTTCACGCAGCTCGGCAATGCCAACAACCTCGACTTCGCGGTGCGGCACCGGGACATCGTGGCGCGCTTCGGCCGCTTTCCGCACCGCAACGCCGTGCTGGGCCGCCCTTCGACGCCGCAGGAGACGGCCTTCCTGCAGGAGCCCGGCAGCGCGTTCTGAGGGGCGCTGTTGCGGGGCACGCCTCTGCGCCCTTCAGCGCCCCTGCATTTCGGTGAAGCCCTTGGCGGCCTCCTGCACATCGGGCGGGAAGTCCGACATCTCCTGGATCTGCCGCACCTCGATGGTTTCGTTGCCCGACGCCGGGCAGCGCGAGGCCCAGGCGATCGCCTCCTCCCGGGAGGCCACCTCGATGATCCAGAACCCGCCCAGCACCTCGGCCACGCCGGGAAACGGCCCGGGCTGCACCTTGGGCGTACCGCCTTCGAAGGTGATGCGCACGCCCGCCGACGGCGGGTGCAGGCCTTCCAGCGACCGCAGCACGCCGGCGGCCTGCAGGCTTTCGTTGTAGGCCATCATGGCCGCGACGGCGTCGGCCTCGGGCACGGTGCCGGGCGCGGCGGATTCGTAGCCGTGGGGAATCATCAAGAGCATGAATCGCATGGCAGGGCCTCCGGGGCAGGGGTCAGGACTCGGTGGGGGGAATGGCGCCGGGCTCCATGAACATGACCTCCCACAGGTGCCCGTCCGGGTCTTCGAAGCCGTGCTGGTACATGAAGCCGTGGTCCTGCGCCGCGCGCGGCGCCTTGCCGCCGGCGGCGACCGCCTGGCGCACGATCTCGTCCACGGCCGCCCTGCTGTCGCGCGACAGGCAGATCAATACTTCGGTGGAGCGATGCGCGTCGCTCACGGGCTTGTCGGTGAAGGTCTGGAAGAACGGCTGGGTGAGCAGCATGACGAAGCTGTGCTCGCTCACGATCATGCAGGTGGCCTTGTCGCTGGTGAAGCGCGGGTCGAAGCGAAAACCCAGCGCGGTGAAGAACGCGACGGACCGGGGCAGGTCCTGGATGGGCAGGTTCACGAACATCTGGGTGGCCATGGACATCTCCAAAAAAAGGGCGGGGCTTGTGTACGCCGTTCACAAACCTTAGCAGACACAATGGACAGCGTCCACATCGACAAACCCGCATGACCGAACCCGCCTCGCAGGCCCCGAACCCGCCCCCCAAAGCCACGCCGCCGCGCCAGACCTACCGCCACGGGGATTTGCGCCGCGCCCTGCTGGACGCGGGCGTGGCGCTGGCACGCGAGGGCGGCCCGCAGGCCGTGGTGCTGCGCGAGGCCACGCGCCGGGCGGGCGTGGCGCCCAACGCGGCCTACCGCCACTTCGCCAATCGCCAGGACCTGCTGGAGGCCGTGCGCGCCGTCGCGCTGGCCCGCGTGGCGCGGGCCATGGAAGCCGAGCTGGCCGCCATCCCCGCCGGCCTGGCGCCGCCCGATCAGGCCCGGCGCAGCCTGCGCGCGGTGGGCACCGGCTACCTGCGCTTCGCGCGCGAGGAGACGGGTCTGTTCCATGCCGCCTTCGCCGCTTCGGGCGACATCGGCCCCGAAACGCCGCACCATGCCGACAAGGGCGGCGCGACCGGGCTCGACCCCTTCCAACTGCTGGGCGCCGCGCTGGACCGCATGGTGGCGGCCGGCGTGCTGCCTGCCGAGCGGCGGCCCGGGGCGGAGTTCCTGGCCTGGTCGGCGGTGCACGGCCTGGCCCTGCTGGTGATCGACGGCCCCCTGGGCCGCGCGGTGGGGCCGCAGATGGACCGCGTGGCCCAGCGGCTCCTGGACATGGTGGAAAAGGGCCTGTGATCGGCAGGCCTTTCCAGACTGCAAGGTGCATGGCCCGATCGGCCTCCAGCGCATATGCTACTAGGGCATAGTGCTACATCTTTAGTAGCACAGCAGATTTCCGTTGCGGCCCGCCGCACATCACTGTAAATTCATACAGTGATTCTCGACGCCAAACTCGCCATCCTCGCCGACGCTGCCAAGTACGACGCCTCGTGCGCCTCCAGCGGCGCGGCGCCACGCAACTCCGTGGGTGGGCGCGGCATCGGCTCCACCGAGGGCTCGGGCATCTGCCACAGCTACGCGCCGGACGGGCGCTGCATCTCGCTGCTCAAGATCCTGCTCACCAACTTCTGCCTGTACGACTGCCTGTACTGCGTGAACCGCGTGAGCAGCAACGTGCAGCGCGCGCGGTTCACGGTGCAGGAGGTGGTCGACCTCACGCTCGACTTCTACCGGCGCAACTGCATCGAGGGGCTGTTCCTGTCCAGCGGCATCATCCAGAGTCCCGACTACACCATGGAGCTGGTGGTGGAGGTGGCCCGCGTGCTGCGCGAGGAGCACGACTTTCGCGGCTACATCCACCTCAAGACCATTCCCGATGCCTCGCCCGAGCTGATGCAGCGCGCCGGCCGCTACGCCGACCGCCTGAGCATCAACGTGGAGCTGCCCACACCGCAGGGCCTGGCGGCGCTGGCGCCCGAGAAGGACGGCGCCGCCATCCGCCGCTCGATGGCGCGCATGGCCGGACACATCGCCGATGCCCGGCAGGCCCGGCGCGAGCAGCAGGGCGCCGCGCAGGTCGTCTCGCTGCCTGGCCGCACGCGGCGGGCCGCCGCGCCGCATTTCGCCCCGGGGGGCCAGAGCACGCAGATGATCGTGGGCGCGGATGCGGCGGACGACCGCACCATCCTGGCAACGAGCGCGCAGCTGTACGGTGGCTTTCGCCTGCGGCGCGTGTACTACTCGGCGTTCAGCCCCATTCCGGACGCCTCGCGCGCGCTGCCGCTGGCCGCCCCGCCCATGGTGCGCGAGCACCGGCTGTACCAGGCCGACTGGCTGATGCGCTTTTACGGCTTCGCGCACGAGGAGATCGTGCCCGCGCGCCAGGGCGGCATGCTGTCGCTGGACATGGACCCCAAGCTCGCCTGGGCCATCGCGCACCCGGAGCGCTTCCCCGTCAACCTCAACACCGCCCCGCGCGAGATGCTGCTGCGCGTGCCCGGTCTGGGCGTGGGCTCGGTGGACCGGCTGCTGGCCTCGCGCCGGGTGCGGCGCGTGCGGCATGCCGACCTGTCGCGCCTGCGCGTGCCGCTCAAGAAGGTGCTGCCGTTCGTCGAGACGGTGGACCACCGGCCGGGGCGCCTGCTCGATTCGGTGCACCTGCAGGCGTTCTTCGCCACGCCGGCACGGCCGGTCCCGCTGGCGGGTGCACCTGCCGCCCCCGCGCCGCCCGTGCAGGCCTCGCTGTTCGGCTGATGGACGACGCCACCACCACAGCCACCGGTGCGGTCACCACCGTGACCCTGGGCCACGCCACCGACTGGGCGGGCTTTCGCGCGGCGGCGCGCACACTGCTGCAAGGCGGCCGCCCGCCACAGCAGGTGCAGTGGTTCACGGCCGCGGACGCGGCGGGCGACCTGTTCGCCGAGGGGTCCGGGGAGGCCGGCCCGGCGGCAGCGGACGATGCCGCGCGCGCGCCGGGCGCATCCCTTTCGCCCGATGCACCGCCGCCCGCCTCCCCACCGCGGGTGCCACGCGAGTTCCTGCAGCGGTGCGAGCGCGTGGTGCTGCACCGCGACCCCGGCCGCTTCGCGCTGATGTACCGGCTGCTGTGGCGGCTCGCGCACGAGCCGGGCCTGCGCCACGACCCGCTGGACCCTGACCGCCTGCGGCTGCAGCACCTGGACCGCGCCGTGAAGCGCGACATGCACAAGATGCGCGCCTTCGTGCGGTTCCGGCCCGTGCCCGAGCCCGACGGCGGCACGCTGCACATCGCCTGGTTCGAGCCGGACCACTGGATCACCGAGGCCAACGCGCCGTTCTTCACGCGCCGCTTCACCCAGATGCGCTGGGCCATCCTCACGCCGGACGCCAGCGTGCACTGGGACGGCCAGCGGCTGCACCGGGGCCCGGCGGCGCAGCGCAGCGACGCGCCGCCACCGGATGCGGGCGAGGCGCTGTGGCTCACCTACTACCGGAACATCTTCAATCCTGCGCGCCTGAAGCTGGACATGATGCGCAAGGAGATGCCCACGCGCTACTGGAAGAACCTGCCCGAGGCCACGCTGATCGGCGAACTCGCGCAGACGGCACAGGCCCGCAGCACGCGCATGGTGGAGGCGCCCGGCACCGTGCCGCGCCGGCGCATCGCGGCAGGCCCCGGCCGCGCCGCCGCCAGGCCTGCGGAATAAAAAAGCCCCGCGAAAGCGGGGCCGTGGCGGTTCGGTGTCCGGAGGGCCGGGGCCCGCACAGGCCTGGAGCTGCAGGGCCCTGCCGGACTCACTCGGTCGCGGTGCGGATGGTCTCGCGGCCGTGGCGGTCCTTGAGGCGGCCCAGGTCGGTGTCGAGGGCGCGGGCCGCCTTTTCGACCGCGCTGGTGAAGGCATCGGCCAGCTTGTCGGCGTCCGCGCTGGCGGCGACGGGCGGGCGGCCCGCCGCGCGGGCTTCCACCACGCAGCGCTTGTCGGCCGCGCCGGACTTGCCGGCATCCACATCGGACAGGAAGACCTCCACGCGGGTCAGGTGATCGCGAAAGCGTGCAAGCCGGCTGTTGGTCTCGTCATGGATCCACTGGGCCAGCGATTCGCCGCCCTGGATGTAGTCGTCGGTGTGCACCTGTACTTGCATAGCGTTGCTCCTTTTTTCCAATGGCGCCCGGCAGGGGCCGGGCAAGACGAAAGGGCGGGACCGGCGCGTGGATGCCGCGTTCCGGCCACCACCCAGGGGCATCGTCGCACATCGCAGCGCCGGGCCACCGCAACGCGCGGCGCCGCGGGACTGTCGGGCGGGCGCCCACGGCGGGAGCGGCCGGTTCCTACAGCCGGTGCCGGGGGCGGGTGTTACAACGTTCGGATGCCTTTTGCCCTGACCTGCGGCGCATCCAGTCGCCGCCGATTCTCCTTCGCGGACCGCTGAGCATGTCCACTTCCAAGCGCCTCAAGATCGGTCTGTCCGCCTGCTTCTCCCATGCGGACCCCGCACGCTCCCTGTTCACCAACAAGACGCTGCAGTACGTGGAGCAGTCGATCGCCCACTGGATCATGTCCGCCGGCGCGATGGTGGTGATGGTGCCCTGCCCCACCGGCGAGACCGCGCGCGGCGACGTCACCCTGGCGCACTACGCGGACTGGCTCGATGGCGTGGTGATGCACGGCGGGTCCGACGTGTGGCCCGGCACCTATGGCGAGGTCCCGCTCAAGGACGCCTGGCTGGGCGACCGCATCCGCGACCTGTACGACCTGGCGGTGGTCGAAGCCTTCGAGCAGGCCGGCAAGCCCATCTTCGGCGTGTGCCGGGGGCTGCAGCTGATCAACGTGGCCTTCGGCGGCACGCTCTACCAGGACATCGAAACCCAGCACCCCGGCGCCCAGCAGCACCGCAACGCGGTGACTTACGACCAACATTTCCACGAAGTGGAATTAGTGCCCGGCACCCGGCTGTCGCAGATGTATCCGAGCCAGCAGCGCGTGGTGGTCAACAGCATCCACCATCAGGGCATCAAGAACCTCGCGCCGGGCTTCGAGATCGAGGCCTGGAGCCATCCCGACGGCGTGCCGGAGGCGATCCGGCGGCGCCCGCAGCGTGGGCGCGGCTACATCGCCGCCACCCAGTGGCACCCGGAATTCTTCAAGCCCGGCTCGTCCCAGACCATGGACGACGCGCCCATCCTGGAGGACTTTCTGGCGGCCTGTTCGCGCTCCAAAGTGCGTCCGTTGCCGGGCCACAGCCCCTTCCAGATCCGGGATCGTGCCGCCAGACTGCTTCGGCAGGCCCTTTTGCTGCGCCGCTGAGAGGCGCGCGCTACCTCAACCGTAGCTATCAAAAACGATAGCAACCCCGCCAGACAGCGCAGCGCAGGGGCCTCTGTTTCGCGTTGCAATAATCAATGCGGGGCTTTCCGGCAAATTGTTTCCATTTGTTAACAATGCGAAGGCCTACCGTGTAAATGTGCAATAACTGTGTCCGGAGACAGTGCAGCTTGGAGAGCTGCAAGACGACGTAGACCACTGTCCCATCGAAATTTTCTTCCTGCAACGAATAGGGGAAAGCGATGCCAACGAGACCGTCAGCCGCAAGCGCAACGCCGCGCGGAACCCACACCGACCCGTCCCCCAGACTGCCGTTGCGCGCGATGCCTGCCGCTGTGGCCTTGTCTTGCCTGGCCCTCGTCGCCGGGCCCGGCACCGCGGCGGCGGACACCCTCACCGGCAACCTGCAGGCGACCATGCGCATCAGCACGGGCTGCGTCATCTCGGGCAGTTCGGGCGGGCAGTCCGGCGTGAGCTTCGGTATGCTGGACTTCGGCACCCAGCCCGCGACGTTCTCCGGCACCGTGAGCGCGGCCCCCACGGGCGGCGCCGGCGGTGCGGGCACCACGCAGATCCTGTGCTCGCCCGAGATCACCGTGATCAGCGTGACGGTGGGCGGCGGGCTGCATGCCGGCCAGGGCGCCGGGGTGGGCGTGGGCACGCGGGCGATGAACTCCGCATCCGCCTACATCCCCTACGAGGTGTACCAGGACGCGAGCCACACCACGCCCTACCCGCTCAACACGCCCGTGGCGAATGTCGCCATTCCCACGGCAGGCGCGGCGTTCAATTTGCCCATCTACGGGCAGGTCAACAAGACCGGCAGCCAGTCGCTGCCCTTCGGGGCCTACACCGACACGCTCGGGGTCACGCTGACGTTCTGACAGCTCGGCGGCCGGCCACGCGCCCGGCCCGCCCGGAGGAAATCCATGATGCAAGCCATCGGACGGCATGGGCCCATGCACGCCCTGGAAAGCCCTGCGCGTCGGTTCCGCAGGCCGCACGCCACCCCGGCGGGCGTGCGCAAAGCCGCCTCGGTGGCGGTGCTCGCGGCGTTGCCGGCGTGGGTCGCCGTGCCCGCCGAGGCCGCCACGCCCATCGCCACCACGGCCACGATTCCGGTGAGCGCGACCGTAGCGCGCGGCTGCCAGATCTCGGGCAGCGCGCAGACCACCGGGTTGTCGTTCGGCCTGCTCGATTTCGGCGTGCATTCGCCCGTGCGCACCGGCACCCACAGCGTCATGGCCACGGGCGGTGCGGGCACGCAGGCCCAGGTGCTGTGCACGCCGGGCACCACGCTGCGCGTGACGGTCGGCAGCGGCCTGCACGCCAGCGGCGCGCAGCGCCGGCTCTCCAACGGCTCGCAGTTCATTCCCTACGCGCTCACGCTGGTGGCGGCCGGCGCGCCGGTCCTGCTGCCCAATGTGGCGGCGGACATGGCGCTGGGCGCCACGCCCACGGCGCTGCCCATCCAGGCCACCGCGACGTTCCCGGGCTCCGGGCTCAGCGCCGGCACCTACACCGACACCGTGCAGGTGACCCTGTCGTGGTGATGCGGCTCCGCTTCCTCGCGCTGGCCCTGGCTGGCCTCTGCGGCATCGGCCCGGGGAGCGCGCCGGCGCACGCAGCCACGCCGATCATGATCTGGCCCGTGGACCCGGTCATCACGGGCCCGCAGCGCGCGGTGGCGCTGTGGCTGGAAAACCGCGGCGCCGAGCCCGTGTCGATGCAGGTGCGGGTGTTCCAGTGGCGCCAGACCGACGGGCAGGACCGCTTCGAGGCGCAGCGCGAGGTGGTGGCCAGCCCGCCCATCAGCCAGATTCCGCCGGGCCAGCGCCAGATGGTGCGCCTGCTGTCCACGCAGCCGGTGCCGGCGCGCACCGAGCAGGCCTACCGCGTGCTGGTGGACGAACTGCCCGCCGCGACGCCCCCGCCGCCCCCGGACCCGCCCGCGCCCGCGCCCCCCTCGGCCGGCGCATCGCGCACGCCGCAGGCGCTGCCCAGCGACGCAGCAGTGGCCGTGCGCCTGCAGATCCGCTATGCGATCCCGCTCTTCGTCTACGGGCCGGACACGCTGCCGCAGCGCCTGTCCGATGCGCGGTCGCTGGTCGACGGCACCGCGGTCGTCACGCCCGAGCTGTCGTGGGCCCTCACGGGCGCAGGCCGTGCCAGCCAGGTCGTGGTGCACAACCACGGCGCGTCGCACGCGCGCATCACCTCCGTCGCCTGGGCACGCGGCGGCAGCCCTGCGGCGCCGCCCAAGGACGTGCTGAACTACGTGCTGCCCCATGGCCAGATGCCGCTGGACCTGGCGCCGCCGCCCTCACCCGACCACGACCTGATGGTGACGGTCAACGGGCGCGAAGCCCAGCTGCCCCGTGCATCGCAATGAACCGCGCCCCTCTCCGCTGCGCACCCGCATCGCCCGGTGGGGGGTGCTGGCGGCATGCCTGCCGCGCCTGCTCAGCGCCAGCGACTATCCGGTGCCGGACGCGCATGCCGGCGCCCCGGTCACCCTGTTCCTGGAGATCGTCGTCAACGGAAGGACCACCGGCGAGGTCGTCAAGGTGCAGCACAGCGGCCCCCATTACGAGATCGATGCGGAAACGCTGCGCGAGCTGTCCCTGCAGCCCCCCGAGCCGGACGGCGCCCCCGTGGCCGTGGACACCCTGCCCGGCGTCTCGGCCCAGTACGACAGCCTGGGCCAGCGCCTGCTGCTGCAGGTGCCGCCCGAGTGGCTGCCGATGCAGGACTTGGCCGACCACAGCCGCACGCAGTTGCCGCTGGGCACAGGCAGCGGCCTGCTGTTCAACTACGACGCCTACGCCATGACCACGCAGGGCCGCACCACCTCGTCGGTCTGGTCCGAGGCCCGGTACTTCGGCGAGCCCGGCGTGGTGTCCAGCACCGGCATCCTGCGCCGCGGCGCCACCGGCATGTCGACCGGCTACGTGCGCTACGACACGCAGTGGACCCGGCCCGAGACGCAGGAGGCCACGCAGACCGTGTACGGCGACGTCATCACCGGCTCGCTGCAGTGGAGCACGCCGGTGCGGATGGGCGGCGTGCAGTGGTCGCGCAACTTCAGCATCCGGCCCGACCTGGTGACCTATCCGCTGCCCGCCTTCTCGGGCCAGGCGGCCGTGCCCTCGGCGGTGGACGTGTTCATCAACGGCTTTCGCGCGGCCAACCGGGCCGTCGCGCCGGGCCCGTTCACGCTGGGCGAGCTGCCCACGGTGAACGGCTCGGGCACGGCCTCGGTGGTGACCACCGACGCGCTGGGGCGGCAGGTGCTGACCTCGGTGCCGTTCTACGTCAACACGCAGCTGCTGCGCCCGGGCTGGACCGACTACTCGCTCTCGCTGGGGGCGCTGCGGCGCGCCTACGGCTTTCGCAGCCTGTCCTACGGCCGGCCGCTGGCCTCCGGCGTGTACCGCCAGGGCATCACCGAGGCGTTCACCCTCGAAACCCAGGCGCAGGCGGGCCGCGGGCTCGGCGTGGCCGGCGCGGGCGGGCTGCTGCGGCTGGGCCTGCTGGGGGTCGCCAATGCCTCCGTCACGCGGGGGCAGGCGCAGCGCGATCGCGGCGGCTGGCAACTCGGCCTGGGCTACCAGTTCCAGAGCACGGGCGGCGGCATTTCCATGCAGCAGCTGCAACGCACGCCCGGCTACGGCGATGCCAGCACCTACGCCGATGACGGCTTTCAACTGCCGCGCCGCACGCGGCAGCTCGATGCCAGCCTGAACGTGGCGCGCGGCTCGTTCAGCGTGGGCTGGGTGGACCTGCAAAGCCGCGAGGGCCAGCGCAGCCGGCTGGCCTACGCAGGCTACAGCACGCCGCTCGGGGACCGCAGCTACCTGTCGTTCACCGCCGGCCGCACCCTGGAGACGGGCCAGACGCAGATGCGCCTGCAGCTCACCTACGTGCTCGGGCCGCAGTCGAGCGCGCAGACCGCCGTGGCCCGCTACGGCGACGGCACCACGCAGGCCCAGGCCAGCGTGCAGCGCACCGTGCCATCGGACGGCGGCTTCGGCTGGAACCTGGGCCACACCGTGGGCGGCCAGGCGAACCGCTACAGCCAGGCCTCGGCGCTCTACCGCGGCGACAGCATGACGGTGCAGGGCGGCGCCTACGGCATGGCCGGCCACGGCACGCGCTTCGCGGGCGCGGCCGGATCGATCGGGCTGATGGACGGCTACGCCTTCGCCTCCAACCGCATCAGCGACGGCTTCGCGCTGGTGTCCACGGACGGCATGGCGGACGTGCCGGTGCTCTTCAACCACCAACGGGTCGGCCGCACCAACGCCCGCGGCTACCTGCTCGTGCCGGAGGTGCCGGCCTACTACGAAGGCCGCTACGAGATCGACCCGCTGTCGCTGCCGGCGGACGTGCACACCCCCAGCCTGGAAAAGCGCGTGGCGGTGGCGCGCGGCATCGGCACCCTGGTGCGGTTGCCGGTGATGCGCGTGCGCACCGCCACCATCACGCTGGTGGACGGCCGGGGCGCGCCGCTGCCGGCCGGCACCGCCGTGGTCCACGAGCAGGGCAACGTGCCCACGGTGGTGGGCTGGGACGGCGTGGTGTACCTCACCGCGCTGCAGGCCCGCAACACGCTGGTGGCCCGCCTGCCGGACGGAGAGGTGTGCCGCGGCGCATTCAGCGAACAGGCCTACGCCGGCACGCGCGACCTGCGCGTGGTCTGCCGCACGGGCGACGCGCCGGCCGACGCCGGCCCGGAGATGCAATCGTGACCGCGTCCGGCCGTCGGTCCTCTCCCCTCGCCGGGGTGGCGCGGGCCGTGCGCCCCCTGCTCGCCCTGGCGGCCCTGGGGGCGGGCGCGCCGGCCTTCGCCGCCGTCTGCAGCTATGCGGAAACCGGCGCCTCGCTGGGCACCGCGTCCTCGTTCGCCGTGCGCGACGGCAGCCTGACCACGCCGGGCAGCTTCTCCATCACCTGCGGCTCCGGGCTGCTGTCGCTGCTGTCCACCGACAGCGTGCTGCGGGCCACGCTCACCAGCGACAACGGCTTTCTGCTGCGCAACATCAGCGACAGCACCAAGGCCATCGGCTACCAGGCGGGCAACGGCAGCGGGCTCATCTATTCGTCGGGCCTGCTGGTGATCAACGCCACCGGGGCCAACATCCTCACCCTGCTGCCCAACCGCAAGGCCACCGTGCCGGTGCAGATCGCCACGCTGAACGCCAACGTCCCGGCCGGCACCTACCGCGACACCCTGCGGCTGGCCTGGACCTACAACCTGTGCGACGGCGCGGGCCTGCTCGCCACCTGCCTGGGCACGGTGTACGCCGGCACGGCCACGCGCACCGTGACGGTGGAGCTGCAGGTGAACAACGACTGCCTCATCACGCCCGGGGCGATCAACTTCGGCAGCGCCGCGCTGCCCACGGGCTTCGGCGAGGCCGCGTCGCAGGTGGCGATGGTGTGCACCACCGGCATGGTCTACACCGTGGGCCTGGGGCCGGGCAGCAACCCGAGCGGCGGGCGGCGCCAGATGGCCAACGGCAGCAACCGGCTGGCCTACGACATCTTCTTCGGTGCGGGCACCACGCCATGGGGCACGACCGTCGGCTCCCGCGTGTCCAGCAGCCAGGCCACGTCCGGCCCGGCGGGCGGCATCGCCAACGGCACGGGGTCGCACGTGTTTCCGTACCGCGCCCGCGTGTACCCCGACCAGGCCGCGCCGGTGGAGGGCACCTACCTGGACAACGTGGTGGTGGACGTGCAGTTCTGAGCCGCCCCGCCCATCCATCCAGCCGAACAGGCCGCCAGCACAATCAACACTAGGGCATATTGCTATATTTTTAATAGCAAATGCCCGCCGATGCCCCGATCAGTGGTGGTGGCCGTGCCCGCCGTGCACGTGGCGGTGCACGACTTCTTCCGGCGAAGCCGGCCGCACCTCGGTCACCTTGCAGGAAAAGCGCAGCGCCTGGCCGGCCAGCGGGTGGTTGCCGTCCAGGTGCACCTCGGGGCCCTTGATCTTGACCACGTTGAACACGTGCTCGCGCCCGTCGTTGCCCGCGCCGCGCAGCTGGCCGCCCACCTTCACGCCGGGCGGGAACTCGCTCTTGGGGATGGTGCGCACCAGGCTCTCGTCGCGGTCGCCGAAGGCCTCGGCCGCGGTCAGGTCCAGCGTGGTGGCAAAGCCCGTGGCCTGGCCGTCCAGCACGGCCTCCACCTTCGGAAAAATGCCGTCGTAGCCGCCGTGCAGGTATGCCATGTGGCCGGAATCGAGCGGCTTGCCCTGCGGCGTGGTGACCTTGTAGCTCAAGGTGACGGCGGTGTCTTTGGAGATGTTCATGGAGGGAGGGTCCGGACAGGTCGGTGGATCGGTCGAAGCCGGGCGGCGTGCGCCCGGCGGTGCAGGCCTGCATTGTCGAGCAACGCGCGCGCCATGGGTGCCCGCAGCCAGATCACCCGGAAAACGGCCTCGCAGCAGTTCCCCGATTCCACGAACGGCTACTTTTTCTGCCTGAACTTCGGTTTTCCCGCCTTGCTGACAAGCAACGCCACGACGACGACGACCATGAGCAAAAATGCGTACTGCCCCAGAAACTGGAAAGCGCCCCAAGCGAGCACCGCCAACACGATGCAAAGCAGCAGGAATAGAAGGCTATTCATCACGCATAGCTGAAATTGGACGGAGCGATTTTGGCTTGCATTCCAAAGCGTGCCCGGCCCGGATGATTTTTCTGAATGACCTGGGGGTTGTTGGCATAGAAGGCTGCCAGCCCATCGAACTCCAGTTTGTTCTGGCGAGCCATCACGAAAAGATCGGACATGCGTGATCCACAGCCGAGTGAGCGCCCCGCAGCCACCGCGATGCTGCCGATGGCCGCTCCGGTGTACGCGGAGGCCCCGATGGAGGCAGCCACCGCCAGCTTTTCCAGACCCACAGTGGCGCCGACCAGTTCAGCCATCGTGGCGCCTTTGCCCAACGTGGCCAGGGTCCCCACCATCGTCGAGGCCGTGCTGAGGGCCGTGTTGTAGGTATCAAACAGCGTGGACGGCACGGGCAAGCCCAAATCCTGCATGTTCTCGTTGAAGTATTTTTTGAAATCGCCCGCGGCGTAGCACTGCCCCATCCATCGACTCCGGTAGTGAGGGAGCACAGATGCTAAATCGGGCCTCTCCATCCCACGGCAATAACCATTTGCACACAAAAAATGACAATCCGATCACCCGGCCGATGGCAATCCCACATCCACCGGCGCGGGCACGTCCGGCGCGGCGCCCGGCCGCTGCGCGAACCGGCCCAGGGTCGGCCCGTGCACCGGCGCCGCATCGCCCCAGGGCCAGCCGCCGAAGCCGGTGCGGCGGTAGTCGGCCAGGGCCTCGGCGATCTCCTGCTGCGTGTTCATCACGAAGGGGCCGTACTGCACCACCGGCTCGGCCAGGGGCCGGCCCTGCAGCAGCAGGAATTCGGCGTCGGCCGTGCCGCCGTTGTGCAGTGCCACCGCCTCGCCCGCGCGCAACTCCAGCGCGGCGTGGTCCACCGCCTGGCCCGCCAGCGTGACGCCGCCGCCGGCAAAGAAGTACAGCATGCGCCGGGTGCCCTCGCCGGTGGCGGCGGGCAGCGTGAAGCGCGCGCCGGGCTCCAGGCGCAGCGTCCAGATGGCCACGTCGGCCTCGGCCTGCGCGGCCCACGATCCCGGCGGGGGCGCCAGGGGCGCGGCCTCGCCCAGCCGGCCGGCCACCACGGCCACGTGGGTGGCGGCGGCGCCGTCCGTGCCGGGGTCCACCACGCGCGGAATGTCACCGGACCAGAACATGGTGAAGTGCGGATCGACCCGCTTGGAACGCGCCGGCAGGTTGAGCCAGATCTGGAACAGCTCCAGCGGGTTGGGACCGGTGCGGTCCAGCAGCGGGAACATCTCGGAATGCACCACGCCGTCGCCGGCGGTGAGCCACTGCACGTCGCCCTGGCCGAAGCGGGCGGCGGCGCCCAGCGAATCGGCATGGTCGATGAGGCCCTTGCGCACGATGGTCACGGTCTCGAACCCGCGGTGGGGATGCGGCGGGAAACCGGGCACCACGTCGCCGTGGTACATGCTCCAGCCGTCCCGGCGCGAAAAGTCCTGGCCGATCTGCCGGCCGTCCAGCGGCGCATCGGGCCCCAGTTCGGCATTGCCGGGCGGGTAGGCGTCGTCGTGGTGGGCGCAGAACAGGAACGGGTCCATCGTGGGCCACAGCGGGCCCAGGGGCTGGGTGTTCAGGATCGGGGTGTCGGCAACGGCTGGCATGGAAAGCTCCTGGGTGGCGCCGCGCGCGGCCCCGGCGGCGGGCGTGCACGGTGGGGTGCGGCCGGCGTGGCACGGGCCATGCGGCGGCATGGTCTGTCACTGCACATGGGGGCGGCCGGCCGCGCTGCAACGCGGGCGCGGGCAGGACGGACTGGTGCAGGGATGGAACAGTGGCCTGCGCGCCGGCCACGCAGCAGAGACGGCACGGGCCCGCACGGCGATGCCATTGCAACCCGGCATTTCAACGAAAAACCAGTCTATGCCGGCGAATTTCATGCCGGCACCGCTATTGATTCAATAGCAAACCACCTCGACGCAGCCGGTGGGCCGCTCAATCCTGCAGCGGCTGGTTCAGCTCCGTGCGCCAGGCGGCGGGGTCCGAGCCGGTCTCGGGCCCGGTCAGGTAGCACTCCCACAGTTCGCCCGTGGGCGTGAGGCCCTCGCCCTCGATCCATTGCAGGAAATCGCCCCAGGCGCCGGCCAGGTCTTCATAGCGCCCGCGGTGCACGGTGCGGGCCAGGCGCATGGCGGGCCACTCGCCGGGCTGCATGCGGCCGTGCGGGCCGATGGGCGCGGCCAGGGGCACGCTGATCTCGAAGTCGAACGTGTCCGTGGGCCGGCGCCGGTGGTGGGTGAACCAGGGGCCGGCGGGCGAGGCGCCCTGGGCGGCGATGGCGTCCATCAGGTCGCGCACGCCCTGGCCCATGACGTGCTGGATCTCCTCGCGGGTGCAGGTGACGTGGATGAACGCCGTGGGGCGGGCGGGCAGGTCGGCGATGTGGGGCGTGTCGATCATGGGTTCAGCGGGCGCGGGGGCCGTCGTGGTCAATCGGAGGGGCGATGGCACGCGCCCGGCATCGGGGCGGTCCGGTCAGGCGGCGGGCGTGCACACCACCATCCACGGCACCCCGAACCGGTCGGCCACCATGCCGAACGCGGGCGAGAAGAAGGTGGGCGACAGCGGCACCTGCACCTGGCCGCCCTCGGACAGCGCGGCGAACAGGCGCCGGGCCTCGGCCTCGTCGGCCGGGCCGAGCGACAGCGACATGCCCTGGAACACGGGCTGCCCCCCGTTCATGCCGTCGGAGGCCATGAGCGTGGTCTCGCCGATGCGGAACGCAGCGTGCATGACCTTGTCGCCCGGCGGCGGCGCCGATCCCGCGCAACCGGACGCATCGGTCGGGGCGGGGCTGTCCGAAAAGCGCATCAGCGCGGTGACCTCCGCGCCCAGGGCCGTGCGATAGAACGCCAGCGCCTCTTCGCACCGGCCGTCGAAAAACAGGTAGGGTTCCACTTTCATGCGTCGTCTCCTGGCGGCCCGCGCCGGGCCGGGTGCGGCGCCCATCACGATTGTGAACACCGTTCACAAACCATAGCCGGCCTGCCGGGCAGCGTCCACCGGGAATTCCCGCACGCGGGGCGGGAGCGGTCCCCAGGGCGAACGGTCAGATATCGGCGGCGATGGCCGGCTCGCCATGGCCCAGCGCATCCAGGCTGATCTGGATCTGCGGCACGTCGCTCAGGTCCGGGCTGCGGCCATCGGACAGGTCTTCGAGCGCGGTGAACTGCCCGTCCAGGTACAGAAAGGTGACGGTGCCGGCGATGTCCGCCAGCGCGTCCTCAGGGCTGGGAAACCCGTCGCGCGCCACCTGGTCGCCGCCGTCCAGCGCGTAGCCGTAGCGGCCCTGGGCCTCGGTCAGCCCGCCCAGGTCGATGAGCTTGTCGCGCACGTTGCTGGCGTACACGCGGCCACCGGCCGCATAGAGCGTGAAGGTCTGCGCGGCGCGCGCGGCCTGGGAGAGCGAGGAAGCGGTCATGGACTCATCCTTTCAGTTCCAACGAAACGGGGGCCACCCGAGGGCTTGCGCACAGGCCCCTG
Source organism: Acidovorax sp. SUPP3434 (assembly GCF_030159015.1). NCBI lineage: Bacteria > Pseudomonadati > Pseudomonadota > Betaproteobacteria > Burkholderiales > Comamonadaceae > Acidovorax > Acidovorax sp. SUPP3434. Next base: position 92,194 of record NZ_BQXL01000018.1, read on the forward strand.
CGGTGCGTGGCGCGTCAGGTCAAGGCTGCCGGCCGGTGCCGTCGCTGGCGGTCTCGCGCGTGGCCAGCCACCAGCCGCAGACCAGGCCCGCCACGCCGAGCGCGGCCACGGCGGCCAGCCGGCTGTCGCGGTGATCGCGGTGGCCGCCGTCGATGGCGGTGCCGCGCGACGGCTCGAACAGGTTGCCTTCGGACGCGGGCACTTCGCGCGCGCGCCGCAGCGCCGCATCGGTGAGCCAGCGCATCGCGCGGCCCACGCTGGCCGGCGCCAGCGCATGGGCCAGGCGGCCGGGCAGCGCGGGCGCGCCGAGCCAGGTCACGTCGCGCGGGCGGGTGGACAGGCCCACGATGGCCTCGGCCACGCGGCGCGGGTCCACCATGGGCAGCGGCGGCCGGATGCTGCGGCCCGTGTAGTTGGCGCCGTGCGAGAGGCCCGGCGAATCGACGAAGGTGGGGGCCACGTCGCACACGTGCACGTGGGGCAGGTCGGACACCTCGGCGCGCAGGCTTTCCGACAGCCCACGCAGGCCGAACTTGCTCGCGGTGTAGGCGGCCGCATAGGGCGCGGGCACCCAGCCGCCCATCGAGATAAGGTTGACCAGCGTGCCGCGGCCGCGTTCGCGAAAGTGCGGCAGCACGACGTGCGCGCCGTGCAGGTGGCCCAGCAGGTTGGCCTCCAGCACGCGGCGGTGCGCGGCCACGGGCACGTCTTCGAAACGGCCCACGGCGCCCACGCCGACGCTGTTCACCCACACGTCGATGTGGCCGAAATGGCGCAGCGCCTTGGCCCGCAGGGCCTGCACGGCCTGGGGATCGGTCACGTCGGTGGGCACGCCGATGGCGGTGCCGCCTTCGGCCCGGCAGGCCAGCGCCACCGCCGACAGGGTGCCCGCATCGCGCGAGGCCAGCACGATGCACGCGCCGCGCCGGGCGAAGGCCAGCGCCGTGGCGTGCCCGATGCCGCTGGACGCGCCCGTGATGACGACGACGGTGCGCTCGGGCAGGGGCGCGGCCGGGGCGGGTTCGGCAGACGTTTCGGGATCGGGGGTCGGGGAGCGGGCAAAGAGCATGGGGCCGGGATTCCTTGGGGTCGTCGTTGCTGCGAACGGCGCGGGCGCCTGAATGCAGTGACCCACCCAGACGCGAAGGCGCCGCCTTCCAATGGCCGTTGTATCCCCCGAACGCGGGCCCGGGCGTAGGACGGTGCCGGAAAGGCGGCCGCACGGGCCACCTCACGGGGCAAGGCATGGCGACTCCCGGAGGCCGCCAGCGCAATATCCACTAGGGCATCATGCTACTTATTTAATAGCATTTAGCAGCCGCACGGTGGCAGGCTTTCAGCGCCCCACCACGGACCAGCCGGCACGCTGGTCGGTCTTGTCGTTCTCGTACTCCCACGCCGTGCCGCAGCGGTCGCACTGGTAGCGGGTGATGGTGACGAGGCCGTGGTCGCGCTCTTCCTTGCGGTTGCCGCGCTGCACCAGCTCGGCATGGCCGGGGGCGCGGCGCCAGTTGCGCTGGATGCCGGCGCAGCCATCGCACAGCTCCATCTTCTTCAATTCGCTCTGTCGAGCCGGGTCCTGGGTCATGGGTTTTCTGCCGCGTTGGGGATCGAGGGCGCCCTGGGGGCGAGGGCCGCTACTTTAACCAACGGGGCCCGCAAGGGCCACGGCGCCCGGCCGCGCCGGCTCGCACCAACCGCGCCGGGCTCAGGCCGTCGCCGGCTGCTGCACGCGCAGAAAGCCCCCGGGCGGCGGCCCGCCCGCCGGCGCGGCCAGCTGCACCGTGCGCGCCGGCACGGCGAAGTCCACGCCCAGCGTGGCGAGTTCGCGCATCAGCGACAGGTTGATGCGCTGCTGCAGGTCCATGTACACGTTGTAGGCCGGGTCCAGCACGATGTAGACCACCTCGTACTGCAGCCCGTTCTCGACGAAGCCCTGCAGGTGCGCGCGGTCGAAGCGCGCCTGGCCTTCGGCCTCGATGATGCGGCGCACGGCCTGCGGCACTGCCTCGGCCTGCTCGGCCGTGGTGCCGTAGGGCACGCGGAACTGGAACACGATGCGCCGCTCCTGCAGGTAGCGGTAGTTGTTGATGGTCTGCTTGAGCAGGTCGGTGTTGCTCATCACCACCTGCTCGCCGCCCAGGCTGCGGATGCGCGTGGTCTTGAGGCCGATGCGCTGCACCGTGCCCGCGACGCCGCCCACCACGATGAAATCGCCCGCATCGAACGGCTTGTCCACCGCGATCGCCAGCGAGGCGAACAGATCGCCCAGGATGCTTTGCACCGCCAGCGCCACCGCGATGCCGCCCACCCCCAGGCTGGCCACGAACGCCGTGATGTTCACCCCCAGGTTGGACAGCATGGCCAGCAGCAGCGTGGCCGACGCGCTGAACGGCGCCGCATCGCCCGCGGCGGCCAGGCCGTGGTGCATGCGGTAGCGCGCAATCCCCAGGGCCACCGCGCGCGTGCCCCACAGCCCCACCTGCAGCGCCAGCGCCAGGAACCACAGCTGCCCCACGCGCGCGGCCCAGCGGCCCGGCAGATCGAGCATGCCCACGCCCACCAGCACGGCCGCCACGAACACCAGTAGCCGGCTGGTGCCGGCCAGCAACTCGTACACCACGCCCGCCGTGCGGTGGCTGCCGCCCTGCGCTTCGGCCAGGCGCCGCGCACGCCGCACGGCCACGCCCAGCAGCAGCGACATGGCCAGGTACGCGCCCAGCGCGGCGGCCAGCGCCAGCGCCAGGCTGACCAGGGACAGGCCCCAGAGCGTTTCGGTCTGGAACCACGAGGTGAAGGATGGCGTGTTCATGGAGCTCCTTGAAAAGAAGGACCGGGCCGCGCGCGAGGCGCCGCCGGTGGCATGAAAGGAATGGGGCGGAAGGGGCCGGTGGCCCCTGGCGAGCACGGCGGTGCCGTGCGCAACGGCGCTGCGTGGCCGCGCCGGAAAGCGCCCATCGTAAAAAACGCCGGGCCGGACCGGGGTAGGACCACGCCGCACCTGTCCTGCGGCGCGCCGGGCCCGACGCTCAGAACCTCTCCAACATGGGATGCAAGGCGCGGTGCGCCGCCAATGGCAGGGGCTTGCGTGCAAACGCGGCAACGCGGCAAACCGCCCGGAAAGGCACTGGCCCTGCGGGTAGAAGAGCCATTCCCGAAAAATCGGTGAACACTTTCCTTTCTAAGGTGAGGCCTTGGGCTCGAAGCGCACGACCAGCCCCTTGTCCGTCACCGTGATGCTGCTCGGCTGCATGCCAAGCCCATCCGGCACGGCCAGGTCCTGCGGCCGCAACTGGTGCAGCACCACCTCGCTCAGCGTCTGCTGGGCCAGCTGCGGGCCATAGATGTCGAGCATTTCCGCAGCCTGGGGCTGCAGCCCCTCCAGGCGCAGCGCGTTCACATGCAGCTGGTGCGCGCGGATCGTGCGGTCCGACGGCTCGTAGCGCAGCGCGAAGTCCACATCGAACGCGCCGGCGTAGCGGCGTTGCAGCAGCGGGCCCGAGGCGGTCACGTCCATGTCGGCGTTCAGCCGGTTCTGCTGCGGCAGCAGCCGCAGTCGGGGCGCCTGCACATCCAGGTTCATCAGGCCGCCCAGCGCATAGCGGCGCGGAAACTTCTCGGCCACGGCGCCCTGCATCTGCTCGGCGGAGATCGTGTAGCTCTGCGCCCAGGCCTGGGACGCCACGGCGCAGGCCGCCAGGGCGAGCGCGGCGCAGACGGCCCGGAAAACGCCACGGGGTGCTGCGGAGTGCTTGGAGTGCGCGGGGTGCGGAATCGAACGGAAAGCAACCATCGTGGCGGACACCCTCATGTGCGGAAAAGAAAAGACCGGCAACGGCAGTGACTGACCCCGGGCGGGCCGATCAGTTCCCGGGCGGCGGCGCAAGCGGGCACCGGCCGACCCCATGGCCCTGGCCCGCACGTCAGCCCCACCAGCGTTGCCACCAGGGCGACTGCGGGGCGGTGGCGGCCTCCGCAGCCCCGGCCAGCGGCGCCGGGGCGGAATGGACCTGCGCCGCGCTTGCAGCCTGCGCGCCGGCATGCAGGCGAAGGGCCTGCACCGCATCGTGGCAACGCCATGCGGCCCGCTCGCGGGCCAGGGCCAGGTGCTCCCCGCAAAAATAGGCCAGACCGGGCGCCCGGCTTCCAGGCTCGGGCAGCGCGTGGTTGTCGTGGTCGGCAAAGGCGACCCAGTCGCCGTAGGCGCCCTCGGCCGCATCGTCCAGGGGCTGGCCGCAGATCGCGCAGGTGGCTGGGTTCATGGGTGCGGCTCCGGTGGTGTCATCGCCAAGGCACGGCAGGGCCGTGCGCGGGCTCGGCGGCGGCCCCCACGGCGGCGGCGCGCCTGGGAAGTCCGGCCATTTCGCCCGGTCGACGATTTTGCAGGGCAACCCCCGTGCGCGTGCGCCTGTTTTGTGAAGGTTTGTGAGCCCCGCCCCGCGCGCGCCCTTGCCGCTACCCGCCCGCCATGCGCAGCCGGCGCGCTGCATCCTCGGCCCGCGCATCGTCGATCTCGCGCATCACCGCCTGCAGGTCCACATCCGCATGGCGGCGCTCGTAGCGACCGGTGAGCGGGGTCTCGTTCGTCAACTGGCCGCTCTGGTACAGGGTCCAGATCTCGGGGCCGTATTCGGTGGCCCGCAACTCGGGCGCGAACTGGCCGAAGAAATCGCGCAGGTTGGCCACGTCGCGCAGCAGCATGCGCGGCGCATGGTTGTTGCCCGCCGCATCCACGGCCTGGGGCAGGTCGATGATGACCGGGCCCTCGGCACCTTCATCCGCACCGGCGCCAGGGATGTGGGCGAGCAGGATGTTGAATTCGGACAAGTCCCCGTGCACCACGCCCGCGCACAGCATGCGCACCACCTCGGCGATCAGCGTGGCATGGTGCGCCCGGGCCTGCTCGGGCGTGAACGCCACGTCGTTCAGTCGCGGCGCCGCATCGCCGTGCGCGTCGGTCACCAGCTCCATGAGCAGCACGCCCTCGTGGAAGTTGAACGGCTGCGGCACCCGCACGCCGGCTGCCGCAAGGCGGTAGAGCGCATCGACCTCGGCGCTCTGCCACGCGGCCTCCTGCGCTTGCCGGCCGAACTTGCTGCCCTTGGCCATCGCACGGGCCGAGCGGGAGTTCTTGACCCGGCGGTTCTCGGTGTAGTCCACCGCCTGCCGGAAGCTGCGGTGCGTGGCCTCCTTGTAGATCTTGGCGCAGCGCGTTTCGTCGCCGCAGCGCACCACGTACACCATGGCTTCCTTGCCGCTCATGAGCTGGCGCACCACGGTGTCGATGAGGCCTTCCTCGATGAGGGACTGGAGTCTGGGGGGAGCTTTCATCGGGGCATTTTGCGCGCATGGGATGAATAGCTGCGAGCAAGCCTGAGCAGCTCACAGCATGCGTGCAGTGATGGCATCAGCACCACATACCTCCACATCTAGCGCAATACAGCCGCGTTAACGATTTTTCACGAAAACCATTTCACTTGCGCAGTACATTCCCTCCCCGATACGGGAGGATAAATGCTGAATGTGAATAACGAGGGAATTGTCATTGGCGATGCAAAGATCATTGCCCACAGGGCCATCGGCATCGAGCGTGGCCGAATGGACAAGGTGAACGGCATCATTGTTCATCAGACCAACACCGATAACGAACGCGCTGTGTTCAATAGTTATCGGCAACCCAAAGCAAATGGAGCCCACTTTCTGATCGCTAAAACAGGTGTGATCTACCAGACTGCCTCGCTGCTGTTTGCCACCAACCACGTCGGTCGTTTGAAAGCACGGTGCATCGTGGAAAAAAATTGCGCACCCTCTGAAGTAAAGTTACTCAGCAGTCAGGACTACGAAGGTATCCACAAGACAGAGAAATCAAAGGCAGTACCTGCACGATTCCCTTCGAATACAGACAGCATTGGAATCGAAATTGTGGGCCGCGCTGTGCTGCCTGCAAACAAACCACTTCCTCTCGGGTTGCCGCAGGAAAAGAGAGAGCGGTTCATTAACGATCACTCCATCTACGAAACGCTGACCGGTGCACAGCAGATCGCACTGCAATACCTCGTCGATGAATTGACCCAGACGCTCGTGATCCCTAAAACAGAAATTCATCGACATCCGGATGTGAGCTGGCTTTGTTGCACAAACCCGAAACAGGCCGAGATAACCCCTACCCCAGATGCAGCTACGCCACGGCAGCGGCGGGCACCGTGATCGGGCATCCCAACTGCGTGAAGCGGTTGAGCAGTGCCACACGC
>NZ_BQXL01000019.1:0-74616 GCF_030159015.1 Acidovorax sp. SUPP3434
CACGCCGATCGGGCTGGTGGATGGCAACGGAGAGAAGGCCGGCGAGATCACCTGGGCGGCCAGCTACGGTGCCTGGGGAGACGTGCAGGAGGAATACAACCCGCACTGGATCGAGCAGAGCATCCGGCTGCAGGGCCAGCAGATCGATGCCGAGACGGGATTGCATTACAACCGCTTCAGGTACTACGACCCACACCTGGGGCAGTACATCACGCAGGATCCGATCGGATTATCTGGCGGCGTGCATCCCAGTACCTATCCGGTCAATCCCGTTCAGTACATTGATCCGCTGGGCCTGTTCGAGTGGACCAATATCGAGATGCCGTCCCTTCCATCGTTCGATGGCAAAGGGGATACGGCTGTTTGCAGCTACTACGATGACATGGCGAAAAGCAAGCCCCAATGCAGTTACTACCCTGCCGGGGCATTGATATGCCGGGGCGAAAATATGAGTGTGAACGCGGTGGTCAAAACGGCCCTCGTCGCAGAGTCCGCCATCCAGGGAAAGTCGCTCAAGCAGTCCGAGGTTTTGACGAGCATCCGGGGGAAACTGGTCGCCTCGGACAAGGCGGCGCAGGCCGCGGGCAAGGTCGATCAAAACGGCTGTACGCAAGGCAATGAAATCGATGCGTACCACGACAAGGCCTTCACCGAATCCGGAGTCAGCAAAAACTTCTATGGCGGTAATTTGTGGCCCCAGGGTACATGGCCGAATCCTGTGCCCCTGGATCCCTCGGCATGGAAATACGACCCCAGGAGAATTTGGAATTGATGAAGAACCCGCGTCCCGAAGCATTGCAGGCCCCTTCGAAATGGATGGCTTACGCGTGTTGGATTCCATTCGCCGTTCTGGGCTTGGGCATCCTCGTGTTCTTTCTGTCGATGGTCGCATCGGCCTTTCAGGAACTGCTGCCCAAATGGGTGGCCGCCCATGATTATTTGCCCAAGGCGATGGCCTATCTGCTGCTGGGCGCCCACGTCCTTCTGACTTCGGGCTTGGCTTTTCTCGTCTTCATCCTGTTTTTCATCAGGAACAAGCAGCCGCGGCACGGGTTTTATGTGGGGATGTTTTTTCTCCTTTATTTTCCCTTGCGGGTGTTTTTCATCTTTATGGTGATGCCGCTTTTCCCGCTGTGGTTGGTCCTGGAATGCGGGGAAATCTGGGTGCTGAAAAAGATCTATCGCAAATTCCCGCAGCGGCTGGCACCCCCCTGACGAGAATCGGCCGTCGCAGCGACGCTTGCCGCTGTGATCGGCCGAGTCGGCGGCGCCCTCACTGCGGCAGGATGCCCGGCAGCAGTGGCCGGTCCAGCCGCTGGCGCCACCATTTGAGCGCCTCGCCCATGTGCTCGGGTTTCCAGGCGAGCCAGAAGGTCTCGTCGGGGCGGGGTTCCTCCACCGGCAGCTCCACCAGCACCCCCGTTTCCAGCTCCACCCGGATGCACGCGCGCGGCAGGAAGCCGTGGCCCAGGCCCGCCGCCTGGCAGGCGATCTTGGCCTGCATCGACGGCACGGTGATGCGGCGCTGGCCCGACTGCAGGCCCACAGTGCGGTCGGTGAGCGACCGCGCGCCGTCGCCCACCACCACGGCGGTGTGGTCCAGCAGGTCGCTGCGGGTGATCGGGCGCTGCAGCTGCGCCAGCGGGTGCGTGGCCGTGACGCAGAACACGAACGCCAGGCTGCCCACGGCCACCGCCTTGTAGCCGCCGCCGGCCGGGCCTTCGCCCGCCGCCACGACGATGTCGGCGCGGCCGTCGCGCAGCGCCTCCCAGGTGCCCGTGAGCGCCTCGCAGCCGATGCGCAGGCGCGTGCCGCAGTGCAGGTCCTCGAAGGCGCAGATGTCTTGGTTGAACGCGCTGGTGGGGATGAGCGAGTCGTGCACCAGCCGCAGCTCCGATTCGAACCCCGTGGCGATCTGCCGCATGCGCGATTCGAGCTGGTGCGCGGCCGTGAGCAGCCAGCGGCCTTCCTTGAGCATTTCCTGCCCCGCGGGCGTGAGCGCCACGCGCGGACCGTTGCGGGTGAAGAGGGCGATGCCGAGCTGTTCCTCCAGCTTGCCGATGGCATAGGAGATGGTGGACGGCACCTTGTGCAGGCGCTCGGAGGCGCCGGCGAACGAGCCGTGGCGGGCGATGGCGTCCACCAGTTCGATGGCTTCAAGGGTGAGTTTCAGCATGGGGGCAGGCCGGTGGATTGAATCATCGAAATTATCGATGATGAACGGCCAAACCTTTCAACCTGCGCCCCATCACGGCGCGGGATACTTTCTTCGCCGCAGCACTGAAGCCCAATGAAATCGAGGCGATTTCAGCGACAGGCCCCCAGTGTGAATTTCATCGAAGAAACCGAAAGAAAACGCACCATGCTCGACATCCGCAAAGCCCACCAGCGCGGCAACGCCAACCACGGCTGGCTGCATTCGCACCACACCTTCTCGTTCGGCCATTACCGCGATGCCAACCAGCAAGGCTTTTCGGACCTGCTGGTCATCAACGACGACCGCGTGGCGCCGGGCAAGGGCTTCGGCACGCACCCCCACCGCGACATGGAAATCTTCTCCTATGTGCTGGAAGGCGCGCTGGAACACCAGGATTCGATGGGCACCGGCTCGGTCATCCGCCCCGGCGACGTGCAGATGATGAGCGCCGGCACCGGCGTGCGCCACAGCGAGTTCAACCACTCGGCCGAAGCGCCCGTGCACTTCCTGCAGATCTGGATCGTGCCCGGCGTGACCGGCGCCACGCCCCGCTACCAGCAGGTGCACTTCAGCGAGGCCGAAAAGCGCGGCCGGTTGCGGCTGATCATCTCGCCCGAGGGGGCCGACGGCTCGCTGGCCGTTCACCAGGATGCCCGGGTGCATGCCGGCCTGTTCGACGGCGACGAGGCCGCCGAGCTGGACGTGGGCCCCGGCCGCAACGTGTATGTGCACGTGGCCCGCGGCAGCCTGGAGGTGAACGGCGAGCGCCTGTCCGAAGGCGACGGCGCCCGCATTCGTAACGCTGGCGCCCTGCGCTTTGCCAGGGGCGAAGGCGCCGAGGTGCTGGTGTTCGACCTGCGCCCCAACGAGCTGCCCGCCATGCCGCACTGACCGGTGAGGGGCGGCGGCACCGCCGCCCCGCCTGCCTTCTTTCTTGTCTTTCGATTCCCCGTTTTTTTGTTTTCTCTCCTCCATTCACTCGATCCACCCAGGAGTTTTGCCATGACCGCCACCGCCACCCGCATCAACGCCCCCGCCAAGCCCGTCGCCACCGCCACGCCCGGCGCCACGCTGCTGAACCCGCAGGACCACACGCTGGTGATGATCGACTTCCAGTCGCAGATGGCCTTCGCCACGCATTCGATCGATGCGATCACGCTGCGCTCCAACGCCGGCCTGGTGGCCAGCGCGGCGGCGGGCTTCGGCGTGTCCACGATCCTGACCACCGTGGCGGAAAAGAGCTTCAGCGGCCCGATGTTCGAGGAGGTGACCACGCCGTTCCCCGGCCAGGCGCTGCTGGATCGCACGTCGATGAACACCTGGGAAGACGAGGCCGTGATCCGCCGCATCAACGAGATCGGCAAGCCGCGCATCGTGCTGGCGGGCCTGTGGACCAGCGTGTGCATCGTGGGCCCGGCGCTGTCGGCGCTCGACCAGGGCTTCGAGGTGTACGTGATCGCCGATGCGAGCGGCGACATCTCCACCGAGGCCCACCACCGCGCCATGGAGCGCATGGTGCAGGCGGGTGCGCGGCCCATCACGGCGCTGCAGTATCTGCTGGAGCTGCAACGCGACTGGGCGCGCACGGACACGTACGACATGACGACCGGCATCGCCAGAAAGTTCGGCGGCGGCTACGGCCTGGGCATCACCTATGCCAAGGCCATGTTCAACGCCCACGAGGGTTGAAAAGAGCGCACCCTTCGCGTTGCCGATCCCCCAAGGAGCCTGCCCATGACCCCGCCCACCCCTCCCGACCTGATCCTGTACAACGGCCGCTTCACCACGCTGGACCGCTCCAACCCCACGGCCAGTGCCGTGGCCATCGCGCAGGGGCGCTTCACCCACGTCGGCATGGACCGCGACGTGCTGGCGATGGCCGGGCCGGGCACGCGGCGGATCGACTTGAACGGCCGCAGCGCGCTGCCGGGCCTGATCGACAACCACCTGCACATCATCCGCGGCGGGCTCAACTTCAACATGGAGCTGCGCTGGGACGGCGTCAAAAGCCTGGCCGATGCCATGGGCATGCTGCGGCGCCAGGTGGCGGTCACGCCCGCGCCGCAGTGGGTGCGCGTGGTGGGCGGGTTCACCGAACACCAGTTCGCGGAGAAACGCCTGCCCACCATCGCCGAGCTGAACGCCGTGGCGCCGGACACACCGGTGTTCATCCTTCACCTGTACGACCGCGCGTTGCTCAACGCCGCCGCGCTGCGCGCCGTGGGCTACACGCGCGACACGCCCGCGCCGCCCGGCGGCGAGATCGTGCGCGATGCAGCCGGCAATCCCACCGGGCTGCTGCTGGCCAAGCCCAATGCGGCCATCCTCTATGCCACACTGGCCAAGGGCCCCAAGCTGCCGCACGCATACCAGTCAACTCCACGCGCCACTTCATGCGCGAGCTGAACCGCCTGGGCGTGACGGGCGCCATCGATGCGGGCGGCGGCTTCCAAAGCTACCCCGACGACTACCAGGTGATCCAGGAACTGGCCGATGCCGATCAGCTCACCATCCGCCTGGCCTACAACCTGTTCACGCAAAAGCCGAAGCAGGAAAAGGAAGACTTCCTGAACTGGACGGCCACGTCGCAATACAAGCAGGGCACGGACTACTTTCGCCACAACGGCGCGGGCGAGATGCTGGTGTTCTCGGCGGCGGACTTCGAGGACTTCCGCCAGCCACGCCCCGACATGGCGCCCGAGATGGAGGACGACCTCGAAGGGGTGGTGCGCATCCTGGCGCAGAACCGCTGGCCCTGGCGCATGCATGCCACCTACGACGAGACCATCGAGCGCGCACTCGACGTGTTCGAGAAGGTCGATCGCGACACGCCCCTGGCCGGCCTGAACTGGTTCTTCGACCATGCCGAGACCATCTCGGAAAAGTTCATCGACCGCATCGCCGCTTTGGGCGGCGGCGTGGCCGTGCAGCACCGCATGGCCTACCAGGGCGAGTATTTCGTCGAGCGCTACGGTGCCGGCGCGGCCGAGGCGACGCCGCCCGTCAAGCGCATGCTGGACAAGGGCGTCAAGGTCTCGGCCGGCACCGATGCCACCCGCGTGGCCAGCTACAACCCGTGGGTGTCGCTGTCGTGGCTCATCACGGGCAAGACCGTGGGCGGCCTGCAGATCACGCCCCAGCGCAACTGCCTGGACCGCGAAGCGGCGCTGCGGCTGTGGACTGAGAACGTCACCTGGTTCAGCAACGAAGAAGGCAAGAAGGGCCGCATCCAGGCCGGCCAGCTGGCGGACCTGACCGTGCCCGACCGCGACTTCTTCGCCTGCCCCGAATCCGACATCGCCGACACCACGGCGCTGCTCACGGTGGTGGGCGGCAAGGTGGTGTATGGCGCCGGTGATTTCGCCCGCTTCGACGACGCGGCACCGCCGCCCGCCATGCCCGACTGGTCGCCCGTGCGCACCTTCGGCGGCTATGCCGGCTGGGGCACGCAGGAGGGCGCGCCGCTGCAGGCCGTGGTGCGCCGCGCCGCCGCCGCGTGCGCCTGCGCCAACGATTGCAACGTGCACGGCCACCAGCACGCCACGGCCTGGAGCAGCCGGCTGCCGATTGCCGACCTGAAGGGCTTCTGGGGCGCCCTGGGCTGCGCCTGCTGGGCGGTGTGACCGTGGCGAACGGAATGGACGCGCTGCGCGGCGCCTTCACCGCGCCCTGGGTGCAATCGCTCGCGCTGCTGTGCCTGTGCGCGGCCTACCTGCAGGGCGGCATCGGCAAGGCGCGCGACTTCGCCGGCGCCGTGGCCGAGATGCGCCGTTTCGGCCTGGCGCCCGCCGCGCCCGTCGCGGCGGCCACCATCGCGCTGCAGCTGGGTGCCTCGCTGCTCATCGTCTCGGGCTGGCACCGCTGGCTGGGCGCGCTGGCGCTGGCCGGCTTCACCGTGCTGGCGGCGTTCCTGGCCGACCGCTTCTGGCAGGTGGCACCGCCCGAGCGGCAGCGCGCCGCCAACGCATTCTTCGAACATTGGGGCCTGGTGGGCGGCATGCTGCTCGTCGCCTGGCACGACCTGGGAGGCCTCCATGGCACATGACCATCACCCACACGATTCACCGTCCGCCGCGGCCACCGCCGCGCCCGCACCTTCGGGCAGCTTCGCGCCGCTGCGCCTGCCGCTGTTCGCGGTGCTGTGGTCCGCCACGGTGCTGGGCAACATCGGCAGCTTCATGCGCGACGTGGCCAGTTCGTGGATGGTGACCGAGCTGTCGTCCAGCCCCACCGCCGTGGCGCTGGTGCAGACGGCGGCCACGCTGCCGATCTTCCTGCTGGCGATTCCGGCCGGCGTGCTGTCGGACATCCTGGACCGCCGGCGCTTTCTGATCGCCGTGCAGGTGCTGCTGGCCTGCGTGAGCGGCACGCTGCTGGTGATGGCGCGCACGAACACGCTCACCGTGGAATCGCTCATCGCGCTCACCTTCGTGGGCGGCATCGGCGCGGCGCTCATGGGGCCCACGTGGCAGTCCATCGTGCCCGAACTGGTGCCCCGCAGCGAGCTGAAAAGCGCCGTGGCGCTCAACTCGCTGGGCATCAACATCGCCCGCGCCATCGGCCCCGCGGCCGGCGGCCTGCTGCTGGCCAGCTTCGGCGCGGCCGCGGCCTACGGCCTGGACGTGGCGAGCTACGGCTTCGTGATCACCGCGCTGCTGTGGTGGAAGCGCCCCAAGGCCGAGCCCACCGGGCTGAACGAGCAGTTCTTCGGCGCCTTCCGCGCCGGGCTGCGCTACGCGCGCGCCAGCCGCGAACTGCACGTGGTGCTGCTGCGCGCGGCGGTGTTCTTTCTGTTCGCCAGTTCCGTCTGGGCGCTGCTGCCGCTGGTGGCGCGGCGCATGCTGGGCGGCACGGCGGGCTTCTACGGCGTGATGCTGGGCGCGGTCGGTGCCGGGGCCATCCTCGGCGCGGTGCTGCTGCCTCGCCTGCGCAAGCGCCTGGATGCCGACGGGCTGGTGCTGCTGGCCTCGCTGCTCACCGCGGGCGTGATGGCCGTGCTCACCCTGGCGCTGCCGCGCGAGGCCGCCGTGGCGCTCATGCTGGTGCTGGGCCTGGGCTGGATCATCGCGCTCACCACGCTCAACGGCGTGGCCCAGGCCGTGCTGCCCAACTGGGTGCGCGGCCGGGGCCTGGCGATCTATCTCATGGTGTTCAACGGCGCCATGGCCGCCGGCAGCCTGGGCTGGGGCCTGGTGGCGGGGCAGGCGGGCCTGCCGACCACGCTGCTGGCCGGCGCGGGCGGCCTGGTGCTGGCGGCGTGGCTCTTTCACCGCGTGAAGCTGCCCACGGGCGAAGCCGACCTGCAGCCCTCCAACCACTGGCCCGAGCCGCTGCTGGCCGAGCCTGTGGCGCACGACCGCGGCCCGGTCATGGTGCAGATCGAATACCGTGTGCGCACGCCCGACCTTCCCGCGTTCCTGCAGGCCATGCAGCACGTGGCGAGCGAGCGCCGCCGCGATGGCGCCTATGCCTGGGGCGTGGCGGAGCATTCCGCCGAGCCGGGGCGGGTGATCGAGTGGTTCCTGGTCGAGTCGTGGGCCGAGCACCTGCGCCAGCACGGCCGCGTCTCCAAGGCCGACGCGGACCTGCAGGCCGAGGCGCTGCGCTACCACGTGGGGCCGGAGCGGCCCGTGGTGCACCACTATCTGGCGCTGGATGGGCAGGGCGGTGCGGCGGGGGTGGCGTGATGCCGGCGGGGCGGGTCAGATGCTGCCAAGCCAGACTTCAGATCGAAAAGGGCTCCAGCAAAATATCCACTAGGGCATGTTGCTATTAAATAAATAGCATTCATTTGTCGGCACTGCAGGGCCGATGGCGCTGGGCTGGAGCGGCGTCTGCGTCAGGCCACCTGCGCTGCGATGCGCGCCGCGTGTCATCGTCAACGCTATTCGAGAACGGATGCAAATTTCGGGAAATGAAGAGTGGCTGACGCGACCGCTCGACAAGGCGAGAGCAGATGATTGCCGAACCCTGCAGACCAAGCGTGGGTTTCTCTCCACGACCCAGCAGTGGTTGTTTAGGCCCGCAGCATTCCAGTCCCTCAGCCGTCACCGGCAGGTCCGCTTTCGGCAGGTCGTGCCAGCCGGTCTCAGTGCGCAGGGAACGCCAGCAGGTACTCCCAGCTCATGCTGGTGGTGCGTGGGTCATTGGCCACCGGCACGCGGCGGATCGCCAGCAACTGATTGATGCCCGCCGTGGGCGTGACCGTCGCAGTGCCGTCTTCAGCCGTCGTGACGGGCGCCCCCTTCTCGCCCAGCGACAGCCGGATGCCGGCGATGGGCTTCCCATCGAACAGCACGCGCACACGCATGGGTTGGCCTGCATCGGGCGTGTCCGCCTCCAGGGCCACGATCTCGAATTGTTGCCCCAATTCCTTCTTTGCGATCACGCCCCACTGGATGATGGTCTTGTGGTACTTGAGCGCATGCACACCACTGGTGGCGCCGGGGTTCTCGGTCATGGGCTTGTTCACCATCTGGCCACCCTCGACCTTGCTGAAGAAACCGTTGTCGAAGTGGGCCGCCAGCAACGCGGCCTGGCGCTCGGGCTTCACGCGCACCCCATCGGGCCGCGGTTCCACCGCCACGTCGATCTTGCGGCCACGGCGATCGAAGGCCTGCAGGCTCTTCAGCTTGTGAGCGGGGTAGGTCTCCAGCTGGCCTTCGTGCCCGCCGAACTGCACGAGGTAGCCGCCGCTGGCATCAGGCTCCAGCCAGACGTTGTGGGCCTGCACGGAGCCCAGGCCCAGGGCCAGCGCTGTGATGGCCAGCAGGCGCAGGAGTGGTGTCGGGGTGGTGGTCTTCATGGCGTTCTCCTGGATTGCCTGAGCTTCCTGGATCGGGTGGTCACAGGTCAGAATTGCAGCTTGGTGCCGAGCTTGAAGGTCCGCGGCGCACCAGGTGCGAAGACCTGCGTGCCCCCGATGACCGAGGCCGAGGTGGCATAGGCCTTGTCGCTCACGTTAGCGATGGCGGCGTAGATCTCATAGCGGTTGGCGACTCGGTACGCAGCGCTCAGGTCCACCGTGGCATAGCCGCCATAGCCCACGCTGTTGTCGGCGTTCACCGCGTAGGCGCCCACCCGGCGCCAGGTGGCGGTGGTGGACCAGTCCGCGGCGGGGCGCCAGGTGGCGCTCACCGTGGCCATGTAGCGCGGCACACCGGCCACTTGCTTGCCGATGAGGGCCGCATTGCCGTTCTCGGTGATGCGCGAATGCGCGCTGCCCCAGGTGAGGGCCAGGTCCACGTCGCGGTGTGCCGCCCACAGGGCGCTGGCCTCCACGCCGCTGCGTCGCGTGGCGCCATTGTTCTCGTACACGCCGGGGGCCACGGTGCGGATCTCGTCGGAGGAGGTGAGGCGGAAGGCCGCTACATCCAGCACCAGGCCCTGCACGGGCTTGAACTGCGCACCCACCTCGGTCTGGCGAAAGACGTTGGGGTCCAGCGTGGCGGCGCCGAGTGCGTACTTGGCGAAGGTGCTGGGCAAGGCAAAGCCCTCGGCCCAGCTGGCGCGCAGCTGCACGCCCGGCGCGACGTTGGAGCGCACGCCCAGCTTGGGGCTGGCATGGGACATCCTGGCCAGCGGGCCGCAGGGGTCGGTACCCGTCTCGGCACCGTTGCGCTCGCAATTGCCGGTGAAACGGTCCCAGCGCAGGCCGGCCGAGGGTTTGAACAGAGGGTGGATGGGCGCTTCGATCTCTCCGAAGGCCGAGACACTGTTCAGCTGCGAGGTGCGGTTGTTGATGGCAGGGGCCAGGCGCGCACGGTTGTCCAGCCCGTCGAAGTACAGGTAGTCGGTGGCTTCGCGGAAAGTCTCCAGCCCGGCCACCCAGTTCAGCAGGGTTCCTGCCACCGGGGTACGGCCGTTCAGGCTGGTGCCCGCACCATGGACATTGCGGTCGTAAGTCTCCTCGCGCTGGCGCCAGGTGGTGGCATTGACCGGGCGGCTGAACCAGCGTGTGAAGTCCTGCTGCGTGGTGTAGGCAAACGTCAGCAGCTTCACGTCGGGCGAGAGTGCGTAGTTCACGTCCGCGCGCAGCGTGGCGAAGTGCTTGTTGGCGCCATCGTTCATGGCGCGCGGGTCCTTGCCATAGGGGTTCTGCGCGAACTGCGCGGCCGTGACGTAGCCGGGCGAATCGCCATCGGCCTCGTGCCAGCGGCCCGACAGCGCTACGTCCAGGTCGGCGCTGATGCGCTTGCTCCAGCGGCCTGCCAATGTGCTGCGGTGATCGTCCGACTGTGCCCGGAAGCCATCGGTGCGGTCGTGCTGCGCCGCCAGGTTCAGGTATTCCCCCTCACCCAGTTTGAGACCCCATGCGCCTTGCAGATCCACCGTGCTATGGGAGCCGAGACTCGCATCCACCTCCCGGTACTCTCCACGCTTGCGCGTCTCTATCGCCATCAGCCCGGCGCGATTAAAGTTGCCGTACAGCGCCGAAACGGGGCCCTTGTAGAGCGTGAAGCGCTCGATCTCCAGCGGCACGATGACATTGAGGTCCACATACCCATCGGCGTGCGACATGGCTTCGTTCAGCGGAATACCGTCGAGCACGACGCCCACGTCGCCGCCATGCCCCCCACCGCCAAAGCCGCGCATCACGATGGTGTCTGCCACGCCCGAGAGCTGGTAGTTCTGCACGTTCATTCCGGGCACATGGCGCAGCAGCTCTGTCGGCTGGCTCACATGCTTGTCGCCGATCTCTTCGCTGTCGAAGCTCGTGCTGGAATAGGCGGAGGCAGCCCCCTTGAGCGCCTGACCTTTGATCTCGATGGAGTCCAGGGTGGGCGAGGCTTCCTGAGCCGCCGCACACTGGGCTCCAAGGGCCAGCGCCATGGCGGCGTACAGGGGGCGACCATGCAGATTGCTGGCCTGGTGCAGGAAGGGACCTCGTGTCATGGGTTTTGCGGTATGAAATGAAGATGCAGGACCGGTGGGCCACGCAGGGGCCATCCCGATCATGGGTCTCGCGCAGTTGCGTCATATGCCCGCGCAGGAGGTCGCGGATGGCGCCATGGCGTTGCAGCGCAGTTCCAAGGCTCGCCGAGTATGAAGAACTGCCGTTTGATCTTCAATACGCCGGATGGCGTATCGCAGCCCCCAGCCGAGGCCCCGGTTCATCCAGGCGCCCAGCGGTGGGGCGGCCGCAACGGGACCCGGCTGGCGCGGCGCGCGGGACACCGAGTGAGGACCTCCTTCGTGGAGGCGAAGGCATCGTGCCCGTTGTTGTGGCCGAGGCAGCCGCCATGCGCGGCGACAAGGCCGCTTGCCGCTTACGCCTTCACATCAACCACCGGTTCGAAGCCCCCAAAGATCATGCGTTTGCCGTCAAAGGGCATGGGCAGGTTGCCGGGAACAGAGGGGTCCATGCGCGGGTCTTCCATCATCTTCTTCATCCCTGCATCGCGCGTGGCCTTGTCGGGCCATTCAACCCAGGAAAAAGCCACCGTCTCCTCTGCCGTGGCCTGCACCGCTCTGCGGAAATCGGTGACTTTGCCGTCGGGGACATCGTCGCCCCAGCACTCGATCACGCGGATCGCCCCCAACTCGATGAATATGGGGTCGAGCGTACGGGCATGCTCGATGAACTTTTGCTTGTTGGCGGTAGGGACTGCGATCACGAAACCATCGATGTACGACATGTCATCACTCCTGTTGGATTGATCGTTGGCGCGCTCGTTGGGGCATGCCCCGTATTCCATCCGCTGGCGGCAGGAGAACCAATTCGATCGTCAGGACGGACCGGGGGCAACGGGTCATGAGAGGCGCAAGAACCGCGCAAAGCCTATCGCTTCCGACAGCGCGGCCCTCTCAGGATAGACCCTCGGGGCGCGTACCGCTGCCGCTGCAAGATTCTTCAATCATGCCGTGGGCTGGCCGGCCTGCACACGGACCATGAATGAAGGTGCACCGTGGTCCGGGCGAGTGGCGCCGTGCGCATCAAGCCTCGGACACCGCCGCCACTTCCACCACGCAGTCGTAGAACGTGGGCGCCGCACCGATGTCGGACAGGGCCTGGCTGGTCAGCTCGTTCACGTTGGTGCCGTTCACGCCGAACTTGCGCCACCAGATGCCCAGGCCGTTGACCACGCCGGGGCGGGCGCGGCCGTTCACGGCGGCGTGGCATTCGTAGCTGCCGCGGTCGTTGAACACGCGCACCCGCGTGCCGTCGGCGATGCCGCGCGGGGCGGCGTCGTCGGGGTGGATCTCCAGCACCGGCTGCGTCTCGATGTTTCGCAGGCTCTGCACGTTCACGAAGGTGGAGTTCAGGAAGTTGCGCGCGGGTGGCGAGATCATGGCCAGCGGGTAGCGGCCGCCGGGCTGCGGCAGCTCGTGGTTGGGCACGTGCACCGGCACGGGCGGCAGGCCCTGGGCCGCCAGCCGCTCGCTGTAGAACTCGCACTTGCCCGACGGCGTGTGAAAGCCGCCTTCGGCGAACGGCGCATCGGGCAGGGGCAGGGGGGCGAAGCCCACTTCCAGCAGCTGCCCGAAGTCGATGCGGTCGCCGTAGGCCTGGCGGCACAGGGCCTCGTCGCTGTCGGCAAAACAGGGCTCGGTGTAGCCCATGCGCTCGGCCAGGTCGCGGAAGATGCGGGCGTTGGAGCGCGACTCGCCCAGCGGCGCGATGGCCGGGCGGTTGAGCAGCACGTCGGTGTGGCCGTAGGAGACGTGCACGTCCCAGTGCTCCAGCTGCGTGGTGGCGGGCAGCAGGTAGTCGGCGTAGTCGGCCGTGTCGGTGCGAAAGTGCTCCAGCACCACGGTGAACAGGTCGTCGCGGGCGAAGCCCCGGGCCACCTGCGCGGAGTCGGGCGCCACGGCCACGGGGTTGCTGTTGTAGACCACGACGGCCTCGATCTTCGGGCCGAACTCCGGCGAGGATTCGCGCAGCAGGTCGTCGCCGATGGTCACCATGTTGATGGTGCGCGGCACCGGGCCCGTGTGCAGGTCGGGGCGCTGCAACTGGGCGCGCTGCACGGGAAAGTGGCCGGAGCTCGACAGCAGCAGGCCGCCCGCGCGGTGGCGCCAGGCGCCGGTGAGCGCGGGCAGGCAGGCCACGGCGCGTGTGGCGTTGCCGCCGCCGCGCACGCGCTGCATGCCGTAGTTCAGGCGGATGGCGGCGGGCCGCGTGGTGCCGTAGTCGCGCGCCAGCTGGCGGATCTGCTCCACGGGCAGGCCGCAGACCTCGGCCGCGCGCTCGGGCGGCCACTGCAGCGCGTTCTCGCGCAGCGCGTCCCAGCCCACGGTGTACTGCGCGATGTAGTCGTGGTCGAGCCAGTCGTTGGCGATCAGCTCGTGCATGAGCGACAGGGCCAGGGCCGCATCGGTTCCGGGGCGCAGCTGCAGGTGTTCGTGGCACTTCTCGGCGGTCTCGCTCTTGCGCGGGTCGATGCACACCAGCCGGGCGCCGTCGCGCTTGGCCTGCTGCGCGTAGCGCCAGAAGTGCAGGTTGCTGCCGATGGAGTTGCTGCCCCAGATGACGATGAGGCGCGATTCGGCGAAGAACTCCACCTTCATGCCCAGCTTGCCGCCCAGCGTGTAGTTCAGGCCCTCGCCGCCGGCGGTGGAGCAGATGGTGCGGCCCAGCTGCGATGCGCCCAGCCGGTTGAAAAAGCGCCGGTCCATGCTTTCGCCCTGCACCAGGCCCATGGTGCCGGCATAGCTGTAGGGCAGGACGGCCTGCGGGGCGCGGGCGGCGATGCGCGTCAAACGCGCGGCGATATCGGTGAGCGCCTCGTCCCATGTCACCGCCTCGAACTGTGCCCCCGGGCCCTTGGGGCCGACGCGCCGCAGCGGCTGCAGCAGGCGGTCGGGGTGGTTCGTGCGCTCGGCATAGCGCGACACCTTGGCGCACAGCACGCCGCCGGTGTGGCCGTGCGCCGGGTTGCCCTGCACGCGGGTGGCCACGCCGTTGTCCACGGTGGTGAGCAGGGCGCAGGCGTCGGGGCAGTCGTGGGGGCAGGCGCCGCGCACTTGCCGGACCGGCTCGGAAAGGGGGGGGATTTCAGTCGTGGACATAGGGGTTTTCCTGTCGATACACTCACCGACCAGCAGCGATGGCGGGGTGGCGACCCCGCGGAACGTCGACGTTTTTGATCGAAGAGGGGATTTCACCATGAAGCATATTGCGTTGGGGCGCAGACGGTTTTCCATCGGCCTGGGGGCCGCCGCGCTCGGCGGTTTCGGGCTGGCACGGGCGCAATCGGAGGCGCCCATCGTGCTGGGACAGTCCGCCCCGTTCAGCGGGCCCGCCGCGCAACTGGGGGTGCAACTGCACCAGGGGGCCCAGCTTTACTTCGAGCAATGGAATGCCCAGGCGGGCTCCGGCCGGCGCACGGTGGAGTTGCGCACGCTGGACGACGGCTACGAGCCCGACCGCTGCGCCGCCAACACGCGCAAGTTCATCACCGACGACGTGTTCGCGCTGTTCGGCTACGTGGGTACGCCCACCAGCCTGGCGGCGATGCCGCTGCTCACGCAGGCCAAGCTGCCGTTCTTCGCGCCGTTCACCGGGGCCGAGGCCTTGCGCCAGCCCTTGAACAAATTGGTGTTCCACGTGCGGGCCTCGTACAACGACGAGACCGCCGCCATCGTGAACAAGCTCACCCACCTGGGCCTGAGCAAGATCGGCGTTTTCTACCAAAACGATGCCTATGGCAAGGCGGGCCTGGATGGCATGGTGCTGGCACTGGGCGCCCACAAGCTCGCCCCGGTGGCGCAGGCCACGGTGGAGCGCAATTCGGTGGACGTGGCCGCGGCGGTACGCACCCTGGTGGCGGCCCGGCCCGAGGCGGTCGTGCAGGTCAGCACCTATGCCGCCAGCGCTGCCTTCGTGCGCGCCGCGCGCAAGGCGGGCTACGGCGGCACGTTCTACAACCTGTCGTTCGTGGGCACGCAGGCGCTGATGGACGAGCTCAAGGCCGATGGCGCGGGCGTGGTGGTCTCGCAGGTGATGCCCTCGCCCTACCAGTCCGCCCGCCAACTCACGCGGGAGTTCCAGGACGCGATCAAGAAGGGCGGCAACAAGGTCCAGGCCAATTACTCCAGCCTGGAGGGCTACCTGGCCGCGCGCGTGTTCACCGAGGGGTTGCGCCAGGCCGGCGGCCGGCCCACGCGCGAATCGCTGATCTCGGCGCTGGAAGGGTTCGGCACGCAGCAGATCGCGGGCTTCCAGGTGGCGTTCGGCCCCGGCAACCACATGGGGTCGCACTTCGTGGAGATGTCGATGCTCACGGGCGACGGCCGCGTGCGCGTCTGAACCGGCGCGGGGCTTTCCTTTCCTACAGCTGGCGCGTCGCCGCCAGCCCCTGCATGAAGGCCTCGCAGCGGGCGAGCTGGTCCAGCGAGACGTATTCGTCGGGCTGGTGCGCCTGCTGGATGCTGCCCGGCCCGCACACCACGGTGGGAATCCCGGCGTTCTTGAACAGCCCCGCCTCGGTGCCGAAGGCCACCAGCGTGGTGCCCTGTTCTCCGGCCAGGCGCTGCGCGAGCCGCGTGACGGCATCGTCCCGGTTGCCCAGGAAGCTCGGGATCTCGCAGATCGTCTCGAAGGTGATGCCGGTGCTGGGCGCCACTTTCTGCATCGCGGGCTCCAGCGACCGGGCATAGGCGATCACCTCGGCCTGCATGCCGGCGGCGTCCGCCGTGGGCAGGTCGCGGAATTCATAGCGGAACTCGGCATCGCGCGGAACCACGTTGTCGGCGATGCCGCCATGGAACTGGCCCACGCTGGCGGTGGAGAAGGGCACGTCGAAGCCTTCGAAGCGCGGTTCGTGCCGCTCGAAGCCCTCGGCCATGTCGCGCACGCGACCCACCACGCGCGCGGCCATCTCGATGGCATTCACCGAATGCGGCGTGAGCGAGGAGTGCGCCTCCTTGCCGCGCACGCAGCACCTGTAGCGGTACACGCCCTTGTGCGCGATGGCCGGCACCATGCTGGTGGGCTCGCCCACGATGCAGGCCAGCGGGCGGATGCCGGCGTCCTTCATGTCGGCGATGAGCTCCTTCACGCCGAAGCAGCCCACCTCCTCGTCGTAGCTGAAGGCATAGTGGATGGCGAAAGGGGCATCGCTGTTCAGGAACGCTTCGGCCTGCGCGAGCGCGATGGCGATGAAGGCCTTCATGTCGGCGCTGCCCCGGCCGTACAGGCGCCCGTCCTGCACGGTGGCGCCGAGCGGGTCGAAGGTCCAGTCCTGGCCGTCCCACGGCACGGTGTCGGTGTGCCCGGACAGGATGATGCCGGCGGGCTTGCCCTCGCCCAGCGTGGCGAACAGATTGGCCTTGGTCTTGCTTGCGTTGTGGGTCACCCGGCACTTCACCCCAAGGCGGGCCAGCGCCTGCTGCACGAAGTCGATGAGCGCCAGGTTCGGGTTCTGGCTGACCGTGTTCATGCGGACCAGGGTCTGGGCGAGGGAAAGGGCGTGGTCGGAGATCATGGGTGGAGTTTCCAATCCCCGGTTGTCGGGCTGCATGCACCGGGGCTAGACTGTGAGATCGCAAGGCAAGGAACAGACAGACATTATGAAACTCATCGATTCCATCGTGACCGAGGCGGCTTCGATCGCCTCCGTGCGCCGCGACATCCACGCGCATCCCGAACTGTGCTTCGAAGAAGTCCGCACCGCCGACGTGGTGGCCGGCAAGCTCACCGAATGGGGCATTCCCATCCACCGCGGCCTGGGCAAGACGGGCGTGGTCGGCATCGTGCACGGGCGCGACGGCGGCGCCTCGGGCCGGGCCATCGGCCTGCGTGCCGACATCGACGCGCTGCCCATCACCGAATTCAACACCTTCGCCCACGCCAGCACCCACCCCGGCAAGATGCACGCCTGCGGCCACGACGGCCACACAGCCATGCTGCTGGCCGCGGCGCAGCACTTCGCCAAGCACCGCGATTTCGACGGCACGGTGTACCTGATCTTCCAGCCGGCCGAGGAAGGCGGCGGCGGTGCCCGCGTGATGATCGAGGACGGGCTGTTCGAGCAGTTCCCCATGCAGGCCGTGTTCGGCATGCACAACTGGCCCGGCATGAAGGCCGGGCAGTTCGCCGTGAGCCCCGGCCCGGTGATGGCCTCCAGCAACGAGTTCAAGATCGTCATCCGCGGCAAGGGCAGCCACGCGGCCATGCCGCACATGGGCACCGATCCCGTGCCGATCGCCTGCCTGATGGTGCAGGCCTTCCAGAACATCATCAGCCGCAACAAGAAGCCGGTGGATGCGGGCGTGATCTCGGTCACCATGATCCACACCGGCGAGGCCACCAATGTGGTGCCCGACAGCTGCGAACTGCAGGGCACGGTGCGCACCTTCAGCGTCGAGGTGCTGGACATGATCGAGCGCCGCATGAAGCAGGTGGCCGAGCACACCTGCGCCGCGCACGAGGCCACTTGCGAGTTCGAATTCGTGCGCAACTACCCGCCCACCATCAACTCGCCGGCCGAAGCGGATTTCGCGCGACAGGTCATGGCCGGCATCGTGGGCGAGGCCAACGTGGTGCGGCAGGAACCCACCATGGGCGCGGAAGACTTCGCCTTCATGCTGCAGGCCAAGCCCGGCGCCTATTGCTTCATCGCCAACGGCGACGGCGACCACCGCGCCATGGGCCATGGCGGCGGCCCCTGCACGCTGCACAACCCGAGCTACGACTTCAACGACGACCTGATTCCGCTCGGCGCCACCTACTGGGTGCAACTGGCACAAGGCTGGCTGGCCCGGCCGGCCGGCTGATCCGCTGGGCCTCCCGCCCCCTTCGGCACCATGGGCGCCGAGGTGGCGTCCCCCCTTTCCACTTCTGCGCACCGGTGCCCGGCGCACCTGGGCCCTGCCGCTTGCGGCGGGGCGTTCGCGCTGCTTTTTCAGCCCCCTCGGCCCTTGAACGGAGATCTTCATGATCGGTATCGTCCCGGCGTTTTCCCCCAGCTACGCGCGCGCCCGCACCCAGTTCCTGGAGGCCGCGGCGGCCGCCGGATTGCTGGTGGAGTCGCACACGCACCCGCTCAAGGGGCGCGACGGCGAGACGCTGGCGATGGACGTGGTGCGCGACGGCCCGCACCACGCGCAGCACCTGCTCATCGTGAGCAGTGCCTGCCATGGGGTCGAAGGCTACTGCGGCAGCGGCGTGCAGGTGTTCGCGCTGCACGACGAGGCCTGGCGCGCCAAGGCCCGCGAGCAGGGCGTGGCCGTGCTCTACGTGCACGGGCTCAACCCGTATGGCTTCTCGCACATCCGCCGGGCCACGCACGAGAACGTGGACCTGAACCGCAATTTCCACGACTTCACTCAGCCGCTGCCGGTGAACGCGGCCTACCGCGAGATCCAGCCGCTGCTGCTGCCCGACCAGTGGCCGCCCACCACCGAGAACCGCGAGGCGGTGTTCCGCTTCATCGCCGAGCGCGGCGAGGCCGCGTGGCAGGCCGCCATCAGCCGCGGCCAGCATGAGTTTCCGGGCGGGCTGTTCTTCGGCGGCACGGCCCCGACCTGGAGCAACCGCACCTTGCGCCAAGTGCTGCGCGAGCAGGGCGAGCATGCCCGCCGCATCGCCTGGATCGATCTGCACACGGGCCTGGGCCCCAGCGGCCACGGCGAGCGCATCTATGCCGGCCGGGACGATGCGGTCTCGGTGCAGCGCGCGCGCGACTGGTGGGCCGGCGGCGGCGCCACGCCGGTCACCTCGATCTACGACGGTTCGTCCACTTCGGCCTTTCTCACGGGCTTGATGTGGAACAGCGTGTACGAAGAATGTCCACAGGCCGAAATTACCGGCATCGCGATGGAATACGGCACCGTGCCGGTGCTGGAGGTCATGCAGGCCCTGCGCGCCGAGCACTGGCTGAACCTGCATCCGGAAGCTCCGGCTGAGCTGGCAACTCAGATCAGGGCTCAAATGCTGGCCGCCTTCTACACCGACACCGATGCCTGGAAAGGCCAGGTGGTGAGCCAGGCGCGGCAGTCGATGTTCCAGGCCGTGGACGGGCTTTGCGGCCCGGCATAGCGCCGCAGCGACAGATTCTTGGCATCCATGGCGACACGGGGGGCTGGCATTTCCCGTGAATAACGCGAACAATGGCCTTCGCGCGCAATCCGCAGCGCCGCGTGGGCCCGCCCTGCTGCAGGCCCGTCAGAACAATCAAATGCAGAGGGGATCGCCATGGAGGTTCGACAAGGACGGAACACGCTCGCACGCCGCCTGATGCTCATCAACGGGGCCATCCTGTTGCTGCTCGGTGCGGTGGCGGTCGCGATCTGGATCATGATGGGGCAGATCAGCGAGGATGCAGAGGTGGTGCGTTCCAGGAACGTGCCGCAGCTGCAGCGGATCGCGGCGCTGGAGCTGAACGTGACGCGCGTGTCGCTGCAGCTGCGGCACTCGATCCTGGCGCGCACGCCGGAGGAGCGCAACGCCACCTTGGCCGACATCGCCGAAAAGCGCCAGCTGCTGCAAAAGACGCTCGACGAGTTCGGCGCCAACATGATCACCGACGACGGGCGCCGCGCCTACGAGCCCCTGCCTGCGCTCATGCGTGCGTTCTGGGCCACTGGCGAGCAGAACCTCGCGCTCATCCAGGCCGATCGCAAGGAAGACGCCTTCGCCTTTCTGGTGGACCAGACCATCCCCGCCCGCAACCGCCTGCTGGCGCCCTTGGGCCTGGAAAAGGACCGCCAGGGCGAGCGCCTGTCTTCCCGCATCAACGACGTGAAGGAATACGCCGCTACGGGCCGTGCGGTGGCGACGGCCGCGGTGCTGGCCGTGGTGGCCTGCCTGGCCGGCCTGAGCGTCTACCTGCGCACGGTGGTGCGGCAACTCGGCGCCGACCCATCAGAGCTCAAGCGTGTCGCGGACGCGGTGGCGGCGGGCGATCTGGCCTCGCGCATTCCCGTGCGGCCAGGGGACACGAACAGCATCATGGCGGCCATGGCCAGCATGAGTGCGCAGCTGGGCACGGTCGTGCGGACCGTGCGGACCAGCGCCGAAAGCGTGTCCGGCGCCAGCAGCGAGATCGACGCCGGCAACCACGACCTGTCCTCGCGCACCGAGCGGCAGGCCTCGGCCCTGGAGCAGACCGCGGCGTCGGCGGAGCAACTGGGCAGCACGGTGCGGCAGAACGCTGACAGCGCGCGCCGGGCCAACGAGCTGGCACAGACCGCCTCCTCGGTGGCCGAGCAGGGTGGCGCGGTGGTGGCCGAGGTGGTGGACACCATGCGCGGCATCCAGGACAGCAGCGGCAAGATCGGCGAGATCATCGGCGTGATCGATGGCATCGCCTTCCAGACCAATATCCTTGCCCTGAACGCGGCGGTGGAGGCGGCCCGCGCGGGCGAGCAAGGTCGGGGCTTCGCGGTCGTTGCGTCGGAGGTGCGCAGCCTCGCGCAGCGCAGCGCCGAGGCCGCCAAGGAGATCAAGGGGCTCATCACCGCCAGCGTGGACCGCGTGGAGCGCGGCAGCGCGCTGGTGGACAAGGCGGGCCACACCATGGCCGAGGTGGTGGCCGCGATCCGCCGCGCCACGGACCTCATGGGCGAGATCAGCGCGGCCAGCGCCGAGCAAAGCAGCGGCGTGGATCAGATCAGCGAAGCCATCACGCACGTGGACCAGGCCACGCAGCAAAACGCGGCCCTGGTCGAGGAGATGGCCGCGGCGGCCAGCAGCCTGAGCGCCCAGGCCAGCGAGCTGGTGCGCGCGACCGCGGTGTTCCACCTGGGCGGCGAGGGCGTGCTGCCTGCCGCGGCGGCGCCTGCGCCGGTACACCGTACCACGCCGGTGGCGGCACCACGGTTCGCAGCTTCCGCTGCCGCCAGGCCGGCGGTCAAGCGCCTGGGGCCGGCCGTGGCCCCCAAGACCGGGCCGCAGGCGTCGGATTCGCCGCCTGCATCGCCACCCACCGCGCCGCCATCCGCTTCGCCAGCGTCCGCAGCCAAGCCTGTGCCGGCCGCTTCGGCACCGGCGGCAGCGCGCGCTGCGCCGCCGGCCTCCCGGACCGGCTCCGAGAGCGACTGGGAAACCTTTTGACGGGATGCAGCGCTGACGCGATGGGGGCTGCGGTGCTCCGGGCGGTCCAGGGGGCAGGAGGAACAGAGGCCCTAAGATGGCAGTTCGACCACCAACGGAGACCTTTTCCATGTCCGATCTGAACACGGCGTTCGAAGCCGCCGTCGCCCAGTCCAAGAACCTCAGCGAGCGCCCCGACAACCCGACGCTGCTCAAGATCTACGCGCTGTACAAGCAGGCCACGGCAGGCGACAACGCCGAGAAGAAGCCGAGCTTTTCCGATGTGGTCGGCCGTGCCAAGTGGGATGCCTGGGAAAAGCTCAAGGGCACGGAGGGCGATGCCGCCCGCCAGCAGTACATCGACCTCATCGAATCGCTGAGCTGACGCCGCACTGAGCGCCAGCGTTTCCATGCGGGGCCGTGCAGTGCGCGGCCCCGCATTTTTGTTACGGTGGCCGATGCGGCTCAGGCCGCGCTGGGCGACGGCCGGCCCAGCAGCTTGTCGAACTGCCCATCGATCTCGGCTGCGATGCGGTCCTTGAAGGCGCTGAACAGGAAGCCCAGCTCCGCCTGCAGTTCGAAGCGGTCGGCATGCACCTGCAGCGTGCCTTCGATGCCCGGGCGCTGAAAGCGCAGCGTGTCCTGCGCCGCGCCTTCTTCGTAGGCGCATTCCATGTCGAACTTGGCCTGGGCTTTCTGGGCCCACAGGCCGGCGATCTTGCGGGCCTCTGGCAGGCCGAGCCGGTGGGGGCGTTGGATGTGGATGTCAGGCAAGGGGTTTCTCCGGGGATGGCGTGGGCAGCAGGGCGCGCATGGCGGCCTGGCGTTGTTCGTGCGGCAGGGCCGCGAGGCGTTTCACCGCATCATAAAAGCGCGGCCAGTCGCGGCCTTCGCGCTCGAACAGCGCCTCGAAGGCCGGCACCCATTCGTCGTAGGCGGCCTGCGCGCCGAACGTGGCGTTGTTGGCCTCTGCTACCCATCGGTCGTAGCCCGCCAGTTGCGCGGGCGTGGCGCCGTCCCCGGCGATCCAGCGCGCGCGCAGGGCGGCGTAATCGGCGCGAAACGCTTGCATGGCCTCCTGTTTCGAGGCTGCCATCTCCGCGCTGGCAGCGGCGTTTTCGGCCGATGCGGCCACCGCAGCGGTGGAGGCCGGGGCTTCCGAAGCATGGGGCGCATGGGGCGCATGGGCCGCGTAGACGGCGGCCAACCGCTCGCGGGCGTTCCGTGTGAGCGCACGGAACGCGTTGCGGCGGCCATCGCCGCGCGCGTAGTCGGCCCGCGCCTGCGGCGTGGCGCGCTCGGCCAGCCAGCGCGCCACGCCCAGGCGCTCTACGGCGGTGGCGAACGATTCATTGAACAGCGTGTCGCCATTGGCGTACACGACCTGGTGCGCCAGCTCGTGGAAGAGCAGCCGCACGAACTCGCCCTCGGGCCAGCCGATGAAGGTGTTGAGCAGCGGGTCGCCGCCCGCCCAGTTCATGTAGCCCAGGGTGGAATAGGCCGGCACGCCGTACACGCCCACTTCCAGGCCTTGGGCGGCGAGCAGCGCGGCCTCGGCGCGCGCATCGGCCTCGTTGAAATAGCCGCGGTAGCCGATGCACCCCGTGATCGGAAAGCACCAGCGGTGCAGCGTGAGCGAATCGGGCGGCGCGGCCACCACGTTCCACACGGCTGCGCGGCGGCCCAGGTCGGCATAACGCCGGTAGCTGGCGTTGTCGGGCAGCGCCAGTTCGGTCACGGCGAAGCGCCGGGCCTCCTGCGCCAGCTGCAGGCGATCGCGCAGCGGCTGCGAGGTGTCGCCCCGCGCGAGCCACGTGTCGATGGGTTCGGCCGCGTGCATGAGCTGCAGGTGCCCGCGCACCGACTGCCAGTAATACGCCAGCGATTGCCCCGTGCTGGCGCAGCCGGAGAGCAGGAGCGAGGCGGCCAGCAGCAGGGGGCGGGGCGACCGCAAGGGTGACTGGGGAAAGGGTGGCAGGGGCATTCGGCAATGGGTCGGCGGTCGGTGGGCCAAGGATAGCGAAAGCCACTGTGCGCCGCCGGGCGCCCCCGCGTTCGGGGCGCGGGCAGAATCCCGGCATGCCCGCCCCTCTTTCCGCTCCCGTTTCCGCCCACCCGTCTCCCAGCCCGGACAGCGGCCTGTTCACCGACGAGGCCGGATGCGCCCGCTGCCAATGGTGCAGTGCCACGCCGCTCTACCGCCACTACCACGACCATGAATGGGGTTTTCCGGTCGCGGACGACCGGCGCCTGTATGAAAAGCTGTGCCTGGAAGGCTTCCAGGCGGGCCTGAGCTGGCTCACCATCCTGAACAAGCGCGAAGCCTTCCGCGCCGGGTTCGCCCATTTCGATGCCGAGCAGGTGGCGCGCTTCGGTGCGGCCGAGGTGCAGCGGCTGCTGGGCGATGCCGGCATCGTGCGCCACCGCGGCAAGATCGAATCGGCCATCCAGAACGCGCAGCGCGTGCTGGAGCTGCGCCGCGAGTTCGGCTCGCTGGCGCACTACGTGTGGCGTTTCGCTCCGGCCGCCGCCGAGGGGCGCCCCGGCCGCATCACGCTGGAGTCGGTGCGCACCATGCCCACCACGCCGGCCTCGGTGGCGATGTCCAAGGACTTGAAAAAGCGCGGTTTCAGCTTCGTCGGCCCCACCACCGTCTACGCCTTCATGCAGGCCATGGGGCTGGTCAACGACCACTTCGAAGGCTGCAGCGTGCGCGCCGCTGCCGAGGCGGCGCGTGCAGCGTTCGTGGTGCCCGGCCCGGGCTGATCACCGGGCCGCGGGCTACACCACCGTGTCGGAGCGGATCACGATGCGGTCGAAGCCCAGGTGCTGCATGCATTCGCGCAGGATGAGGAGCGTGGCGGCGAAGGCGGAGCCCTCCGGCAGCCCCTCCTGGGCGGGTGGGCGGCCCAGGGCCACGGCGGCCAGGCGGTGGAAGGTGCGCTCCACGGCATCGAGCGGCAGCGTCATCTCGGGCTGCGCTTCGATGCCGGCCGCCAGCGCCACCTGGCGGATGCCGGCATCCGCCGTGTAGAGCGTGGTGCCCGGCGGCAGCACCGCGTGCACGGGCATCACGGCCTCTTCCACCACCTGGATGGCGTGCTCCAGTTCGCCCTCGGCCGGGGGATCGTGGCGAAAGCACGCGGCGGCCGTGGCGTAGTAGCCCACTTCCAGGGTTCGCAGCAGCCGGGCCTGGGCCTGGGTGCCGCTGGCGATGGACGAGTGGCCCGCTCCGATGCGCAGCGCCGTGATGGGGCTTCCGGCCAGCGGGCCCGCCTGCAACGCCTGGTACAGGGCGCCGGCGTCGTTCGGTGAAAGGTGGGTGGACATGGTGCGGTCCCGGCAGGTGGAAAAGGGTGGATCGATTGTGCCCTTTGCCGCAGGCCATGGGCCCTGGCGGGTCACCGGCCTGGATCGGCGGGCCGCCTGGGACGGCCGATGGCAGCCCCGGCCCCGACGGCGTGCAGGAGACGCCGGAAGGTGGGGCATTCCATGTGGCTGGGCGCCTTGCAGCGCGCGGCGTGCTGCAGACCGTCGCGCATGGCGGTGAGCTGGCGGATGGTGGTGTCCAGGTCGTCGGCCTGGACCAGGAGCCGGTCGCGGTCGATGCGCGGCTGACCATCCGGGCCGAACATCTGCCCGATGGCGTCGAGCGAGAAGCCGGCCGCGCGCCCGAGCGCGACGAGCGCGAGCCGCTCCACCACGCCCGCATCGAACAGCCGCCGCAGGCCGTGCCGCCCGACGGAGGCGATCAGGCCTTTTTCTTCGTAGAAGCGCAGCGTCGATGCCGGCAGGCCCGAACGGCGTGCCACTTCGGCGATGTCCAGGATCTCCATGGGCTTGACCTCAAGTCGGCTTGAAGTCGCACAGTCTAGCTTTCACTCCCCTTCCGGGCACCCAGGAGATCGCCATGAACCCACCCTTTTCGATCGATTCCCCGCAAGCCGCGCTCTGGAACGGCGCCGCCGGCCACGCCTGGGTCCAGGCGCAACCCCTGCTGGACCGCATGTTCGCGCCCTTCGAGGCCCTGCTCGCCGAGGCGGCCGACGCCCTCGGCGCGGGGCCCGGCATGCAGGTGCTCGACATCGGCTGCGGCACCGGGGCCACCACGCTGGCCATCGCGCGCCGGCTGGGCGAGGAAGGGCGCTGCACCGGAATCGATCTTTCCGCGCCCATGGTCGCCGCGGCGCGCCAGCGCGGCCTGCGCGAGGGGCTGACGGCGCCCCGCGCGGACTTCGTCTGTGCCGATGCGCAGACCCAGGCGTTCGCGCCGGCTTCCGTGGATCGGCTGGTGTCGCGCTTCGGGGTCATGTTCTTCGGAGACCCGGTCGCGGCGTTCGCCAACCTGCATCGCGCGGCGCGCCCCGGCGCCAGCCTGTGCGCCATCGCGTGGCGCAGCGCGGCGGAGAACCCCTTCATGACGGCCGCCGAGCGCGCCGCCGCCCCGCTGCTGCCGGGCCTGCCCGTGCGCCAGCCGGATGCGCCGGGCCAGTTCGCGTTCGCCGACCGCGAGCGGGTGGCGGGCATCCTTCGGGCCAGTGGCTGGGCCGGCATCGAGATCGAGCCCCTCAATGCCGTCTGCTCCATGCGGCGCGACGAATTGGTGCCTTATTTCACCGGCCTCGGCCCGGTCGGCCTGGCCCTGCGCAGCGCCGACGGGCCGACCCGCACCCGGGTCGTCGCGGCCGCGCGAGCGGCTTTCAAGCCCTACGTGCAGGGCGAGGCGGTGCGTTTCGGCGCGGCCTGCTGGCGGATCGCCGCACAGGCCACGGCGGGTGGTTCCCGGGGCTGAGCATCCCGGGCCGAAGAGACGGGGTGCGATGATAAAATGAGATTCATTCGTATTTTCGAGCGGTGGCTTCCAGCCGCTTCCACCCCCCATGCCTGCCGCTGCCTGCCAGGACGTCGAGACCCTCTACCGCGACCACCGGGCGTGGCTGCACGCGTGGCTGGCGCGCCAGCTGGGCAATGCCTTCGAGGCGTCGGACCTGACCCAGGACACTTTCGTCAACCTGATGGCGAGCCGGCAGGCGGAGCGGTTGCAGGAACCCCGCGCGTACCTCACCACGCTGGCCAAGCGCCTGCTCTACAACCGCTGGCGCCGGCGCGACCTGGAGCGGGCCTGGCTGGAGGCGCTGGCCGCGCTGCCCGCCGAGGTGTCGCCCTCGCCGGAAGACTATGCGCTGGTGCGCGAGGCCATCGAGGCCGTCGACCAATGGCTGTCCGGCCTCGCGCCCAAGGTGCGCCAGGCCTTTTTGCTGCGGCGGCTCGACGGCATGAAGCACACGGAGATCGCGCAGGAGATGAACGTCTCCCTGGCCACGGTGGAGCGCTACCTCAAGCAGGCCCTGCTGCACCTGTGCAGCCTGCCGGCCGGCCCGGGCCACCGATGAAAACCGGGCTCCACGCACCGGCCCTGGAGCAGGCCGCCGACTGGCATGTGCGCCTGGACTCGGACCAGGCCAGCGACGAGACCCGGCGCGCCTTCGCCCACTGGCTGCAGCAGGCGCCCGACCACCGCCAGGCCTGGTCGGCCCTGCAGTCCCGCCTGCAAGGGCTGGACGCGGAGCTGCTGCAGATCCGCCAGGCCGATGCCCCCGCCGGCGGCGCCAGCCGGCGCGCGCTGCTGGCGCCGGTGCCGCGCGGCGCGCAGCGCCGCCGCCTGCTGGCCGGCGGCACCGGCGGGGCGCTGGCCGTGGCGCTGGCCGCCTGGCTGCTCGACCGCCAGACGCCCCTGGCCACCCTGGCCGCCGACCTGCGCACGGGCACCGGCCAGCGGCGGGTCCACCGCCTGCCCGACGGGAGCGAACTCACCCTGGATGCGCGCTCCGCCGTGGACATCGCCTATGGAGACCACGAGCGCCTCGTGGTGCTGCGCGAGGGCGCGGTGGCGGTGCGCGTGGCAGCGGCCGGCACCGACCGGCCCTTCGTGGTGCGCAGCGCGCAGGGCACGGCCCGCGCCCTGGGCACCCGCTTCATGGTGCGGCAGGGCGACGGCAGCAGCCTGGTCCACGTGATCGAGCACAGCGTGCGGCTGGCGCTGCCTTCGGGCCCCGAAATGACGCTGCGCGCGGGCGACAGCGCCCGGCTGGTGGGCGGTGCCATCGAGCCCGTGGTGGCACCGCCCCTGGCGCCGGCGGCCTGGGCCGATGGCGTGATCCAGGTGAAGAACGCGCCCCTGGACGAGGTGCTGGCCGCGCTGCGGCCCTACAGCGCGGCGGTGATGCGGGTCAGTCCGGCGGCGGCGCAACTGCGCATCTTCGGCGTGTTCGCGCTGGACCGGCCGGAGGCGACCCTGCAAACCCTGGTGGACACCCATCCCATCGCGGTGCGGCGCTGGGGCCCCTGGCTGGTCCAGGTGGACCTTCGGCCCCAGGTCTGAGGGGGCTGCAGCGGGGGGGGGGGGCAGCCCATGCCGGAATGGGGGATGAATGGGATTGATGAGGGGTTTTGGCGCGCTCGCGTGTCAATGGGAATGCAGCGCTGCCCAACCCTCCGCATCCACCTCCCCCTCATCGAGCAATCCATGGCCTTCCTCTCCCGCGCCGCCGTCTGGCGCCATCTCCCCCGCCCGCCGGGCGCCCTGCTGCCCATCGCCCTCGCGCTTTCGTTGGGCCATGCCCTGCCTGCCCAGGCGCAAGCCCAGGCGGCGCCCCCTGCGGCCGGCGCGGCCGTCCAGGCGTGGGACCTGGCCCCGGGCGCCCTGGACGACACCCTCACCCTGATCGCGCGCCAGGGCGGACGCAGCATCAGTGCCGACCCGGCGCTGCTGGCCGGCAAGCGGGCACCGGCCATCCGGGGCCGCTTCACCGCCGAGCAGGCCGCGCAGCAGGCCCTGACCGGCAGCGCCCTGGTGCTGGGTCGCACCGCCGGCGGCGCCCTCACGGTGCTGCCCGGCAGCGCGCCTGCCGCATCGGCCATCCCCGCCCGGGGCGCGGCCGCCGGAGCCACGCTGGCCGAGGTGCGCGTGGTGGCCGACGCCGAAACCGACGGGCCGTCGGAGGGCACTGGCAGCTATGTGCCGCGCGGCCCCAGCAGCGCCGCCACCGGCCTGGCCCTGAGCGTGCGCGAGACCCCGCAGTCGGTCAGCGTCATCACCCGGCAGCGCATGGACGACGAGCACCTCACGACCATCAACGACGTGCTGGCGCGCACCCCCGGCATCGCCACCGCGGCGCTGGGCACCGAGCGCTCCAACGCCAACGCGCGCGGCTACCCCATCACGAACTACCAGCTCGACGGCATCAGCACCCACACGGAATTCCTGGGGCTGGACGCCTTGCCC
This sequence comes from Acidovorax sp. SUPP3434, assembly GCF_030159015.1. NCBI lineage: Bacteria > Pseudomonadati > Pseudomonadota > Betaproteobacteria > Burkholderiales > Comamonadaceae > Acidovorax > Acidovorax sp. SUPP3434. The sequence goes on from NZ_BQXL01000019.1 coordinate 28,462, forward strand.
GCCCAGGGCATCGCCGACATGGCGCTGTACGACCGGATCGAGGTGCTGCGCGGCGCCTCGGGGCTGACCACCGGCGCGGGCGACCCTTCGGGCATCGTGAACATGGTGCGCAAGAAGCCCACGGCCGAATTCCAGGGCCTGGCCGAACTCGGTGGCGGATCGTGGGGCCAGCGGCGCGGCGTCATCGACCTGTCGTCGCCGCTCAATGCCGAGGGCAGCGTGCGCGCGCGCATGGTAGCGGTGCACCAGGAGGGCGACAGCTACATCGACTTCTACAGCCGCAAGAAGGATGTGCTGTACGGCGTGGTCGAAGCCGACCTGACCCGCACCCTGAAGCTCACCGCCGGCATCGACCACCAGGAAAGCGCCTCGCGCGGATCGACGGCCTATCTGGGCTTTCCGCTCATCAATGCCGCGGGGCAGCAGAACGACTTTCCCGTGTCGTTCAGCAGCGCCAGCCGCAGCAACCGCTTCGACACGAACTCCGACAACGCCTTCGCCTCGCTGGAGCAGGTTTTCGGCAACGGCTGGAAGCTCAAGCTCTCGGTGGACAAGCTGCGCTCGCGCCAGCGCGAGGACGCCACCTACCTGGCCGTGAGCAGCAGCCTGTTCGATCCGGTCACCGGCGATGGCCTGAGGCTGGCCAGCGAGCGGCGCGACTACCGGCTGGACAACGAGACCGTCGACCTCAAGCTCAGCGGCCCGTTCGAGCTGTTCGGCCGCCAGCACGAAGCGCTGGTGGGCATCGACCACACCGACTTCCGCAGCCTGACCACCGGCAGTTTCGACACCACCGGGCTGCGCGACCTGCCGGTCAACATCCATCGCTGGAACAACAGCGGCAGCCCCGTCTTCGGGCCCGACTTCGTCACCTTCGACAGCACCCGCCGGCAGAAAAGCCTGTATGCCGCCGGCCGCTTCGAACTGGCCCCGCAATGGAAGCTCATCGTGGGCGGCAAGCTGATGAATTTCGGCAGCGACTACATCACCGACACCACCGAGGGCTACCACACGACCTCGCCGGTCTCCGAGCGCCGCGTCTTCACGCCCTACGGCGGCATCGTGTTCGACCTGAGCCCGGCGCACACGCTGTACGCCAGCTTCGCGACCATCTACGCGCCGCAGAACGCCCAGGACCGCAACGGTACGCAGCTGGACCCGACCCAGGGCGACACCTACGAGGCGGGCGTGAAGAGCGCCTGGCTCGGCGGCCGGGTGACCACCAGCGCCTCGGCCTACTGGATCCGCCAGGACAACGTCGCCGAGGCCGACAGCGGCTATTTCGTGCCCGGCACCACCAACACCGCCTCCCGCGCGATGAAGGGCGTGAAGACGCAGGGCATGGACCTGGAGGTCAACGGCACCCTGGCGCCCGGCTGGAACCTCTCGGCCTCGTACAACTTCAGCCAGTCCAGGAACGCGGCCGGCACCCGCGTGAACACCACCTTCCCACGGCAGATGGCGCGGGTCTGGACCACGTGGCGCGCGCCGGGCGACTGGAGCCGCCTGACCCTGGGCGGCGGCGTGGACTGGAACAGCGGCATCCACTACGACATCGATGCCTGGCAGATCGACCGCACGGTGACCGCGCGCCAGAAGGCCTACGCCGTGGCCAGCCTCATGGCCCGCTACGAGGTGAACGATCGCTTGTCGGTCGCGCTGAACGTGCAGAACGTGTTCGACCGCAAGTACATCGCCGCGATGTCGGGCTGGTGGTATTCGGGCATGTACGGCGCGCCGCGCAGTGCGCAGGTGACGGCGCGCTACCGGTTCTGATCCGGCGGGCCGAGCGCGCCGCCGCCGCGTTGGCGCGCCACCGTCGCACCATGAAAAAAGCCCTCCGGAGAGGGCTTTGGCGTTGCGCTGGGCGCGAAGGGGGCTTTTCAGCCGCCCTTCTTGGAGCGCTTGCCGGGGTTCTTCTTGCTGCGGGTGGCGACGCCACGCTCCAGGCTCACGCGCTGGCCGCGGCCGGGGGTGGCCAGGGTCACGCCGGGCAGTGGCTGGGGACGGGGGGTGCGCTTGCGGTCGGCTTCGGTAACGATCTTGTTGCCCATTTGGGAGGCTCCTGGAGAGAAAAGTGAAAAACACGCTATTAGGCCACATCGTGCAGCCGTGCCCGGTGCGGGCCGTTTCCGCCCCCGCCGGGGCGCTGGGAAGTGCAGGGGGCCGCGCTCAGTCCGGCAGCACGGCGGTGGCCTCGATCTCGATGCGCGCGCGCGCTTCCATGAGGCCGGCGACCTGCACGCAGGCCATGGCCGGAAAGTGCCGGCCCAGCACCTCGCGGTAGGCGGCGCCCAGCTCTTTCAGGCGCGCGTTGTATTCCTCGCGGTCCACCACGTACCAGGTCATGCGCACCAGGTGCTCGGGGCCGGCGCCGCCGGCCTCCAGCACGGCGCGCACGTTCAGGAAGGTCTGGCGGGCCTGGACGATGAAGTCGTCGCTCTCGAACTCCTGGCGGGCGTTCCAGCCGATCTGGCCGCCCACGAAGAGCAGCGTGCCGCGGGCGGCCACGCCGTTGGCGTAGCCCTTGGGGGGCGCCCAGTCGGGCGGTTGCAGTCGGGTGTGCAGGGTCATGTCTTGGGGGATGGAAGTGGGGCGTTGGCGGCCGCAGCGGCCGCGCTGTCGTGGGCCAGCGCGGCGGCCTGGCGCAGCTTGAAGCGCTGCAGCTTGCCGGTCTCGGTGCGCGGCAGGGCGGTGGCGAACTCCACGATGCGCGGGTATTTGAACGGGGCGATGCTGGCCTTCACGTGGTCCTGCAGCGCCTTGGCCAGGGCGTCGTCGCCGGCATGGCCGGAGCGCAGCACGCAGATGGCCTTGACGACCATGCCGCGCTCGTCGTCGGGCACGCCGATCACGGCGCACTCGGCCACGGCGGGGTGGCGCAGCAGGGCATCCTCGACCTCGGGGCCGCCCACGTTGTAGCCGGCCGTGATGATCATGTCGTCGTCGCGCGCCTGGTAGAAGAAGTAGCCGTCGGCGTCCTGCACGAAGGCGTCGCCGGGGTGGTTCCAGCCGTTCTTCACGTAGTTGGCCTGGCGCGCATCGTCCAGATAGCGGCAGCCCGTGGGGCCGATCACGGCGAGCTTGCCGACCGTGCCGCGCGGCAGCTCGCGCCCGCGCCCGTCCACCACCTTGGCCTGGTAGCCCGGCACCACGCGGCCGATGGCGCCGCGGCGCACCTCGCTGCCGGCCGACGAGATGAAGATGTGGAACATTTCGGTGGCGCCGATGCCGTCGGTCATCTCGATGCCGGTGGCGTCCTTCCACAGCTGGCGCGTGGCGTCCGGCAGGGCCTCGCCGGCACTCACGCAGGTGCGCAGCGCGGGCAGGCCCAGGGCCTTGGCGAAGGATGCCATCTGCCGGTAGAAGGTGGGCGCGGTGTAGCAGACGGTGGCGCCCACCTCGCGCATCAGCCGCACCATCACCTCGGGGGTGTAGGGCACGTCGGGAAAGTACACGCTCGCGCAGGCGGCCATGGGAAAGAGCAGCAGCCCGCCCAGCCCGAAGGTGAAGGCCAGCGGCGGCGAGCCGACCACGATGTCCTCGGGCGTGGAGCGCAGCACATGGTGCGGCCACGCGCCGCAGGCCGCCAGCACGTCGCGGTGGCTGTGCACCGGCGCCTTGGGATGCCCCGTGGTGCCCGAGGTGAAGGCCATGAGCGCGATGTCGTCCGCCGCGGTGGGGCAGGCGGGCAGCGGCGCGCAGCCGGCCGCGCGCACCAGCAGGTCGTCGGCCGCCGGCGCGGTGTGGAAGGGCACGATGGCGCGCAGCACCGGGTGCTGCGCCTGCGCGGCCTGCAGCTCGTCCAGCAGCCGGCCGTCGCACAGCGCGGCGGCGGGCTGGGCGCGCTCGATCACGTCGGACAGCTCGCGCGCGCGCAGCAGCGGCATGGTGGCCACCGCCACCAGCCCGGCATGCACCACGGCCAGCCAGGCGAGCGCCATCTCGGGTGTGTTGCCGCCGCGCAGCAGCACGCGGTTGCCGGGCACCAGGCCCAGGCCGTCCACCAGCACGCGGGCGATGCGCGCGACCTCGTCCTGCGCCTGCGCGTAGGTCCAGGTGCGCGTGGGCGAGCGCAGCAGCGGCCGCCCGCCGTGCCCTGCCTGCGCGGCGCGATCGAACAGCACCTGCACGAGGTTGGCCTGGTCCGGCACCTGCAGCGAGGGCAGGTCGTAGTGCAGCGCGGGCCACTGCTCGCGCGGCGGCAGGCGGTCGTGGACGAAAGTGTCGGTCTGTGCGCTGGGGGTCATGCCTGCTGCTCCTGCAAGACGGCTTTGCCGATGATGAGTTGCTGGACCTCGGTGGCGCCTTCGTAGATGCGCAGCGCGCGGATGTCGCGGTAGAGCGATTCAATCTTGGCGCCCACCTCGACGCCGCGCCCGCCGTGCATCTGCAGGGCCATGTCGATCACGCGCTGGGCGTGCTCGGTGGCGGTCATCTTGGCCATCGCCGCTGCCACGCTGCGATTCCGAGCCTCAGAAGGATCGTGCGCGCGGCCCGCGGACAGCGATTCATCGCGCATCCATGCCGCCCGGTACGTGAGCAGCGCCGCGCCGTCGACCAGCGCCGCCATCTCGCCCAGCTTGGCCTGCGTGAGCTGGAAGTCGCCCAGCGTCTGGCCGAACATGCGGCGCGTGCGCGCATGGTGCACCGCCTCGGCGAGTGCGCGCCGCGCCATACCCAGCGCGGCGCCCGCCACCGAGGCGCGAAAGATGTCCAGCGTGCGCATGGCCAGCTTGAAGCCGCCGTGCAGCTCGCCCAGCAGCGCATCGGCCGGCACGGTGCAGCCGTCGAACGCCAGCGTGGCCAGCGGGTGCGGCGCCATCACCTGGATGTGGCGCGAATCGTCCAGGCCCGGCGTGGGCGCATCGACGATGAAGGCGCTGATGCCGCGCGTGCCGCCGGTCGGGTCGGTCTTGGCGAACACGCAGTAGAAGTCGGCGATGCCGCCGTTGCTGATCCAGGTCTTGGTGCCGCTCAGCGTGTAGGCGCCCATGGCATCGCCAGCCGTTTCTGAGGCGTTTTGGCCCTGTGCCGGCGGAATGTTTGCCTGTGTTGCTATGGTTTGCATAGCGCCGACGTCGGAGCCGGCCTCGGGCTCGCTGAGCGCGAAGGCGGCGATCTTCTCGCCGCGTGCCACCGCGGGCAGGTAGCGTGCCTGCTGCGCGGCGCTGCCGGCCAGCGTGATGGCGCCACTGCCCAGGCCCTGCATGGCGAAGGCGAAGTCGGCCAGGGGCGAGTGGTAGGCCAGGGTCTCGCGCAGCAGCACCAGCGCGCGGGAATCGAGTTCGGCCAGCGCGCCGCCGTGCGCGGCGGGCACGCAGTAGCGCAGCCAGCCGCCGTCGCCCAGGCGGCGCACCCACTCGCGGCAGGCGGCGCGGTCGTCGGATTCGTCCACCGCCTGCGCGGCGGCCCAGGGCACGAGGCCATCCACCAATGCCCGGTGGGCTTCGCCGAAGAACGGCAGGGCGAGGTGCGCCGTGGACGGGGCGGCGGGCGCGGGGGGCGTGGCGGCGTGCATGGCCTCAATCCCCCGCGAACACGGGTTTCTGCTTGGCCGCAAACGCCTCGTAGGCGCGGCGGAAGTCCTGCGTCTGCATGCAGATGGCCTGCGCCTGGGCCTCGGCCTCGATGGCCTGGTCGATGGTCATGCTCCACTCCTGGCCCAGCATGGTCTTGGTCATGCCGTGCGCGAAGGTGGGGCCCTCGGCCAGCGAGCGGGCCGCGGCCTGCACGTGGGCCAGCAGGTCGGCCGATTCGTGCAGGCCGTTGAAGAAGCCCCAGGCCAGCCCTTCCTGCGCCGTCATCGCGCGGCCGGTGAACAGCAGCTCGGAGGCGCGGCCCTGCCCGATCATGCGCGGCAGCAGCGCGCAGGCGCCCATGTCGGCGCCGGCCAGGCCCACGCGGGTGAACAGGAACGCGGTGCGTGCGGCGGGCGTGCCGTAGCGCAGGTCGCAGGCCAGCGCCACCATGGCGCCGGCGCCGGCGCAGATGCCGTCGATGGCGCCCAGCACCGGCTGTGGGCAGGCGCGGATGGCCTTCACCAGGTCGCCCGTCATGCGTGTGAACTCCAGCAGTTCGGGCATGGTCATGCCGGTGAGCGGGCCGATGATTTCGTGCACGTCGCCGCCCGAGCAGAAGTTGCCGCCCGCGCCGGTCACCACCACGGCCTTCACGTCGGTCGCCGTGCGCAGCGCGCCTAAGAAGTCGCGCAGCTCGGCATAGCTCTGGAAGGTCAGCGGGTTCTTGCGCTCGGGCCGGTCCAGCGTGATGGTGCCCACGCCGCGGTCGAACTGCCAGGCGAAGTGCCGTGCCGCGTAGGGGGCCCGGGGCTCGAACTGCGGGCGCATGGGGTTGCCCGCGGAGATGTAGTGCTTCATGCGTTGGTTTCCTGGAGAGTGGGGGTGGCTGCCTGGGCGTGGGCCTTCACCTTGCCGAGCAGCCGGTGCAGGCTGGCGATGTCGCGCTCGCCGAGTGGGCCGAAGGCCTCGACGATCCACTGCGCGTGCGCGTGGGCCATCGCGTCGAACTGTTCGCGCCCGCGCGGCGTGAGCCGCACGAGGAACACGCGGCGGTCGCCCGCCACGTCCACGCGTTCCACCAGCCCTTCGGCGACGAGCTGGTCGGTGATGCCGGTCACGTTGCCGCTCGTGACCATCATGCGGCGCGAGAGGTCCTTCATCTTCAGGCCCTCGGGCGCGCGTTCGAGCTGCGCCATCAGGTCGAAGCGCGGCAGCGTGGTGCCGAACTGGTCGCGCAGGCGGGTGCGCACCTGCTTTTCCACCAGTTGCGTGCAGGTGAGCAGGCGCAGCCACAGGCGCAGGGCCTCGGGGTGCTCGCTGGGGGCGGCGCCGTGAAGGCGGGCTTCGAGGTCCATCGTTTCAGTCCAGCGCATCGTTTGCTATTGTTTTAATAGCGACATGCCCTAGTACCGATTGCGCTGGGGCCTGCTTTTGCTTGGAGGCCTCGCGCAGCAGCTGGTCGCGGCCCGGGCCGTAGGGGCGCGGCCAGTGCACGTGGCGGCTGGCCGTCTCGCCCAGTTGCGCGGCGGCGTGCAGCGTCCAGGCCGGGTCGGCCAGATGCGGGCGGGCGAGGGCGCACAGGTCGGCGCGGCCGGCGGCGATGATGCTGTTGGCATGGTCGGCCTCGCTGATGGCGCCCACGGCCATGGTGGCGATCTCCACCTCGTTGCGGATGCGGTCGGCGAACGGCGTCTGGTACATGCGCCCGTACACCGGCCGGGCGGCGCGCGTGGTCTGGCCGGAGGAGACGTCGATCAGGTCGCAGCCCGCGGCCTTGAACCACCGCGCCATCGCCACGGCGTCGTCCGGCGTGGTGCCGCCGGGTGCCCAGTCGTGGGCCGAGATGCGCACGCTCATGGGGCGCTCGGCGGGCCACACGGCGCGCACCGCCGCGAACACCTCGAGCGGGTAGCGGCAGCGGTTTTCCAGGCGGCCGCCGTATTCGTCGGTGCGCTGGTTGGTCAGCGGGCTGATGAAGCTGGCCAGCAGGTAGCCGTGCGCGCAGTGCAGCTCCAGCCAGTCGAAGCCGCAGGCGGCCGCACGCCGGGCGCTGGCCACGAAGGCGGCGGTGAGCGCGTCCATGTCGGCGCGCGTCAGCGCGGCGGGCGTCTGGTTCTGTGGGCCGTAGGGCAGGGCGCTGGCGGCGCGCAGCGGCCAGTTGCCGTGCGGATCGCCCTCGGGCAGGGGCTCGTCCGTGCCCTCCCAGCCCACGCGCGTGGAGCCCTTGGGGCCGCTGTGGCCCAGTTGCAGGCCGATCTTGGCGCGGCTGCTGCCGTGCACGAAATCCACGATGCGCGTGAAGGCGGCCTGCTGCGCATCGTTCCACAGCCCGGTGCAGGCGGGGGTGATGCGGCCGTCGGGCGTGGGGCTGGTCATCTCCACCATCACCAGCGCCGCGCCGCCGAGGGCGCGGGCGCCCAGGTGCACCAGGTGGAAGTCCTGCGGCACGCCCTCGACCGCGCTGTAGGTGGCCATGGGCGAGACGACGATGCGGTTATCGAGCGTGAGGCCGCGCAGCGCGAAGGGCGTGAGCATGGGCGGCACCGCGGCCCCGCTGTCGGCCGGCACGCCGGCGGGTGCCGGGGCCGGCGCCGCGCCGACCGTGGGGCGCGCCTGGGCCAGCCAGGCCTCGTAGCCCTCCAGCCAGCGCGCGTCGCGCAGGCGCAGGTTCTCGTGGCTGATGCGCTGGCTGCGCGTGAGCAGCGAATAGGCGAACTGCTCCACCGGCAGCCGGCTGTAGCGCGCCACGTTCTCGAACCACTCGGTGGAGTTGCGCGCGGCGTTCTGGATCTTGAGCACCTCGACGCTGCGGCGCGCCTCGTAGTCGTGCAGCGCCTGCTCCAGGGTCGCGCCGGTGGCCAGCGTCTGGGCCAGGTCGATGGCGTCTTCCAGCGCGAGCTTGGTGCCGCTGCCAATCGAGAAATGCGCGGTGTGCGCGGCATCGCCCATCAGCACGATGGGCACCGCCTTGCCGCCGATGGTTTCCCGATGCACCCAGGTGCGGCAGATCACGCGCGGAAAGCGGATCCAGTTGGCCGAGCCGCGCAGGTGCGTGGCGTTGCTGATGAGCGCATGCCCGCCCAGGTAGGGCGCGAAAAGCCGTTCGCAGAAGGCGATGGCCTCGGGCTGCTCCATGCGGTCCAGCCCGTGGGCCTGCCACACGGCCTCGGGCGTCTCGATGATGAAGGTGGAGGTGTCGGCGTCGAACTGGTAGGCGTGCGCCTGGAACCAGCCGTGCTCGGTCTCTTCGAACGCGAAGGTGAAGGCCTCGAACTTCTGGTGCGTGCCCAGCCACACGAAGCGGCACTGGCGCAGGTCGATGTCGGGCTGGAAGACCTCGGCATAGCGCGTGCGGATGCGGCTGTTCAGGCCGTCGCTGGCGATCACCAGGTCGGCGCCGTAGCGCGCGGCGAGCGCCTGGTCGTCGGCCACGTCGGTCTCGAACACCAGCTCCACGCCCAGCGCCAGGCAGCGCTCCTGCAGGATGTTGAGCAGCCGCTTGCGCCCGATGCCGCAAAAGCCGTGGCCGCTGGAGCGCACGCTGCGCCCGCGCAGGAACACCGCCACGTCGTCCCAGTGGTTGAACGCGTCGCCGATCTGCGCGGCGGTTTCGGGATCGGCGGCCTGCAGGTTGGCCAGCGTCTGGTCCGACAGCACCACGCCCCAGCCGAAGGTGTCGAACGGCCGGTTGCGCTCCACCACCACGACGCGGTGCGCCGGGTCCTGCCGCTTCATCAGCAGGGCGAAATAAAGGCCGGCGGGACCACCGCCGATGCACAGGATGTTCATGTGAAAACAGTTTAGGCTTAAACGAATTACTGTCAATGGGGCCTGTGCCGATCGGGCGCGCCCGTGTCGGACAACGGCCATTGACGAGGCGTTGGGGCGGTTCAAGAATCGACGGCCATGAAACCGCTGCTGCACGCCCTGCAAGCCCGGCTGGAATCCCTGCCGGTGGACCTGTCGCTCGAACTGCCCGGCGGGCAGCGGCTGGGCCGCGCGCAGGCCCCGGTGGCGCTGCAGTTCCGCGACCGCCGTTCGCTGGCGGCGCTGCTCTCGGGCGAGGTGGGCGACCTGGGCGCGGCCATCGTCGAGGGGCGCGTGCGCTTCGAAGGCCGCATGCGCGACCTGGTGGCGGCGGCCGCCGCCCTGCTGCACGGCGACCCGGCGCGCGAACAGGCCGGGTGGTGGACGCGCATGATGGCCCGCGCCCGTTCGCGCGCGGTGCACACCATCACGCGCGATGCGCAGCAGGTGCGGTTCCACTACGACCTGTCCGACGACTTCTACGCCCTGTGGCTGGACCCGCGCCGCGTGTATTCGTGCGCCTACTACCGCGACGGCGCCATGGACCTGGCCCAGGCGCAGGAGGCCAAGCTCGACCACATCTGCCGCAAGCTGCGGCTCGCGCCGGGCCAGCGCTTCCTGGACCTCGGCGCGGGCTGGGGCGGGCTGCTGCTGTGGGCGGCCGAGCACTACGGCGAGGACGCCACCGGCATCACCCTGTCGCGCAACCAGCACGCGCACGTGTCGCGCCTCATCGCCGAGCGGGGCCTGTCGGGCCGCGTGCGCATGGAACTGCGCGACTACCGCGAACTGCAGCACCCCGAGCCCGCGCCGTTCGACCGCATCGCCTCGGTGGGCATGTTCGAGCACGTGGGCCGCGCGCACATGCCCGATTACTTCGCCACCGTGCGCCGGCTTTTGCGGCCCGGCGGGCTGCTGCTCAACCACGGCATCACCTCGGGCGGCGTGGACAACGCGCAGCTGGGCGCCGGCCTGGGCGACTTCATCGAAAAGTACATCTTCCCGGGCGGCGAACTGCTGCACGTGAGCGCCGTGCTGCACGATCTGGCGGCCAGCGGCCTGGAGATGGTGGACACCGAGAACCTGCGCCCGCACTACGCGCGCACGCTCTGGGCCTGGTCCGACGCGCTGGAGGCGCGGCTGCAGGAAGCGCTGCGCGTGCTCTCGGCTGGGGTCGGCGCGCCGCAGGGCGAGCGTGCCCTGCGCGCCTACCGCCTCTACCTGGCCGGAAGCGCCATGGGATTCGAGCGCGGCTGGATGGCCCTGCACCAGATGCTGGCCGCGCGGCCCGACGGCGACCTGGCCACCGGCGCCCTGCGCGGGACCCAGTCGGACTATCCTTTCACCCGCGACTACATGCATTCACGCACCGGCCCGGCCGGGCATTGACGGCTGCAAGCCACCCCATCACCCCTACCTACCCACCCACCCTTACCAAGGACCCTCGCCACCCATGCTGTACAAGTTCAAATCCCGCGCCACCGCCGACGTCATCATGCTGGAGGCCAACGGCCGCCAGCTGCTGCAGATCATGGGCAAGGGCACCGACCCGCACGGCATCGTCACCGCCGCGCAGATCCCCGCCGCGCTCCAGGCACTGGAAGCCGCCGTCGCAGCCGACGACGCCAAGGGTCGGTCCGATGCCGGCGAGGCGCCGGGCAGCGAGGACGACGATGCGGGCGAGCGCCCCGACACCGTGCGCCTGCGCCAGCGCGCGGCGCCGATCATCGACATGCTCCAACGCAGCGCCGCGGAAGGGCACGACGTGATCTGGTGAACCAGGCCGGACCGGCGCTGCGGCAGGCCGCCATGAGGCCGGGCACGCGGGCGTCGGCCCCGGCACGCAAGGCCATCCTGGCGAAGAGGGTGAAGGCCAGGATGGAAGCCGGCATGCCGGATTTTTCAGCCGCGAAAGTTTCGAATTTCCGCAGCGCGGCACCCGTGGTGCCGATCGGGCGGGCCCGGCCTTAAAAGTTCTGAAACCTGCTTCAGCGCGGCATGGAAAGCGTGAATTTCAGGACCCGCGCGCCTACAGTTCGAGTCCGAAGCCAGGGGTCGAGCGACCGACACGCGAGACCCGGGCCCACCGCCCACTGTGGGCACCATACCCTGAGTTTTCACCGCTTTTCATGTTGACCCTCGTTCCGCGCGGCATCCGCAACCACAATCCCGGCAACATCGTGCGCGACCACATCGGCTGGCGCGGCATGGCCGAGGACCAGTCGGCCGACCCCCGGTTCGTGGTGTTCTGCGAACCGTACTGGGGCCTGCGTGCCATGGCCCTGCTGCTGCGCAACTACCAGGCCAAGTACCAGCTGTGCACCATCGACGGCATCATCCGCCGCTGGGCGGCCTGCGGCGAGTGCGACCCCTGCGACTACGTAAGGCAGGTCGCCGGCAGCCTGGACATCAGCCCGCACGCCTTCATCTGCCTGAACGCCGCGACCCTGCCGCCGGTCATGCGCACCATCGTGCAGCTGGAAAACGGCATGCAGCCCTACCCGGATGGGTTGATCGCCCGGGCGGTCAGCGGGTACTGAGCACTCACTGGGGGGCGTGCCCCCCGCCACCGCATTCAGTCCACCTTCGCTCCCGACGCCTTCACTACCTTGGCCCACTTGCGGTGTTCGCTGTCGATGTGTTTGGCGAAGTCGGCCGGCGAGTTGCCGCCGGGGATCGCGCCCTGCGCCAGCAGGCGCTCCTTGACGGCCGGGGTGGCGAGGGCCTTGGCGGTTTCCTGCTGGATGCGGGCCACGATCTCGGGCTGGGTGCCGGCGGGAGCGAGCAGGCCGAACCATGAGCTGGCCTCGTAGCCCTTGAGATCCGGGCCGCCGACTTCCTCCACCGTGGGCACGTCGGGCAGGGCGGGCGAGCGGTGGGCGCTGGTCACGGCCAGGGCCTTGAGCTTGCCGGCCTTGATCTGCGCCATGGAAGACGGCAGGTTGTCGAACATCACGTCCATGTTGCCGCCCACCAGGTCCAGCAGCGCGGGGCCGGAGCCGCGGTAGGGCATGTGCAGCATGTAGGTGCCGGTCATGCTCTTGAACAGCTCGCCGGCCAGGTGGATCGAGGTGCCGTTGCCGCTCGATGCCATGTTCAGCTGGCCGGGGTGCGCCTTGGCGTAGCGGATGAAGTCGGGCACGGACTGGATGCCCAGCGCGCGCGCCTTGTCGGCGTTGATCTCCATCACGTTGGGCACGGCCGCCACCAGGGTGATCGGCACGAAGTCCTTGATGGGGTCGTACGGCAGCCTGCTGTACAGCGCGCGGTTGATGCCGTGCGTGCCGACCGTGCCCATCAGCAGCGTGTAGCCGTCGGCCGGCGACTTGGCGACCACCTCGGCGCCGATGTTGCCGCCCGCGCCGCCCCGGTTGTCCACGATGAACTGCTGGCCGAAGGCGCGGCCCAGCTCGGGCGCCACGGCGCGCGCCAGGATGTCGGTGGTGCCACCGGGGGCGAACGGCACGACGATGCGCACCGGCTTGGTGGGCCACGCGCCGGACTGGGCGTGGGCGCCGGGCATGGCGTTCCATAGGCCGGCGGCCAGAAGCAGGGCGGCGAGCGCCAGTGCGCGGCGGCGCGGCGTGACCAGGGGCTGGCGAAGGGTCTTGGACGGGGTGGCGGAAAAGCGCATGGGGATCTGTCCTTGGGGCTGGCGGTCAATCCCCCGTTGTAGGCCCCGCTGCGCGAGGCGGGCAGAGGGATGACCCGTAGGCCGGAGCGCGTTCCACGCCTCGCAAAAATGAAAGCTCCAAGAAAAAACCGCCCGGGGCGCAAGGCCTGGGGCGGTCGGGGCGATGCGCGGGCGCTGGGTGTGGCGCAGTGCCCGGCCCGTCGGTCGGATCAGTCGGCGTAGGTGCCGGCGGCCTTGATGATGGGGCCCCACTTGTCGATCTCGGCCTGCACGAACTTCTTGTGCTCGGCGGGTTCGACGCGCTGGTCCGCCGCCACCACGGCGCCCAGGCCTTCCTGCTTCTTGATGAAATCGGGGTCCTTCAGCGCGGCCTTCAGGGCGTCGTTGAGCTTCTTGAGCACGTCGGCGGGCGTGCCCTTGGGCGCATACAGGCCGTGCCAGATCGTGACCTGGAAGTCCTTGACGCCGGACTCGGCCAGCGTGGGCAGGTCCTTGAGGGATGGCGTGGTGAGGCGCTTGGGCGTGGTGACCGCGTAGGCCTTGACCTTCTTGGCCTCGATCTGCGAGGTGGTGTTGGTGGTCTGGTCGCACAGCAGGTCGATCTGGCCACCGATCAGGTCGGTGATGGCGGGTGCCGTGCCTTTGTAGGGCACGGGGGTCATCTCGACCTTGATCGCGCTCTGGTACAGCAGGCCGCACAGGTGGGACGCGGCGCCCAGGCCCGCATGGCCCAGGTTGATCTTGCCCTTGTTTTGCTCGATCCAGGTGGCCAGTTCCTTGTAGTTGTTGGCGGGCAGCGTGGGGCGGGCGATGAGCGTCATGGGCACGTCGTTCACGACGCCCAGGTATTCGAAGTCGTTGGGCACACTGAACGGCAGCTTGCGGTACAGCGCCGGCATGGTGGCCATGGCAATGTGGTTGAGCAGCAGGGTGTAGCCGTCGGCACTGGCGCGCGCCACCTTGGCGGTGCCGATGCTGCTGCCTGCGCCCGCGGCGTTGTCGATCACCACGCTCACCCCACCCAGCGGCTTGCGCATGGCCTCCGCCAGATCGCGTGCCACGCGGTCGGTCGGGCCACCGGCGGCGAAAGGAACGACGATCGTGACCGTCTTGTCCTTGGAGGGAAAACCCTGCGCCTGCGCGCCGAAAGCGGCGGCCACGGCAACGGCCACCAGTGCGGTCTTGAATGTAGTTTTCATGAGGTTCCTTTGAAAAGACGCGCCATGATAGCCACGGGGTTTTACACCGCCATCAAGGTAATTACTTAGCAGTAACGTGTAGGGGTTTAAAGGTTTATAGGCCTGCAGCGCTTGTCTGTATTGGTTTTTAAGCTATTAATATGGGAGCAGCGGGTGCGGCGATCCGGTGGGCGGCTGCCGGGCTCATCGATAGCTGCGTGCGTCCTCGATCACACGGCCGTCGTTGGGCAGCGTGCCGGGGGCCACCATCTCGACCTCGCCGCGCAGCTTGGTCTGCTCGCGCATCGCCTCGGCCAATTGCACGGCCAGGCCGGCGGCGGTCTCGGTGGTCTCCACGCGCAGGAGCATCTGGTCGTTGGCCATCTCGCCGCTCACCACCAGGCGTGCGCGCAGCACCTGCGGAAAGCGCCGCACGATGTCGGCCACCTGGCCGGGGTGCACGAACATGCCGCGCACCTTGGTGGTCTGGTCGGCGCGGCCCATCCAGCCCTGGATGCGGGTGTTGGTGCGGCCGGTGGGGCAGGCGCCGGGCAGCACGGCCGAAAGGTCGCCCGTGCCGAAGCGGATCAGCGGGTAGTCGGGGTTGAGCGTGGTCACCACCAGTTCGCCCACCTCGCCTTCGGGCACCGGGTCGCCGGTGCCGGGCCGCACGATCTCCACGATCACGCCCTCGTCCAGCACCAGGCCCTCGCGCGCGGTGGTTTCGTAAGCGATCAGGCCCAGGTCGGCCGTGGCATAGCACTGGTAGCCGGCCACGCCCCGCCCGGCCAGCCAGTCGCGCAGCGAGGGCGGAAACGCCTCGCCCGAGACCAGGGCCTTGCCCACGCTGGGCAGCGGCGTGCCCAGCTCGGCCGCCTTGTCCAGCAGGATCTTGAGAAAGCTCGGCGTGCCGATGTAGCCCGCGGGTTTCAGTTCGGCCATGGCCTGCACCTGCTGCTCGGTCTGGCCCGTGCCGCCCGGGAACACCGAGCAGCCCAGCGCATGGGCGCCGGTTTCCATCATCGAGCCGGCGGGCACGAAGTGGTA
Source organism: Acidovorax sp. SUPP3434 (assembly GCF_030159015.1). Lineage (NCBI taxonomy): Bacteria > Pseudomonadati > Pseudomonadota > Betaproteobacteria > Burkholderiales > Comamonadaceae > Acidovorax > Acidovorax sp. SUPP3434. Next base: position 43,650 of record NZ_BQXL01000019.1, read on the forward strand.
GCTGAAGCTGTTGTGGATCAGCTCGCCGGGCCGAAAGCCGGCGGCGTGGATGGCGCGCGCCATGCGCCAGTAGTCGCGCCGCGTGCCCTCCGGTTCGTACAGCGTGCCGGGGCTGGCGAACACGCGCGGCATGGCGGCGCCGAACGACAGCGCGCTGAATCCGCCGAACACGTTGGTGGCACGGCCGGCCTGCTGGCGCGCGAGCAACTCGTGCTTGCGCGTGACCGGCAAGGTGGCCAGCGCCTGGCGCGTGGCGATGCCCGCCGGATCGATGCCCTGCAGGATGCCGGCGAACGCGGGCGAGGCCCGCTGCGCATGCGCCACCTGCGCGGGCAGCGCGGCCATCAATGCGCTTTCGCGGGCTTCGGGCGGGCGGGTTTCGAGGTCGTCGTAGAAAACGCTCATGGATATACCTCCGGGGTGCACGTTCTGGGCGTGCTGGGGATGGGAGACAGGCAAACGGTGGGCTGGACTGCGCCGCGCGGTCGCGGCGCGCCGGATTCGCGGTGGACCTATGCCAGCCAGCGCTTGCGGCGCTTGTAGCTCTTGACGTCCTTGAAGCTCTTGCGCTCGCCGCCGCCGACGCCCAGGTAGAACTCCTTCACGTCCTCGTTGTTGGCCAGGTCGCTCGCCGCGCCGTCCATCACCACGCGGCCGCTTTCCATGATGTAGCCGTAGTCCGAGTATTTGAGCGCCATGTTGGTGTTCTGCTCGGCCAGCAGGAAGGTCACCTTTTCCTTGGTGTTGAGGTCCTTCACGATGTTGAAGACCTCCTCCACGATCTGCGGCGCCAGGCCCATCGAGGGCTCGTCGAGCAGCACCATGCTGGGGTTGGCCATGAGCGCGCGGCCGATGGCGCACATCTGCTGCTCGCCGCCCGAGGTGTAGGCGGCCTGCGACGTGCGGCGGGTCTTCAGGCGCGGGAAGTACGCATACACCTTCTCCAGGTTGGCCGCGATCTCGGCGCGGCTGGTGCGGGTGTACGAGCCCGTCATCAGGTTCTCTTCGATGGTGAGGTGGGCGAAGCAGTGGCGCCCCTCCATCACCTGCACCACGCCGCGCTGCACGAGGTCGGCGGGCGAGAGGTTCTCGATGCGCTCGCCCCGCAGCTCGATGCTGCCCTTGGTGACCGCGCCGCGCTCGCCCTGCAGCAGGTTGGAGATGGCGCGCAGCGTGGTGGTCTTGCCCGCGCCGTTGCCCCCCAGGATGGCGACGATGCCGCCCTCGGGCACCTGCAGCGAGACCCCCTTGAGCACGAGGATCACGTGGTTGTAGATGACCTCGATGCCGTTGACGTTCAGAACGATGTTTCTGGGTTCCATGGTGTTGCCTTCGCTGTGCCAATCGAAAGCGCTGCGGTGCAACGCTTTCGATTGGTGGCTGTGAACACAGCCTTTGAAACCGGCGCGGTCCGACGCGGGACGCCGCAGAACCGGCTTTGCCGGGCTGCTGGCGTCGTCCCCCTTCCCGCGGCGCGCAGCGCCAAGAGAGAAGGGGGAAGGCGCGCAGCGCCTCAGGGGGATGTCCTTAGCTCTGGCAGTCCGCCGCATCCCGCCGCGTCATCTTCTTGTCGGCCAGGTACTTGTCGGAGCCGGCCTTGATCATGGGCTTCAGGATCTGCTCGTCGGCCTGGTACCAGTCGGAGGAGAAGTCCCACTTCTTGCCGTCCCAGGTGTGCACGCGCGACCAGGTGGAGCCCATGTGGTCGGAGCAACTCGTGGACAGCGGCCGCATGATCCCGTTGAATCCCAGCGCGTCGAGCTTCTTCTGATCGAGCGCGAGGTTCTCCATGCCCCAGCGCACCTGCTCGCCGGTCATGACCTTGCCCTTGCCGAAGCGCTCCTGCGCGCGGCGCACGGACTCGACGGCCAGCATCTGGATGATCACGCCGCGCGTGTACAGCACCGATCCCACTTCGTCCTTCGGCCCCGTGCCCTGGCCCTTGTCGTGCACGTTCTTCAGGATGTCCTGGATCACCTTGGACTGCGTGCCGTAGCCGTTCAGCGCCAGCGCGTGGTAGCCCTTGGCGCCTTCGCCCACGTCGCGCACGTCCGGCTCGGCGCCGGCCCACCACACGCCATAGAGCTTGTCGCGCGGGAAGCCCGTGGCCTGCGCTTCCTTCAGGGCGGTGGAGTTCATCACGCCCCAGCCCCACAGCAGCACGTAGTCGGGGCGGCTCTGGCGCACCTGCAGCCAGGTGGCCTTCTGCTCCACGCCGGGGGCGGTCACGGGCAGCATCTGCAGCTCGAAGCCGTGCATCCTGGCGCGCTCCTGCAGCACCGGAATGGGCTCCTTGCCGAAGGGGCTGTCGTGGTAGACCAGCGCGATCTTCTTGCCCTTGAGCTTGTCCAGCCCGCCGGCCTGCTTGCCGATGTGCTGGATCAGGATGTCGGCGCCCGTCCAGTAGCTGCCCATGAAGGGGAAGTTCCACTTGAAGGCCATGCCGTCCTGCGCGACCGACAGGCCGTAGCCCAGCGTCATCAGCGGGATCTTGTCCACCGGGGCTTTCTCGGTCAGCGCGAAGGTGATGCCGGTGGCCTGCGGATCGAACAGCGCCACGCCGGGGCGGCCCTTCAGGCGCTCGTAGCACTCCACGCCGCGGTCGGTGGCGTAGCCGGTCTCGCATTCCTCGAACGTGAGCTTGACGCCGTTCACGCCGCCGTCGCGCGCGTTGATCATCTTGATGTAGTCCTGCTTGCCGTTGGCCCATGGCACGCCGTTGGGCGCATACGGCCCCGTGCGGTACGACAGCAGCGGAAAGAACTGCTCCTTGGCCTGCGCGACGGCGCTGGTCGCCACGGACACACTGCCTGCCGCCACGAGGGCGGCGATCACGAGTTTCGAAAGCTTCATTTGTCTCTCCTTGGAAATTGAATGGATTGAAGCGCGGGGGGGAACCGGGTGGATCAGTGTGGGAAGGGCCACAGGCGCAGCTTTTGCTTGGCGGTGGACCACAGCTTGGCCAGGCCGTGTGGCTCGACGATGAGGAACCACACGATGAGCGCGCCGAAGATCATCAGCTCGGCGTGCGACACGCCGGCCGTGGAGATGTTGATGCCGAACAGGCCCATCAGCGCGGGCAGGAACTGGTTGAGCACGATGGGCAGCACCACGATGAAGGCCGCGCCGAAGAAGCCGCCCATGATCGATCCCAGCCCGCCGATGATCACCATGAACAGCAGCCGGAACGACACCTCCACCGAGAACGCCGCGGGCTCCCACGCGCCCAGGTGCACGAAGGCCCACAGCGCGCCGGCCATGCCCACGATGAACGAGCTGACGGCGAAGGCGCTGAGCTTGGCGTACATGGGGCGGATGCCGATCACCGCGGCGGCCACATCCATGTCGCGGATGGCCATCCACTCGCGGCCCACCGCGCCGCGCACCAGGTTCTTGGCCAGCAGGGCCACCACCACGAGCAGGGCGAGGCAAAAGAGGTACTTGGACTGCGCGCTCTCCAGGGCCAAGCCGAACACCTGCAGTCCGTTGACCGACACCGAGCCCGAGTCGGAATTGTTGGTGAACCACTTGATGCGCAGGAACATCCAGTCGCTGAAGAACTGCGCCGCCAGCGTGGCCACCGCCAGGTACAGCCCCTTCACGCGCAGGCTGGGCAGCCCGAAGAGGATGCCGAAGAACGTGGCGCACAGCCCGCCCAGCACGATGGCCGGAATGAGCGGCAGGCCCGGCACGCGCACGAAGAAGTTGTAGGCCCCGTAGGCGCCCACGGCCATGAAGGCCCCCGAGCCCAGCGAGATCTGCCCGCAGTAGCCCACGAGGATGTTCACGCCCAGCGCGGCCATGGACATGATGACCAGCGGAATCAGGATGGCGCGGAAGAAATAGTCGCTCGCCAGCATCGGCACGGCGATGAAGGCCACGGCGAGCAGCACCACCATGGCGATGCGGTCCTGCGCGATGGGAAAGATCTGCTGGTCGGCGCGGTAGCTGGTCTTGAACTGGCCGTTTTCGCGGTAGAGCATGGCGTGTCTCCTGTGTTCTTGTGATGGGTCAGGCGCGATCGATGATCTTTTGCACGGGGGCGCACCTGCGGTGCCACGCGGCGCCTTCGGCCCCGCTGACAACGCGCGGTGCGCGTTGTGCCTCCTTCGAAAAATTATTGGTCGCGTACTTCATACGCGATCAATAATTTTTTCTCCGAACAGGCCCTGGGGCCTGAAGAGTAGAAAGACCAGCGCCAGCACGTACGCGAACCAGATCTCGATGCCCCCGCCCACGAAGGGCCCCAGGTACACCTCGGAGAGCTTCTCGCCCACGCCGATGATCAGCCCGCCGATGATGGCCCCCGGCACCGAGGTGAGGCCGCCCAGGATCACCACCGGCAGTGCGCGCAGCGCCACCGTGGTGAGCGAGAACTGCACGCCCAGCTTGCTGCCCCAGATCATTCCGGCCACCAGCGCCACCACGCCCGCCACGCACCACACGATCACCCAGATGCGGTTGAGCGGGATGCCGATGGACTGCGCCGCCTGGTGGTCGTCGGCCACGGCGCGCAGCGCGCGGCCGGTGGAGGTCTTCTGAAAGAAGATGCTCAGCAGGATCACCAGCCCCGCGGCGATGGCGGCGGCGATCACGTCTTCCTTGTTGATGAGCACGCCGCCCTCGAACATCGATTCGAGGGCGAAGATCGGCTCCTTGGGCATGCCGATGTCGATCTTGTAGATGTCGCTGCCGAACATCGTCTGGCCCAGGCCTTCGAGGAAGTAGGTGATGCCCAGCGTGGCCATGAGCAGCGTGGCGCCTTCCTGGTTGACGAGGTGGCGCAGCACCAGCCGTTCGATGCACCAGGCCACCACGAACATGAGCGCGCCGGCCAGGAGGAAGGCCGCGATGCCGGCCAGCAGCCGGCTGTCGATGCCCGTCCATTGGGGAATCCACTCGGACAGCCGGGCCATCGCGAGCGCCGCGAACAGCACCATCGCGCCCTGCGCGAAGTTGAAGACGCCCGAAGCCTTGTAGATCAGCACGAAGCCCAGGGCCACCAGCGAATACAGCATGCCCGCCATCAGGCCGCCGATCAGGGTTTCGAGAAAGAAAGCCATGGTGTGTGTTCTCCGGTCAGTGCGAGGTGCCGAGATAGGCGCTGATCACGTCGTCGTTGCTGCGCACTTCGTCGGGCGTGCCGTCGCCGATCTTCTTGCCGTAGTCGAGCACGACCACGCGGTCGGAGATGTCCATCACCACGCCCATGTCGTGCTCGATGAGCACGATGGTGGTGCCGAACTCGTCGTTCACATCGAGGATGAAGCGGCACATGTCCTGCTTTTCCTCCACGTTCATGCCGGCCATGGGCTCGTCCAGCAGCAGCACCTGCGGCTCCATGGCCAGGGCCCGGCCCAGGTCCACGCGCTTTTGCAGGCCGTAGGGCAGCTGGCCCACGGGCGTCTTGCGCCAGGCCTGGATCTCCAGGAAGTCGATGATGCGTTCGACGAACGCGCGGTGGCGCATCTCCTCGCGCTCGGCCGGGCCGATGCGCAGCGCCTGCAGGAACAGGTTGCTCTTGATCTTGAGGTTGCGCCCCGACATGATGTTGTCGATCACGCTCATGCCCTTGAACAGCGCCAGGTTCTGGAAGGTTCGCGCCACGCCCATCTCGGCCACCTGGCGCGAGTTCATGTGCGAGAACGTCTTGCCCCGGAAGGTGATGGAGCCGTCCTGCGGCGCGTAGACGCCGTTGATGCAGTTGAGCATCGAGCTCTTGCCCGCGCCGTTGGGGCCGATGATGGCGCGGATCTCGTGCTCGCGCACATTGAACGAGATGTCGGTGAGCGCTTTCACGCCCCCGAACCGCAGGCTGATGTTCTGGACGTCGAGGATGACGTCGCCGATCTTCTTGGTGGTCATGGTGGGGTCTTGCGGCGTTGCGGTCAGGCGGCCTGCTTCGTCGGGGCGAAGGTCCGGGCGTCGTCGAGCTTGAGCGTGGCGCTCACGCTGCCCGTGCGGCCGTCCTCGAACTTGACCTGCGTCTCGATGAACTGTTCGGTGCGGCCTGCGTACAGCGCCTCCACCAGCGTGCCGTACTTGTCGGCGATGAAGCCGCGGCGGACCTTGTTGGTGCGCGTGAGCTCGCCGTCGTCGGCATCCAGCTCCTTGTGCAGCACGAGAAAGCGGCTGATCTGGCTGCCCGCCAGCAGCGCATCGCCCGCGAGGTCGGCGTTCACCTTCTCCACGCAGTCGCGGATCAGCTCGTACACCTCGGGCTTTTGCGCCAGGTCGGTGTAGCCCGCATAGGGCAGGTTGCGGCGCTCGGCCCAGTTGCCCACGGCGTCGAAGTCGATGTTGACCATGGCGCATACCTTCTCGCGCCGGTCGCCCAGGGCCACGGCCTCCTTGATGTACGGAAAGAACTTGAGCTTGTTCTCCACGTACTTGGGCGCGAACATGGCACCGTCGTTGGCGCCGCCCTGGATGCGGCCCACGTCCTTCACGCGGTCGATGATCTTGAGGTGGCCGTGCGCATCGAGAAAGCCCGCATCGCTCGTGCGATACCAGCCGTCGGCCGTGAGCACCTCGGCCGTGGCGGTGGGGTTCTTGTAGTACTCCTTGAGCAGGCCGGCGGACTTGACGAGGATCTCGCCGTTGTCGGCCACCTGGATCTGCACGCCGCGGATCGGCACGCCCACGGTGTCGGCGCGCGCCTGGTGGTCGGGCTGCAGGCACACGAACACCGCCGTCTCGGTGGAGCCGTACAGCTGCTTCAAATTGATGCCGATCGAGCGGTAGAAGGTGAACAGGTCCGGCCCGATGGCCTCGCCGGCCGTGTAGGCCACCCGCACGCGCGAAAAGCCCAGGTTGTTGCGCAGCGGGCCATAGACCAGCAGGTCGCCCAGCGCGTACTTGATGCGGTCCAGCAGGCCCACGGGCTGGCCGTCCATGCGCGCCGGGCCCACGCGGCGGGCCACCGCCATGCAGGCGTGGAACATCTTGCGCTTGAGCGCGCCCGCGTCTTCCATGCGGATCATCACGCTGGTGAGCAGGCCCTCGAAGATGCGCGGTGGGGCGAAGTAGTAGGTGGGGCCGACCTCCTTCAGGTCGATGGAGACGGTGCCGGCCGACTCGGGGCAGTTCACCACGTAGCCGCAGGCCAGCCACTGCGAGTAGCTGAAGATGTTCTGCCCGATCCACGCGGGCGGCAGGTAGGCCAGCACCTCCTCGGCGGACGTCAGGCGGTCGAACTCGGCGCCGGCCTGTGCGCGGTCGAGCAAGGTGGCGTGCGTGTGCACCACGCCCTTGGGGTTGCCCGTGGTGCCCGAGGTGAAGAACATGGCCGCCACGTCGCCGGGCTGCACGCGGTCGATCTGCGCGCGGAACCAGCCGGGGTTCTGCGCCACGAAGGCGGTGCCGGCCTCGACCAGCGCATCGAGCGACGCCAGGCCCGGCTCGCTGTAGTTGCGCAGGCCGCGCGGGTCATCGAAATACAGGTGCGACAGGGCGGGGCACTGCGCGCGGATCTCCAGCAGCTTGTCCACCTGCTCCTGGTCTTCCACCACGCAAAAGCGCACCTCGGCGTTGTTGAGCGGGTAGATGCATTCGGCGGCCACCGCATCCTGGTACAGCGGCACGGGAATGGCGCCCAGCGACTGCGCCGCGAGCATGGTGGCATACAGGCGCGGGCGGTTGGCGCCGACCACCACCAGGTGCTCGCCCGCCTGCAGCCCGGCCTGGTGCAGGCCGGCGCACAGCGTCTCCACCATCGCGGCCAGGCCCGCCCAGGTGTGGGTCTGCCAGATGCCGTATTCCTTTTCGCGCAGCGCCGCGTCGGTGGGCCGTTCGGCGGCGTGCCGCAGCAGCAGTTGGGGGAAGGTGGTCGTCATGCCTGTTCCTACCGGTGGTGTCCGCCGAGGCTGCTGGCGGGGCGCGCAGCCATGCAAGGGAGATGCAACGGATGGTAGGAACCGCTTTGACGTCTTCTTGTCTTGCCGACGACAATTTGCGGGAAACTCCTGACGGGTGTAACCCTGCCCGCGATGAAGGCCGATCGCGGGCTGGCCAAGGGGCGTTCAGTCGATGCGCCATCCAGAAATATCCCTGTTTATCTCATTTTGTATAAAATATCTTTTCGGAGATAAAAGAGGATATTTGCGATGATTGCCTTTCAACGGACCGCCCTGGCACAAGCGCTGGTGTCCGCGCTGCAGGGCAAGGCGTTGCTGGGCGATGCCCACAACGGGCTGTTCCTGGCCGCGCCGCGCCGCACCGGCAAATCCACCTTTCTTCAAGGGGACCTGCGTCCGGCCCTGGAGGCCGCGGGCGTGGTGGTGGTCTATGCGGACCTGTGGGCCGATGCAAGGCGCGATCCGGGAGGTTTGATCGCGGAAGCCATCGCCCGTGCGCTGGAGCCCCGGCTTGGCCTCGTCGCACGCTCTGCCAGAAAGGCCGGCCTGGACAAGGTGAAGGTCGGCGGGCTGGAGGTGGACACCAGCAAGATCGGCAAGGTGGATGGCCTGACCTTGACCGAAGCCCTGCGCCTTCTGCACGAAAGGGCAGGCCAGCCCGTGGCGCTGATCATCGACGAGGCGCAACACGCTTTGACCAGCGAAGCCGGCGAGGCCGCGATGACCGCCCTGAAATCGGCCCGCGACCAGCTCAACCGGCCCGGGGCGGTGAACCTGATGCTCGTCATGTCGGGCTCGGACCGCGACAAGCTGCTGCGTTTGGTGAACACGGCGGCGGCCCCGTTCTACGGATCCCAGATCCAGCGCATGCCGCCCCTGGGTCCCGATTTCATCGCCCATGTGGCCGCCTTGATCGAAGCCCAGCGGCCCGAACTGAAGCCGGTCGATCAGGCTGCGCTGCAGCAGGCGTTCGAGGTTTTCGGCGACCGCCCGCAGTTCTTCATGGCCGCCTTGGGACAGGTGTTGAGCCCCCTGGCGGCGCTGGCCGGGCGTTTCGAGCCCGCGCTGCTGCAAGCCGCGCAGCAGCAGCAGGCGCAGGACGAAGCGCAGATGGAGTCCGACTACCTCGGCCTCAAGCCGACCGAGCAGGCCGTGCTGTGGCGCATGCTGGAGCAGGGCCCGCGCTTTCGCCCCTACGATGCCGAAGCCCTGCGCTTTTACCGGGACAACGCCGGCCACCCGGTGACGGTGCCGCAGGCCCAGAAAGCGCTGGAGGCGCTGCGCCAGCGCATGCCCGCGCTGGTGTGGAAATCGGCGCGCGGCGAATACGCGCTCGAAGACGCGGCCATGCACCGCTGGTTCGAGGCCCGGGGCGCTGCGGGCCGCTGGCCGCCCGCCCCACTGCAAGGCCTGCTGCCGCTGCAAGACGATTGACCCGCGCGCCGGCCGCAGGGCGACCGCCACGGCAGGGCGGTATCCTTGCCGCCATGTACGCCCCGTTTTTCGGCCTGGAGCACGCGCCGTTTTCCATCGCCCCCGACCCGCGCTATCTGTTCATGAGCGACCGCCACCGCGAGGCGCTGGCGCACCTGCTCTACGGCCTGGACGCCGGTGGCGGCTTCGTGCTGCTGACGGGCGAGATCGGCACCGGCAAGACCACGGTGTGCCGGTGCTTCCTGGAGCAGATCCCGGCGCACTGCAACGTGGCCTACATCTTCAATCCGCGGCTCACGGTGGGCGAACTGCTGCGCTCCATCTGCGACGAGTTCGGTGTGGCGCACACCCCGGCGGTGCCGGGCTCCGAGACGGTCAAGGACTGCATCGACCCGCTGAATGCCTTCCTGCTGCAGGCCCATGCGGCGGGGCGCAACAACGTGCTCATCATCGACGAGGCGCAGAACCTCTCGGCCGACGTGCTGGAGCAACTGCGCCTGCTCACCAACCTGGAAACCAGCGAGCGCAAGCTGCTGCAGATCATCCTGATCGGCCAGCCCGAGCTGCGCGGCATGATCGCCGGCCCGTCGCTGGAGCAACTGGCCCAGCGCGTCATCGCACGCTTTCACCTCGATGCCCTGAGCACCGAGGAAACCCGTCAGTACATCGCCCACCGCATGGCCGTGGCCGGCCTGCAGGGCGCGTTGCCGTTCACGGCGCGCGCCCTGCAGCGCGTGCATGCCCTGGCGCGCGGCGTGCCCCGGCGCATCAACCTGCTGTGCGACCGGGCGCTGCTCGGCGCCTATGCCGGCGGCGTGCGCGAGGTGAACGAGGCCATCGTGGACCAGGCCGCGCGCGAGGTGTTCGATGCCGCGCCTGCCGCCCGCACGGGCGCCGCGCGGGCGCCGCGCTGGGCGGTGGCGGGGGCCGGCGCCCTCGCCGGTGCGGCGGCCTTCGCGTGCGCGGGCTGGGCGCTGGGCTGGTGGCCGCCCACGGGCGCTGCGGTGGCGAGCCCGGGCCCGGTGGTGGCGGCTGGGCCGGCGTCCTCCGCGGTACCACCGGTGGCCTCCCACGCGGCCTCCCTGCCCGCCGCCTCGGCCGCGGCCACCGTGCCCCCTTCGGCGTTGCAAGGCTTCCTGGCCTTGCAGCCCGAGGGCGACCACGACGCATGGCGCGCGCTGGCCGCGGCCTGGGGCGCCCCTTCCGCGCCCGGTGCCGATGCCTGCGCGGGCCTGGTTTCCCAGGGCCTGCGCTGCTTTCGCCAGCGCCGCACGGCGCTGGGCCTCGTGCGCCAGCTCGACCGGCCGGGCGTGATCACGCTGTTCACGGCGGACGAGCGCCCGGTGGCCGTCGTGCTGTCGCGGCTGGACGGCGCCGTGGCCACGCTGTCGGGCGCGGGGCGCACGCTGCAGGTGCCGCTGGCCGATCTGGCGCAGGCCTGGCGCGGCGAGTTCGCCACGCTGTGGCGTGCGCCGCCGGGCCTGCAGGACGGCAGCGATCTGGCCGACCAGCCCGCCACGCTGGCGTGGCTGGACGCCCAGTTGCCGCCTGCGGCCGATGCCGCCGCCGCGCGCAGCGCCCCGCGGGCGGAAGCCGCGCAGCGCCGCGCCCGCATCCAGCGCTTCCAGGTCGCGCAGGGCCTGGTGCCCGATGGCCGCGCCGGGCCGCTGACCCTGATGCTGCTCAACCGCGCCGCGGGCGTGGCCGAGCCGCGCCTGAGCACTGCAAATTAGCCCATGCCAGGCCTTCTCCGCACTTTGATGTCCCTGCCCGGCGGGCACCGCCCCACGCACTTTTTTCCATCCTATGTCCTACATCCTTGACGCCCTGCGGCGCGCCGAAGCCGAGCGCGGCCGCGGCGCCGTGCCCGGCCTGCACACGCCGGCCGTGCCGGCGCCGGGCGCGCCGTCTGCGGCCGAACCGGCGCGCACCGGCGCACTGCCGTGGCTGCCGGTGCTGGCGGTCGGCGTGGCCGTCGCCGGCGCGGCGGCGGGTGCGGCCTGGTGGTTCGCGCACCGCACGGCGGTGCCGTCCGAGCCGGTGCGGCTGGCGGCCGCGCCCGCGTCCAGCCCCGCAGGCCCGGTGGCCGCGCCTGCCGCTGCGGTGACGGCACCTTTGCCTGCGCCGGCCCCCGCACCCGCCGAAGCACCCGCCCGCAATCGCGTGGCCCCGTTGCCGGCGCCAGCCCCCGCTCCGGCGCTGCGGCCGGAGCGTGTGGCCCCGGTCGCCGTGCCTTCGGCGGCAGTGGCACCGGCACCGGCGGCTCCTGCTCCCGAACGCGCCGCCGAGCGCGCAGCGTCCGCCCCGCTGTCGCGCGCTTCGGCCGCAGCGGCGGCCACCGCGCGCCTGCTGCCGCCGGCCCAGGCCCCGGCCCAGCCCGTCGTGGCGCAGCGCGATCTGCCGCCGTCCGTGCGCGAGCAATTGCCGGCCATGCAGTTCAGCGGCGCCACCTATTCGGCCAACCCGGCCTACCGCATGGCCATCGTCAACGGGCAGGTGCTGCACGAGGGCGACCAGGCCGCGCCGGGCGTGGTGCTGGAGAAGATCGAGCCGTCCCGCACGGTGTGGGCCTTCCGGGGCTACCGCTACGCCGTGCCGTCGCAGTGAAGGCGAAGCCAAGGGCGAAGTCGAGGGCGCAGCGGATGCGCTGGTACAGGCCAAAACAGGCCCATGCCGGCGGATTGCATGCCTGTATTGCTATATATTTAATAGCAAATGATTCGGCCACCGCGCTCCGGTGGCCGCGGGCCGGCGATTGCTGTGCGGCTCAGCGGATGAACCGGCCGTCCCGCCCCACGAGGGTCAGCTCGACGAAGCGCGAGGCGCTGCGTTCCGGGCCGGTGGCGTTCACCTCGAAGCCGCCCAGGTCCCAGTTCTTCAGGCTCCAGGTGGCGTCCACGAAGGCGGCGCGCGACGGGTTGCGGCCCGCGCGCTGCAGGGCCTGGGCGAACACGCGGGCGTTGATGTAGCCCTCCAGCGCCAGGTGCGAGGGCTCGGCCGTGGCGCCCACGGCTTTCCAGGCGGCCTGGAATTCGCGCACCACCGGCACCACCACGTTGGTGGGCAGCGGCACGACCTGCGAGATGGTCAGGCCAACGGCATCCGGCCCCAGGGCCTTGACGGCGGCCGAGGTGCCCATCACGGAGGTGGCATACAGCGCGGTCCCGCGCCGAAGGCTCCGGAACGCTTTCACGAACTCCAGCGCCGGCTTGCCGGCCAGGCCGATCAGCACCGCCTCGGGGTTGCCGTCGGCCACCTGGCGCGCCGTGGCGCCGGCGTTCGACGCATCGCTCTCCACGGTGCCGGACAGCGGTTCGCCCAGCTTCAGCCGGGCCATGGCGTCGCGGGCGGCGTTGAACACCTCCTTGCCGAAGGCGTTGTTCTGGTAGGCCACGGCGATGCGCCGGATGCCCAGCGTGGAAAAGTGCTGGACCAGCTTGTCGGCCTCTTCGGCGTAGGTGGCGCGCACGTTGAACACGCTGCGCGCGCCCTTCACGCGGCTGAGCATGGCACCGGTGAACGGGGCGAAGAACGGCATGCCCGAGGGCAGCACCTTGGGCAGCATGGCTTCGACCATGGGCGTGCCCATGCAGTTGAAGAGCGCGAACTGCTCGCGGTCGGCGAGGAATTTGTCCACGTTGGCCAGCGCGCGGGGAATGTCGTAGCCGTCGTCCAGCGTGGTGAGTTCGATCGTCTGGCCCTGCACGCCGCCCTGGGCGTTGATGGCGGCGAAGGCGGCCTTGGCGCCCTGGTGCATGGCTGAGCCCAGGTCGCCCAGCGGGCCGGTGAGCGCGGTGGACTGCGCGATGCGCAGCACCGTACCCTGTGCGCGTGCCGGCGCCGCGCCGATCCACGGCAGGGCCAGCGCGGCCGCCCCCGCGAGCAGGCGGCGGCGCTGCAGCGGGGCCGGCGGCGCATCGCGGTGCAGGTGGCGGGTGGTGGGCGAGGCAGGCGCGGTCGAACAGGGGGCCTGTTGGAATGTTCTTGGCATGGTGTCTCCGTGGCCGGTGGGCGGATCATCGGTGTGCGCGGGTCGATTCTTTGTCGCCCCGGCAACAGTCCGCGTCGTGGTATTCCCGCAATCGCCGGGCGGCCTTCCTGCCCCATGCTCGCAATCCATGAACGACGACCTTTCGCTGCACCAGCGCCGCCGCCTGCCGTCCCAGGTGGAGCTGGACGGCATTCCCTGGCTGGCGCTGCTGTCTGCGCCCGAGCGCGAGCGCGCCGTGGCCGCGCTGCTGGTGGGCGATGCGAAGGTGGGCGACTACGTGTGCCGCGTGGGCCGGCCGGTGACCTACTGGTTCGGCGTGGTGGAGGGGCTGCTCAAGATGAGCACCGACAACGCCCAGGGCCAGACGATGACCTTCACCGGCGTGCCGCCGGGCGGGTGGTTCGGCGAGGGCACGGCGGTCAAGCGCGAGCCTTACCGCTACAACATCCAGGCGCTGCGCAAGAGCGTGGTGGCGGGCCTGCCCATCGACACCTTCCACTGGCTGCTGGACCATTCCATCGGCTTCAACCGGTTCGTGATGAACCAGCTCAACGAGCGGCTGGGCCAGTTCATCGCCGCGCGCGAGATCGACCGGCTGGGCAACCCCGACGTGCGCGTGGCGCGCAGCCTGGCGGCGCTGTTCAACCCGGTGCTCTACCCCGGCGTGCGCGAGGTGCTGCGCATCACGCAGCAGGAGCTGGCGTATCTGGTGGGGCTGTCGCGCCAGCGCGTGAACGAGGCGCTGGCCGAGCTGCAGGCGCAGGGCGCGATCTGCGTGGAATACGGCGGGCTGCGGGTGCTGGATCTGCCTGCGCTGCGCGAGAGCGTGTTCGCCGCGCAGGCCGAGGCGCCCGTGCGGCGCGCCGTCCGCGCGCCGGAGGCCCCGGATGCCCAGGCGGTCATGCGCGGCTGACGGGCGCTGCCAGCTCGGGGGTGCGCGTCAGGCGGAAGGTGCCCACCATGTCCGTGAGCCGGCCGGCCTGGTCCTTGAGGCTGCCGGCGGCCGCGCTGCTTTCTTCCACCAGCGCGGCGTTCTGCTGCGTCATGGTCTCCAGCGCGCCCACCGACTGGCTCACTTCGGCGATGCGGTCGCTCTGCTCGCGGGCCGATGCGGTGATCTCGGCCATGATGCCCGACACCTGCTGGACCGACTGCACCAGTTCGCCGATGGTGGCGCCCGCGTGGCCCACCAACGTGGTGCCTTCCTGCACCTGATTGGCGCTGGCCAGGATCAGTGCCTTGATCTCGCGCGCGGCATCGGCCGAGCGCCCCGCCAGCGCGCGCACCTCGCCGGCCACCACCGCGAAGCCGCGGCCCTGCTCGCCCGCGCGCGCGGCTTCGACCGCGGCGTTGAGGGCCAGGATGTTGGTCTGGAAGGCGATGCCGTCGATCACGCTGATGATGTCCGCGATCTTGCGCGAGCTGGCGCTGATCACGTCCATGGTGCGCACCACCTGCGAGACGACCTCGCCGCCGCGCTCGGCCACCTGCGAGGCGGCGGCGGTCATCTGGTTGGCCTGGCGCGCGGCGTCGGCGCTTTGCTGCACGGTGTGCGTCAGGTCTTCCAGCGCCGAGGCGGCCTGCTGCAGGTTGCCCGAGGTCTGCTCGGTGCGCTGGCTCAGGTCGAGGTTGCCCGAGGCCACTTCGGAGCTGGCCAGCAGGATCGAATCCGCCGTGGTGCCGATGCCGCCCACCAGCGAGCGCAGTTGCTCCTGCATGGCGGCGATGGCGTCCAGCAGCCGGCCGGTCTCGTCCTGGATGCGCACTTCCACGCGCGAGGTGAGGTCGCCGCGCGCGATGCGTTCGGCCACCACCACCGCCCGCCCGATGGGCTGGGTGATGCTGGCCGTGGTGCGCCAGGCGATCAGCGCGCCCAGCACGATGGCCAGGGCCACCAGCCCGCCGCCGATGGCGCGGGCCCGGTTTTCCATGCGCGACGCGCCGGCCGCGGCCTCGGTGTTGAGGGTGTTCTGCAACTGCACCAGTTCGGCCAGCTTGTCGCGCCAGGCGGATTCGGCGGGGGCCACACGCGTCATGAGCGAGAGCGTGGCGCTCACGGTGTCACCGTCGGAGATGGCCTTGAGGGCCGTGTCCAGCTCGGGCCGGGTCTTGCGGGCCAGGGCCTGGATGTCGGTCTGCAGCTGGCGTTCGGCCGGCGTGGCGCCGGAGTCGAGCAGCGTGGCCAGTTCGGTCTCCTGCGCCGCGTAGCGCTGCAGCGCCTGGCCGACGCGGCGGGTCTGCTCTTCGGCGCTCTTGGGATCGACCTCGCCGAGCATCGCCGCCGACCGCCCCTGGATGCCGATGGCGCTCACGTTCTCCAGCATGCTGTTGACCAGCCGCATCTTGGCGGCGCTGGCACCGGTCATCTGCTGCATTTGCTGGTTGACCTCGTTCAACGAAGAATGCGCCACGATGGCCACCGCGATGAGCAGTGCCAGCATGCAGCCGAATCCCAGGAACAGACGGCGGGAGATGGAGAGGGTCTTGAAGAACGAAGCGGTCTGCATGGTGTTTTCCGTGGCCGATGGCCTTTGAACGAAATGCACAGCAAAAGCAGTGCCAGTGGTCGGTGCGCGTCGCCATCCTGCCGTGGCCGGCAACGCAATGGATGTTACATATGAAAGACCCAATACAGAGTATCTGCCTCTAAAGTGCCGGGTGACCGGCTCGGTTGTATGAATTGATTTAATCGCTCATATCTTATTAAATGCATCGTTCCGGTGCTATTTTTTTGGTAGCGTAGCGCTGTGCCATTTTTGCGCATTCCACTTTGGCGCCATTCGAGTCACCGTGGACTTGTTACATTTTTTGGAAGGAACCGGCCCCATGATCCGACTTCGCTCGCCCATGTCCCGGGGCATGGTTGCCGTGCTCTGGGCACTGGCATGGCCGGCGATGGCTGCGGAGGTCCAGGTGACCGTGCAGGACGGCGCCGGCAAGCCGCTGCCGGGCGCGATCGTGTTCCTGGATTCGCCGGAGGCGCTCAAGCTGGTGCGTCCCATGGCCCAGCAGGACATGGGGCAGCTCAAGCGCCGCTTCGTGCCCGAGGTGCTGGCCGTGACGGTGGGCACCGAAGTGCGGTTTCCCAACAGGGACAACGTGCGCCACCACGTGTATTCGTTCTCGCCGGCCAAGAAGTTCGAGCTGCAGCTGTATTCCGGCACGCCGGCCAATCCCGTGCTCTTCGACAAGCCCGGGGTCGTGGTGCTCGGCTGCAACATCCACGACCAGATGGTGGCCTGGATCCTCGTGCTGGAGACCCCGTATTTTTCGCAGAGCGCCGCGCCGTTCGGCATCGCGCGCATCGAGAAGGTGCCCGCGGGCAACTACACGCTGCGCGTGTGGCATTCGGGTCTGCCGGTGGGCGCCGCGGCCTACGCACAGCCGCTCACGGTGGCGGAAGGCGGGGCGCCGGTGGTCGTGCGGCTGGCGGGGGTGACGCCTTGAACCTGCGCGCGCTGCACCGCAGCCTGATCCTTCGGCTGGTCGGCATTTCCCTGCTGCTGCTGCTGATCGTGCAGGCGGCGGGATTTGCCGTGGTGCAGGCCTTCATCGTACGCAATGCCCGCGCCCAGATCGAGCGCAGCCTGGACGTGGACGAACGCGTCTGGCGCTGGCTGCTGACGCAGAACGCCGTGCGGCTGCAGGAGGCCTCGGTGCTGCTGGCGGCCGACTACGGTTTTCGGTCCGCCGTGAATTCGGGCGACTCGGAGACGATCCAGTCCGTGCTGGAGAACCACGGCGCGCGCATCGGCGCCGCGATGACGGCGCTGCTGGACACCCGCATGCACCTGCAGGCCACCAGCCCCTCGCGCACTCCGGCCGACTACCAGAGCGCGGTGGACCAGGCCGTGCCCGCGCTGGTGGCGCAGCCACAGGGCAGCCAGATCGCCGTGGTGCACGGCATCCCGTACCAGTTCGTGATGGTGCCCATGCGGGCGCCTTTGCTGGTGGGCTGGGTGCTGATGGGTTTTCCGGTCAACGAGACGCTGGTGTCCGAGATGCAGCAACTGCTGTCGGTGGACGTGGCCATCCAGGTGCGCGATGCCGCCGGTGCCGTGGCCGTGCCGGTGAGCACCCTGCCGGACCGCGCGCTGGCCGATCTGCGCGACTTCCGCATGGGCGGTGAGCAGGTGCTCGGCGGCGAGACGCTGCTGGTGCGCCCCGTGCGCCTGGACAGCGGCGCCACCAGTGCCCGGGCGCTGCTGCTTCGTTCGCTCAACGACGTGGTGGCGCCCTACCGCCAGCTGCAGGCCCTGCTGGGTGGGATCACCGTGGCTGGCCTGGTGCTCTTCGCGCTGGGCAGCGCCTTCATGGCGCGCCGCGTGACGACACCGCTGCGCTCGCTGGTCTCGGCCACGCACCGCCTGTCCCAGGGCGACTACGACGCCCCCATCGAGCACACGCGCCGTCTCGACGAGATCGGCAACCTCGCCCGCTCGTTCGACCGCATGCGCGTGGACATCGCAGGGCAGCAGGGCGAGATCCTGCGGCTGGCCGATACCGACCGGCTGACCGGCGTGCCCAACCGGGAGCGCTTTCGCCGCGCCATCATGGAGGCCATCGGCCCCGGCAGCGGAGGGCGCCCCGTGGCTGTGATCGCGCTGGACCTGGACCGATTCAAGCACGTGAACGGCGTGCTGGGCTACGCGCTGGGCGACCGGCTGCTGCAGGCCGTGGCCGAACGCATCAGCGGGCAGACGCGGTCGCCGCAGGACGTCATCGCCCGCCTGGGCGGCAACGAGTTCGCCATGCTGCTGCCCGGCGCCGACGAGGCGGCCGCGCGCGACATGGCCCAGCGCATCCTCCGGGCCTTCGAGACGCCCATGGCTTTCGACGACCGCACGGTGGATCTGAGCGCGGGCATCGGCATCGCCTGCTGGCCTGGTCCGGCGCAGGATGCCGACACCCTGCTGAGCCACGCCGAAATCGCCATGTATGCGGCCAAGCTGCGGCTCAGCGGGGCGCTGGTGTACGAGCCGTCGATGGATTCCTCCAGCGCCGTCTCGCTCTCGCTGCTGACCGAACTGCGCCGCGCGGTGGACCGCAACGAGCTGCGCCTGTTCCTGCAGCCCAAGGTGTCGCTGACCGGCCAGCCGGGCCACGCGGCCGAGGCCCTGGTGCGCTGGCAGCACCCTGAGCGCGGCATGGTGCCGCCGATGCAGTTCATCCCCTTTGCGGAGCAGACCGGCTTCGTGCGGCAGCTCACGCTGTGGATGTTCGAGCAGGCGGTGATCTTCCTGGCGCAGCCGCGCGTGCAGGATCTGGCGCTGCGCATCTCGATCAACCTGTCCACGCGCGACCTGCTCGACCCCGAGCTGAGCAACCGCCTGGGCACCCTGCTGGCGCGCCACGGCGTGAGCGCGGCGTCGTTCTGCCTGGAGATCACCGAGAGCGCCATCATGGACGAGCCCCTGCGGGCCGAGGCCATGCTCAACCGCCTGTCCGAGCAGGGCTTCAAGCTGTCCATCGACGACTTCGGCACGGGCTACTCATCGCTGGCCTACCTCAAGCGGCTGCCGGTGGACGAGCTGAAGATCGACAAGTCCTTCGTCATCGGCATGGCCTCCGACGACGGCGACGAGCAGATCGTGCGCTCCACCATCGACCTGGCGCACAACCTGGGCCTGAGCGTGGTGGCCGAAGGGGTGGAGACCGTGTCCATCCTGGAGCGCCTGCGGGCCCTGCATTGCGACGATGCGCAGGGCTACTACATCAGCCGGCCGCTCCCCACGGACGACTTTATCGCCTGGCACGCCGCGGCGGCCGAGCGAAAATAGCGCCCATGTCCGATTCGCCGCCCCGCCGCCGCCTCTCCCTTCCCCCCGCCGCCCCCGCCAAGGTGGCGCCGCCTGCGGCCACCGCACCCTCCGCACCCCGGGCACCGGCCACCGCGCAACCCGCCACCCGGGCGAATGCCGGCCCCGCCGCCCGGCCGTTCAATGGCCCGAATGCCGGCGCCAACAACGCATCGCCGCGCCCCGCTGTCCGTCCTGCCGCGGCCCAAGCCCCGTCCCGGCCCGAGCCTTGGCAGGGCCGGTCGCCGGACCGCGCACCGCAGGCGGCCGCCCGGCGCGGGCCTGCCGCTGCGCCCCTGGCGGGCGAGGGCGGCACCTCGCGCCTGAACAAGCGCATGGCCGAGCTGGGCCTGTGCTCGCGCCGCGAAGCCGACGACTGGATCGCGCAGGGCTGGGTCAAGGTCAACGGCGAAGTCGCGCCGATGGGGCTGCAGGTGCTGCCCACCGACCGCATCGAGGTCGAGCGCGTGGCGCAGGGCTTTCAGGAGCAGAAGGTCACCATCCTCATGCACAAGCCCATGGGCTACGTGAGCGGCCAGGCCGAGGACGGGCACACGCCCGCCGTCGCCCTCATCAACCCGCGCACGCACTGGCGCGAGGACCCGAGCCGCATGCGCTTTTCGCCGCCGCAACTGCGGGGCCTGGCACCCTGCGGGCGGCTGGACATTGACTCGGTCGGCCTGCTCGTGCTCACGCAGGACGGCCGCGTGGCACGCCAGCTCATCGGCGAGGACTCCGACGTCGAGAAGGAATACCTCGTGCGCGTGCAGTACGGCGACGTGGCGCTGAACGTGCAGGAGGCCTTTCCCGCCGACCAGCTGGCCCGCCTGTGCCATGGCCTGGCCCTGGACGGCCAGCCGCTCAAGCCCGCCCGCGTGGACTGGCAGAACCCCGAGCAGCTGCGCTTCGTGCTCAAGGAAGGCAAGAAGCGCCAGATCCGCCGCATGTGCGAACTGGTGGGCCTGAAGGTGGTGGGCTTGAAGCGCATCCGCATCGGCCGCATCACTCTGGGCAACCTGCCCGTCGGGCAGTGGCGCTACCTGGGGGCGCACGAGAAGTTCTGACGCCGGGCGTGGGGCATGGCGCCGCCGCGGGTACTCGTGGCAGGATTTTTAGGTGCTTTTGCCTCCATGCCCTAGTGAATCATGCCTTGATTGCTATTAAATTAATAGCAACTTCCTTGGGCAGGTTCCATCGGGGCACGGGCGCTCAGGGCACTGTGCCCCCGGCGGTGCCGATCACGCCGACGCCCGCCTGCCGACGCACCGAGCGGGCTGTCTCGGCGGCGGATTCCGGCGCGATCAGCCATGCCCGCCACGTACTGAAAGCCTGGATCGCCGGCGCATCCAGCGCTGGCGCGTCGGCGGTGCCGCTGGCGGTCTGGTCGTTGGGCACGCAGTCCCGGCCGATGGCCTGGCGGCACAGGCCATCGGGCGGGTCGGCCTGCCCGGCGAACGGGGCGAAGGCCGGGCCCGGGCCGGGCGCGTGCGGGTAGCGGTACACGGGCCGGGTCACATGGTCGAAATGGTTGCCCTCCATCAGCAGGCGGGCCGTGGCCGTCAGGGGCATGGCCGCGCCTTCGCCGCTGAGGTTCTCGAAATAGTTGTTGACCAGGTGGGCGGCTACGGTGGCGTTCTTCATGCCGCCCGCATGCGGCCCGCGGCCCGAGGTGTCGTGCACGTAGTTGCGGGCCACGGTGATCGTGTCCTGCGCGCCCAGGAACAGCCACAGCCAGTAGTGGTGGCCGTCGCAGGTGGCCGACTGGCCGGTGCGCCCATCGAATTCGTTGCCGGACAGGGTGACGTGCGAGGCGCTGCCGAAGCCCGTCACCACCATCTGGCGGCCGATGCGCGCGAACAGGTTGTGGTCCACCCACACGCCGTCGGCGCCGTCGATGGTCAGCGCATCGCCGCCCCAGACGACGCCCGGGTTGATGTCGGTGATGCGGATGTTCTGGACGATGACGTTGCGGTTGCCGTCGCCGATGCGCAGGCCCCGGCCCTGGATGCCGGCGTTGCGCCCGACGCCGACGAGGGTCTTGTTGGAGCCCACGGGCAGGGGGCGGCGCCCGGCGTTGTCGTAGGTCACCGGGGCGGCCGGGCGGCCGTCGCAGAAGTGGGCGACGTTCAGGCCCCACTGGCCGCCCTGGCCCGGCGGGTCGTCCCGGCAGGCGAAGGCCAGGCACCCGGCCTCGGTGGTGGTGGCGGAGCCGTTGGCCTGCAGCGACCCCCGGAAGTCGAACAGGCGGTCCAGCACGATCACGCGCGGTGCGTCGTCGGTGCACCGCGGGCCCTCGGCGCGCTGGCAGAGCGCGCGCTCCAGGCCCTCCAGCGAAGTGGGGCGGACCACCTCGGCCTGGCCGCCGCCGGTGACCCCGGCGGCGAAGCCATCGGGACGGCCCGTGGCCTGCTGCGCCCACAGCGGCGGCGCGGTGCCCAGCAGCAGGGCCAGGCACGCCGCCATCGGCAGGTGCCTGTGAAGCAGGCTTCGGAGTGGGCGCATGGATCGGGTTCCGTTGTCGGGGTGCGTTCCGGGGGCTGGGGGTGGGATGGCGGCTTGGAACGGGGCGCGCGCCCGGAGTTCAATGGCCGCCGGTGCCCCGGGGCAGCGCCTCTGCCGGGGGCGGACCCGCCAGCCTTGATAATGCGGCGCCTGCCCCGAACTGCCGGGGCATCCCTCTTTTTGTGAATGACCCCGACCTCCCAATCCACACCATGAGCAAACAGACCCATTCCTTCCAGGCCGAAGTGGCGCAACTGCTGCACCTGGTCACGCATTCGCTGTACTCCAACCAGGAAATCTTCCTGCGCGAGCTGATCTCCAATGCGTCCGACGCCTGCGACAAGCTGCGCTTCGAGGCCCTGAACAATAACGCCCTGTACGAAGACGCGCCCCACCTCGAAGTGCGCGTGGCCTTCGACAAGGACGCCAAGACGCTCACCATCACCGACAACGGCATCGGCATGAGCCAGCAGGAGGCCATCGACCACCTGGGCACTATCGCCAAGAGCGGCACCAAGGACTTCATGGGCAAGCTCTCGGGCGACCAGAAGGCCACCGCGTCCGAGCAGGGCCAGTTGATCGGGCAGTTCGGCGTGGGCTTTTATTCCGGCTTCATCGTGGCCGACAAGATCACCGTGGAATCGCGCCGGGCCGGCCTGCCCGCCGAGCAGGGCGTGCGCTGGATCAGCGGCGGCACGGGCGACTTCGAGGTCGAGACCATCACCCGCCCCGAGCGCGGCACCAGCATCATCCTGCACCTGCGCGACGACGCCGAAGAGTTCCTGAACGCCTGGAAGATCAAGTCCATCATCGGCAAGTATTCCGACCACATCAGCCTGCCCATCCTGATGGAAAAGGAAGAGTGGAAAGAGGGCGAGCTGATCAACCCCGGTGACGAAAACGGCGGCCGCCAGCCCGGCGGCATGGTCAAGACCGGCGAGTGGGAAACCGTCAACAAGGCCAGCGCCCTGTGGACCCGCCCCAAGAAGGACATCACCGAAGAGCAGTACCAGGACTTCTACAAGGCCATCAGCCACGACCACGAGAACCCGCTCACCTGGAGCCACAACCGCGTGGAGGGCAACACCGAGTACACGCAGCTGCTGTACGTGCCCGCCAAGGCCCCGTTCGACCTGTGGAACCGCGACAAGAAGGCCGGCGTCAAGCTGTACGTCAAGCGCGTGTTCATCATGGACGACGCCGAGGCGCTGATGCCCACCTACCTGCGCTTCGTGAAGGGCGTGATCGACTCCAGCGACCTGCCGCTCAACGTGAGCCGCGAGCTGCTGCAGGAAAGCCGCGACGTGCGCGCCATCCGCGAAGGCTCCACCAAGCGCGTGCTCGGCATGCTGGAAGACCTGGCCAAGCACGACAAGCACACTGCCGGTGAAGAAGGCGCCGACGGCGTGACCGATGTGGTGAGTGACGAGGACAAGGCCAAGGAAGGCAAGTACACGGCGTTCTACGCCGAGTTCGGCGCCGTGCTCAAGGAAGGCCTGGGCGAGGACTTCGGCAACCGCGAGCGCCTGGCCAAGCTGCTGCGCTTCGCCTCCACGCAAAGCGATGCGGTCACCGTCTCGTTCGCCGACTACAAGGCGCGCATGAAGGAAGGCCAGGACGCCATCTACTACATCACCGCCGACACGCTGGCCGCCGCCAAGAACAGCCCGCAGCTCGAAGTCTTCAAGAAAAAGGGCATCGAGGTGCTCCTGATGACCGACCGCGTGGACGAGTGGGCGCTGAACTACCTGCAGGACTTCGACGGCACGCCGCTGCAGTCCGTGGCCAAGGGCGCGGTCGATCTGGGCAAGCTGCAGGACGAGGCCGAGAAGAAGGCCGCCGAGGAAGCCGCCGAGGCCTTCAAGCCGCTGCTGGCCAAGCTCAAGGAAGCACTCAAGGACAAGGCCGACGACGTGCGCGCCACCACCCGCCTGGTCGATTCGCCCGCCTGCCTGGTCGTGCAGGACGACGGCATGAGCACCCAGCTGGCGCGCATGCTCAAGCAGGCCGGCCAGCAGGCCCCCGAGTCCAAGCCCGTGCTGGAGGTGAACCCCGATCACGCCCTGGTCAAGAAGCTGGACGGCAGCGTGCACTTCCACGACCTGGCGCACATCCTGTTCGACCAGGCGCTGCTGGCCGAAGGCGGCCTGCCCGAGGACCCCGCCGCCTATGTGAAGCGCGTGAACGCATTGCTGGCCTGATCGGCCCCCAGCGCATGATTCGCTAGGGCGTATTGCTATTAAATAAGTAGCAATCAAAAAGCCCGGTCTTCTTGGGAGGCCGGGCTTTTTTTATTGGGCTGCGATGGTGGTCAAGGCTACTTCGGAGGCTCTCGGTCCGGCAGGTCGAGCAAGCCCGTGCACCGTGCACAGTGCAGGTAGCGGCCGGACGCCTGCTCCTTGCCCGCGACGACCGGTGTGAGCAGGGCGGTGCCGGCATCGTTGGCGATGCCCAGCGTGGCAACGCGGCCATCCTTGAACCGGATGCGGGCCTCCGTGTAGCAGTCACCGGTGAGGAAATGGTCGTGCAGATAGGCACGGCGGTCGATGGGCCTCGAATGGGCCAGGAACCGGCGGACATCCTGCTCTGCCAGCGGCCGGGTGCCAACGCAGGGGGCGGACTCTCCCGCTGCGTTTTGCGCCGCGGGCCGCGTGATCTCGACCGATGCCACGGCTGCAACCGGATAGGACTTGCGCGCAGGGGCGGGCGACTTCGATTCCTGCGCATGGGATGGAAAGAGATGTGCAGCGATGCACAACGCGGCGATGGCATGCCCTTTCAGCGCCATAGAGCGGTACTCGCTTCGGTTGCGTTTTTCCGGCTCACGTCGGGGTGCCGGTGGACTTCCGACGAATCCAGGTGGAGCGTGCTGACCAGTTCGTCGACGAGCCACCGCAGGGAAAGGTTCTGCGCGGTGGTGATGGGTTCGTAGACAGACTTTTCTCCCAAAAATGCATCTTGCTGTGCCTTGCTCAGTCCTGCAGGCATTTTGAGGTCCGGCGGGAGCGAGGCAATTCCCACGATTTCAATACCGATCGAGTCGATGTTGCTGGGATACCGCACCGGGACGGATTTGGTCATCTCAATTTTGTTCATGCGCTCCACAGCACTGTTTTGCGGAAAATCCTTCGATTTCCGGAAGGCAGCGGCCGTACAACGGTGCTCTGCAAGGCAGCGGGCTTTCAACGGACCCACATGATTCGTCCGATAACGGACCGATGCTGTTTGATAGAGGGTGCCATTCTTGGCGATGAGAAAGTGCGCACCGTTTCCCCCTGACTGGTAGCTGGCAAAAACGCTTTGCTCGTTGGGGGAGCCGGTTTGATGAACGATGATTCCGGTAATGGAACGCATGGCCGAACGCTCGATGATGGTGAATCGACGCGGCTGGATGCGCGACGCGGTCACCATGCCTTGTGGATCAATTTGAAGCATATTTTTATATTCAAATGATTTTGGAACGATGCTGGCACGCCCCTCCGGCTGTACCACGCGCCGCATCATAGTGATGACTCAACCTGGATTAATTCCAGGTTGGTAACTGAAGGTTGCGGGCTCTGCGATGGGCTGATGCGTCCCATCGCGTTGCTTAGGCCCCTGCGGCTGGTCTATGAACAGGCAAGGTGGAGCGCCTTCCCGGAAGTAGACGCCCATCCGCAGGCTTTTCCCATGGCGGGTGTAGGTATGCTGCCTGGATAATGTGCGGCGGTCCCTTTTCTACTCTGCGGAGCCTTCCGGCATGTTGCGCTTTTTCCTCCTCTTCCTGACCCTGCAGTTGACGATGTTCGGCATCAACATGCTGGGCTGGGTGCAGCAGCACCTGGTGCTGCCGTGGACGGCGCTGCTGGCGCGCATCTGCGCCGGGTTGGTCACCTGGTTCGACAGCTCGGCCGCCGCCTCGGGCAAGGTGCTGTGGAACCAGGCCACGGGCTTCGGCGTCTCCATCGAGGCGGGTTGCAACGGCATCGAGGCGTGCATCGTGCTGTTCGCCGCCGTCATGGCGTTTCCGTCCACCTGGCGGCACAAGCTGGTGGGCCTGGTCGCCGGCTTCGTGGCCGTGCAGGCCATGAACATCGTGCGGGTGGTCAGCCTGTTCTACCTGGGGCAGTGGAACACCGCCATCTTCAACTTCGCCCACGAATACCTCTGGCAGGCGCTCATCATGGTGGACGTGCTCATCGTCTGGCTGCTGTGGGTGCGGGCCGGCAGCCGGGGCGGCGCGGGCGCCCCGCCGAACGAGCCGCCGGCGGCACCGCCCTCGGCGCCGTCCGCCTCCCCTGCGGCCGTGCCGGTGTGATCCGCGGCACCGCATGCGCCGCGCCGCCAGCCTGAAAATCTTCGTCCTCGGCCTGTTCGCCGGGGTGGTGCTGCTCACCCTGCTGTGGATCCGGGTCTCGCCCTGGACCTCGTACCCCGTGGGCATGGTGGCCGGCGCGGTCCTGGAGCATGCCGCCCCCGGCTGGGTGCGCGAGACGCGGCTGCGGCCCGGCGCGTTCGAGGTCGATACCTCGGTGGCGGTCGCCACGCCGCAGACCGGCAACCGCCTGGTCGAGATCACCGTCGAATCCGACCCTGGCCGCTATGCCTACGGCCTGCCCATCTTCCTCGCCCTGCTGCTGGCTGCGCGCGGCCCGGGCCGCACCTGGCGCGCGCTGGCCGGCTTCGCGCTGCTCGTGCCGCTGCAGGCCTTCAGCCTGGTGATGCACCTGCTCATGCAGGTGGTGCTGACGGCGCAGCTCGACGTGCGCGTGCTCAAGGTCGCCCAGTGGCAACTGGAAGCCCTGGTGTACGGCTACCAGGTGGGCGTGCTGGTGCTGCCCACGCTCGCGCCCATGGTGCTGTGGCTGTGGCTGGACCGGCAGTTCGTCAACGAGGTGGTGATCGAGGCCTGGCGCCGCTCTCTGCCGGCCGCGCGCGCCGCTGCGCCCGTGCCGGCTGCAGCGGCGGTGGTGGTATCGCCCGAGCCTGCCGCGGGCGTGGTGGCCGAGCCTGCGGACGCCATCCCTGAGCCGGTCCCCCACGTGCCGCCCGGGCTGGGCGGCAAGGTCTTGGCCAGCGCCGCCGCCACGCTGCCTGTGCGCAAAAAACCACGCTGAAGCGCGCGGCGGTCGCGCGGACACGCGCAGGCCACCGGGGCCTGACAGAATGCCGCCGCATGCTGTTGCTCCTCTCCCATTTCTTCCGTGGCTTCGGGCCCCGGCGCGTGCTGCAGGCCGCGCTGGGTGGCACCGCGGCCGTCCTCGCTGCCCAGGCCCTGGCCGCCCCGTCCGGCGATGCCGCCAACCCGGCGGACGGTGACCCGCCCCCCTGGGCCCTGCATGCGCAGACCACCTACGTCTGGCAGCACAAGCCCTCGTTCGATGCGCCCTACACCGGCCCCAACAGCCTGGTGCCCACGGCCGAGCGCTCGTATTCCTTTACCGCCACCGCCGACCTCGGGCTGCGCCCCTGGAGCGGCGCGCAGATCCACTTCAACCCCGAGGCCGGGCAGGGCGTGCCGCTATCGCACCTGTCGGGCGCGGGCGGGCTTTCCAACGGCGAGCTGGCCCGCACCTCGGGCGCGCAGATCAAGGCCTACCGCGCGCGCCTGTTCCTGCTGCAGCGCTGGGACGCGGGCGGCGACACCGAACGCATCGAGCCCGACTTCAACGAACTGGGCGGCAGCGCCAGCGCGCGCCGGTGGACCCTGGTGGCCGGCAACATCTCGCTGCTGGACTACTTCGACAACAACCCCTACGCCAAGGACCCGCGCGAGCAGTTCTTCAACTGGTCCTTCCTGACGCCTGGCGCCTGGGACTACGCGGCCGATGCGCGCGGCTACACCTGGGCCGGCATCCTCGAATACCGCACGCCGCAGTGGGCCGTGCGCGGTGGCCGCGCCCTGCAGCCGCGCGAATCCAACGGCCAGCCGCTGGACCGCTCGTGGACAAAGCACTACGGCGACCAGATCGAGGCCGAATCCGACCTGCCCGTGGCCCTGCCCGCCGGCCCGCTGCGCGGGCGCTTGTTGCTGTTCCGCAACCGCGCCGTCATGGGCGCGTTCGCCGATGCGCTGGCCGCGTCCCGGGCCGTTGGCGGCACGCCGGACGTCGGCGCCGTGCGCCGCCTGCAGACCAAGACCGGCTGGGCACTGACCCTGGAGGCCCCGCTGGCGGAAGACGCCGGCGTCTTCGTGCGCGCCAGCCGCAGCAGCGGCCGCCAGGAAACGTACGCCTTCGCCGAGATCGACCGCCAGCTGTCCTTCGGCGGCCAGATCGGCGGCGCCGCCTGGGGCCGCGCCGCCGACCGCGTGGGCGCCGCTGTGGCGGTCAACGGGTTGTCGGCCGACCACCGTAACTACCTCGCAGCCGGGGGGCTGGGGGCGTTCCTGGGCGACGGGGCGCTGCGCTATGGCAGCGAGCGGGTGTGGGAGGCGTATTACCGGTTCACTTTCGACCCGGTGCCGATGCCGGGCGGGCCGCTGCAGTCCGCCGTGTCGCTGGGGGTGCAGCACATCGTGCACCCGGGCTACAACCGCGACCGGGGGCCGGTGGACGTGGTGTCGGTGCGGGTGCATGCGGAGTTTTGAGGGGCGGGGTGGTTAGGGTGACTTTTGATTGTTAATCAATTTATTTTTGACTAATAATTCAATTTTTGATCGAAGTGAAGGCAGCAGATGGGAGAAGGAATGCGACGCTTGAAGGACTGGGGCCTGTTCGCAGGTACCCGTACCGTGATTGATTACGTGGTGGACCCCGTATCGCGCGCGCCGAAAGCCAAATCTGCGAACAGATTTTGGGTCGGACTGCTGTTTTTCATCGCAGCGTTCCTGCTGCTCGGTACCCATCCCCAGCCTGCTGGTGCCGCGCTGAGTGCCGAGGTCATTTACTGCGTGCCCGGCCGGGCGTTCTGCGGTACGCCCGATGACATGCTCACTTATCTGCAGCAGACAAGTCCTACCGAGCCTTGTACCACCACGCCTGTGAATCCGGTCGTTTGGTCGTATGAGCTGCCATATCCTGAGGGATCCTTGTTTCTTTACAGAACCAAGGAGAACTGTGCTGCACCTGGGCGGGTAACTTCATTCGTTTTCTGGGCAGAGCGAGCCGGAGTAGCGTGCCCGGCCAACAGCGCGGCGGCCGATGGCGTGTGCACCTGCAATCTGAACTTCGCGGAGAACGCGTCGACCAACGCATGCATTGCGGCCACCCCGGAGCCGGGGCCTGCGATGTGCCGTGCCTCGGGCGTGCAGACAGACAACCCCATCTTGCTGGCCGCGCAGGCCAAGGTCCGCACCGAGACCGACTGGAGCGCGGAGGGCCCGGCGGACCTGTCGTTCACCCGCCATTACCAAAGCGACTGGGGCAAGGACGCTGCCAGGCCGATCGGGCCGTTGGGCAAGGCCTGGACCCATAGCCACAGCACCTCCCTCAAATCCAGCACGGGAGCGACCGGGGACAGCGTGATCATCACGACGGGAGAGGGCCACCTGCGGACCTTCTTCAAGGCGACGGGCAGCAGCACCTGGACCACGGCCAGCAATGACGTGCTGACGCAATCGGCCTCCGGCGCCTGGACCTACCAGCGCAGCGACGACGACGCCACGCTGCAGTTCAGCAGCGGCGGCAAGCTGCAGTCGGTCACGGCGCGCAACGGCTGGGTGACGTCCTACGCATACCACGCGGATGGCCAATTGGCCTCCATCACCAATCCCTTCGGGCAGGCGCTCTCGCTCGCCTACGACGCATCGGGCCGGCTGACCTCCGTCACCACGCCCGATCAGCAAACCATCGGCTATGCCTACGACGGTAGCGGCCGGCTCTCCAGCGTCACCTATCCCGATGGCAAGAGCCGGTCCTTCCTGTACGAAGATGCGGGCTTCCCGCAGGCCCTCACCGGCATCGTGGACGAGACCGGTGCGCGCTGGGGCACCTTCGGCTACGACAGCACGGGCCGGGCCACCAGCACCGAACTGGCCGGCAGCGTCAACCGCTACCAGGTGAGCTATCCGGCAGCCGATGGCTCCGGCGCCACCGTCATCGACCCCCTGGGCACGGCGCGCACCTTCAACTACAGCCTCAACCTGGGCAAACTGGTCGTCAGTGGTGCCAGCAAGCCCGATCCACTGGGCAAGCCCGATGCCGCGCAGCGGGTGCAGAACGCGCAAGGGCTGATCGACTCCGAGACGGACTTTCTCGGGAGCGTGACGACGTACCAATGGGATGCGGGCAGGCGCGTGCCGCTGAGCACCACGCAGGCCAGCGGCACGGCGCAGGCGCGCACGACCAGCACCGAATGGCACTCGCAGTGGCGCCTGCCGGTCAAGGTGACGGAGGCGGGCCGCGAGACGGCCTACACGTACGACGGCCAGGGCAACGCGCTCACGCAGACGATCAAGGACACCTCGGTCACGCCAGCCGTCTCGCGTACCTGGGCCTGGACCTACCACCCCTCGGGCCTGGTCGCCAGCGAGACCGACCCGGGCGGCGCTGTGACCACCTACGCCTACGACAGCGCGGGCCACCTCACCCAGGCCACCAACGCGCTGGGCCAGAGCAGCCTATACACCCACGACGCGGCCGGCCGGGTGCTCACCCACACCGCACCCACGGGCTTGGTGAGCAGCTACCAGTACGACGCGCGCGGGCGGCTCACGCGGGCGCAGCGCGGCGACGAGGTCAGCAGCTACACCTACACCGCCAGCGGGCAACTGGCCAGCGCCAGCGTGTCCAGCGGCTACGCCACCAGCTACACCTACGACGCCGCGCAGCGCCTGACCGGCTGGAGCGACAACCGGGGGGCGAGCGCCAGCTACACCCTGGACGGCATGGGCAACCGGATCAATGAGAGCATCACCGATGCGCAAGGCCAGGCCGCATGGACAGTCGCGCGCACCATCAACAGCCTGAACCGGGTGGAGAGCGTCACCATCGGCTCGGCCGCCACGGGCACGGTCAGCGCCAGCGGCTACGGCTACGACGCCAACGGCGACCTCGTCCGCAGCACCGAGACCGTTGGGGGCGCCAGCCGCAGCACCACCCTCGCGCTGGACGCGCTGCGGCGCGTGAAGACCCTCACCAACGCGCAGAACGCCAGCGCCGCGCTGGAATACAACGCCCAGGATGCCGTCACCAAAGCCACGGACTTCAAGAGCGTGGCCACCAGCTACACGCGGGATGCCCTGGGCAATGCCAGCCAGGAAGCCAGCGCCGACAGCGGCACGCTCACCCGCACCTACGACAGCCTGGGGCTGCCGCAAAGCCTCACCGACGCGCTGGGGCGTGCCACCGCCATCACGCGCGATGCGCTGGGCCGGCCCACGCAGATCGTGAGCAGCCTGGGCGGCGCGAGCCGCACCACCGTGCTGCGCTACGACCTGCCCGGGCCCGAGTACAACGCCAGCGGCA
>NZ_BQXL01000020.1:0-68802 GCF_030159015.1 Acidovorax sp. SUPP3434
CCGCGGCATGGGTACAAAGTGCCTACTACCGGTATGGCCCAGCTATCACAGAATTCATTGCTGGGGCATCGGGTGTCAACGGCGCAGTGGTATCTCCGATGAGCCCGTTGGTGGCGCAGATTCCGACCACGGTCTCTCGGCTAAGTCCAGTGGCACAAGGTATTGCTCACGGTATCGAATCAGGGGCCTACTGTGCCGCAAAAGAAACCACTGATCTGTATCGTGTGGTCTCCCGGGCTGAGTTAGACAGCGTGGCTAAATCTGGGGGATTTAGCCCAGGCCCTGGAGCAATGGGGAATAAGTGGTTTGCTGAGTCTGCAACTGATGCTGCTGCTTGGGGTAAAAAGTTCTATACATTTGATAAAGAAGCAGTTTTCACATTGCGGGTGGAGATACCAAACTCTCTTGCGAATCAGATGATGAGGGTGCCAAAACTCGATGGAATTGGGCCTGCTCGATCAGCAGATGGACAGTTGCTTCAGCAGATCAATTCTCGGATGAATATTAACGCGTTCACTGGAAATCTCTTGCCATGAAAAATCTTAAAGAAATTCGTTCCGGTGTCGTCACGGAATTGCATTGGTTAATTGATGAGCCGACAAAAAGTCCCAATGCTAGATTAACCTGCTACAGAGAGAGCGGGGGGGTGGACGACTTGTTTAGTGTTTTTGTTAAATTCGAATCTCCTAAGGGATCAAATGGCGTTTGGCAAATTGCGAAAATATTTGCGCTGGTAAAAGAGATGGAGCCAAGGCTTGTTTCTGGTGATGGGCAACTCATTCTTACAGCTGGAATGATTCCAGTGGCAGTTGCCAAAGTACTGTCGGAATGTTGCGAGCCAATTTAACGCAGCAACAGTCGTAAATGAGCAGTAAGGCGCGTACTGCTGAAAACTAGAATACATTGTTTTCGAATGGCTAAAATTTTCAGCGGCTTAATCCCAGCCGCCATCCAAATAATCCGACGCCTCATGGGCATGGACATCAGATGGGAACTGGGCCTGGACGGGCTGGGCAAGGCCCATCAGTTGATGTAAATGGCAATGTGGTTCCAGCAAATAGCGGCGCGGCACATTGGTCGCTTAATTAGGTGAACACAATGACACCAGACCAGTTTATTAAGACGATTTATCTTGGGGATCGGTTGTGCCTATCTATAAGCATAGAAGGCACTAAAAAGAGAGTTTTATTGAAGGTGGATTGCATATCTAGAGTGCGTGGAGATTCATGGAGCTATCACAGTGCTGAAGATGTGCATGATGGATTTTTAGTCTTCGAAAATGTCTCCAGTTGCAACTTGGAATTGAAGGGACAGTTGCCAAACGATTGGGTCGAGCCGGTATCTGTTACGCAGTTGGCTGAAAAGGATAATGCGTGGGAGTTTGTCTTTAGCTTGGGATTGGTTGATTCGCAAGGAATGTCCAGCGAAAAGCTTTTAACCGTAATTGCAGAGAGTCTTGCAATTGAAACAAAAGATGGCACCCGCGTGTGTGCTTGAAGGTTAAGAATTGCCATTGCGTAGCCCATCGACACCATCGCCCCGTTCTCTTTCTGTCTTAAAAAGCCACCAGCAGTCTCTACCAGCGGGAGCAACACCAGCCCCTGTCCAGCGGCATAACCTGGAGCCCGCTGGGTCAAGCCACCAGCTGGCAATGGCCCGGGTTCGTGCAGACCCCCGGCAACCCCGCGCCGCTGGCCGAGCAGCGCAGCTACACCAGCGCGGGCCAACTGGCCGCCGGCGCCCTGCTGCAACTTACCTAGGACAACGCCGGACGCATCGCGCAGATCATCCAGCAACACATGCTGCCCACGCAAAGCAGCACAGTGGCGCAGCAGGTGGCGCTCACCTGCACTAAGGAGTGGAGGGCCGCATCGCCAAGGCGGGGCCGAACCCTGATCCGGCCATCGTCTTGACCGTGAGCTATACGTACAACGCCCTGGGCCAGCGGGTGTTCAAGAGCGATGCGCGGCTGTCCGGGGCGAACAACCCCGCTATCACCACACAGACCGTCTATGCGGAGGACGGCATCGGCAGTACCGTGCTGGGGCGTACGGCAGCCGGCGGAGCAGCGACAGCGCGGCAGCTGCGGGCGAGATGGACATCACCGAGGTCATCTACCTGCCCACCGCGAACGGGCCGATGCCCATTTCTGCCTTGCGCAAATTGCGAACGAGAGTTCTCAACTATTCCTCATTGTCATGAAACGTATTTTTGCAAGAATAAGCCTTTTCAGCAAAATCAATGGTGGCCGTGCACAAGCAATCCCTGTGCTGAATTTTGGATGCCCGGTTTTTTTTGAAAATATTCCAGCTCTCTCTAATCATGGATATGACTGCCGTTTGCTTATGCCTGAGTACGGTAGCTCTATATCTCCAGGGGAAACTGCTGAGCCTATTCCCATGGTGTTTATTTCGCAGGATGAGGTACTTATGCACGCAAAAGTAGGAGCAGATTTTTTTCTGTGGGAGGGGAGAAAAATTGGAGTGGGTGAGATTTTAAAAATAGAATAAATCGGTTGCTGGTGACAATATCGCCATGCCACCGCTAGATGATCACGAGAGCCCTGCTGCCACTGGTTTGGGGGGTAGCGCCGGACGTATCATATAGATCCCCAGCGGCACATGCACCCCCCAACCGCCACCCAACTCCGTGCCACAACGGTGTTGCCCTTCGATACCAAGCGGTTTCAGAACAGTTCAGATCGTTTCAGAAAAAAATTGACTTAAAAACAGCTGCCGATTGCAAAATGCGTTTACTCAATTTTTTACAGAGGAAATGCCATGAATGGTTTGAATGTCGCGGTATATGTCGAGGGTTATATTTATCCTGACTCGGCCCCTAAAGACAAGCCTGTCCCTGCTACCATTGAAAAGTTGAAAAAATCGGGCTTCACCACCGCTATTCTTGGCCTTTTTCACATTAGTGGAAAATCTGGGGCAGGGCCAGAAGCCATGGGTGATATTTATTTCAATAACACTCTAATTATTGCAGATGGAAGTTATGTCGGTGCGCCAGAATGGCCTGGTTTGGTAGGCCAAATATTGGGTGGTACGGTGACCACCATCTGCGCGTCTATAGGCGGTGGTGGCGTGTCTGACTATGAGGCTTTGGCCGAAATCTACAAAGCCAACAACAATTCTTTTGACAATACTCCGGTGCAGAAGAATTTCGCTGCTTTCCGCAAGACATTTCCCGCGGTAAGCATTGTTGATATGGATTGCGAAGAGACTTACGATGAGCCCTCCTTCGTCGCATTTTGCAGAATGCTCATCGATTTGGGTTTTGCGATCACTTTTTGCCCATACACCATGCAGGATTTTTGGGTGAGTTCTCTTGCCCAACTCAATGACTCCAGCCCTGGCTCAGTCAAGTGGGTGAATCTGCAGTGCTATTCGGGTGGCTATGGAAATTCTCCTGATGAATGGGCAAGTACGATTGCCAATTCAATTGAAAATTTTCAGACCGATCAATTCATCATTCCAGGTGATTCGGCGGAAACTCCTGCAGCTGTCAACTCCTTAATGCAAACCTTTGAGGGAATGGGTTGCGTTGGAGGGGGGGTTATCTGGACTCTCGATATGATTTTGAAGCAATCGTCAGATATGCAGAGCTATTCGAATGCCATCGTTACAGGCCTGAATGCGACGACTGACGCTGGTGCCGGTCTCGGATAACCGCTGGGGCAGGGCGGGGCGAAGCTGCTCTTGCGATGGCATTGCCTTTGATTAGCGGAGGCGGCCCTGCGGCTCAACCCCGCACCCGCCGCAGCACCATCGGCGCTCCATCCACCCCATCCCCCCGCCGCAACACCAGCACCTCCCCCGATGCCGGGTAAATCCCCGTCAATGCCGTGATGTTGACCTGGTGCGTCACCCACACCTCGACCTGCCCGGTGGGCACCGCCGCCAGCGCTTTCCGCAGCGCCGCGGTCTGCGCGCCTTGGGTGTCCCCGCCATCGAAGAACGAATTCAACGCCTCCCAAGGCTCCATCTGGCCGAAGGCCAGCATGGCGGTGTCCTGGCAGCGGCACCAGGCGCTGGAGCGCACTCGCTGGGGCGCCAGGCCTTGCTGCTTCAGCAGTGCCCCGATGCGCTGGGCCTGCGCGCGCCCTTCGGCGCTGAGGTTGCGTTGCGTGCTGCATTGGCCCAGGGCGAAGCCGGGTGGATCGCCCGTGCCGGGATCGGTCTGCGCATGCCGCATCAGCAGCACGGTGCCGGGTTCGGTGGCGGCGTAGGAGGAGGAGGCGGTGGCGGACAGGGCGCCAGCCAGGCTGGCGGCCGATCCCAGGCGCAGGAGTTGACGGCGTTGCATGCGGTCCATTGTGGCCCCCGAAGCGGGGAGCGCTCGCTTTTTTGTTCCGCCGGGTTTTGCTATCGCGCCGCGTTCACCTCGCGCCCCAGCTCGATCACGGCCATGGCGTAGTAGCTCGACCAGTTGTAGCGCGTGACGGCATAGAAGTTCTCGGTGCCCGCGTAGAAGACGGGCGATCCAACGCCGTTCTGCAGTTCCACCAGGGCCAGTGGGCCGCGGTGGGTGGCGCCGTCGCCCTGCACCAGTGCGCCCAGTTCGGCCATGCGGGCGACGGTGAAGGTGGGCAGGATGTCGGGGGCCAGCAGGTCTTCGAGGCGCAGCCGCGCCGGGTCGAACTCGACCGCGTAGTGCGTGGGCATGCCGGTGGTCCAGCCGTGGCCCTTGAAGTAGTTGGCGACCGAGCCGATGGCGTCGGCGGGGCTGTTGAAGAGGTCGATGCGGCCGTCGCCGTCGAAGTCCACTGCGTATCGCGCCCAGCTGGAGGGCATGAACTGGCCCAGGCCCATGGCGCGGGCGTAGCTGCCGCGTGGCTCCAGCGGGTCGGCGTTGGTGCGCTGCATGAGGCTCAGGAACTGCTCCAGCTCGCCCCGGAAGAACGCCACGCGCTCGGCCGCGCGCGGGTGGGCCATGGGAAAGTCGAACGACAGGGTGGCGAGCGCATCGATGACGCGGAAGTTGCCCATCTGCTGGCCATAGATGGTTTCCACGCCGATGATGCCGACGATCATTTCCGCCGGCACGCCGTATTCCCGCTCGGCGCGGGCCAGGGTGTCGGCGTTGTCGTGCCAGAAGCGCACGCCCGCGCGGATGCGCACGGGCTCGACGAAGCGGCTGCGGTACACGCGCCAGTTCTTGGGCGTGCCGGCCGGCGGCGGCAGCATGAGGCGCGGCACCTGGCTCAGAAAGCGCGCCTGGCCGATGGCCTGGCGCACCCATTCGCGGTCCAGGTCGCGGCCCGCACCGACTGGGTGGTGGCCACCCCCACCAAGCGGTACAGCGTGGCGCGCGACTACCGCCAGACCGACCGCTCCAACCAGGGGGTCTACTCCGTCGTGCCGCCGGTGGGCGGCGGCGAGCAGTATTTCCACTCGGGGAACACCGAAACCGGCCAGAGCGTGTGCAGCACCTCCGGCACCTAGACGCTGCGCATCGCCGACCGCGACGCCGCCGTCGTCAGCAGCCAGACTCCGCTCGACCCCTCCGCCAAGCATGAAAGCTGCGGCGCGGTGTCCGTGCTGTCCTTCGGCGGCGCGGGCGCCGACGTGCCCTCGGCGCTGTCGTCGTCCGTGAACCGGCGGGCGCTGTACCTGGGCTCGTTCCCGAACGGCTGGGCCAACCTGCCGGTGCCGGACGGCCGGGGCGTGCCGCTCATCGGTGCCGCGTTCGTGAAGCTGAGCAATCCCGGCGCGACGCCCGGCGTGGCCGCCAACTACGGGCTGACCTTCCCGCACATCGTCCGCGTGCCTTGAGATTTCTGTGGAAGACGCGCATGGGTCTTCCCAGCGCTTCTTTCTACGGCCGATTGCGGACCTCTTTACCGTTGCCCCGTTGACAGTCCACCGAATGCTTTTGGAAAAGCAATCCCGTGTCGTGGCGGAGCAGGTGACGCTGCCGCAGCGCCGCGAGAGCAGCGGGAGGTTCTTTGAGGATGGCCGGCAAATCGTTTTTGGAAGGGCTCTTCGCGCACTGCCCGGTTGTTTCGCTCACGCCGATCCAAGCCGGTCGGTCGGGCAAGAAGATGCGAGGCCGATTGTTTTCACTTATTGCATCATGGATTTCTTCCACGACCTCGCTGCTTACAATGCGCTGCGACGGCAGACTGTCGATCGCGACAATGCCCATTCCCCTGAATCGCCACCGGCGTCGCCCAGGGGGTCTTCTTCCTTTTCGACCCATTCACTGCGCGAAGCTTTGCCCTCTCTTCCGCGCCGCGCAGCTTCTCCCGAACCGGACAGATCATCCAGTTGGCAAAGGGAAGCCTTTTCCGGCTACGAGAGTCATGGCGGCTGGCAAGAGCACCACGGCGGCTGGCATGGTTCGTCCGCTGACTGGCACGGCGCGCCGGGCGGTGAATATCCGGCTGCCCCTGTCGATGCGTGGTCGTCTCCCGCCTGGGGCGCTCATGCCGGTTCCGACGTGGGCCGGGCCTCTGGGCACTTCCCAACCCCTTCCGCCGCTCCAGCGCTCGAGGCGCGGGCCCGAGAGTGGGTGGAGCTTTGCTCCACCACCTTGAGACATGACGGGGCGGACGAGCGGCTCGCGCAGGCGGTCCAGAATCTTTTCATGGTATTCGTCGATTCCCCAACGTTCCGGCAGACCATGGCGACGATCGAGGCGGAGGGCCCGGTACGGATGCGCGTCGATCCCGAAGAGGCCACTGCGCATTTCGACGGGCAGCGAAGGCAAGTGGTACTGGGGGAGATAATGGCGCGCGACCCCTCCATGGCAATGGGCGTTCTTGCCTTCGAATTGAGCAATGCTTCGTTGAGCAGTGCATTTCTGCAATGCGATCGCAAGGCGGTCGAAACCCGGATGTCCCCCCGCGAATATGCCGAGGCCGTAGAAAGGATCGAATACAACTCGAGCCGCAACGTTCAGGCTTACTTCATGGAGGCGCTGCAGACACTGCGCCGGGCGGGCCTCGCCAACCAACCCAACGCATGGCATTGCAGGGTGACGGACCAGGGGCACATCGAGCCTGGTAACCAGTCGGAACAAGAGAATTTGGCCCAAACGCAGGCTTCTGGTCACTTCGGCCGCTACGAGCAGTCATACGCAGCAGCCATGCGCCCAACGAAATAGCTGATCTGTTGAAGGTTTCGCGTGCGTTCTCCGTGGACGCAGGAATAGCGGATGGCTGCTCCTGCTAGCATGGCATGCTCGGGTATCGGCAAGGCTCGCCGCGCCGCCCGGATCCATGACCTTGATCGGCGAGCGCCTGTGGTTGTCCGGCCTGGGCGGTGCCCTGAACAACCGCACCTCTTCGGTTTTCAGCGGCAGCCCGAATCTCACAGCGCGCCGTGATGGCACTGCTGCACGCCGTTCCACGGTCACCCCGGCCGTCCAGGCGCGGGCGCATAGCCCGTCGCCCTACCGCGCCGCCGCCACTTCGCGCCCCAGTTCGATCACGGCCATGGCGTAGTAGCTCGACCAGTTGTAGCGCGTGACGGCATAGAAGTTCTCGGTGCCCGCGTAGAAGACGGGCGATCCAACGCCGTTCTGCAGTTCCACCAGGGCCAGTGGGCCGCGGTGGGTGGCGCCGTCGCCCTGCACCAGTGCGCCCAGTTCGGCCATGCGGGCGACGGTGAAGGTGGGCAGGATGTCGGGGGCCAGCAGGTCTTCGAGGCGCAGCCGCGCCGGGTCGAACTCGACCGCGTAGTGCGTGGGCATGCCGGTGGTCCAGCCGTGGCCCTTGAAGTAGTTGGCGACCGAGCCGATGGCGTCGGCGGGGCTGTTGAAGAGGTCGATGCGGCCGTCGCCGTCGAAGTCCACCGCGTAGCGCGCCCAGCTGGAGGGCATGAACTGGCCCAGGCCCATGGCGCCCGCGTAGCTGCCGCGTGGCTCCAGCGGGTCGGCGTTGGTGCGCTGCATGAGGCTCAGGAACTGCTCCAGCTCGCCCCGGAAGAACGCGACGCGCTCGGCCGCGCGCGGGTGGGCCATGGGAAAGTCGAACGACAGGGTGGCCAGCGCGTCGATGACGCGGAAGTTGCCCATCTGCTGGCCGTAGATGGTTTCCACGCCGATGATGCCGACGATCATTTCCGCGGGCACGCCGTATTCGCGCTCGGCGCGGGCCAGGGTGTCGGCGTTGTCGTGCCAGAAGCGCACGCCCGCGCGGATGCGCACGGGCTCGACGAAGCGGCTGCGGTACACGCGCCAGTTCTTGGGCGTGCCGGCCGGCGGCGGCAGCATGAGGCGCGGCACCTGGCTCAGAAAGCGCGCCTGGCCGATGGCCTGGCGCACCCATTCGCGGTCCAGGTCGCGGCGCGCGGCGATGTCGTCGGCGAACTGCATGGCGTCCGCGCGCTGGTCGTAGAAGATCGCCGGCTGCGGGGCCGCGGCCGGGGCCCGGGGCGGGTTTTTCTTGACGGGCTTTTGGGCGATGGCGCCCGGGGACAGGAGGGCGGCGGCGATCAGCAGCAGGGCGTGGCGAAGGAAGGCGAAGGAGGGCATGGGAGCGGTCAAGGGGTCGGCGGCTGGCGCGCCGGCCAGGGCAGGCGGCGCAGGTCGCGCCGCAGGTCGGCCAGGGCGGTGGCCGGTTCGGGGGCGTAGCGGGTGTGTTCCAGGCGCAGCAGCCAGTCGGCGATGGGTGCGCTGGCGGCGTCGCCGAACTGCGCCCGGGCGCGCTCGGCCATGGCGCGCGGCGGCAGGGTGGCGGGCAGGGGCAGGCCGGCGCGGGCGAGCCGGTCGCGGGCATGGGCCAGCAGGCGCAGCCAGGGGTCGTGCTGGCTGCGCTCCCACAGCGTCCAGCCGGCGCCCGCGAGCGCGGCCAGCGCGGCCAGCCCGCCCAGGGCCCGGGCCAGGTCTTCCCAGCTGGGCGATTCGATGCCCAATGCTTTCAGCATGTCCAGCTGGCGGCCCTGGGTGTAGTTGAGCACCCACTGGTTCCAGCCGTTGTTGACGGCCTCCCACACGGCGCGCATCTGCTGCACCATGCCGGGGCTGATCATGGTGTCCATGGCGTTGCCGAACACGCCGCGCGGGGCCTGCAGGCGCTGGAAGGCGCCGATGCGGCCGGGCGAGACGGCGCCGGTCGGGTCCACGCGCACCCAGCCGCGGCCTTCGAGCCAGACTTCGGCCCAGGCGTGCGCATCGCTCTGGCGCACGGTCCAGTAGCCGTCGACCCCGTTGCGTTCGCCGCCCTGGTAGCCGGTGACGATGCGCGCGGGAATGTCCATCGCCCGCATCAGCACGACGAAGGCCGAGGCGATGTGTTCGCAAAAGCCTTCCTTGATGTCGAACCAGAACGCGTCGGCCGTGTGCTGGCCGTACACGCCGGGCTCCAGTGTGTAGTTGTAGCCGCCGGTGCGCAGCCGGGCGAGGGCGGCGTCGATCAGGGCGGGTGGCCCGCCAGCAGCCAGGCGCGGGTCGGCGAGCATCTCCTGCGCCAGGGCGCGGGTGCGTGGGTCGAAGCCGTCGGGCAGCTCCACGTAGGAGCGCATCTGCCCGGTGCGCTGCGCCGGGCCGTGGGTGAAGCGGGGGTAGCTTTCGGCGCGGTAGCGCATGACCTCGTTGACCGGCCGGTTGACCACCCATTGCAGCTCCTGCGTCATGAAGGCCGACAGGCCCTCGGGCAGTTCGGGCCGGTCGCGGGCCACGTCCAGGGTGAGCAGCCAGGGGCGCCGCAGCGGCTCCAGCGTGACGGCGTAGCGCAGGGGCTCGCCCTCGGTCTGCAGCCGCGCGGGAGCGGGCGGGCGAAAGGCCGAGGACGGCGCGCCGGACTGCCCGAGGGCGAACCACTGCCGGCCGTTGAAGGCGGTGAGCACCGGGCCGCGAAAGTAAAGCTGGCTCTGCGGCGGCGCCTCGCCGCCCGGCGTGTCGAACTGCACGCGCATCGCCACGCTGTCGTCCAGCGCCAGCGAGGCGACGTTGCCGATCTCCATCTCGCCCGACAGCCCGCTGCGCCCCGAGGGGTTGTCGTTGGGCATGCCCCACAGGGGCGCCATGCGCGGGAACAGCAGGAACAGCGCCAGCATGATGGGCGCGCCCAGCAGCGCCATCTTGCCGGCCGTGCGCATGGATTGCGCCAGCGGCGGGCGGCCGACGGGCATGTGGGCGTTGACCAGGGCGGTGAGCAGCCCCAGCAGCGCGACCAGCATGGCGGTCGCCGTGAGCAGCGACTGCGAGAAGAAGAAGTTGCTGAGCATCGTGAAGAAGCCCAGGAAGAAGATGACCATGGCGTCGCGCCGCGCGCGCAGCTCCAGCGTCTTGAGCGCCAGCAGCATCACGATGAGCGTGACGCCCGCATCGCGCCCCACGATCGTGCGGTGCGACGCCAGCGTGAGCGCCACCGACACCACCAGCAGCCCGCCAGTGGCCCAGCGGCCCGGCAGGGGCCGGCCTTCCAGCGCCAGCCAGCCGCGCCAGGCCAGCACCAGGGCGGCGAGCGCCGTGGTCCACACGGGCAGGTTGGCGGCCTGCGGCGCGATCACCCAGGCGATGACGACGATGAGGAACAGGGTGTCGCGGGTGTCGCGCGGCAGGGTGGCGAGCGTCTGGCGCAGGCTCATGGGCGGGCGCTCCGCGCCACCGGCAGGCGGCCGGCCGGCACCGACAATGCATTGCTACTATTTTTGTAGCAGTATGCCCTAGTGTTGATTGTGCTGGATGGCATTTTGATCATGAAAGGTGGGGGTGCTCAGCACAGGGCCAGCGCCTCCAGGCAGCGGCGGCGGTGGGCGGCGCCGCTGTCCTGGGCGATCTCGCCGCCGGGCAGGCGCAGCCCGTATTCCACGCCCAGCCGGTCGGCCTGCAGCACCCAGGCGGCCAGGCGCGACAGGCGGGCTTCGGGGTCGCTCAGGCCGGTGACGGCCGGGTCGAGCCACAGCTCCTGCCGCTGGGCCTGCTGGGCGTCGCGGCTCACCAGGTCGTCGGTGCCGGTGGCCAGCGACTTGGCGGCCTTCTTCCAGACCACCAGCTTGAGCGGGTCGCCACGGCGGTAGGCCCGCACGCCGTCGAACTCGCCGATGCCCTGCGTGGGCGTGCTGCCCGCGCCGCCCGAGCGCGGCTCGCCCGCGGGCAGCGGCGGGGGCGGCACCTCGGGCTGGGGAT
This sequence comes from Acidovorax sp. SUPP3434, assembly GCF_030159015.1. Classification (NCBI taxonomy): domain Bacteria; kingdom Pseudomonadati; phylum Pseudomonadota; class Betaproteobacteria; order Burkholderiales; family Comamonadaceae; genus Acidovorax; species Acidovorax sp. SUPP3434. Next base: position 11,083 of record NZ_BQXL01000020.1, read on the forward strand.
ACACCAGCACCTGCGCCGCGGGCCGCCAGAGGGTCCAGACGCGGAAGGTGCCCAGCGGAAAGCGTGTCTCGGCCGTGAGCGTGGGCGCGTCGTGCAGCCCGCGCCGCAGCGGCTGGTAGGCCACCTGCACGCTGGCCGAGCCTTCGGCGGGCACGTCGGTCCAGACCCATTTGGTGTCCGTGCCCGCGCCGTGCACCGCCACCGCGATGCCGTGGCGCGCGGTGCGCCGCGTGTGGCTCAGCTGCACCTCCAGCGCGGTGCTGGTGCCCAGGAACTGCGGCTCCGGCGCCACCAGGTGCAGGGTGAGGCCGCGCAGCGTGCCGTGGCAGATGTGGATGCCCACCACCGCGCTGCCGGCCAGCAGGAAGGTGAGCAGGTAGCCCAGGTTGAGCTGGAAGTTGATGGACGCCACCAGCAACACCAGCAGCGTGAGCGCCAGCATCCAGCCCGCGCCCGTGGGCAGGATGTACACATTGCGCTGGGTGAGCGTGACGGTGTCGGTGCGCTTGATGCGCGACTGCCACCAGCGCTGCCAGCGCCGCTGCACGGTGGCCAGCGGCCAGGGGGCCGGGCGCGGGGCGTGCGGCGGCAGCGGCGGGGTGAGCGGGGGCGGGGCGGCGGCCGGCATGGCGGGGCTGGGCGATGTGGTGGGGGTCGGGGGAACAGGGAAAGGGGGATCGATGGCGGGCCGGCGGCGGAGGGGGGACTCAGGGCAGCGGCACGGCATCCACCATGGCCCGCACCTGCTCCACGGCGCCGCGCCCGGCATCGCCCACGGGCACCAGGCGGTGGGCAACGGTCTGGGGCAGCACGGCCTGCACGTCGTCTGGGGCCACGTAGTCGCGCCCCGAGATCAGCGCCTGCGCCTTGGCCGCGCGCACCAGCGCGATGCCGGCGCGGGGCGACAGGCCCTGCAGGAACCACCGGCCCGAGCGGGTGGCGGCCATCAGGTCCTGCACGTAGTTCAAGAGCGGGTCGGCCGTGTGCACGGCCAGCACCTGCTGCTGCAGCTGGGCCAGCTCGTCGCCCGAGAGCAGGGGCAGCATGCTGTCCACCATTTCTCGCCGGTCGGCCCCGGCCAGCAGCAGGCGTTCGGCCGCGCGGTCGGGGTAACCGATGGAGATGCGCATCAGGAAACGGTCCAGCTGCGATTCGGGCAGCGCGAAGGTGCCCAGCTGGTCGTGCGGGTTCTGCGTGGCGATCACGAAGAACGGGTGGGGCAGGGCGCGGGTTTCGCCCTCCACCGAGACCTGCTTTTCTTCCATGGCTTCGAGCAGTGCGCTCTGGGTCTTGGGGCTGGCGCGGTTGATCTCGTCGGCCAGCAGCACCTGCGCGAACACGGGGCCGGGGTGGAACACGAACGACTCCTTGCCGCGCTCGTACACCGAGACGCCGGTGAGGTCGCTCGGCATCAGGTCGGCGGTGAACTGCACGCGCGAGAACTGCAGCCCGAAGGTGCGCGCCAGCGCGTGGGCCAGCGTGGTCTTGCCGACGCCGGGAACGTCCTCGATCAGCAGGTGGCCGCCGGCCAGAAGGCAGGCCACGCAGTCCTGGACCTGGGCGCTTTTGCCCACGATCACCGTGTTAAGCTGGTCCAGAAGCGACTTGATTTTGTGCTGTGCTTGCATGGTGCGACGTTATCCGAAAAAGAACGAGGCTACGGGAATGACTGTGGGCATGACAGGCTATTTCACCCATCGCGAATGCTGGAAGCACGAGATGGGCCCGGGGCATCCCGAATGCCCGGCGCGGCTGGATGCCATCGAGGACCGACTGCTCGCCACCGGCGTGGCCGACGCGCTGGAACGCATCCAGGCCCCCGAGGCGTCTCTGGCCGACATCGAGCTGGCGCACGACCGCCGCCATGTGGACGCCCTGCGCGGCATGTCCGAGCGGCTGGCCGAAGAGCTGCTGGCCGGCGGCCCGGCGCATGCGCAGATCGACCCCGACACCTCCATCAACACCCACACCTGGAACGCCGCGCTGCGCGCCGCCGGCGCGGCCCTGGCCGCCACCGATGCGGTGATGGCGGGCGAGCTGGAGAACGCCTTCTGCTGCGTGCGCCCGCCGGGCCACCACGCCACGCGCGACAAGGCCATGGGGTTTTGCTTCTTCAACAACGTGGCCATCGCCGCGCGGTATGCCTTGAAGCGCCACGGCCTGCGCCGCGTGGCGGTGGTGGATTTCGACGTGCACCACGGCAACGGCACCGAGGACATCCTGGCCGGCGACGACCGCGTGCTGATGGTGGGCATCTTCCAGCACCCGTTCTATCCCTACAGCGGCGACCGCGACCCGGCGCCCAACATGCTCAATGTGCCCGTGGCCGCCTACACGCGCGGCATGGACATCCGCGAACTGATCGAGATGTTGTGGATTCCGCGGCTGGAGGCCTTCAAGCCCGAGATGATCTTCGTGAGCGCCGGCTTCGACGGCCACCGCGAGGACGACATGGGCCAGCTCGGCCTGACCGAGCAGGACTACACCTGGATCACCCAGCGCGTGAAGGACGTGGCCCGCCGCCACTCCAAGGGCCGCATCGTCTCTTGCCTGGAGGGCGGCTACATGATGGATGCCCTGGCGCGCAGCGTGGAAGCCCACGTGCGCGTGCTGGCCGACCTGTGACCTTCTGCCTTAGCCGCCCCCTCGCATGACGACCCCTTCCGCTCCCCCGAACCCCCTGGCCGTTTCGCGCGATGCGCGGGGCGTCGTCACCCTCACGCTGGACGACCCCGCGCGCTTCAACGCGCTGGGCGACGGCATGCTCGCCGCGCTGCAGCAGGCGCTGGCCGACGTGGCCCGCGACGACACCGCGCGGGTGGTGGTGCTGGCCGCCAGCGGCAAGGCCTTTTGCGCCGGCCACAACCTGAAGGACATGGCCGCCCACCCCGACAAGGCCTGGTACCAGAAGCTCTTCGCCCAGTGCAGCCGCATGATGCTCGCCATCCAGCAGCTGCCCGTGCCGGTGATCGCCCGCGTGCAGGGCATGGCCACGGCGGCTGGCTGCCAGCTGGTGGCGCAGTGCGACCTGGCGGTGGCGGCGGACGACGCCACCTTCGCCACCAGCGGCATCCACTACGGCCTGTTCTGCGCCACGCCCAGCGTGCCGCTGGTGCGCAATGTGCCGCTCAAGCGCGCCATGGAAATGCTGCTGACGGGCGACTTCATCGATGCGCGCACCGCGCAGGCGCAAGGGCTGGTGAACCGCGTGGTGCCGCAGGCGCAACTCGATGCCGAGGTCGAACGGCTCGTGCAGTCCATCCTGGAAAAGCCCCGCGCCGCGGTCGCCATGGGCAAGGCCCTGGTCTACCAGCAGCGCGAGCTGGGCGTGGAGGCGGCCTACCAGCTCGCGGGCCAGGCCATGGCCACCAACATGATGGACGCGGCGGCGCAGGAGGGCGCGCGCGCCTTCGCTGAAAAACGCACGCCGGCCTGGAAGCCGGCGCGCTGAGCCCGCTGGCCATGCCGCCGTCCCCGGTTCCCGATCCCCGCCTCTCTTTCCATCCCGGCGCCGCCGCGGGTGGCGCCTTCCTCTGCTCCTGCTGCTTCTTCTGACTGCCGATGGAAATCTTCGACACCCTGTCGCGCGACTTCAACAACTCCAGCACCTGGCTGGAGATCGCCGTGCTCGCAGCCTGTATCGCCCTGGCCTACCTGGCCAGCCGCGCGGTGGGGCGCCAGCAGCCGGCCGATTCGGTGTGGTTCGGGCGGCGCACCGTCGATGGGCTGATGTTCCCGCTGCTCTCGCTGGCGCTGGTGTATGCGGCACGCGTGGGCGTGGAGCATTACCAGCCGGTGTTCCTGCTGCGCGTGGCGGTGCCGGTGCTGACCTCGCTGGTGTTGATCCGCTTCTTCGCGCGGGTGCTGACCGCCGCGTTCCCGCGCTCGGCGGCCATGCGGCTGGTCGAGCGCATCGTCTCGTGGGTGGCCTGGGGCGTGGCCGTGCTGTGGATCGTGGGGCTGCTGCCGCTGGTGCGCCAGGAACTGGCCGACATCAACATCAGCTTCGGCAAATCGCAGGTCAGCCTGCTGATGCTGCTGCAGGGCGTGCTGTCGGCGGGGCTGGTGATGGTGCTGGCGCTGTGGGTGTCGTCCACGTTCGAGCGCCGCGTGCTGAGCAATGCCGTCAATGACCTGTCCATGCGCAAGGTGGCGGTGAACGCCACGCGCGCGGTGCTGCTGATGATCGGCATGCTGTTCGCCCTGTCGGCCGTGGGCGTGGACCTGACCGCGCTGTCGGTGCTGGGCGGCGCGGTGGGCGTGGGCCTGGGATTCGGGCTGCAAAAGCTCGCCTCCAACTACGTGAGCGGCTTCGTCATCCTGCTGGAGCGCTCGCTGCGCATCGGCGACAACGTGCGGGTCGATGGCTTCGAGGGCCGCATCACCGACATCAAGACGCGCTACACCCTCATCCGCGCGGGCAACGGCCGCGAATCCATCGTGCCGAACGAGACCCTCATCACCCAGCGCGTGGAGAACCTCTCCGACGCCGATCGCAAGTTCAACGTCACCACCAACATCGTCGTGGGCTACGACAGCGACGTGGCCCAGGTGCAGCAGATTCTGTGCGAGGCCGCCGCCGCGCAGGCGCGCGTGCTGAAAGAGCCGCAGCCCGTGGCCTACCTGGTCAACTTCGCGCCCGACGGGCTGGAGTTCAGCCTGAACTTCTGGATCAGCGACCCCTCCGCCGGCTCGGTCAACCTGCGCTCGGCCATCAACATCGCCATCCTGGAGGGCCTGCGCGGGGCGGGCATCGACATTCCCTACCCGCAGCGGGTGGTGCAGATCCGGGGCGACGCCGTGCCCCCGGTACCGGCCGGCGCTGTCGCCGAAGTGCCAGCACCCGCACCGCAGCGCCCGGAGGCCGGAGACACTGGCCTATAATTCGCAAAAAAGCACGATCGTTCTTTTTGTGGGTGGGCGGCATCCCACTGCCTCGCGCAGGGGTATGCGCCAGGGGTGCGGAATAGAATGTTTCGGTTTACGTAAACGTCAATTAATCAACAACTCTAGGAGCCGCAGCAATGAAGGTTTTGGTCCCTGTCAAGCGCGTGGTGGACTACAACGTGAAGGTCCGAGTGAAGTCGGACAACACGGGTGTGGACATCGCGAACGTGAAGATGAGCATGAACCCCTTTGACGAGATCGCCGTCGAGGAGGCCGTGCGCCTGAAGGAAAAGGGCGTGGTGACCGAAGTCATCGCCGTCTCCTGCGGCGTGGCGCAGTGCCAGGAAACGCTGCGCACCGCCATGGCCATCGGTGCCGACCGTGCCATCCTGGTGGAGACCACCGAAGAACTGCAGCCCCTGGCCGTGGCCAAGATCCTGAAGGCGCTGGTGGACAAGGAGCAGCCCCAGCTCATCATCCTGGGCAAGCAGGCCATCGACGACGATGCCAACCAGACCGGGCAGATGCTCGCAGCCCTGGCCGACCTGCCGCAGGCCACCTTCGCCTCCAAGGTGGAAGTGAGCGGCGACAAGGTCAACGTCACGCGCGAAGTCGATGGCGGGCTGGAGACCATCTCCCTCACGCTGCCGGCCGTGGTCACCACCGACCTGCGCCTGAACGAGCCGCGCTACGTCACCTTGCCCAACATCATGAAGGCCAAGAAAAAGCAGCTCGATACCGTCAAGCCCGAAGACCTGGGCGTCGATGTCAAGCCGCGCCTGAAGACCCTGAAGGTCTCCGAACCCCCGAAGCGCGGCGCCGGCATCAAGGTGCCCGACGTGGCCGCCCTGGTGGACAAGCTCAAGAACGAAGCAAAGGTGATCTGAACATGACAGCCCTCGTAATTGCCGAACACGACAACGCCAGCATCAAGCCCTCCACCCTGAACACCGTGACGGCCGCCGTGGCCTGCGGTGGCGACGTGCACGTGCTGGTGGCGGGCAACGGCGCCGATGCCGCCGCCCAGGCCGCCGCGCAGATCGCCGGCGTCAGCAAGGTCATCCTGGCCGATGGCGCGAGCCTCAAGGACGGCCTGGCCGAGAACGTCGCCGCCCAGGTGCTGGCCATCGCCGCCAACTACAGCCACATCCTGTTCCCCGCCACCGCGGGCGGCAAGAACGTGGCCCCTCGGGTGGCCGCCAAGCTCGATGTCGCGCAGATCAGCGACATCACCAAGGTGGACAGCCCCGACACCTTCGAGCGCCCCATCTACGCCGGCAACGCCATCGCCACCGTGCAGAGCAGCGATGCGACCAAGGTCATCACCGTGCGCACCACCGGCTTCGATGCCGCGGCCGCCACCGGGGGCTCGGCCGCCGTCGAGAAGCAGGAGGCCGCCGCCGATTCCGGCAAGAGCAGTTTCGTGGGCCGCGAAGTGACCAAGAGCGACCGCCCCGAGCTCACCGCCGCCAAGATCATCGTCTCGGGCGGACGGGCGCTGGGCAGCAGCGAGAAGTTCAACGAAGTGATGACGCCCCTGGCGGACAAGCTGGGTGCGGCGATCGGCGCGAGCCGCGCGGCGGTGGATGCGGGCTACGCGCCCAACGACCTGCAGGTGGGGCAGACGGGCAAGATCGTGGCGCCGCAGCTGTACATCGCGGCGGGCATCTCGGGCGCGATCCAGCATCTGGCGGGCATGAAGGACTCCAAGGTGATCGTGGCGATCAACAAGGACCCGGAAGCGCCGATTTTCAGCGTGGCCGACTACGGCCTGGAGGCCGACCTGTTCACGGCCGTGCCGGAACTGGTCAAGGCGCTCTGATCGCGCGGCCCCGTTCCCCGGAAGGCATCGCTTGCGATGCCTTTTTTTCCGACATTTTTCGCCCCCGGAGACTTCTTCCATGAGTTACACCGCCCCCGTCAAGGACATGCTGTTCGCGATCGAGCACCTGGCGAACATCGAGCAAGTGGCCCGGCTGCCCGGTTTCGAGGACGCCGGCCTCGACACCGCCCAGGCGGTGCTGCAGGAATGCGCCCGCTTCAACGAGGGCGTGGTGGCGCCATTGAACGTCGTGGGGGACCGCAACCCGTCGTCGTGGAAGGACGGGGTGGTCACGACCACGCCGGGGTTCAAGGAGGCCTTTCGGCAGTACGCCGAGGGCGGCTGGCAGGGCCTGCAGCACCCTGCCGACTTCGGCGGCCAGGGGCTGCCCAAGACCATCGGCGCGGCCTGCATCGAGATGTGCAACAGCGCCAACCTGAGCTTCGCGCTCTGCCCGCTGCTGACCGACGGCGCCATCGAGGCGCTGCTCACCGCCGGCAGCGATGAGCTGAAAGCCACCTACCTCGAAAAGCTGGTGACCGGCGAATGGACCGGCACCATGAACCTCACCGAGCCGCAGGCCGGCTCGGACCTGGCGCTGGTGCGCACGCGCGCCGAGCCGCAGGGCGACGGCACCTACCAGGTGTTCGGCACCAAGATCTTCATCACCTATGGCGAGCACGACATGGCCGCCAACATCGTGCACCTCGTGCTGGCGCGCGTGCAGGGCGCGCCCGAGGGCGTGAAGGGCATCAGCCTGTTCGTGGTGCCCAAGTTCCTGGTCAACGCCGATGGCAGCCTGGGCAAGCGCAACGATGCGCACTGCGTCTCCATCGAGCACAAGCTGGGCATCAAGGCATCGCCCACCGCGGTGCTGCAATTCGGCGACCACGGCGGCGCCGTGGGCTACCTGGTGGGCGAGGAAAACCGCGGCCTCGAATACATGTTCATCATGATGAACGCGGCCCGCTACGCCGTGGGCGTGCAGGGCATCGCGGTGGCCGAGCGCGCCTACCAGCAGGCCGTGGGCTACGCGAAGGACCGCGTGCAGAGCCGGCCCGTGGACGGCAGCGTGAAGGCCAGCGCCACCATCATCCACCACCCCGATGTGCGCCGCATGCTCATGACCATGCGCGCCTACACCGAAGGCTGCCGCGCCATGGCCACCGTGGCCGCGGCCGCCTACGACGCCTCGCACCACCACCCCGATGCCGAGACGCGCCGGCAGAACACGGCGTTCTACGAATTCATGGTGCCGCTGGTCAAGGGCTACAGCACCGAGATGAGCCTGGAGGTCACCAGCCTGGGCGTGCAGGTGCACGGCGGCATGGGCTTCATCGAGGAGACCGGCGCCGCGCAGCACTACCGCGACGCGAAGATCCTCACGATCTACGAAGGCACCACCGCCATCCAGGCCAACGACCTCGTGGGCCGCAAGACGGCGCGCGACGGCGGCCAGACGGCCAAGGCCATCGCCGCGCAGATCGCGGCGACCGAGGGCGAACTCGACGCCAGCGGCACGCCCGCCGCCCGCGCCGTGGCCCGGCGCCTGTCCCAGGCCCGCGCGGCGTTCCTGGAGGTGGTGGATTTCATCGCCGCCAGCGCCAAGGCCCAGCCCAACGCCGCCTATGCGGGCAGCGTGCCGTACCTGATGCTGGCCGGCAACCTCGTGGCAGGCTGGCAGATGGGCCGCGCGCTGCTGGCCGCGCAGCGGCTGTTGCCGGAGGGACAGGACGAAGCCTTCCTGCGCGCCAAGATCGCCACCGCACAGTTCTACGCGGACCACATCCTGGTCAAGGCCGGCGGCCTGCGCGATGCCATCGTGGAAGGTGCCGACAGCGTGACCGCGCTGGCGCCCGAGGCGTTCTGATGCCCCTCTGGTTGCCTTGATTGCTATTGAATCGATAGCTGAATGCCCTAGAGCAATATGCGCTGGGGCCGTTTTTCGTCATTAATACCCACCCCGGAGACCGTCCATGTCCCAGTTGCCACCGGCGCTTCAGAAACTCTCGCTGCCCGTCATCGGTTCGCCGCTGTTCATCATCAGCAACCCCCAACTGGTGATCGCGCAGTGCAAGGCGGGCATCGTGGGCTCGATGCCTGCGCTCAACGCCCGCCCGGCCGAGCAGCTGGACGACTGGCTGGCCGAGATCACCGAGGCGCTGGCGGCGCATGACAAGGCGCACCCCGATCGGCCTTCGGCCCCGTTCGCCATCAACCAGATCGTGCACAAGAGCAACGACCGCCTGGAGCACGACATGCAGGTCTGCGCCAAGTACAAGGTGCCGATCGTCATCACCAGCCTGGGCGCGCGCGAGGACGTGAACCAGGCCGTGCACGGCTGGGGCGGCATCGTGCTGCACGACATCATCAACAACAAGTTCGCCCACAAGGCGATCGAGAAGGGCGCCGACGGCCTCATCGCCGTGGCCGCAGGCGCGGGCGGGCATGCGGGGGTCAAGAGCCCCTTCGCGCTGATCCAGGAGATCCGCCAGTGGTTCGACGGCCCCGTGGCGCTGTCCGGCGCGATCGCCTCGGGCGGCGCCGTGCTGGCCGCGCAGGCCATGGGGGCCGACTTCGCCTACATCGGCTCGGCCTTCATCGCCACGCACGAAGCGCGGGCGCAGGAGGCCTACAAGCAGGCCATCGTGGACGGCAACTCCGACGACATCGTCTACAGCAACCTGTTCACGGGCGTGCACGGCAACTACCTGGCGCCCTCGGTGCGCGCGGCCGGGCTCGACCCCGACCACCTGCCCGAGTCCGACCCGAGCAAGATGAATTTCGGCGGCGACGCCAAGAAGGCCTGGAAGGACATCTGGGGCTGCGGCCAGGGCATCGGCGCGATCACCGAGGTGACCGGCGCGGCCGACCTCGTGGCCCGTCTGCGCCGCGAGTACCAGGCCGCGCGGGGCCGCCTGGCCGTCCTCTGAGCCGCGCCACCGGGCCGGCTGCCTCGGCCCGGGACGCTATACTTTTCGACCCCCGCGCTCCCGGCGCTGCCGCATGGCAGTGCCGGGAGCGCTTTTTTGCGGGTCCGCGGGCACTTTGCCGCGCGGCCCGTTCCATGGTTCGTCCCTCGCCGGTTTCCGCATGTCCTCCGCCTCCCGCAGTTCCCTGATCGACACGGTCAAGGGCCTGGCCTGCGCGACCATCGTCGCGCACCACCTGGTTTTCTACGGCCCCATGTCCGATGTGGCCCTGCCGCTGATGCCGCAGGTGATGGCGTGGCTGTCCCAGCATGGGCGGATGGCCGTGCAGGTGTTTCTGGTCCTCGGCGGCTACCTCGCCGCGGCCAGCCTGGCGCCCACCGGCGCGGCGCGCTTCGACAGCGCCTCCGAGCAGATCGGCCGGCGGTTCGTGCGGCTGGCCGTGCCCTACGCCGTGGCCATGGTGCTGGCGGTGCTGGCATCCGCCGCGGTGCGGCCCTTCCTGGACCACCCCTCGGTGCCGGGCGAGCCCAGCCCCGCCCAGTTGGTGGCGAACGCGCTGATGATCCAGGACATCGTGGGCGAGGAGGCGCTGTCCGCCGGGGTCTGGTACGTGGGCATCGACTTCCAGCTCTTCGCGCTGGCGGCGCTGCTGTTCTCGGCCGTGCGCCGCTGGCCGGGAGTGAGCCGGCCGCAGGCGGAGCGCCTGGGCAAGGCGCTGGTGCTGGCCGGCACGGCGCTGTCCCTGCTGTGGCTCAACCGGGAGGCGGGCCTGGACATGTGGGCCTGCTACTTCTTCGGGTCGTACGGCCTGGGCATGCTGGCGTGCTGGACCGTACGCGCGCCCCGTGCCCGGGCGGGGTTGCTGGCCATCGCCGCGCTGGGGGTAGTTGCGCTGGCGGTGGAGTTCCGCGAACGCATCGCGGTGGCCTGGGTGGCCGCGCTGGTGCTGGTGCTGTGGCTGCGCTGGGGGCAGCCCTGGCTGTCGGCGCGCTGGCCCGCCGGGGCATCCAGTGCCGTGCCCCATCCCCTGGAGCGGCTGGGGCGCATGTCGTATTCGGTGTTCCTCGTGCACTTTCCCGTGTGCCTGCTGGTGAATGCCGCGTTCCAGCAGGCCTGGCGGGACTCCGCCGCGATGAACCTGCTGGGCATGGCCACCGCCTTCGGCCTGTCGCTGGCCGCGGGGCGCCTGCTGTACTGGCGGGTGGAGCGCCACGTGCCGTCGTGGACGGTGGCGCTGCGCTGGCAGGCCGGGCTCGTGGGCACCGGCGTGGTGGTGGCGTTCGCGGCCGGGCGCTTCGGCTGATCAGGCCCGGCGGTGGGCCTGGGTGCTCAGGCCCGGGGCCCCGCAATGCCAGGCCGGATGACGCTCAGGCGGGGTCCTTCGCCACCTCGCGCCCGCGGCGGCGCCAGTCGATGAACCAGGCCATGAACGGCAGGATGAGCATAGAGCCGGGCACCACCCACACCAGCAGGTAGGGGCTGACCGACGAGGCCGAGCGCATCACGCTGCGCAGCCGGTCGCGCTCCTCGGCCGTCCACAGCCCCTGGCGGCGCTGCTGCACCAGCCATGTCACCGACCCCTTCATGGTGGCCAGCTCCTTAAGGAAGCGGTTCTTCTCCCGGTTGCTGCCCGCCAGGAAGGCGCAGAACCACTCCGGTGCGCACTCGACGCGGCGCTGCAGGGCCGCGGCGGAGGCGGGATCGGACGCCTGCGTCAGGGCGGTATCGGGCGGAAGCGGGGGCTCCGGATCGTGGGGAGAAGCGGTGTTCATGGGTTGGGGGGCGTTCACTGCGCAGTGCCGGGCGGGTTGCCTGCAGGCGTGCCCTCCGACTGTGCCACAGAGCGAAATCCATGGTGGGCCAGAGTGTACTGAGTGTCTGTATTTAAATACAGTATGGGCGGCTTTCTTCGGTGCACGGGGCGCGCCGCGATCAGAGCGTCAGCAGCAAATCGTGCCCTCCACCGTCGAGCGGCACGCGTACGCCGCTGTCTTCGCAGGGCACGGAGGCACCGTCCAGCCAGGCCTGCGGCGGGCCGCCGGCATCCGGGGCACGGGTGATGCGGATCGCGCAGTGGCTGGTGCCGATGGTGACCGTCGCCTCGAACCCCGGCCAGTCCGCAGGAATGCAGGGCCGCACCCGCAGCGCCGTGCCTTCGCGGCGCAGCCCCAGGATGCCTTCGATGCCCGCGCGGTACATCCAGGCGGCCGAGCCGGTGTACCAGGTCCAGCCGCCGCGCCCGGCATGCGGGGGCACGGCATAGACGTCGGCCGCGACCACGTAGGGCTCGACCCGGTAGCGGGCGACCTGCTCGGGCGTGCTGGCGTGCAGGATGGGGTTCACCAGCCGGAACAGCGCGGCGGCCCGGTCGCCATCGCCCTGCTGGGCGAAGGCGAGGATGGACCACATGGCGGCGTGGCTGTACTGACCGCCGTTCTCGCGCAGGCCGGGCGGGTAGCCCTTGATGTACCCCGGGTCCCGCGGCATCTGGTCGAACGGGGGGGCCAGCAGCAGCGCGAGCCCGTCGTCCTGGCGGATCAGGTGCCGCTCCAGCGAATCCATGGCCTGGGCGGTCCGCGCCGGGTCGGCGGCACCCGACAGCACGGCCCAGGCCTGGGCGATGGCGTCGATGCGGCACTCCCCGCTGTCCTGCGAGCCCAGCCAGGTGCCGTCGTCGAAGGTGGCGCGGCGATACCAGGCGCCGTCCCATGCCACCGCCTCGATGGCGGCACGCACCGATTCCGCGTGCGCGCGCCAGAGCGCGGCCCGGCCGTCGTCCCGATCTTCGGCCAGCGGCGCGAAGAGGGCGACGGTGCGGATCAGCAGCCAGCCCAGCCACACGCTTTCGCCTTGTCCTTCGGCGCCCACGCGGTTCATGCCGTCGTTCCAGTCGCCGGCGCCGATGAGCGGCAACCCCTGCCGGCCCGTGAGCGCCATGCACTGGTCCAGCGCGCGGGCGCAGTGCTCGAACAGCGAGGCCGACTGTCCGGACGGCATGGGCTGGAAGAACGCATCGTGTTCGCCGGGCTGCAGCGCCGGGCCTTCGAGGAAGGGCACGGCTTCGTCCAGCACGGCGCGATCGCCCGAGGTGGCGACGTACTCCGCCGCCGCATAGGCCAGCCAGGCGCGGTCGTCCGAGATGCGGGTGCGCACGCCCTGGCCGGAGTGCGGCAGCCACCAGTGCTGCACGTCGCCTTCCGGGAACTGGCGGCCGGCGGCGCGCAGCAGGTGCGCGCGGGTCTGCTCCGGGTGGGTGAAGCGCAGCGCCATCCCGTCCTGCAACTGGTCGCGGAACCCGTAGGCGCCGCTGGCCTGGTAGAAGGCCGCCCGGGCCCAGAGCCGGCAGGCGATGGTTTGGTAGAGCAGCCAACCGTTGAGCAGGATGTCCATGGCCCGGTCGGGCGTGCGCACCTGCACCGCACCCAGCGTCTGCCGCCAGCCTGCGGTCACCTGCGCCAGCACGGCATCGAGATCGCAGGTGCGGTAGCGGGCGATGAGCGCCTGCGTGGCCTGCAGCGAGTCGCCTTGCCCCAGCAGGGACACGACCTCCACCGAAGCCCCCGGGGCCAGTTCGACCACGCACTGCAGCGCCGCGCAGGGGTCGAGCCCGGCGCCCGTGCGGCCCGACAGCGGGTCGTTGCTGGCGAACGCGGCGGGTGCCCCGGGCCCGCCGTGGCGTCCCAGAAACTCCGTGCGGTCGGCCGTCCACGCCGTCTGCTGCCCGCGCAGGTCCGCGAAGGCCACCCGGCCGGGAAAGGCCATGTCCCAGGGCTTGTGGGCGAGCAGGGCGCCGCTGCCGGCATCCACCGCGGTCGCGATGAACGGCGCCGACGCGCCGCGCGAGGTGCCCAGCACCCATTCGGCATAGGCCGTGACGGTCAGGCGCCGGGCCTTGCCCGAGGTGTTGCGCAGCGTGAGGCGCGAGATCTTGACGGGGTCTTCGCCGGGCACGTACTGCAGCAACTCCAGCCCCAGGCCGCGTGCCGCGTGCGCGAACCGGCTGTAGCCGTGGCCATGGCGCGCTTCGTACACGCCATCGTCGCCCAGGGGCTGTGCCGTGGCGGTCCACGCTTCGCCCGTGGCTTCGTCGTGCACGTAGATCGCTTCTCCGGACGGATCGCTCACCGGGTCGTTGGACCACGGGGTCAGCTGGTTCTCGCGGCTGTTGGTGCACCAGGTGCAGGTGCTGCCGCGCTCGGACACCTGGAACCCGAACCCCGGATTGGCGATGACGTTGATCCAGGGCGCCGGGGTGGCCTGGCCCGGGCCCAGCCGCACCACATACTCCCGCCCGTCCAGGGCGAATCCGCCCAGGCCGTTGAAGAACTCCAGGTCGTCGGATGCCGCTGCGGCGGGTGCCGCACCAGGCGCCAGCTGGGAGGGCGGCGGCGCCCAGGCCGGTCTGGCGGGGGCTGGTCCCACGCCCGGGGCGGGCGGCGCCATGCGGGCGAGCCGGTCGGCGACCGGACCCTGGCGCGCGACGAGCTCCAGGCGCGCCGCCGACTGCAGCAGCGCGCGCCCCTGGACCCCGAGCAGGTCTGCCCGCAGCACATGGACCGCGCCCTGCGCCAGGCCCGATGCCATGGCCGGGCGCGCCTGGCTGCTGCGCACCGCGGTCTCGATGGCCACTTGCAGGTCCTGCACGTAGGAAGACGCGCGTTCGTTGAGGATGACCAGGTCCACGCTCAGCTGCTTCATGCGCCAGTATTCGTGGGCCGTGAGCAACTGCCGCACCTGCGGCATGTCCTCGATGTCGTCGATGCGCAGCACCACGATGGGCAGGTCGCCGGAGACCGCGTGCGGCCACAGCCCCGACTGCGGCCCGGCGCCCTGCAGCAGGGTCTCGGGATGGGCGCGGAACCGGCGGTCGGCATAGAGCAGCGGGGCGGCCAGGCGCTGGAAGTCGGCGGCTTCCTCGCCGTCCACCCCCAGGTGGCGCAGCTGCACCTGGGCCTGCGTCCACGACAGCGTGGCTGCGCGGTCGAAGGCGCTGCGCTCATGGTGCTGATCGATCAGGTCCAGCAACCCCGCGCGGGTCGATGCCACCACCGTCCAGAAGGCGATTCGCGCCAGCCCACCCGGTGCCACGCGCACCCGCTGGCGCAGGGCGAAGACCGGGTCCAGCACCGTGCCCACGGCGCCCGACAGCGGCAGGTCCTGCAGCACGGCGGCGGCGGTGGCGGGGTCGCGCCCCCGGCCCAGGAAGCCCGCGCGGTCGGATCCGTACTGGGGCGCCGCGGTGATCTCGCCTTCCAGCACCGCGAAATGCCCGGCCCATGCCTGCGGCTCGTGCGGCGTGCGCGGCCGGCGCGTGGCGATCAGCGCGCCGAATTCCGGCAGGTACTCGGTCAGCACGAAGAGCTTGGAGAACGCGGGATGCGCGTCGTCCGCGGCCTGCGGCGCCAGCACCACCTCGGCATAGGAGGTCACATCGATCTCGCGCGCCCGGCGCCCGCTGTTGGCCAGCGAGATGCGGCGCACTTCGCCGTCGGTCTCGCCGGACACCAGCACGTCCAGCGTGGTGAGCAGGCCCTTGTCGTGGTGCGAGAACGTGGCGTGGTCCTCGCCGAACAGCACGTCGCCGTGGTGGTGGCTGGCGCCCAGGGGCTGGGTGGTGGGGGACCAGAGCTGGGCGCTTTGCACATCGCGCAGGTAGATGAAACTGCCGTGCGAATCCCGCGTGGCGTCCTCGCGCCAGCGGGTCACCGCCACTCCGCGCCAGCGGCTGTAGCCCGCGCCGGCGGCCGTGAGCATGACCGTGTAGCTGCCGTTGGACAGCAGGTGCGTGACCGGCCCCGGCGCTCCGGCAGCCAGGCGGCGCACGGTGGGCGGCTGGCCAACGCCGCCGTCCAGGGAGGCCTTGACCTCTTCGGCGCGCGGCCGGTCCACCGCCACGTTGCGCGGCGTGCGCTCCTGCAGGAGCAGCTCGCTGGACTGGACCATGGGCTCGCGGTGAAAGCGCTCCCGCATGCGGCCGTCCTTCAGCACGTTGAGCAGGGCCACGATGGTCATGCCCTGGTGGTGGGCCATGTAGTTGCGCACGATGGCCACCGGCTGCCCTTCGGGCAGGCGGGTGGGCGTGAAATCCAGCGCTTCGTAGAAGCCATGGTGGCCCAGCGCGCCCAGGGCGGCCAGGCGCTCGTAGTTCAGCAGCGCCGCGCGCGGCTCCACCATGGCGGCCAGGCCGGTGGCGTACGGCGCGATGACGCGGTTGTCGCCGAGCCCGCGCTTGAGGCCCAGGCCCGGCACGCCGAAGTTGGAGTACTGGTAGGTGAACTCCCGGTCGCGCGCGTTGTAGGCGGACTCCGAGATGCCCCACGGAATGCCGAGCGCCTGCCCGTACGCGATCTGCCGCTGCACCACCAGGCGGTTCGTCTGCTCCAGCAGGCTGCCCGCGGGCGCCCGCATGACCAGCGAGGGCATCAGGTATTCGAACATCGAGCCGGACCAGGAGATCAGCGCCGAGCCGCCCGCAAGCGGCGTGGCAGCACGCCCCAGGCGGAACCAGTGGCGGGTGGGTGCATCGCCCTTGGCGATGGCGAAGAGGCTCGCCAGCCGGGCTTCGGACCCGAGCAGGTCGTAGCAGTTCTCGTCCAGGCGTTGCTCCGCCAGGGCGTAGCCGATGGACAGCAGCTTGCGCTCCGGGTCCATCAGGAACGCGAAATCCATGGCCAGGGCCATCTCACGCGCCGTGCCGGCCAGCGCCTGCAGCCGCTGGGCCAGGGCCGGCGCCGAGGTGGGCGCCAGGGCATCGTCGGCGTGCGCCGCGGCCACGCGGGCGATCTCGCGGGTCCAGAACAGCATTTCGTCCACGCCCGGATCGCCGTCCACCGAGCCCGCCTCCTTCGCCGCGCCGGCCGCCTTGTCGGCCAGGCGGCCCAGCGCGGGCGCCAGTTCCCGAAGGGGCAGGGGGCCATCGATCAGGGCGGCCATGCCGTCCAGCAGCTCGCCCATGCGCTGCGCCAGGGGCACGCCGCGCGCGCTGGCCAGGCCCGGCAGGCCCGCACGCGCCAGCTGCAGCGCGTCGCCGATGCCCGTGCGCACTTCCGCGCAGGGGCCGCCCTGGGCCCTCCACTCGTCGCAGGTGTTGGCCAGGGCGATCAGGTGGCCGGCGAGGTTGCCGCTGTCCACCGACGACACGTAGGGCGGATCGAGCGCGCGCAGGTCCGCCGTGCCATACCAGTTGAAGAAGTGGCCCCGAAAGCGCTGCAGCTGCTGCAGCGTGGCGAACGTTGCCTCCAGGCGCACTACCGTCTCCAGCGTGCCGGCCCAGCCGAAATCGCGCGCTGCGGCCGTCGCCAGCAGGTACAGGCCGATGTTGGTCGGCGAGGTGCGGCGCGCCACCACGGGCCGGGGCGTTTCCTGGAAGTTGTCGGGCGGCAGCATGTGGTCCGCCGGTGTCACGAAGGTCTCGAAGTAGCGCCAGGTGCGCCGCGCGATCCGGCGCAGCGCCAGGGCCTGC
This sequence comes from Acidovorax sp. SUPP3434, assembly GCF_030159015.1. Lineage (NCBI taxonomy): Bacteria > Pseudomonadati > Pseudomonadota > Betaproteobacteria > Burkholderiales > Comamonadaceae > Acidovorax > Acidovorax sp. SUPP3434. The sequence continues at coordinate 28,187 of NZ_BQXL01000020.1, forward strand.
GCCGGTTGCAGTGCCAGCAGCGGGGCCATGCCCGGCGGCCGGCTGGCCCAGGCGGCGAGGGCGGGCGCCGCCAGCCACAGCGACAGCATCGGCAGCAGGAGCGCCAGCGTGGCGGCCCAGTGCGATGGCGCGAGCGCGATGGCGGCCCCCGCCACTGCCAGGCCCAGCGCCATGCCCGGGGCCATCTGGCGGTAAAAGCCAATGACGCCCGGCCGGGGCCGCTGGCCGGACTGCGCCGCGGTCGTCCATTCCAGCAGGTGGCGGCGGGTGGCGAACATTCTGGCCAGCGTGCGCACCAGGGCATCGCCCATGCGCCAGGCCTGGTCCGCCAGCAGGCTCCAGGCCAGGACGGTCTGGGCGCAGGCCATCCGCGCATCGGTGGCCAGCACCCGCCATTGGCTGCGCAGCCGCACGCCCGGCCGGTGCGACCAGGCGCTGGAGAGCACCGGCAGGCAGGAAGGAATGGCCAGCACCAGCAGCACCAGCAGCATGGCGACGGCGGCGGGTGCCGTGGGCATCGCCCAGGCCATGCCCAGCGCCAGCAGCGCCGATGGCGCCAGCAGCGAGCGGCGCAGGTTGTCGATCATCTTCCAGCGCCCCACGGCGGACACGGCCTGGGGCCCGCTCCAGTGGCCGGCGATCCAGGGCAGCAGCTGCCAGTCGCCCCGGGTCCAGCGGTGCTGGCGCCGCGCGGCCACGTCGTAGCGGGCCGGGGCTTCCTCGATCAGTTCGATGTCGGAGGCCAGGCCGGCGCGCGCGAAAGTGCCTTCGAAGAGATCGTGGCTCAGCAGGGTGTTGTCCGGCACCCGGCCCTGCAGCGATGCCTCGAAGGCATCCACGTCGTAGATGCCCTTGCCGGTGTACGAGCCTTCGCCAAAGAGGTCCTGGTAGACGTCCGAGATGGCCATCGCATACGGGTCCATGCCGCCCGGGCTGGAGGAGATCCGCTGGTAGAACGAGCCCTGGCTGCCGGTGGGCAGCGACGGCGTGATGCGCGGCTGCAAGATGGCGTAGCCGCCCACGACGCGTTGCGACACCGGGTCGAACCGGGGGCGGTTGAGCGGGTGGGCCATCTTGCCCACCAGGCGCAGCGCCGCGTCGCGCGGCAGCCGCGTGTCGGCGTCCAGCGTGATCACGTAGCGCACGCCCTGCGGCACGGCCGGGGTGGAAACGAAGCTGGTGTCCGCCGCGCCGCGCAGCAGCCGGTTCAGCTCATGGAGCTTGCCCCGCTTGCGCTCCCATCCCATCCAGGTGCTCTCCGCCGCGTTGAACAGGCGGCTGCGGTGCAGCAGCAGGAATCGCGGCCCCTGCGGCGCGGGGCCGTGGCGCAGGTTCAGCGCCGCGATGGCCTGCTCGGCCAGTGCGACGAGGGGGGCATCGGAGGGCAGGTCCTGCGTGGGCGCATCCACGCCATCGGCCACCAGCGCGAAGGCGATGTCGCCCTCGCCGCCCGCCAGGTAGTGCACCTCCAGCCGCTCGATCTGCTCCAGCAGGTCCGCCGCGCTGGTGAACAGCGTGGGCATGGCCACCAGGGTGCGCATCGAGGCCGGAATGCCCCCGGCCAGCTCCAGCCCGGGCAGGGGCGCCGCGCCCAGGCGCCAGGCCACCAGCCGGTGCACCAGGCTGGTGGCGACCTCGGAGGCGGGCAGCAGCAGGCCCAGCAGCCACAGTGCGGTCAGCCACGCGCCCGCGCCCACGGGCAGCACGAGCCAGCCCGCGGCGCACAGCGCACCCGTGGTCAGCGCGATGGCGCCCACGTAGCCGCGCAGGCTGTGCTCGCCCCGCAGGCGCGCCAGGCGCCAGTGCAGCGGCGCATGGAAGCCGATGGCCTGCTCGAGCGCCCTGCGCCCCCCGGAAATGAGGTGGTAGCCGGGGTCGTCGGCGCCGTCGCTGCGCTCTGCACCCGGGGCCCTGGCGGCGGCCTTCGCGGCGGCCAGCGCGTGCTCGGCGATATCCAGTTCCGAATGGCGGGACCGGCGGGCCAACTGCTCGATGGCGTCGCGGTAGAGGTTGCGCGTGGGAAAGTCCATCGCGGCGAAGTGGCTGCCTTCGCGCAGCCGCTCGTCCACCAGGCTCACGCTTTCGAACAGGTCGGCCCAGTCGATGTCGGACATGAGGCGCAGGCTGGTGATCACGTTGCGCACGGTGACGTTGGAGGCGCCCTGGCGCTGCTGGGCATGCGACACCACTTCGTCGATGGTGGTGCCCTGCTGCTGCAGGCGTTCCTGCAGCCAGCCCAGCGCCGGCATGGTCCGCGGGTCGTGGTCGCGCAGCCGCTTGGCGAGCTGGGCGGCGAACAGCTCGGACAGCGCCAGGGGCGACCGCGCGGCGATGTCCTCGTCCAGCGCCGAGCGGGCGGAGCCCAGGGCCATCAGGTGCGTGGCGAGCCGGTCGGCATCGGCCCGCGCGGCGCGTCCCACAGTCATCTGGTCCACCAGCCGGCGCAGGTTCTCGATCAGCACGATGCGCAGCGTGATCGCCACCGCCCACAGCTCGCCGATGGTCAGCGGCTGCACGCGCTGGTAGGCCTGCAGGAAGGCCCGCAACGTGCCCGCATCCACATGGCTGTCGGTGTGGGCCACGAAGGCCCAGGTCAGGCCCAGCACCCGGGGATAGCCCGCGAAGGGGCCCGATGCGAGCTTGGGCAGCTGCCGGTAGTAGTCGGCCGGCAGATCGCCCCGGATGTCGCGCACCTGCTTTTCGACGAGGTGGTAGTTGTCCAGCAGCCACTCGGCGGCGGGCACGACCCGCCGGCCCGCCTCCAGCTCGGCCGCGCTGGCGCGGTAGGCGGCCAGCAGCACCCGGGCGTTGTCGTCCAGGCGCCGGCGCAGCGGGGCGACGGCCGGGGGCCTGGCGCTGACGGCTTGCGCGGCGGCCAGGCTCTGGGCGTGCTGCTCCAGGCGCTCCAGCCCGAACAGTTCGCCGCGCACCGGCGCCGAGCCGGACCACAGCGATGCATCGCTGCCGCGAAACAGGAGGCGTTGGAGGAAGGGGGTCATGGTGCCTTTCGGTGGGCTGTGGGCGGTGGTGCGCCCAGGCGACTGAACGGCGGATCGGGCAACGGAAGGCGGGGCGAAGGAGGGCGCGCGTGCGCGGCCGGCCGCTCTAGGGCGCGCGCAGGTCGAACTCGCGCAGCATCACGGGCTCGATGGCGCCCTGGTCCACGCGGCGGCGCGCCGCGGCCTCGATCTCGGGGACGTGGCTGCGGTAGGTGTCCATCGGGTCCTCGTCCGCGGTGCCGGGGCTGTAGCGGTAGTGCAGGGCATCCTTGCCGACACTGGCACCGATCCATTGCGACTGGACCTCGACCCAGAAGCGCACCGTTCCCGAGGCTTCGTGGAAAAAGGGAGGCTGTGACATGGGGAACTCCGAAAAGGTGGGGGGTGATCGCATGCCGCCGGGCGGTGGGTGCACCGGCGCGGGCATGGGGGGAGCGCGCAAGAAAAGCAAAAAAGGGCGGCGAAAGACTTGGCGCCGCTTGGCCTGCGAGGCTATGGCCGGATCGCCCGCCTGTCTGTGCGCTGGCACACACAGGCCGTGCGCGGGCCGCACCCTATACTGAACCGGGCGAATCGTTGCCGGTGGCTGTTCCATCGCTGATGCATCCGGCTTTCTGGAGAATGCGATGCCCCACCGTGAAGAACCCCGGCGCAACCGCCTGCTCGCCGCACTGGGCGACGCCGAATGGCAGCGCCTGCACCCCGACCTCGAATCCGTGAGCCTCGGCGTGGGCCAGGTGCTCGGCGAGCCGGGCGAGCGCGTGGGCCATGCGGTGTTTCCCACCACCGCCATCGTTTCGCTGCTGCATCGCCTGGAAGACGGCGGTTGCGCGGGGGTCGCCGTGGTCGGCTTCGAGGGCATGGTCGGCGCGTGCATCGTGCTGGGCGGCGAATCGATGCCCCACCGCGCCGTGGTGCAGTGCGCAGGCCGCGGCTGGCGCGTGCCGGCCCATGCGCTGCTGGACGTGCTGCAGCAGTCCGCCGCGTGGCAGCGGCAGTTGCTGCGCTACGCACAGGCGCTCCTGGCGCAGATCGCGCAGACGGCCGTGTGCAATCGCCACCACTCGCTGGACCAGCAACTGTGCCGCTGGCTGCTGACCAGCCTTGATCGCCTGGAGGGCCCGGACGTCGTGGTGACCCAGGAGCTCATCGCCCACATGCTGGGCGTTCGCCGCGAAGGGGTGACGGAAGCGGCGGGGAATCTACAGCAAGCCGGATTGATCCGCTACCGCCGTGGCCGCATCACCGTGCTGGACATCGATGGACTGCTGCGCCGAAGCTGCGAATGCCACCGGCTCGTGCAGCGCGAATACGAGCGGCTTTTGCCGTGAGCGCGTCGCTGTGCCAGGGCGGTTGCGGGAACGGGTGTACCATGGGTCGCGTAGACATGTGCAAGACCGTCACTCCCTAGGTCGCTCCCCAGTTGCCCGCCGGCGCCCTGCCGGTGGATGTTGTCGAATATCCCATCGATGATTTTCTTGGCGTCTCTGCGCCGCAGGCACGTTCGCGCCGCGGCAACTTGAAAAGGAATCGATATGACGACACAAACCGGCACCGTGAAATGGTTCAACGATGGCAAGGGCTTCGGCTTCATCGCTCCCGATGACGGCAGCAAGGACCTGTTTGCCCACTTCCGCGAAATCCAGGGTGGCAGCGGCTTCAAGACCCTGGCGGAAAGCCAGCGCGTGCAGTTCGAAGTGACGCAAGGCGAAAAGGGACCGCAGGCGTCCAACATCCGCGCCGTCGAATAAGGCGCCAGGCCCGGGCGGTGTCCGCCCCGGCCGCACCCTCTCCCGAAACGCGGCCCCGGCCGCGTTTTCTTTTTTTGGAAGGCGCATCCCCATGAAAAACCTGCAAGACGTCACCGAGCGCATCTGCGAACTCAAGGGCAGCCTCATCGCCATCGACGCGCTGCTGCCGGCCCTGCTCGATGCCCTGCCGTCCGGAGCGCAGGGCACGCTGGCGCGGTCGTTCGACGCGCACGTCGAAGCGGCCCGGACCGTGATGCTCCACGCCCCCATCTCCGACCATGTGCTGTCCACCTTCGAGCGCGACGCCGCCCGCATGCACGGCGTGATCGCCGCGCTGCCTGGCACGCCGGCGCCGCTGGCCGAGTCCGAGTCCGAGTCCGGACCCGTGGCGCAGTCCCAGGCCCCGGCCACCGAATCCGTGCTGCTCACCACCACGCGCATCAGCACGTTCGACGGGCCGCGCTCGCTGACGGGCGCGAGCGGCTTCTTCTTTCGGCGCGACGGGCGGCTTTTCCTAGTGACGAGCCGGCACGTGCTGGCCGACGCGCCCAGCGCCCATTTTCCGGACCGCATCGAAATCGACCTGCACCTGCATCCGCAGGACCTCACGCGCGTCGCCGTGTTCTCGCTGCCGCTGTACCGCGACGGACTGGGCTTGTGGCGCCAGGCGGTGGACAGCGGGGGCGAGGTGGACGTGGCCGCGATCGAGATCGACACCGCCCGCATGCCCGAGGGCTGCGTCTTCGAGGCGTTCGACGCCAGCCACCTGCAGGCCGCGGGCGATCCGCCCCAGGTCGGCGATGCGCTGGTCGTGATCGGGTTTCCGCTGGGGTTTCACGACACGGTGCACCGCCTGCCCGTGGTGCGCTCGGCCTCGGTGGCCTCGGCCTACGGCGTGCGGTTCCAGCAGCAGGGCTATTTCCTGACCGATGCCCGCACCCACCGCGGCAGCAGCGGCGCCCCGGTGCTGCGCCGGCGCGTGGACGCCGGGCCGGTGCCGCTGCCGTGGCAGCTGCTGGGCGTGCACTCGACCCGCATGGACATGAGCACCCGCGACTTGGTGCAGGACGAATCGCTGGGCCTGAACTGCGCCTGGTATGCCGACGTGCTGATGGCGCTCACCGGCCCGGGGCCGGCGGCCGCCCCGCCCGTTGCGGCCGACTGAGCCACGGCGCGCCGAACGGCGCATCGGCAGGACGCCCGGGGTGGCGGGCCCGCAACGCAGGGGCCACGGGATGGGCGCAGCAGGAGGCCACCGGGTGCGGCTGTTTTTCATTTTGCTATTAAATTAATAGCGACATGCCCTAGTGTTGATTGTGCTGGAGGCCAAAAACACCGAAACCGTTGCCGAGGGCAGCACCGTGACCTCCTGTCCGGCCGTGCTTGTGCTGCACCGCGTTGTCGCCTACCGTGTGCCTTCCCTGAGGGCGGCAGCCTTGGCGCCACGGATTCGATCCCCGAGTTCCGGCCGGTGCGCGCGCCAGCCCTGTGAAGAAAGTGCGCATATGAACGTCGTGTTCCTGGGCAAGGTGGCGGAACAGCCCCTGCCGTTCACCACCTCCGACCCCGAGGAAATCCAGCATTTCGAGCTGCTGCGCGCCGCCGGCCTGCTGACGGGCACCACCGCCGTGGAGGAGGAAGGCGGCCCGGTCTGCGCCCGGATCACGGGCTTCACCGAGGAAGGCCGCGCGCTGCAGGCGCTGGATGTGCAACTGCAGCGCATGCACCTGCGCGGCCTCCTGCGCCGCCTCTCCCTGGCCGCCTGACCGCGGGCGGCGGCCCGGGCCAGGGCAGGCCCACGGCATCGGGGCCAACGGCGCCCGGCGAAGGGGCGGAAGACATCCCGAGCGAACGGCGCTAAAATCTGTGTTTATATACAGTCTTTGGCTGGCCGCAGGCAGGCGTCGAACCGGCGCCGCCCCTGGCCCAGCCCGCAGCCGAGGCGCCGTCCATGTCCGAATTCCAGATCCCACTGCACGCCATCAAGGGCCGGGGCGCCGCGACGCGGATCCCGCACCGTTTCCTGCGCGATGCGCGCGACGCCTTCGACGATGGCTGGGCCGAACCCGGCGAAGGGCCGGACGCTGCTGAGCCCCAGGCCACGCGCGTGGTGCTGGAGACCGCGCGCAGCGCCATCTGCGCCAACGACTCGCCGGACATCTTCTTCGAGCACTCGGTCAACCCCTACCGCGGGTGCGAGCACGGCTGCATCTACTGCTATGCGCGGCCCACGCACAGCTACCTGAACCTGTCGCCGGGGCTGGACTTCGAGACGCAGATCATCGCCAAGCACAACATCGCCGAGGTGCTGCGCGGCGAGCTGGCCCGGCCCGGGCACGTGCCGCAGCTGCTCAACATCGGATCGGCCACCGACTGCTACCAGCCCGTGGAGCGCGAGCTGCGCCTGACGCGGGGGCTGATCGAAGTGCTGGGCGAGGCCCGCTATCCGTTTTCGGTCATCACCAAGTCGAGCGGGGTGGAGCGCGACCTCGACCTGCTCGCCCCCCTGGCGCGCGACCACCTGGCCGCCGCCTACGTGACCATCACCACGCTGGACGCCGCGCTCGCCCGCCGCCTGGAGCCGCGCGCCGCCGCGCCGCACCGGCGCCTGCGCACCATCCGCGCGCTGGCCGAGGCCGGCGTGCCCGTGGGCGTGAGCGTGGCGCCGCAGATCCCGTTCATCACCGAAGACATGGAACAGGTGCTGGAGGCCGCGCGTGACGCCGGCGCCACGACCGCCTTCTACACCGTGGTGCGCCTGCCCTGGGAGGTGGCGCCGCTCATGCGCGAGTGGCTGGCGCTGCACTACCCGCAGCGCGCGGCGCGCGTGATGGCCCGCATCCAGGACCTGCACGGCCTGAGCGCTGAGGCCCGCGCGGCGGGCAAGAGCTACCAGAGCGACTTCGCCACGCGCATGAAGGGCACGGGGCTGTGGGCCGACCTGGTGCGCCAGCGGTTCGCCACCGCGTGCCGGCGCCTGGGCCTGAACCGCCAGCGCGTGGAGCTGGACCTGTCGCAGTACCGGCCCGGGCTGGCGCGGGGGCAGGGCAGCCTGTTCTGACGCCGCGAAGGACGGCGCGGCCGGGGGGGCTGCAAACAATCTTTCGCAATGCGCCGGACAACGCAACTTGCTGCTGTCGCCGGCCCCCGCTTCAGTGCCACGCGGGGCGGCCACGGTTCTAAGCTCGGCCGTGAATGTTCTGTGGCCGCTGCCGTTTCCTGCGGTGGCCGGCTTTCCGCCATTTCCTGCTGTCTGGAGTGCGACCCATGGCCTTGCGTGATTTCAAAGTGCTGACCTTCGACGTGGTCGGCACCCTCATCGACTTCGAGGGCGGCATGCTCGCCTATCTGCGCCGGGCCGTACCCGGCAGCGCGGTGACCGACGAGGCGTTCCTCGCGGCCTACCGCGCCGCGCGCAAGAGCGGCGACACCTGGGCCTATCCCGACGACCTGGAGCGCTGCTGGCATGCGATCGCGCCGTCGCTTGGCCTGCCCGACAGCGAGGCGCTGGCGCGCGGCCTGCGCGACTCGGTGGCAGACTGGCCGGCGTTCCCCGACTCGGCGCAGGCGCTGCAGCGCCTGCGCGGGCATTTCAAGCTCGTGACCATGACGAACGCCCAGACCTGGGCGCTGGAGCACTTTCAGAAAGCGATGGGCTCGCCCTTCGACCTGCTGCTGAGCTGCGACGACGCCTTGTGCGAGAAGCCCGACGCGCGCTACTTCGCCTATGCCCGCGGCCGCTACGAGGGCGCCTGGGGCTACCGGCAGGCCGACAACCTGCACGTGGCGCAGAGCCAGTACCACGACATCGGCATCTCCAAGCGGCTGGGCATCACCACCTGCTGGATCGAACGGCGGCACGGCATGAAGGACTCGGGCGGCACCATCGAATCCGAGCACACCGTGCCGGACTACCACTTCCACACGCTGGCCCAGCTGGCCGACGCGGTGGAGGCGGGGCAATGAGCCTGGACGGCCACGAGCGCTTGCCGGCGCTGGAGGGCCTGGAGCGCATCGCCCGGCCGGTGGCCGACCTGCTGCCCGAGCTCGTCACGCTGCGGCGCGACCTGCATGCGCACCCCGAGCTGGCCTTTCAGGAGCGGCGCACGGCCGGCATCGTGGCGCAGTCGCTGCGGCTGCTCGGCCTGGAGGTGCACGAAGGCATCGGCGGCACGGGCGTGGTCGGCACGCTGCGCTGCGGCAGCGGGCCCCGCAGCGTGGGCCTGCGCGCCGACATGGATGCGCTGCCCATGGTGGAACTGGGCACGGCCGCCCATGCCAGCCGCCACCCGGGCGCACACCACGGCTGCGGGCACGACGGCCACACCAGCATGCTGATCGGCGCGGCGCGCCAGCTGGCGCGCACGCGCGGGTGGGGCGGCACCGTGCACTTCATCTTCCAGCCCGCCGAGGAAGGCCAGGGCGGCGCGCGCAAGATGATCGAGGACGGCCTGTTCGAGCGCTTTCCGTGCGACAGCGTCTACGCGCTGCACAACTGGCCCGACCTGCCGCTGGGCCACGCCCAGACCCGGCCCGGGCCCATCATGGCCGCGGCCGACCGCTTCGACATCGCCGTGCGCGGGCGCGGCGGCCATGCCGCGCAGCCGCACCACACACCCGATGCCATCCTGGCCGCGAGCCAGCTGGTGGCCCAGCTCAACACCATCGTGGCGCGCCGCATCGACCCCGGCGAGTCGGCCGTGCTGTCGGTCACGCGCATCGAGGGCGGACACAGCCACAACGTGCTGCCGGCCGAGGTGCAGATCACCGGCACGGTGCGCAGCTTCGACGCCGCATCGCAAGACCGCATCGAGGCCGCGCTGCGCGCCACCGCCGAGGGCATCGCCCTGGCCAGCGGCACGCAGGTGGAGGTGACCTACCTGCGCTACTACCCCGCGACGGTGAACACCCCGGCCGAGGCGGATCTGGCACTGCAGGCTGCACGCGCCATCGGCCTGCAGGCCGGCGTGGCACCGCGCGCGGCCTTCACCTCGGAAGACTTCGCCTTCATGCTGCAGCGCCGCCCGGGCGCCTACCTGTGGCTCGGCCAGGGCCGCGCCGAGCCCGGACCCGACGGGGAGCGCGCGCTGCACCACCCGTGCTACGACTTCAACGACGACGCGCTGCCGCTGGGCGTGCGCTGGTTCTGCGAGGTGGCGGCGCGCGCCCTGGCGCCGGCCTGATGCGGGCTTGAAGCCTGGCATCGCCCCGGCGCCGCACTTTGATTCCTTCCATCCACTTCATCGACCCAAGGGACCATCCCATGAGCATCACCGTGCTGCGCCAGTCCGCCACCCTCGGCGGCTTCGAACACCAGGGCACGCCCGCCCGTCCGCTGACCCTGCCGCCGTGCGAGTTCAGCGGCATCGACGTCGATCTGCAGGGCGCGGGCGAGAACCGCTCGGGCCTGTGGGAATGCACTCCCGGCCGCTTCGAGCGCCAGTTGGCCAATGCCGAGGTCATGCACATCCTGGCCGGGGCCTGCACCTTCACGCCCACGGGCGGCGAGCCGCAATCCATTCGAGCCGGAGACACGCTGTTCTTCCCGTCGAACACGACGGGCGAGTGGCATGTGACGCAAACGCTGCGCAAGGTGTTCGTGGTGCTGGCTGGTGAGCGGTGAAGCCTCCATGGTCTGTTTCCGGTGTGCATCCGGAATTGGGCTAAAGAGACGGGTCCTGGCTACGGGGCCAAAACGATCACGTCACCTATTGGGTGCACGCATGGGCACTGCTCGCATGATTGCGAAAAAGTAACGCAACCATTGCGCAAATTTTTCATGAATAAGCTGGAGATTTTTTCAAACTTTCCGCACAGCGGATATATGATCGCGGCCATTTCAATGTAACGGCCCGGTACGCGGGCCTGCCAAACATGACCCGCCGAGTCACGATCCAAACGCCCCTGGGAGAGCAACTGCAGTTCCGGCAGTTGCAGGGCAAGGAAGCCATCAGCCAGTTGTTCTGCCTCGACCTGGACCTGCTCTGCGACAGCAAAAGCATCGACCCGAAGGCACTCCTGGGCAAGAACGCCACGGTCGTGGTGGAAACGCAAGGCGGCGGCCGGCGCTACCTGGACGGCATCGTCACCCGCTTCGGCATGCAGGGCGAGGATCACCGCTCCTACTCGTACCGCCTGCGCCTGCAGCCCTGGCTGTGGCTGGCGACCCGCAAGACCGATTTCAAGATATTCCAGAACAAGACCGCGCCGGAGATCGTCGAAGAGGTCTTGGGCAAATACGGCTACCCCCTGCAAAAGAAGCTCACCCGCAGCTACCGCAGTTGGGACTACTGCGTGCAATACGGCGAGAGCGATTGCGACTTCGTGTCCCGGCTGCTGGAGCACGAAGGGGCGTACTACTACTTCGAGCATGCCGCGGGCCAGCACACGCTGATCCTGGCCGACGACATCGTCGCCTCGCACAGCCCGCTACCGGGGGCGGCGGTCATCCCGTTCTATCCCCCGGAGAAGGCGGCGGTCGCCGACAAGGAGAACATCCACGCCTGGGAACTGCACCAGGCGATCCACTCCGGGCGGCACTACAACGACGACTACGACTTCCAGAAACCGCGCGCGGACCTGTCCAACATGCGCCAGACCCCGCCGGGGCACGCGCACGACGCCCACGAAATCTACGAATGGCCGGGCGGGTACACCGAATTCGGCGATGGCGAAGCCTATGCCCGGGTGCGGCTGCAGGAAAGCCTCACCGGGCACAGCACCGTCCGGGGCCAGTCGCGCCACCGGGCGCTCGCCCCCGGCTACACCTTCACGCTGGAGAACTACCCGCGCGAGGACCAGAACCAGCAGTACCTGCTGACCGGCATCGAATACCACTTCAAGGAAAACCCCCAGGTCAGCGCCGCCGCACCCGGCCCCAAGGGCACGCCGCAGGAAGAAGGCTCGTTCCAGAAGTTCACCCTGCAAGCCCAGCCCACCAGCCTGCCGTACACGCCTGAGCGCACCACGCCGAAGCCTCGCACCACCGGCCCGCAGACGGCGGTGGTCGTCGGCCCACCCGGCGAGGAAATCTGGCCCGACCAGTATGGCCGCGTGAAGGTGCAGTTCCACTGGGACCGCATCGGCGCCATGAACGAGAACTCCAGTTGCTGGGTGCGGGTGTCCAGCAGTTGGGCGGGCTCCGGCTTCGGGGCCGTCTTCATTCCGCGGATCAACCAAGAAGTCATCGTGGATTTCCTGAATGGCGACCCGGACTACCCGATCATCACCGGCTGCGTCTACAACGCCGACAACATGCCGCCGTGGGCGCTGCCGGCCAACGCCACGCAGTCGGGCATCAAGACCAAATCGAGCAAGGGTGGTGCCTTCGGCGACGGATTGAAGAACGGCGCGGGCGATGCCAACGCCATCCGCTTCGAGGACAAGGCCGGGGCCGAGCAGCTGTGGCTGCATGCGCAAAAGGACCAGCTCACCGAAGTGGAGAACGACGAGGACAAGTGGGTGGGCCGCGACCGGCGCAAGACCGTGGACCGGGACGAGACGAATGTGATCCACCGCGACCGCACCGAGACGGTGGACCGCAACGAAAAGATCACCGTGCACGGCTGGCGCACCGAGGAAGTCGATGGGGACGAGACCATCACCATCCATTCCAATCGCACCGAGCGCGTGGATCACAACGAGAAAATCGACATCGGCGACAACCGCGATGAAACCGTGGGGATCAACGAAGACATCCGCATCGGAAGGAACCGAAGCAAGACGGTGGGGCGAAGCGAAACCGACTCCATTGCCAAGAACTGGACCACCACGGTGGGTATTCTGAAAACCGAAACCATCGGTGTCGGCTGCATCCAGACCACGGGCATCTTCAAGATGGCCAACGTCGGGGTGGCCTACAACCTCAATGTGGGTTTCACGATGATGACCAACGTGGGCATGAACCGCAGCGATGCCATTGGCATGGAGCACACCCACACGGCCGGCAAGAAATACGCGCTCACCGTGGGCGGTAGCGGTAGCGGTGGCAGCGCGCCCGGCGCCGCGCCCATGAACATCACCGCACCGTCCAGCGGTGGTGGAGGTGGCGCGAAAAAGAGTTCCAGCCTCGTCATGGACGAAAGCAGCATCACGCTGAAGGTGGGCAAATCGGTGCTGGAGATGAAGGATGACGGCACCGTCAACCTCAACGGAAAACTGATCCAGATCACTGCCGAGGGCGACAACGTGGTGATCAGCGGCGAAGACATCCATCTGAACTGAAGTCAATCAGCTCGGTATGGACGTCGAAAACCACAGCCCATTTCCGCACATGGTCATCGAGAAAGCGACCACCAAGGGTCGCTACTTCGATGTCGTCATCGTTGCAGGCAGCTTCAACCTCACGCATGGGCAGCCCATGCCGGCCATGGATGAGCAGATGCCCATCCAGTGCATCGACCGCTACGTCGACGCGCCCGAGAGCACGCCCTTCCTGGAGGAAACCCATCTTGTGGTGGGCAAGCAGCGCACCGACATCCACCTGATCGGCCATGCGCGGTCCCTGGACGGCAAGCCGCTGCCGCAATGGCCCGTTGGGGTGAGGGTGGGGCCGGTGTTGAAGACCGCGATGGTCACTGGCTTGCGTGCGTGGCACTGGACGCCGCTGCGTGGCTGGCACCTGACGAAGCCCGAACCGACGACCGCCGTGCCCCTGCACGCAGGCATGGCATATGGCGGCGCGGTTCGCCGGACTCGCTACCGCGGCCCGGCCACCGACGACATTCATAACGAGCAGGCCTTCGACACCTATCAGCCCAATCCGGTGGGCCGGGGCTATCTGGGCGATGCGGAACTGGACCGTGCCCAGTTCTACATGGCCCCGCAGATCGAGGAGGTGCAGAAGCCGCTGCGCGACATCCGAGAACGGCTTGCGCCCGTCTGCTTCGGTCCCCTGCCGCGCTGGAGCCCGCAGCGTGCCCGCTATGCCGGAACCTACGACGACGCATGGCGCGCGGAGTACTTGCCGTTTCTGCCGCCGGACTTCGATTTCGCGTTCTATCAGTCCGCGCAGCCCGACCTGATCGCCCCCGGCTGGCTGAAAGGCGATGAACCGATCACCCTGGTCGGCTGCGACCCAACGGGCCGCATCGACACCCGGTTGCCGGGCATCGATCTCCTGGCGCTGCTCACGGACCAGGGCGGGCTGACCCAAGCCGTGCCGCTGCGGCTGGACACGGTGACCATCGACCTGGACGCGCAGTGTGTGCAGTTGGTCTGGCGGCGTGCAGTGCCCAAGGAATGGGGCCTGCGCAGGGCTTTGCTGGCGGCCATCCCCGCAGGGCCGGCGCAACGCGGCGCAGAGCAGCGGATTCACATCCATCGCGGCCATTCCCCTGCCGAGGTGGCGAATGGCTAGGAAACATATCGCCTGCGCGGAGGCCGTGTGGCGGGCCATCTGCACCGCGCCCGACGTGTGCAAGGTGGGCAACACGCCGGTGCCGTTCGACAGCTTTCGCGATCTGTCGAACCAGTTGCGGACTTCGCCGAATGTCTATGCGCGCGGAAAGCCCGTGTATCGGCTCACGGACTGGGTCCGCGGGACCGAGGCGAATGCCGGCCAGGGCGTGGTGTCGCAGACCTCCCAGCAGCCTGGGCATGTCCGGCTGATCGGCGACAACACGAGCGTGAAGGTGAACGGCCTGGTCTGCGCGCGGCACGACACCGTGGTGCAGATGAACGTGGGACCGGGTGGCCCGAACACGGTGGGCAAGCTCGTCACGGAGCAAGGCGAACCGGCCGGGACCGTCAAGAACGGCAAGCTGCCCTGCAACGACACGCCCAAGACCTCCGACAGGCTCAGGAAGCTGCAGCAGTACAAAGAGGAACTGAGCTTCATGAATCCGGACCAGCTGGACGAGTTCGTCCGGTTCGGAGACCTGAACAAGATGGCGGACGGCGGCATTGCCTCGATCAACGTCAAGAACGAAGGCGGCTGGTCCAAGGCGGGCAACTACGGCACCCAGGCCCTGCGCGGCGTGCTGGGCTTCGTGAAGGACATCGGCCTGGGACTGGGCGAGTTGGCCTATACCGTGGGCAAGAAGGTCAACCTGGCGGGCGCGATTCACAGCAACCTGGACGCGGCGATCCTGGGGGAGAACATCGCGCTGGGCAATGTCTGCCTGGCGTCGGTCAAGGAAGGCGCGGCGGCTGCCGTGAACGAAGTCATCAAGCCGGTGACCGACCCGTGGGAGAAGGGCGACTACGTCGAGTCCGTGACCCGTGCGGGCCTGGAGATCGGAGGCATCGTCTTTGCGATTGGCGACGTTGCAAAGGCCGCCCAAGGCGCCAAGGCGGCGGAAGCAGCGAACGCCGGCGCGAGAGCTTCGGAGGCAGCCAAGGTTGCAGAGGCCGCGAAAGCCGCTGAAGCTGCAAAGGCTGCCGAGGGAGCCAAGGCCGCGGAGGCCGCCGACGCAGCGAAAGCAGGAGACGCGGCCAAGGGCAACGGTGTCAAGATCAAGCAACTCACCAGTAACGAGAAGGCTGCGATCGGCGAAAAGACGGGGCACGAAGCGTTAGTGGACAAGAAGTTGGAGCCCGTTGGGAAAACGGATGGCGTCTACGAACCCGGAAAGAACGGCATTGACGGGGTGTACAAGAATCCCAATCCGCCGCCGGACTACGTGGTCGCTGAATACAAGTACGGCTCTGCAAAGCTGGATAAGGGACTTGCTGATGGGACGAACCAGATGGACGACGAGTGGGTAAAGAAGCGTCTACTCGACAAAGTCGGTAAGGAGCAGGCCGATGCCATCAAGGAAGCGATGGATGCGGGCAAGGTTGAGAAATGGTTGGTGCGGGTGAAAGAAAATGGAACAACCACTGCCACCAAGATTGGGAAAAATGGCAATGTACTAAGGGGAAAAGCCGGGAAAGTTCCCGGATTCCCATGACGAGGACTACTACATGCGTGACACACAGAAGACTACCGATTACTTTGCCGACAACATCAGCTTTGCGACGAAAGCGATGTTGAAGCGTTTCCAGGACACGGAGCAGTTTCCGAGGATCGAGGGGCGCCCGGGGAGGGCGCACGACCTAGTGCTCTATGCCTTGCAGATCGTCATTCTTCGCTACAGCGCGGGGGACGAGAACCAAGCCATCAAGGCGAGCGTCTTGCAATGGGTTGAAGCTAGTGAACTGCAGCAGCGCGTACTTGCATCACTTCCACCAAAGCACGAGGACAAGGTCATGTATGAGAGAGTGACTTTGGACACGGTGTACGACGCGCTGACCATGATGGCCTTCGCCAAAGCCCTGCATTTCAAGCCCGAAGAAATGAAGCGCCTCATCAACGCCATCGGGCATCCGGGCGAGGACGCACTGATCGACGAAGCAGCGCGAGCCTTGGGCGATGCGCAGCGCCCCGTCGCCGAAGCCTGCAAATTCCCCAAGGTCTATGACCCCCTGCTGGAGGTCTGGCGCTGCGATCCATCGGAGCGGCCGGCCAAGCTGCTCGCCTTCTCCAAGGTATGGAAGAAGAAGATCAAGCCGATCTACTGGTCCGACAGCTTGAACGGTGCGGATGGTGCATATTTTGGCTACTGGTGCTTTGATGTTGCGCTCGCCGCCATCGTGCTGGGAATCGATGACGAGAAGCTGCGCGACAACCCCTACTACCCCAAGGACCTGGTGGATGCGGCCAGGGCGAAGTGAGCGTGGCGGCAGCGCTGGTAGCGCTGGATATACGTAAGAAGAAAGGGCATCGATGCCGTCCCGATTCCACCCCCTGCCCGATTTGTTGCTGCGCAGCATCGGGCGATACAACCGCCAGCACCTGTTGAACCGGGTGCTGCGGTCGCTCGATCCGCCGGTCCTGGACCTGCGCCAGGGCCATGGCATCGACCCGTATCCCGTGGGTGTGGAGAGCCAGGGACTCGACTTGATGCTGCAGTGCATGGACCCGTCACTGCCCGAGAAAGAGCAGCTCTGGGGCGTGCATGCGCTGACCTTCCACACGCCGCTGTCGCGGCCGGCGAAACCCTGGCAAGGGGACTGGCCGCGGGGGCTGGATACCGCCGTCGCCACGGCTGGTGACGTGGTGGCCTTGCTGGCCGATAAAGACGACGAAGCCGTGCTGGCCTTGCCGGGCATGGCGTGCTTTCGGGTGCCGGGTTTCGATGGACAGACCTGGGCAGTGCAATGCGTGTTCGACGGGCCGGGCAAGACGCTGAAGACCCTGAGCCTGGTCCGGGTGGGGGAATGGGTCGGGGCGTCCTTGTTGCCAAAATCGGCTTCCAGCGCATGATTCACTAGGGCGTGTTGCTATCTATTTTATAGCGTTTTGCGGCAGTTCCCCGTTACGGGGGGCTGACGCTTACCCTGGCATGAAGGTGATTTCCGTCAAGCCGCCTTCTGCGCCTTCTGCGATGCCGCGAACCGGCCGATGAAGTAGGGCGCCAGCGGAATCGACGTCTGGCCCGTGGCGATCAGTTCGGCCATGGTCTCGCCCACGCCGGGGCTGATGGCGAAGCCCTCGCCGTTGAAGCCGAAGGCGTAGTGCAGCCCCGCCACCTTGGCGCTCGGCCCCATCACCGGTTGCCAGTCGGGGGTGTAGCCCTCGATGCCGCTCCACACGCGGATCAGCTGCACGTGCTCGAACGCCGGCACGAAGCGGCGCAGCTCGCGCAGCTGGCGCAGCACGTTGTCGGGCTTCACATAGGCGCGGATGCGGTCGGCATGCGCGGGCCCTTTCAGGCCGCCGCCGAAGACGATGTTGCCGCGCGCAATCTGCCGGAAGTACAGGCCCTCGGTCTCGATGGGGGACGACAGGCCGATGGACGGCCCGAGCGCGTAGGGCAGGGGCTCGGTCACGCCCATCTGCGGGCCGCGGGCCTCCATCGGCACGGGCTCGCCGAACTGCTCGGCCATGCGGTTGGACCACGCGCCGCAGGCCACCAGCATCTGCGGGGCGCGAAAGCGCCGGCCATCGGCCGTGTGGGCGACGAAGCCGTTGGCGTCGCGCTCCACCTGCATCACCTCGGCATGCTCGACGATGTTCGCGCCCGCACGCCGCGCCGCGCGGGCGAAGGCCGGGCCGGCCAGGCGGGGGTTGGCGTGGCCGTCCTGGGGCGAGTAGGAACCCGCCACCACGCCGGGCGCGAAGATGCCCCAGCGCTGGCGCAACTGCTCGGCGGTGAACAGCTGCAGATCCAGCCCCAGGGGCTTGACGTCGTGCGCGTGCTTTTCGAGCACCGCAGCCTGCTTTTCGGTGTAGCACACGCGCAGGTGGCCGTAGGGCACGAACTCGGCGTCTTCGCCCAGCAGCGACCGGATGCGGCCCCACACGGCGCGCGCGCGGTTGGCCAACGGCATCTGGTGCAGCTCGCGCCCCTGGCGGCGCACGTTGCCGAAATTGGTGCCGCTGGCCTGGCGGCCCACCAGCTCGCGCTCCAGCAGCGTGACGGACAGGCCGTGCTGGCGCAGGAAGAAGGCCGTGGTGGTGCCCATCAGGCCACCGCCCAGCACCAGCACGTCGGTGTCGTGCGTCGTGGCGTTCTGGCTGCCGTGGTTCATGCCTGCACCTCGCGCGTGTTCATCATCAAAGGCTTGACCGGTGCCTGCGACCGCAGGCGGCCCACCTGTTCCACGGGAACGTGGCAGGCGCTCGCGACGATCTCCGCCGCGGCATGGCCGCAAAAGCGCCCCTGGCAGCGGCCCATGCCGACGCGGCTGAAGGCCTTGGCGCGGTTCACTTCCTGGCTGTCCATCTCGGTCACGCAGCGGCGCAGTTCGCCCGCGGTGACGGCCTCGCAGCGGCACACCACGGCCGCATCGGGCAGCGCCGCGGCCTGCGCATGCGGCCAGGGAAAGGCCCGCGCCAGCCCCTGGCGAAAGCGGTCCATCTGGCCCAGCGTGCGGCGCAGCGCGGGCGCCTCCTGGCCGTAGCGGGCGCTGCCGGCGGGATGCTTCAGGTCGGCCAGCGCCGCCAGGGCGGCCAGGCGGCCCGCGGCCTCGGCCCCGTCGGCCCCCAGGATGCGCACGCCGTCGCCCGCCAGGTACACGCCCGGCGTGTTGCTGCGGCCGTCCGCGTCGATGCTGGGCAGCCACTGGCGGCTCACGGGTTCGAAGGCGAACGCGCAGCGCGCCAGATCGGCCAGTTGCGTCTCGGCCCGCAGGTGCCAGCCCAGGCCCACGGCATCGCATTCGAAGCGTCGTTCCTGGCCCTGCGAATCCCGCACGGCCACGGCCTGCACACCCAGGCGGTCGTCGCCGTCGATGGACAGCGGCGCCACGCCCTGCAGCACCGGCACGCCCGCCGCCCGCAGGCCGCGGATCAGCCCCAGGCCGCGCAGCGCGAGCGTGGGCCGCGCCAGCAGGCCCGCGATGGCGGCCCAGGGTTTGGATGCGGGCGCGGTGTCGAGCACTGCCGCCACGCGCGCGCCGGCCTGTACGTACTGCGAGGCCACCAGGTACAGCAGCGGCCCGCTGCCCAGAAAGACGACCTGCGAGCCGATGGCGCAGGCCTGCGCCTTCAGCGCGATCTGCGAGGCGCCCAGGCTGTAGCAGCCGGCGCGGTGCCAGCCGGGCACGGGCATGAGTCGGTCGGTGGCGCCGGAGCACACCAGAAGCGCGTCGAACGGCAGCGTCTGCGGCTTGCCGGCATGCACCACGTGCAGTTCGCCGGCGGTCACGTTCCAGGCCAGGGTGTCGGGCCGGTAATCGACCGATGCGCGCAGGGCGTCGAAGTCGCGGTGCAGCGCCTGGGCCTTGCCGGCCTCGCTGCCGTAGAGCTTGGCGTAGGGCCGCTTGAAGCCTTCGGGCTGGCGGCGGTAGATCTGCCCGCCGTCGCGCCGGCTTTCATCGACCACGGTGGGGCGCAGGCCGGCCTGCACCAGCGCCTGGGCGGCGCGCACGCCGGCCGGGCCGGTGCCGACCACCACGATGCGGGGCGAGCCGGTAGGGTTAGTGATTGGGGTGGCGGTGGGGGTGCTCATGCCGCGTCCCCTTGCGCATGGCGCGCCAGCGATTCGCGCAGGTCCGGCGTCACCGGCCAGTGCGCCGCGGGCGGGTGGGTGAGCACCTCCATGCCGGCTTCGGCCGGGGTGGAGCAGGCGCGCAGCCGATCACCCGAAGGCGTCCACACCCAGCAGTCCTGGCAGGCGCCCATGAGGCAAAAACCCGCGCGCGGGCCGTCGCCGAACTCGCTGTCGCGCACCCGCCGCCCGTGCTGCAGCAGAGCCACCAGCAGGGTGTCGCCAGCGAGCGCGGCGGCAGGCAGGCCATCGATCGTCAGGGCGATCGGGGGGCGATCGGTCTCGGCCAGCCGCACGAAGCGGGCCGGCGGGCGGTGGGCGGTGTCGGGCATGGGCGTCCGGAGGGCGGTCAGCGCTGGTGGGGAAAAAGCCGCTCGATGGGACAGTGCGTCTTGATGAACGGCGTCTTGATGACGATGTAGCTGAAGTACTTGGAGATGCCGAGGTTGCGTTCGAGCAGGTCCTCGATCACCTCCTGGTAATGGTTCACGCCGCGCGTCAGAAAGCGCAGCAGGTAGTCGTAGCCGCCGCTCACCAGGTGGCATTCGAGCACCTCGTCCACCTCGCGGATCGCGGCCTCGAAGCGCGTGAAGTCCTCGCGGCGGTGGTCGGTGAGCGTGACCTCGGTGAACACGGTGAGCGTGTCGCCCAGCTTTTCCAGGCGCAGGTGGGCGCCGTAGCCGGCGATGTAGCCCGCCTGCTCCAGGCGCTTGACGCGGATCAGGCAGGGGCTGGGCGACAGGCCCACCGCGTCCGCCAGGTCCACGTTGGTCATGCGCCCGTTCTTCTGCAGCTGCGCGAGGATGCGCAGGTCCAGGCGGTCGATCTTGAAGGCTTCGTTCATCATGGCGGCATCGGGACGTGAAGGAGGCTTCGATTCTGCGGCGGCGCGCGGTCGCTGTGTTGGCGTTGCTGGGGCGTTGCCGCCGGTTTCAGCCCTTGAGCGCGGCGCGCACGTCGGGCGCGTCCAGCACGTCGTCCAGCGTCTTTCGCAGGCGCTTGAACATTTCGGCGAACTCGTCCTCGGTGTAGGTGAGTGCGGGCGCAAAGCCCAGGATGTTGTCGCCGAAGGCGCGGAACACGATGCCGTTGCGGTACGCCGTAGCCGCGATGCGCTCGGACAGGCCCAGCGCCGGATCGAACCCGCGCCGGGTCGCCTTGTCGCTCACCAGCTCCAGCGCGCCCAGCAGGCCGCGGTGGCGCGAGTCGCCCACCAGCGGGTGCGCCAGCAAGGCATCCAGCCCGGCCGCGAAAGGCGCGGCGCCGCGCTGGCCGTTGGCGAGGATGCCGCCTTCCTCGTACAGCCGCAGCACTTCCAGCGCCACCGCCGCGCTCACCGGGTGGGCGGAGTAGGTGGCGCCGTGGCCGATGGGCGCGCCCTCGGGTGCACCGTCGGCGATGCCGGCGTAGAGCGCGTCCGAGATCACCGTCGCCCCCATGGGCACGTAGCCGGCCGTCAGGCCCTTGGCCAGCGTGAGGATGTCGGGTGACACGCCTTCGGCCTCGCAGGCGAACAGCGGGCCGGTGCGGCCGAAGCCGGTGATGACCTCGTCCACCACCATCAGGATGCCCAGCTCGCGCGTGGCCTCCCGCATGGCCTTGAGCCAGCCCTGGGGCGGCACGATCACCCCGCCCGAGCCCTGGATGGGCTCGCAGAAGAAGGCCGCCACGTTGTCGGCGCCCAGCTCGGCCACCTTGGCCCGCAGCGCCGCCACCGAGGCTGCGATGATGGCCGGGCCGTCCGACGGGTCTGTGGCGCGGTAGGGGTTGGGCGAGGGAATGTAGTGCTGTGTGGGCAGCGGCAGGTCGAACCCGCGGTGGAAGGCGGGCAGGGCGGTGAGCCCGGCGCCCGTGGACGACGAGCCGTGGTAGCCGCGCTCCAGCGCGATGAAGTGCTTCTTGGCCGGCTGGCCGATGGCATTGTGGTACTGCACGATGAAGCGCACGGCGGCATCCACCGCTTCGGAGCCGCCCAGCGTGAAGTACACGTGGTTCAGCGATTTCGGCGTGATCTGCACCAGCTTTTCGGCCAGAAGAATGGCCGGCTCGCTGCTGAAGTGGAAGTAGCCCGTGGCGTAGGGCAGGCGGCGCATCTGCTCGGCGGCGGCCTGGACCACGCTCTCCTGGCCGTAGCCCACGTTCACGCACCACAGGCCGGCGAAGGCGTCCAGCAGCTCGTTGCCCCTGGCATCGGTGAGCCATGCCCCCCGGCCCGAGGACAGCACGGTCGGGCCGCGGCGCTCGTGCGCTCGCCAGGGCGAGACGGGGTGGATCAAATGCGCCCGGTCGATGGCATCGAGCGAGGCGAGCTGGGGCAGGTCGGTGAGTTGGGTCATGGCGGGGTCCGGTCGCGGGCCAAGGGTTCGGTGGCGGTGGTGAGGCGTCTGTCGATGGCCCCAAGGTTAGGCCAGGGGCCGCTGCGCGTGGTGCTGCTTTGGCGGGGTTTCGCGCAGCACGCTGCGGTTGTTGGCGCGGTGGCAGCAGATCGTGCGGTGCCCCCGGGGAAGCTGGCTGCCCGCCGCCATGCGTCAGTAGCCGCGCGAGCGGTCCACCAGCCCCACCATGGGCTCGCCCGCCTCGAACCGGCGCAGGTTGTCGACCACCACGTTGGCGGCGCTCAGGGGCTGGGTCATGCTCGCGATGTGCGGGGTGAGCTGCACGCGCGGGTGCCGCCAGAAGGCGTGCGACGGCGGCAGGGGCTCGGGGTCGGTCACGTCGAGCACCGCCTCGCCGATCTGCCCCACGGCCAGCGCGGCCAGCAGGTCGGTGTCGATCAATTGCGGCCCGCGCCCCACGTGCACCAGCCCGGCACCGGCCGGCAATTGCGCGAACAGGTCCTTGTTCAGAAAGCCCCGCGTGGCATCGGTCAGCGGCAGCAGGCACACCAGGATGTCGGTGCGCGCCAGGAAGGCCGGCAGTTCATGCCGGTCCGCGTAGCAGTGCACGCCGGCGAACTGGTGGCGCGAGCGGCTCCAGCCCGCGCAGTCGAAGCCCAAGCCCCGCAACTGGGCCAGCACCGCCTGCCCCAGCGAGCCCAGGCCCAGCACGCCCACCCGGCGTTCGCTGGCCGGGCGCACCGGCAGCACGCGCCATTCGCCTTGCTGCTGCTGGCGGCGGTACTGGGGCATGTCGCGGTGCAGGCCCAGCACGGCGTGCGTCACGTACTCCACCATGCCCTGCACGATGCCCGGCTCCACCATGCGCACCACGGGCAACTCGGGCGGCAGCGCGGCGAAGTCGAACTGGTCCACGCCCGCGCCCGATGAAAACAGCACTTGCAGCTGCGGAAAGCGCGTGGCCAGGTCCTGCGGCGGCTCCCAGGCCGCGAGAAAGCGCACCTGGGCCGGGTCGCCGATGTCGGGCCAGATGCGAAAGTCGATCTCGGGCGCGCGGTCGCGGAACACGCCGGCCCACTGGCGACCGCGCACGGGGTCGGATTTGTAGAGAAAGGTGGTGGGGGTCACGGCAAGGCCCGGCAGGGTGGATCGTCGAAGGGGCGGGCTCAGCCCAGCGCCTGGGTGACCAGGGCGAACAGCCGCGGGGCGCCGTGCGGGGCGTCCGATGCGGTGGGCAGGGTGCCGCCGCGCACCATGGTGGTGGGCGCGTCCACGCGCAGCAGGCCGATGCTCTCCAGCCACTCGGCCAGGCCGCTGTCGAAATCGATGTCGATGCGCGTGAAGTGGCCGGCGTTCATGCCGGCCAGGTGGGCGATCAGCGCCTTGGCGCTTTCCGCATCCGGCGCCACGACGGGGCCGATGGCATGCCCGCGGCCGAAGCGCCGCAGCAGCGCGAAGCCGCGCTGCTCGCCGTCGTGGTCCAGCACCACGCAGGCATCGCTGCGGGCCAGCAGGTCGTCGATGAGCGCATCGCGCGGCATGCCGCGCGCCTGGGCGTCGAGCCGGTGCAATGCGGCCGCCTCGTTCAGGCCGGAGGGGCGCAGGCGCCAGCCGGGGGGCAGGGCGATCAGCGGCGTGGGCCGGGCCACGCCCTGGTGCTGGCGCACCTCGCCCGTGCGCACGAAGCCCAGGCGCTCGTACAGGCCGCGCCCCTCGGCGGTGGCATGCAGCAGCACCGTGTGGCCGTCCAGGCCGTCGAGCAGCGTGGTCATCAGGCGGTGGCCGATGCGGCGGCCCTGGCAGGCCGGGGTGACGAGCACCAGCCCGATGGTGGCGTGCCGATCGCCCCACTTCCAGCGCTGGGCGGTGGCGATGGTCTGCCCGTCGCGCTCGGCCACGAGGCCCTCGGAATGCGCGAACACCTGCTCCCAGTCGGCCAGCCGGTGCGGCCAGCGCAGTTCGGCCGACAGCGCCTGCGCCTGCGGCAGGTCGTCGGGCGTCATGGGGCGCAGCAGCACGCCGTCCTCGGCGGTGGCAGGGGTGGCGGGCAGGGCGGTGGAGAGCATGGGCGGCGTCCTCGTTGCGAAGGGATTGGGCGTCTATCTTGGACGACATCGGCAGGCCGCACCACCCCGAATTCGGGTTTGCCCGCAACTTGCAAGCTTCGTCTGCCGGGCGCGTGCGTTTTGCAATTCGCTGCGGTGACGCGGGGCGTTACGGGCACAAATGCTGGACCTTCCTGCCTAGCATCGAAGCACCTTTTTCCAACTGCGCGCAGCCCCTTGCGCGCCCCCGTTCCATGCTGCTTTTCGATCCCCGGTCCATCGCCGTTCCTGCCGGCCACTTCATCGGCGGGCACCTCGTGCCCGATGCCGGCCGCATCGCCGTGCTGCGCCCCTCCGATGGCCAATGGCATGCCGACCTGCCGCTGGCCGATGCCGCCACCGTGGACGCTGCGGTGCAGGATGCGTGGCAGGCCTGGCGCACCACGGACTGGGCGCGGCGCGCCCCGCGGGAACGCGCCCGCGTGCTGCGCCGCTGGGCCGACATGATCGAGGCCGACGGCCCGCAACTGGCGCCGCTGGAGGCCGTGTGCTCCACGCGCCCGGTGCGCGATGCCGCTGCGTGGGACGTGCCCTTTACCGCCGAAGGGTTGCGCTTTTTCGCCGAGTACGCCGACAAGCTCGGCGGCGAGGTAGCCGCCACGCGGCACGACCACCTGGGCATGGTGGTAGCCGAGCCCTACGGCGTGGTGGGCGCCATCACGCCGTGGAATTTCCCGCTGGTGATGATGTCGTGGAAGGTGGGCGCCGCGCTGGCCGCAGGCAACGCGGTGGTGCTCAAGCCGTCCGAGATGACGCCGTTTTCCGCCGTGCGGCTGGCCCAGCTGGCGGTGGAGGCGGGCGTGCCGCCCGGGCTCTTCAACGTGGTGCAGGGCGATGGCCGCACCACCGGCGATGCCCTCACGCGGCACCCCCGGATCGCCAAGATGACCTTCACCGGATCGACGCGCACGGGCGCCGCCATCATGGCCACCTGTGCGCTGCAGGGCCCCAAGCCCGTCACGCTGGAGCTGGGCGGAAAGAGCCCGCAGCTCGTCTTCGACGACGCACCCGATATCGACCGGCTGGCCGGCCTCATCGCCGGTGCCATCACCGGCAACGCGGGCCAGGTGTGCGTGGCGGGGTCGCGGCTCATCGTGCAGCGCGGCATCGCGCCGGAGCTGGTGGAGCGCATCGGCGCGCGGTTCGCCGCGCTGCGGCCCGGCGCCACCTGGGACGACACCGCCACGCTGCCGCCCATCATCTCGGCGCCGCAGGCCGCGCGCATCCTGGACATCGTGGAGCGCGCGCGCGACGCGGGCGCGCAGGTGCGCTGCGGCGGGGGGCTGTTCGACGACGTGGCCGGCGGCGTGGCGGCCGGTGCGTACTTCCAGCCCACGCTGCTCGAAGGCGTGGCGGCCGACAGCCCCGCCGTGCAGGAAGAGATCTTCGGCCCCGTGCTCACGGTGCAGACCTTCGACACCGAGGAAGAGGGCCTGGCCCTGGCCGCGCACGCGCACTACGGCCTGGCGGCCGGCGTGCACACCGCCGATATCGGCCGCGCGCTGCGCGCCATGCGCGGCATCAGCGCGGGCACGGTTTGGATCAACCGCTACGGGCGCAGCGCGGACTTCGTCATTCCCACCGGCGGCTATCACCAGTCGGGCATCGGCAAGGACCTGGGCCGCCAGGCCGTGGAGGCCAACCTGCGCTTCAAAAGCGTGCTCATCGACTTTGCTGCAGCGCACTAACGGTGCGTTGCCGCACGCCGGCGGTGCAGACCGCATGGCATGCCGCAAGGCCCCCGGCAAACCGCAGCTTTCGCGCGCCGCACCCCTGCATTTCCCTATGACACCCGCGAAACCGCGTGCTTCAATCACTTCGTAATGACACTGTCGCAAACGCCGAATAAGGCGCTGCGAACCGCCCCGGTCGGTGACCGGCCCAACCCGAGGATTCCGAGACCATGACCTTCCGTCCCAAGTACGTGACCTTCGACTGCTACGGCACGCTCACCCGCTTTCGCATGGGCGAGATGACGCGTGAACTCTTCGCCGACCGCATTCCGGCCGAGCGCATGGAGCAGTTCATCGCCGACTTCAGCGCCTACCGCTTCGACGAAGTGCTGGGCGACTGGAAGCCCTACGAAGTGGTGCTCAAGAACGCCGTGCGCCGCCTGTGCAAGCAGTGGAAGATCCAGTACCTGGACGCCGACGGCCAGAAGTTCTACGACGCCGTTCCCAC
Source organism: Acidovorax sp. SUPP3434 (assembly GCF_030159015.1). Lineage (NCBI taxonomy): Bacteria > Pseudomonadati > Pseudomonadota > Betaproteobacteria > Burkholderiales > Comamonadaceae > Acidovorax > Acidovorax sp. SUPP3434. Next base: position 54,534 of record NZ_BQXL01000020.1, read on the forward strand.
CTGGGACCCGCATGCCGACGTGCCCGCAGGCCTGGCCAAGGTCGCCAAGGAGATCCCGCTGGTGATCCTGTCCAACGCCTCCGACGACCAGATCCAGAAGAACGTCGCCATGCTCGGCGCGCCGTTCCACCGCGTGTACACCGCGCAGCAGGCCCAGGCCTACAAGCCGCGCCTGAAGGCGTTCGAATACATGCTCGACTCGCTGGGCTGCGGCCCGCAGGACGTGCTGCACGTGTCCTCCAGCCTGCGCTACGACCTGATGTCGGCCGACGACATCGGCATCAAGAACAAGGTGTTCGTGAACCGCGGCCACGGCCCGGGCAACCCGGCCTACCACTACGTGCAGATCGAAGACATCGGCGGCCTGCCGGGCGTCGTCGGCCTCTGAGCGATCTTTACCTTCCTTCCCACAGCCCGCACGCCCCTTGCCATGAAGCTCGAGTCCTACTGGAACGATTCGGTCCCGCCGCTGGCGCTGGCACCGCACGATCTGCCGCGGCAGGTCGATGTCGCCATCGTCGGCGCGGGCTTCACCGGCCTGTCGGCCGCCCTGGCCCTGGCCCGGCGCGGCGCGAGCGTGGCGGTGTTGGAGGCGGGCGCCAGCGTGGCGCCCGAGGCATCGGGCCGCAACGGCGGCCACGTCAACAACGGCCTGGCGGTGGACTATGCCGAGGTGGCCGCCAAGGTCGGCGTGGCGCAGGCCCGGGCCTGGTACCACGCCTACGACGCGGCGGTGGACACCGTGGACCGCATCGTGCGCGACGAGGCCATCGACTGCGATTTCCTGCGCCACGGCAAGCTCAAGCTCGCCACTCGGCCCCACCACCTGGAGGCGCTGCGGCGCAGTGCCGAGCGGCTCATCGCCGACGGGGTGGATACCGACGTGGAGATTCTCGACGCCGCCCGGGTGCGCGCCGAGGTGCAGAGCGACCGGTTCGAAGGCGGGCTGCTGTACCGGCGCAGCGCGCAGATGCACATGGGGCGGTTCGCCCAGGGGCTGGCCCTGGCCGCCCAGCGTCAGGGCGCACAGATCCACACCGGCACCTGCGTGGACCGCATCGAGCGCGTGCAGGGCCAGGTGCACCGGCTGCACACCGCGCGCGGCGCGGTGCAGGCCAGCCAGGTGCTGCTGGCCACCGGCGCCTCGCGCCACGGCGGCTACGGCACGTTCGGCTGGCTGCGCCGGCGCATCGTGCCCATCGGCAGCTTCATCGTGGTGACCGAGCCGCTGGGCGCGGCGCGCGCGCAGGCCTTGCTGGCCGAGCGGCGCACCTACGTCACCATCGCCAACATCCACCACTATTTCCGCCTCACGGCGGACCACCGGCTGGTGTTCGGCGGCCGGGCGCGCTTTGCCATCTCCAGCCCGCAGCAGGACGCCGCCAGCGGCGAGATCCTGCGCGCCGGCCTGGCGGAAACCTTCCCGCAACTGGGCCGCGTGCGCATCGACCACTGCTGGGGCGGCCTGGTGGACATGACGCAGGACCGCCTGCCGCACGCCGGCGAGCGCGATGGCCTGTTCTATTCCATGGGCTACAGCGGCCACGGCACGCAGATGTCGGTGCACATGGGCGAGCGCATGGCCGCCGTGATGGCCGGCGATGCTGAGGCCAATCCCTGGCGCGGCCGCGACTGGCCCGCCGTGCCCGGCCACTTCGGCCCGCCGTGGTTCCTGCCGGCGGTGGGGCTGTACTACCGCCTGAAGGACCGGCTGGCCTGACGTCCCAGCGGGCGCCTGCCACCTTCCCTTGATTCGCACCATTCCAAGATCCCCGTTCACCCCCCCACTGCCACCCGTCACAGGAGCATCACCATGAGCGACAGCCGCACCCCGTTCGACACCCTCGTCGGTCCCCAAGAAAGCCTTCGCGTGATGGACTCGCTGCGGCGGGGCGCCACGCGCCGCGACGTGCTCGCCATGCTGGTGGCGGGCGGCATGCAGGCCACGCTGGCCGGCGGCCTGGCGGGCATGGCGGTCACCGCGCATGCGCAGACGCCCCGCCGCGGCGGCCGCATCCGCGTGGCCGGCGCCACGGCCGCGGCCACCGACACGCTGGACCCGGCCAAGCAGTCCAACCAGACCGACTATTCGCGCGGCACCATGCTCTACAACGGCCTGTTCGTGCTGGACGGCTCGCTCACGCCGCAGCCCGCGCTGGCCGAATCGTCCGCCACGCAGGACGCCAAGACCTGGGTGTTCACCCTGCGCAAGGGCGTCACCTTCCATGACGGCAAGGCCCTGTCTCCGGCCGACGTGGTGTTCTCCATCCTGCGCCACAAGGACCCGGCCACCGCCTCCAAGGCCAAGGTGCTGGCCGACCAGATCGAGACCGTCAAGGCCTCGGGCCCGAACGAGGTGACCATCGAGCTGAGCGCGCCCAACGCCGACCTGCCGGTCATCCTGGGCACCTTCCACTTCCACATCGTCAAGGAAGGCACCACCGACTTCAACGCCGGCATCGGCACCGGCCCCTACAAGCTCAAGGAGTTCAAGCCCGGCGTGCGGTCGCTGATGGTGCGCAACGACGCCTACTGGAAGCCCGGCAAGCCCTACCTGGACGAGATCGAGTTCGTGGGCATTGGCGACGAGAGCGCCCGCGTGAACGCGCTGCTGTCGGGCGGCATGGACCTGGTGGCCTCGGTCAACCCGCGCGCCGTGGCACGGGTCAAGGGCACGCCCGGCTACGCCATCTTCACCACGCAGTCGGGCCAATACTCCGACCTCATCCTGCGCAAGGACATGGGCCCGGGCGCCAACCCCGACTTCATCCTGGCGATGAAGTACCTGTTCGACCGCGAGCAGATGAAAAAGAGCATCGCGCTCGACTACGCCGTCATCGCCAACGATCAGCCCATCGACCCGACCAACCGGTTCTACTTCAAGGACCTGCCGCAGCGCACGTTCGACCTGGACAAGGCCAAGTTCCACCTGCAGAAGTCGGGCGTGACGGGCAAGGTGCCCGTGGTCACCTCGCCGGCCGCCATGTACTCGACCGAAACCGCGCTGCTGCTGCAGCAGTCGGGGCAGCGCATCGGCCTGGACCTGGACATCAAGCGCATGCCGGCCGACGGCTACTGGTCCAACCACTGGCTCAACAGCCCGGTGGGCTTCGGCAACGTGAACCCGCGCCCCAGTGCCGACACCATCCTGACGCAGTTCTTCAAGTCCGACGCGGCCTGGAACGAGTCGCGCTGGAAGAGCCCGCAGTTCGACCAGCTGCTGCTGGCCTCGCGCGCCGAGACCGATCTGGCCAAACGCCGCCAGATGTACGCCGACATGCAGACCATGATCCACCAGGACGCCGGCATCGGCATTCCGCTGTTCCTGGCCAGCATCGACGGACATTCCACCAAGCTCAAGGGCTTGTCCCCGATTCCGCTGGGCGGCCTGATGGGCTACTCTTTCGCCGAGCACGTCTGGCTCGAAGCCTGACGCCCCGCACGCCCCGAGCACTGGAAGCCGCCGCGCCATGAACCGTGTGATTCTCAAGCTCCTGGTCCAGCGGATCCTGCTGGCGCTGCTGTCCCTGCTGGCGGTCTCGGTGATCGTTTTCTCGATCACTGCCGTGCTGCCGGGCGACGCCGCGCAGGAGCAGCTGGGCCAGGACGCCACGGTCGAGGCCCTCGCCGCGCTGCGCGCCCAGATGGGGCTGGACGTGCCGGCCCCGCTGCGCTATCTGCGCTGGCTGGGCGGCATCGTGCGCGGCGACCTGGGCCAGTCGGTCACCACGCAGATGCCGGTGGGCGAGCTGGTGGCCAGCCGCCTGCCCAATTCGCTGCTGCTGGCGGCCGTGACCGCGCTGTTCTCGGTGCCCATCGCGCTCACCCTGGGCATCGCCTCGGCCGTGTGGCGCGGCTCGTGGTTCGACCGCCTGGCCTCGTCGGCGGCGGTGGCCGTGGTGTCCGTGCCCGAGTTCCTGGTGGCCACGCTGGCGGTGCTGGTGTTCGCCGTCAAGCTCAAATGGCTGCCCGCGCTGTCCTACGTGAGCGACATCGAATCGGTGGGGCAGATGCTGCGGGCCTTCGCCATGCCCGTGCTCAGCCTGTGCTGCGTGATCGTCGCGCAGATGATGCGCATGAGCCGCGCCGCCGTCATCGACCAGCTGGAGGCGCCCTACATCGAGATGGTGCGCCTGAAGGGCGCCTCGCCCCTGCGCATGGTCATGGCCCACGCGCTGCCCAATGCCATTGGGCCGATCGCCAACGCGGTGGCGCTGTCGCTGTCGTACCTGCTGGGCGGCGTCATCATCATCGAGACCATCTTCAACTACCCCGGCATCGCCAAGCTCATGGTCGATGGCGTGACCCAGCGCGACATGCCGCTGGTGCAGACCTGCGCCATGATCTTCTGCGCGGGCTACCTGATCCTGGTGACGGCGGCCGACGTGTGCGGCATCCTCGCCAACCCGCGCCTGCGCCACCGCTGACCACACCGAAGGGCCGACCCATGGATTCCCTGACCCACCCTTCCGGCCCGCCCGCCACGCCGCGCCACGCGGTGCGCCGCTGGCTCTCGGGCTTCGGCATCTCCGGCCTGATCGGGCTGGCGGTGCTGCTGTGCTGGATGCTGGCCGCCCTGGCCGGTCCCGTGCTGCTGCCGGGCTCGCTGCAGGCGGGCGGCGGCTCCGACGTGTTCGCGCCGATCAGCGCCCAACACTGGCTGGGCACCGACTACCTGGGCCGCGACATGCTGGCGCGCGTGATCGACGGTGCGCGCTACACCGTGGGCGTGGCCTTGCTGGCCACCCTGCTGGCCAGCGGCACGGGCACGGCCCTGGCGCTGTTCGCCGCCGCCATGGGCGGCAAGGTGGACACCATTCTGAGCCGCGTGCTGGACACCCTCACCGCCATTCCCAGCAAGATGTTCGCGCTGATCCTGGTGGCCGGCTTCGGCTCGTCCGTCGCCATGCTGGTGGCCACGGCGGCGGTCATCTACATCCCGGGCGCCTACCGCATCGCGCGGTCGCTGGCCGTCAACATCAATGCGCTCGACTACGTCACCGTGGCGCGCACGCGGGGCGAGGGCACGCTCTACATCATGCTGCGCGAGATCCTGCCCAACATCGTCGGCCCCATGCTGGCCGACCTGGGGCTGCGCTTCGTCTACGTGGTGCTGCTGCTCGCCGGCCTGAGCTTCCTGGGCCTGGGCATCCAGCCGCCCGCGGCCGACTGGGGGTCGCTGGTGCGCGAGAACATCGGCGCGCTGCCCGACGCCGGCGCCTCGGTCATCGCACCGGCGCTGGCCATCGCCAGCCTGACCATCGCGGTCAATCTCGTCATCGACAACCTGCCGGGCCGTGCGGCCCGCGAACGCGGAGGGCGTTGAACATGGGGGCATCCGTTGTCGTCCAAGACCTGAGCATCACCGCGGGCGACCAGACGCTGGTCGATGCGCTGAGCTTCACCATCGCGCCCGGCGAGGTGCTGGCGCTCATCGGCGAATCCGGCTCCGGCAAGACCACCACGGCGCTCGCGCTGATGGGCTACGCACGGCACGGCTGCACCATCTCCGGCGGCAGCGTGCGCATCGGCGACGTCGACGTGCTGCACCTGGCGCCCGCCGCCCAGCGCGCGCTGCGCGGGCGCACCGTGGCCTACATCGCGCAGAGCGCCGCCGCGTCGTTCAACCCGTCGCGCACCATCATGGACCAGGTGGTCGAGCCCACCCGCATCCACGGCACCCTGAAGCGCGCCGAGGCCGAGGCCAAGGCGGTGCAGCTGTTCCGCGAACTCGCGCTGCCCGATCCGGACACCATCGGCGACCGCTACCCGCACCAGGTCTCGGGCGGGCAGCTGCAGCGGCTGATGGCCGCCATGGCGCTCATCACCGACCCCGACCTCGTCATCCTCGACGAGCCCACCACCGCGCTGGACGTGACCACGCAGATCGAGGTGCTGCTCGCCTTTCGGCGCGTGGTGCGCGAACGCCGCGCCACCGCCGTCTACGTGAGCCACGACCTCGCCGTGGTGGCGCAAATGGCCGACCACATCCTCGTGCTGCGCAACGGCCGGATGCAGGAGGTGGACACCACCGCGCACATCCTCGCCGCGCCGGCCCACCAGTACACCCGGTGCCTGCTGGCCGCCGCGCGCCCCACGCCGCGCGTGGCCGAGCACTGCCGGGGCGAGGGCGAGCTGCTGCTGGATGTGCGCGACCTGTCCGCCGGCTACGGCCCGGTGGATGCCACCGGCCGCCCCGCCTCGCTCATCCTGGAAGACATCAACATCAAGCTCTACCGCGGCCAGGCCATCGGCGTCATCGGCGAATCGGGCTCGGGCAAGACCACGCTGGCGCGCGCCATCGCCGGGCTCATCCAGCCCTGGCATGGCACCATGCTGTTCGGCAACTCGGAACTCAAGACCACCCTGGGCGCCCGCACCAAGGAAGAACTGCGCCGCATCCAGATCGTGTTCCAGATGGCCGACACGGCGCTCAACCCATCGCACACCATCGAGCGCATCCTGGCCCGGCCGCTGCAGTTCTACAAGGGGCTCAAGGGCGAGGCGCTGCAGCGGCGCATCCGCGAGCTGCTCGACCTGGTCAAGCTGCCGCACAGCGTGGCGGACCGCCTGCCCGGCGGCCTGTCGGGCGGGCAGAAGCAGCGGGTCAACCTGGCCCGCGCGCTCGCGGCCGACCCCGACCTGATCTTGTGCGACGAAGTGACCTCCGCCCTCGACACCGTGGTGGGCGCCGCCGTGCTCGACCTGATGGCCGAGCTGCGGCGCGAGCTGGGCGTGTCGTACCTCTTCATCAGCCACGACCTGCACACCGTGCGCTCCGTGTGCGACGAGATCGTCGTCATGCAGCACGGCCGCAAACTGGCGCAGGTGGCGCGCGCCGACTACGACCGCGGGCCGCACCACCCGTATTACGAACTGCTGGCGCGCTCGGTGCCCGAGCTGCGCCAGGGCTGGCTGGAGGAGAGGGCCGGCGCACCGGCCGTGCTGGCCGCAGCGGCCTGACAAACAGGCGATCCCTACCGGAGACACCCCATGCACCCCATCTTCCGCATCGCCGTGATCCCCGGCGACGGCATCGGCAAGGAAGTCATGCCCGAAGGCCTGCGGGCCATCCAGATCGCGGCCGAGCGCTTCGGCTTCGAACTGGAATGCCGCACCATCGACTGGGCCAGCTGCGATTACTACGCCGCCCACGGAAAAATGATGCCCGACGACTGGAAGGCCCAACTCGCCGGCGTGGACGCCATCTTCTTCGGCGCCGTCGGCTGGCCCGCCACCGTGCCCGACCACGTGTCCCTGTGGGGCTCGCTGCTCAAGTTCCGCCGCGAATTCGACCAGTACATCAACCTGCGCCCCGTGCGCCTCTTCGAAGGCGTGCCGTGCCCCCTGGCCGGCAGGAAGCCCGGCGACATCGACTACTTCGTCGTGCGCGAGAACACCGAGGGCGAATACACGTCGCTGGGCGGCATCATGTACGAGGGCACCGACCGCGAGATCGTCATCCAGGAATCGGTCTACTCGCGCCACGGCGCCAACCGCCTCTTGAAGTTCGCCTTCGACCTGGCGCAAAGCCGCGCCAAAAAGCACGTGACCCTGGCCACCAAAAGCAACGGCATCGCCATCAGCATGCCCTGGTGGGATGCCCGCGCCGACGACATCGCCAAGGGCTACCCGGAAGTGACGCTGGACAAGCAGCACATCGACATCCTCACTGCGCGCTTCGTGCTCCAGCCCGGGCGCTTCGACGTGGTGGCGGCCACCAACCTGTTCGGCGACATCCTCAGCGACCTGGGGCCCGCCACCACCGGCACCATTGGCCTCGCGCCTTCGGCCAACCTGAACCCCGAGCGCACCTTCCCCAGCCTGTTCGAGCCCGTGCACGGCTCGGCGCCGGACATCTACGGCAAGAACATCGCCAACCCGATCGCCATGATCTGGTCGGGGGCGCTGATGCTGGACTTTCTGACGCAAGGCCAGGGCGCGGGAAGGCAGGCGCACGATGCCATCGTGGCGGCGATCGAAGAGGTCATCAGGACCGGACCGAAGACGCCCGACTTAGGGGGCACGGCCAACACCACGCAGGTGGGCGAGGCCATCGCCGCGTGCATCGCCAGGCGCTAGCCCATCGGCCCTGCCATTCCTTTTGCTATTGAATTTGTAGCACGATGCCCTAGTGTTATTTGCACTGGAGCCCGATTCCATTCAAACCCCATTCCTTTCCTCCCATGCCCCTGACTCTCACCCGCCCCGACCTGATCCGCAGCGCCAACTTCATCGCAGGGCACTGGCACCCCGGCCCCGGCGCGCGGCTGCCCGTGACCGACCCCGCCACCGGCGCCGTGATCACCGAGGTGCCCGACTCCGGCGCCCCCGAGGCCCGGGCCGCGCTGGAGGCCGCCCATGCCGCCTTCCCCGCCTGGCGCCAGGTGCCGGCCAAGCAGCGCGTGGCCATCATCAAGCGCTGGAACGATGCGGTGCTGGCCCACCAGGACGACCTGGGTGCGCTCATCTCCCTGGAGCAGGGCAAGCCCCTGGCCGAGGGCAAGGGCGAGGTGGCCTACGCCGCCAGCTACATCGAATGGTTCGGCGAACAGGCCACGCGCATGAACGGCGAGGTCATCCCCGCGCCCGTGCCCGGCCGGCGCATGTTCGCCCTGAAGGAGCCCGTGGGCGTCGTCGCCGCCATCACCCCGTGGAACTTTCCCGCCGCAATGATCGCCCGCAAGATCGCCCCGGCCCTGGCCGCTGGCTGCACCGTGGTCTGCAAGCCGGCCGAGGACACGCCCCTCACGTCGCTCGCCCTGGTGCTGCTGGCCCACGAGGCCGGCGTGCCGCCTGGCGTGCTGAACATCGTCACCGCATCGCGCGAGAAGACGCCCGAGGTGGTGGACGTGTGGCTCGACGATGCGCGCGTGCGCAAGATCACCTTCACCGGCTCCACACCCGTGGGCAAGCACCTGGCGCGTCGCAGCGCCGACACGCTCAAGAAGCTCTCGCTGGAGCTGGGCGGCAACGCGCCCTTCATCGTGTTCGAGGATGCTGACGTGGACGCGGCCGTGGAAGGCTTCATGGCCGCCAAGTTCAGAAACGGCGGCCAGACCTGCGTGTGCCCCAACCGGGTGTTCGTGCACGCCAAGGTGCATGCCGAGTTCGCGCAAAAGCTCACCGCCCGCGTGGCGGCCTTGAAGGTGGGGCCGGCGAGCGACCCCGCCTCGCAGATCGGGCCGATGATCAACGCCCGGGCGGTGGAGAAGATCGAGCGGCACGTGCAGGACGCCGTGGCCAAGGGCGCGAAGGTGCTCACGGGTGGACAACGCCTGACCGAGCTGGGCGCCACCTACTACGCCCCCACGGTGCTGGAGAACGCCGATGCGACCATGGCCTGCGCCTGCGAGGAGACGTTCGGGCCGGTGGCGCCGCTCACGCGCTTTGACAATGAAGAAGAAGTGATCGCCGCCGCCAACGACACGCCGTTCGGGCTGGCCGCGTACTTCTACAGCCAGGACGTGCGCCGCATCTGGCGCGTGGCGGAGGCTTTGGAGTCGGGGATCGTGGGCATCAACGAAGGGGCGCTGGCGGCGGAGGCGGCGCCGTTCGGGGGTGTGAAGGAGTCGGGCTACGGGCGCGAGGGATCGACGCACGGGCTGGAGGATTATCTGCACACGAAGTATGTGTGCCAGGGCGGGCTGGGGTGAGGAGAAGGGCGCTTTCGGTGAGGTGGGTAGCCTAAATGCGGCGAGCTATGTTCATTCCGGCGATGCCATTGAATATTAGACGCATGTTGAGCGTCTCCTAAGCAGCGACTGCTGTCTTTCGGGCGGCACCTATGGACCGACGGCCGTCGACCCGGGAGCAGTCATCGAAGAGGTTGGCATGCCACCGCTGAACGAAAGTCAAATGCTACTGGTGCTTGGTAGACGTACTCGCAGCGGTACTGTTGGCTTAGTTCGGCGAACCCTGCGTCCGGCCGCGCGCCGACAGTTTTTCTGCTCCTCGCTGCCGACTTTGAGCTTGCACAGGTAGGATTCGAGTTCATCGGCATCAGTCACGGCGCGCGATGACCTCCAGCACAGTCCGGGTGAAGATGCGGGCAAGCAGGCGAGAACTGCCCAGAGAATTCATTGATTGGGGCAGCGGGTTGTCCGTGTAGCCTTTTGACGGGCTGTGCCAGCGTCGCAGACTACCGGCCCGAGTACGCGACAGATTCAGGATGCACCGCCGATGCATGGCCAGGGCAACCACTGAGCCTTTGCCGTCCTCGAAAAGGTCCAGGCGTCAGCTCGTCATGATCGTTACTCGAGTTCAAGTTGATCGCGCTCTCTCCGGGGCTAAAGCGCATTCTGAGCGGAGCTGCAGACATCGCTGGGGGCTGCAGAGAAGTCTGGCGCGGTGTGTGCGGGAGCCGTGCATGCTGACTGCGAGCGCGTCGCGGCGGTTCGAGAGTTGAGTGCCACAGTCGCCATTGAGGTACCGAACCGCGCGGAAAAAGGCCTTGGTCTGAAGCCACATGCGCTCGTGAACTCATGTTGTCGCCGCGTAGCACCAGCGGCGATTCTTGCCGCCTTTTCTTGCTCGGTGACCAGGAAACAGGCAGCTATCGGCGTTTCCGCTGCCGAGCGAGCTTCGCCTTAGCCAATATCGCTGCAAACGCGATCACTCGCTCAATGGACCCGGTCTCTTCTATGCACTGATTTAGAAGTCTGCCGACGATGCCATCTTCAAAATCGGACTTGATAGCTTCGTTCGTCGCCGAATCCAGAGACCATTCCTCCAAATGCTGTTTTGGTACGGAAGGAACTAAGAGCTGGCGCTCTTCGGCAAATCCCAAGGATTGCTGGCTTGCTCTGACAGATGGCGACGGCTGGGTGGCACGTGCGGTGCGAAATGGTTCGCCTGGCAGTTGATCGACAGAGATCGCTTCCAAGTTGCTCTTGCGTTTGGCTAGTACGGTCTGGCCGAAAGGTAAGCGGCACCACTGCCATAGCGAGTCTCCAACGCGATACTGCTTGCCAACAGGCTTGAGCAGGCCGAGGCCGACCATCGCCAAATCATCCCCGAGGCAACCGATTGAGGCGAGTTGACTGGCAGGGGGTGTCCACCGAGCCAAGTCAGGATAAGAGAACGATTCCCTTGCTATGCCGCAAGCAACATCGGCCAGGCGCTTTGCCTCTTGCACGATGTATTCGCGATCTTGCACATGCCAATTAGGCTCGTTCTCCGCAGGCACTCCGAGAAGCGCGCCGGCCATGGTTGCAATCGTGTCGGTATCTGAAGCCAGTTCGTTTGCGGCTTGGACAAGTGCTGCGTCAGGCGATCCATTTCGATTCATGTAGGCGAGCACCAGGGCCGCGATTGCCGTCTTCAGGCCGGCCCCCCTGAAATCTTGCGTTGTGCAGCCAAGCGCTTCCAAAACCGATCCGTACTCGCCGGGCTCCATCGACTTGGCAGCCTTTTGCACCTTCTTTAGGTCGAGCATCGCCTCGTCTCGTGCATGATCCAAAGCCGTCTCCAGGCTGACGCCCGACTGTTCCTCCCACGCGGATCGCCAGAACGATGTGAGCTGCGGATCCCTGTCGATGATATTTGCGATCTCCGGGAACGTATCAACAAAGCTTTCCCACTCGTTGGGCGGCGGGATCGCGCCGGCCGTCATCGTCGCGTGCAGAGATAGCGCGTGGAACACGGCGCCGCAAAAACCCTGAGGATGTCCGTGGGTGACCAATGCGTCTCTTAAAACAGAGAGGACTAGATCCAACGCAGAGCCTTTGGCGCTCCAGACGTGAGGCTGAACGCGCATCGCAGCCCCGTTGCCGCCACCTTTGACGTACTGTTGCGAGCCAGAGTCAAAAAAATTTGAGAACCAAGACGTACTGCGGCGCGAAAGGCTTAAAGCTGCAGCCTTCGTGCCCAATCCGCCGCCCAACGCATAGGTTGGCCAGACGGTTAGTTCGATCTTCGCAAAGGCTTCGGCGTCAAAAGCGCCGTCTCCGCGAATGCATCGGGAAACCGCGAGTCTGAGCTGTGTGTCGTCCGAATAAGTCCCAGCAGGCAAATCGACTTTTGGTCCAGTACGCCCCCCGATCACTCGCATCCACTCAACCGGTCTGGAGACATGAGCGCTTCCGCTCCGCCTTTTGACGTTCTCCGAGCCATGGGATAGCTCGGTAATCCAGCCAAGCGCATCGCCAGCGGCTGCCCACAGCGCAGATCGCACAACCATGCGTTCGCGATCCTGCGCTCGTCGATCTGTCCGCTCCAGCAATGTGTTCAATTCTTGCATCCCATGAATTTTGCCGGATCGATGCTGACCTGAACATCCGGCAGCCCGCATTCCCTCAGCCATCCCCTCGCTTGGTCGTGGTGATCGCCCTCCATGACATAAATCCTACGCAGGAATGCGGTGCTCACCTGGTGCGGGTAGAGCGTCTCGGCTTGCTCGCAGGTCGGCAGGCGATCCACGCGCGCTCCGCGCTGCACAGACCAAGTCTGCTTGCGACGGATACGTGGGTCGAACAGCGAGTCTAGACCAGCGAGACCGTCGCGGCGCACGCAGTGCTCGTACGCGTTGTTGGTGGTGGTGAATACAACGCCATCATGCGTCATAAGTATTGGGTCAAATGCGAGGATGCCCCACCAGATGTCGGCATCTGCGTGCCAGCCCAGAGAGAACTCGAAAAACCGGCGGTTGATCTCTGAAATTGACAGGTTGACATAGTCCAGCCAGTTCTGGCTCTTGTCGAAGAATTCGGCGGCTTCAGGCCGCGTAGCGGAATTGACGTGGAGCACGTGCTCGAGGTACTTCTCTTGGGGAAGAATGTGTCGCGAGCGAAGTGCACCGGAGAAAAGGATTCCCACGATCCCACGGTTCGTGGTGAAGTGTAGTAACTCGGTGATGCCGCGGCGCTGAACCTCGTCGGCGATAGTCATACGTCTTCCTGCTTGTATGTACCGTCGGCGAAGAATTGGATCAAGTCGGACTCTTCCCCGGGCTTGTAGCCGATGACCACGTGCTTGCGTGCGCGAGCCACTGCGACGGCGAGCAATCGGCGAAGCACCCACAACTGGTCATCGCGATCTTCGTCGCCGTGTGGCGTGCTCTTGTCGCTCAGGCCGAGGATGAACACGTGGTCGAACTCCAGGCCCTTTGCAGAATGGAACGTCGAAATAGCCACGTTCTCCGGTCCCTCTGGCCACTCTGGTTCACGGGTGATGTCCACGAAGGGAATCCTAGCCGCCTGAAGCCGCTGCTTCATGAAATCGAACCAGCCGCCGGCCTGCGGCTTAAGGAAGGCCACCGACTCATGCGTAAGATCGATGTTTTTCTGGATGAAGTCGATCGCCCAGGAAAGTTGATCCCGGTAAAAACCGCGCAGCACGACTGGCAGGGGGCCTGTCGTTTGGGCGGCAGTCAGGTTGGGAAGCGCGCCGTCGCCTTCTACATTGAGACCGTCAAGGATCCCAGATGCAAACGCCGCAATTTGCGATGTATTTCGATGATTCATCACCAACCGGTACGAGCGGTCACCTCGAACATCGAATCCCGCTTCCGTCCAGGTGAATCCGCGTGCGTAGATTCTCTGCACCGTGTCGATAACAAAGGTCAGCGTGTGCTCCGGGGCCAAGTGATGGCGGATCGCTCGCAACTGGTTCGCGGAGAAATCCTGGCTCTCGTCAATCACAACAACCTCGTAGCCGAGTGATGGAATTTGGCGTCCCATCTCAACCGCAAGAAGGTTCCAGTCGAGTTCCTGTCGGCTTGCGAGCCATTGCTGGTAGGGGAGGATGACCTCGTCCAGTATGCGGCGGCGCAGCGCTCTGTCGACCCTAGGCTGAGCCCCGCGACCGGTACGCTCAACAGTTAGGTACTCTTCAAGGTTTTCCGGCAGGAACCGACCCATAGCGTATTCCGCTTCTTTCGCCACGTAGTCGCTGGCCAACGTGCCAATACGGGCGCTTAATGCGGCCAAGTGCTCGCGGGCCTCCGAGGCAATCGCGGGCCGGCCAAGCTTCTCCATCGCCCATTTGGAGAAAGTTGCGACCTCGAGCTGCACGTTGAGGCCGAGATCGATTTGGCTCTGCGCAAGCGCGCTGACATAGCCAGACAAGGTCCGGTTGAACGTCAGGACCAGCATCTTGACGGGTTCGGTGTTCCCGACGCGCTGATGACGCTCCAGTGACATATGGCTTTGTTGCACAAACCCGAAACAGGCCGAGATAACCCCTACCCCAGATGCAGCTACGCCACGGCAGCGGCGGGCACCGTGATCGGGCATCCCAACTGCGTGAAGCGGTTGAGCAGTGCCACACG